>CAZNIS010000024.1:0-71989 GCA_964573105.1 uncultured Granulosicoccaceae bacterium
CGCACGAGACCGCGACGATTGGCGTGTCGATGTTTAAGGGATCGGATGCCTATGTGATCATGCCGGACGAAACCGTGATTGGCGGATCAGTGCGCTATTTTGACGATGCTGTGCGAGATCAGGCCGAGGATCGTATTCGAACGCTCGCCGATGGTATAGCAAAGGGTTTTGGTGCCGAGGCAATCATCGACTATCGCAAGAACTATCCGCCGGCAATCAATCCGCCTGAAGAAGCTGACGTTGCAGCAGACATAGCCGGCACACTGGTTGGAGAGCAGCAAATTATTCGGGAACACCAGCCCTGCATGGCCGGGGAGGACTTTGCGTTCATGCTGAACCAGCGGCCCGGCAACTATATCTGGATGGGGACGGCAAGCGATCATCACGCGTCGGGCAAACTTCACTATCCCGATTACAATTTCAATGATGCAGCCATTGTCTATGGTGTTGGCTACTGGCTGGCGCTGGTAGATAGGGAACTAGTGGGCAATTCTGGCTAACAGGTGATGCTATGCTGTCAGCGCGCTTGCCGGCCGCTGCGAAGTCTGCCCCCTGTCTGGGTTGCAACCGCACACAGGTGGGTATGTATGTTGTCACAATCGCTTGAGTGTTCAGAATAGTCGTACCACACCATGTTTCAGAGAGTTTACGATGGTAAAAGCAGTTTATCTATCCCTTGCTGTAACCGCGGGTTCTGTCAGCATTGCCCATGCTCAGGATTTTCTTTCTCCAATTGGTGGCGTGCCCTATATCGACTGGACCATCGTCAACTATGTCGATCTCGATGATGAGGATGGGCAAATCCGGGATTGGGCTGGTGGTGGTTTCACCTACGATGGCCACTATGGGATCGACTATACGTTGCCCAATTTCGCTGCAATGGACAAAGGGGTAACCGTTCATGCAGTTGCGGCCGGTCTCGTCATTGCGATGCGCGACGGCGAGTTTGATCGATGGTCGAAGGTGCTGCCTTTTCCCGAGGACGTCAATGGCAATTTTGTCGCCATTTTGCACGATAACGGCGTAGTTACGGATTACTGGCACTTCAAGAAAAACTCAATTCTGGTTCGCGTGGGTGACAGGGTGGCTGCAGGCCAGTTGCTCGGCGAAGTGGGGAGTTCCGGATATTCCACTGATCCGCATCTTCATTTCGAAGTCACCGATTCTAACTTTAGAGCAGTTGAAACTTACCTACAGCCCGACTACTGGTGGCGCGACCCGCTTCCCTACGCTGGCTCAGTTCCCGGGGCGATGGACTATGGCATCGTAGCAAGCAATCCCACGTTGCAAGAGTATGTCGATCGGCCGGTGCAAGCAGATGTTTTTGATCTGCAACGCGGCTTGCAGTTTGTCTATTTCTGGCAAGCCCTGCACGGATTTACCACCGGGGACATAGGCGAAGTCAAATGGATAGACCCGCAGGGAAACATTGAATGGTCTTCCCAATTCGAATACGACGAAGTCCAGTTCTGGTGGACGTTGCGCACGTTCATGTTGCAGTCGACAACGCAGACTGGTGAGTGGTCTCTCCGCGTATCCGCTAACGATGTCGACTATATAGATACCCGCTTTATGGTCGTTGATTCATCCAAACCCGGGAACGGCAGGCGAGTATTGCCGCATGGCAAATGGCAATTGATCAGTCTTCCGGCAAATCTCAAAGAAAACGAAAGCACGCTCGCTGCGTTGTTTGCCGGCAAGCTGGAGCCCGGCAGCTATGGTTCACAAAACATTGGTTACGATTGGATTGTCTACAAGTACGACTCGACCGAGAGAGCCTACTTCGAAGTATCGCTTACGGAGCCGCTGCAACCCGGCGTTGGCTACTGGTTTATACAGACAACTGATGAGGATGTTACGCTGGCTTTACCTGAGGGCAGCTTTCTGGTCGATGGGCAGGACTGTCGCGATGGACTGATGAATTGCACTCAAATGCAGATACAATCGATATCGGGCTCATCGTCCTGGCACATGTTGGGAAAACCTGGCTTTAGTGACTTCAAATTAGGAGACGCGACGGTCTACTCTGATTCTGGAGTCTGCTCCGGGACGGACGGCTGCTCTTTACAAGAGGCGAACCAGGCAAACGTATTGAATGAGAAAATGTTCTGGTTCAACGACGGCGCGTATTCCGAAATCGGCCAGGACGACACTATACCTACCTGGCATGGGGTTTGGGCTTTGGCACTGTCATCTAGCCCATCGAGCGGATTAAAAGTGGAAGCGCAGTAGCACAGGCTGCGGATTGGCAATCAAACAATTCATCAGCACAGCCAAAACCCGCCTGGTACGCTGGTCGCCCTCCCGCCTGCTCGTTAACGCGGTTTGACACGCGCGCTGTGATGCAACGGCTGCCCGTACAGTTGAAAACCGGCGGTGGAGCAAAGCCCGCAATTCCCCAATCACTTGTATAAAGCGTTGACGAATCTCAAAGCACTTTGCCCTTCGTAGCTGGGGAACTGTGTTTGCAGTGCGGCTATTGCACTTTCCGCATCCTTTGCGGTGCCGAACACTTGCTTCTGGAAATTAAGATAGGCAATGGAATCGGAGACTGCCCCCGGTGTTGCCGGTAGACCATGGCCACAGCCCAGCAGTCGCAACGCTTCGGTATTTCGGACCGACTCCAGTTTCTCTATCCAGTTCGGGTGATTTCCCATGGGGAAGGCGTGGGCATTGTTGAACATCAGATCCTGTACGATCATTAACCCGGCTTCGGGAAAATGAAAGGTCAATGCGTGTTCTGATTCGCAGTTGTCAACTTGCGCAATGATAACCGGGACACCATCCCAGCTTCCTTCGCCTATTGGCAGTTCCCCGACCGGAAGGGTCAATGGCGTGTCGTCCTTAAACTGTTGCTTGCGGTTGACGTAGGTGCCTTTGTGTTTTTCACAGTCGTCGGCGATGTCGGGGGTGGTTAAAAAGGGGATGCCACTGAATTGCGATATGCCAAGCACGTGATCGGGGTGCCAGTGAGAGAGATACACTGACGCGATCGGTTTGCCGAGTGAATTGGCGTAGTGACGCGCCTCGTTCGCCATTTGCTGGCCAAACTGCGCATCGATGATATGCAGATGGTTTGATGTTTCGATTATCTGCGTTGTGACTGCGGCATGTGAGCTCGGGGCCATGTAGCTGTGCAGGGTTAGACCGTTCAACCGGTAAACCGATATCAATCCTTTCGGATTGTCGACTTGCGTGTCGCTGGTTGCTGCGACACCGGATCGTGCAAAGCCGGCACTGATAACACTGGCGCCCATCGCCGCCTTGATGACCGATCGCCGTGATAGATTGTTGTCCATTACCATTAGAGCCTTCTCGTGCTGGAATCGTTTTAAACGCTGGGAGCTGCGTGCGACCCACGATTGTCTTTTGAGAAGGATATCGAAGGTGCGAATGGGTGTTTAGTGGGCTCAGCTCGTTCAGACTGTTCTGGAAAGTCCAGTATTAGATAGTCTGGCGATAGAGTTAGCTGTTAGATACAGCTGTGATCGTGGCGGCGGTTTCGCTACCGCATCGGCTGCCCGAGTCAATGGAAACCCGTCACGTCAGCAAGGGAGTGCAAAACATCCTCGCTCACGCATAGGATTACCTGGTTGTTTCAATCACAGCGGACAACCCGCTCAATGGAAACGCGTTGCGTCAGCAAGGCAGCGCTAGGCATCCTCGCTCACGCGTCGGGTTACCCCGGTGTTCCAGTCACAGCGGACAACCCGCACACTGGAAACCCGCCGCATCAGCAAGGCATGGAGGCTGGCTGTCGCGTCAGATCTCTCAACAGAAGATTTGCTGTAGTTCAGCCGGTAGAGGCCTGTACCGCTTAGCGTCCTTCAGTTCCATCAAACGTCTCGCCCAGCGAGAACGGCGCATGCAGCCTCATCCGCGCGCGGTTGGTTGAAATGGCGGCGAGCACGACGATAGTGACGATATAGGGCAGGCTGGATAATAGTTGCGACGGTATGGCTGCTCCCATTGACTGCGCGATCAATTCACCAAGTGATACCATGCCAAACAGCAGTGCGCCAAATGCGATGCGGCCGGTCTTCCAGGTGCCGAACACGACCAGTGCCACGGCAATCCATCCGCGGCCGGCGATCATGCCGTCGGCCCACAGCGGTGTGTAGATGGTCGATGCATAGGCGCCGGCAAAACCTGCCAGCAGGCCGCCGAACGCCACTGCGCCGTAGCGAATTAAAAACACCGGAAATCCAAGTGCCTGTGCGGCGTGCGGATTTTCACCAGCTGAGCGAATGGCGAGGCCCAGACGGGTGTACTTCAGTGTCATACCAATCGCAACGGCCAGCGCAAAAGTCAGATAGACGACGAGGTTCTGTTGAAACAATACCGGGCCAAGTAGCGGCAATTCACTTAGCACCGGGATACTCAAACCTGCGGTAGAGGCAATCGTCAGGCTTTCGTAGTCGCGTCCGATTAGAGCTGAAAGACCCAGCCCGAGTATCCCCACCGCGAGGCCCGAGGCGACCTGGTTGGCGAGAAACGTAATTGCGGTGACGGCAAATACCAGTGAAATCATTACACCGGCCAATCCCGCCAAGACAAAACCCAGCACGTGGCTGCCGGTTTCGTAGGTAACGACGAACCCGACCGCGGCCGACACCGCCATCATGCCTTCGACACTCAGGTTCAGCACGCCGGATTTTTCCGCCACCAGCTCGCCGAGTGCTGCAAGTAGAAATATGGTGGCCGCACTGAAGGTGCCGGCGAGAAAAAATTCCAGTGTGCTCACGCGTTCGCGCTCATGTGGTGGGCTCGTGGGCGATCGGACTGTGTGTCGAACGAAACCGGTAATTCACCAGCGTGTAGGCCGCCAGATAGAAGATCAGCAACAGCCCCTGAAAAACGTGCACGGCGCTGATGGGTAAATTGGCTGATACCAGCGCGACGTCACCGCCAATTTGCAGTACTGCGACGAAGAACGCGGCAAACACAATGCCCAGTGGATTGAGCGCGCCCAGATAGGCGACGATGATCGCCGAGTAGCCATAGCCCGAAGTCACCGAACGCTGTAGCTGTCCGATCGGCCCCGCGACTTCACTCATGCCGGCGAGCCCGGCGGCGAAGCCTGCCAGCAGCAGGCTCACCCAGACCGCGCGCTTTGCGCTGAAACCGGCATAGCCGGCCGCCTCTGGCGCCATGCCACCGACCACCAGTTTGAAGCCGCCGAAATGGCGCTCCATAAACAGCCAGATGACAATGGTAAAAAGTATTGGGATCGCGATCGATGTGTTCAGCCGCACGCCGGAAAACAACGGGCTGAACAGCGCCTCATCCTGAAACATCACAGTCTGTGGAAAGTTAAAACCCATTGGATCTTTCCACGGCCCGAGCAGCAGGTAGTAGAGCAGCTGCAGCGCGATCGAGGTCAGCATCAGGGTGACAAGGATTTCGTTCGCGTTAAAACGCGTTTTCAAAAATGCCGCAATCGCCGCCCAGGCCATGCCACCCAGCGCGCCGAGTACGATCATCGCGGGCAGCAACCAGCCAGAGGTGCTGTCGACAAAGTAGACCGGCACAGCGGTGGCGGCAATCGCACCGATGATCATCTGCCCCTCGGCACCGATGTTCCAGACCTTGGCGCGAAAGCCAACCGCCAGCGCCTGTGCGATTAACAGCAGTGGCCCGAATTTGAGAAAGATCTCGGTGATCGAATAGAAGTTGGCGAACGGGGCGATAAAAAATGAATGCAGCGTTTGCAGTACCGGCTTGTTGAGGATCAACAGCAACAGGGAGCTTGCAATGGTCGATAGCACCACGGCGATCAGCGGGGTGGCCAACAGCATCGCACGCGATGCGCGGTCACGGCGTTCGAGTCTAACTGGCACGGCGATTATCGTCTGTGTGCAAATGCCCGATCATGTATTCACCAATATCGTTTGGCGTCACCTCGCGCGTCTCTAGCGACGATGTCAATCGACCTTTATTAATGACGTAGAGGCGATCGGTGACTTCGAAAAGTTCCTCCAGTTCCTCGGACACCAGCAGCACACCGATACCGGCATCGCGCAAGTCAAGCAGTCGCTGGCGAATCGCGGTTGCCGCACCGATATCCACACCCCAGGTCGGTTGGGCGACAAACAGCAATCCCGGTGTCAGCATCAGTTCACGGCCGATGATGAATTTTTGCAGATTGCCGCCCGAGAGTGATGCCGCGGTGGCATCGGTGCCACTGCAGCGCACATCGAATTCCTCGATACAGCGCTCGGTGTACTGGCGGGTTTTGTTGCGACGCACAAAGCCGCGCTTGAGCAAACCCTTGGTAAACGCCGTGAGCAGGGAATTGTCTGTCAGTGCCAGTGCGGGTACTGCGCCGCGGCCAAGCCGCTCCTCGGGCACGAAGGCAAATCCGAGTGCACGGCGTTCTGCGGCGTCGAGATGTGTTACCGGCTGGCCCATCATCTGAATCGCTGCCGCCGGCAAGCGCTTTTCAACCAGCTCGCCGGAGATCAGCCGCGCAAGCTCGCGCTGCCCGTTGCCGGATACCCCGGCAATGCCGACGATTTCGCCGCCGTGTACCTGCAGGTCGATCTGATCGAGGTGCGTGCCAAACGGATCGCTGCTGGCGACCGAGACCGAGTTCAACGCGAGCACGGGTGTGGCACTTTTTTGTCTGGCTGACTGGGCGCTGATCGATGTGACCTCGCGGCCGATCATCATTGTGGCGAGATCGCGCGCGCTGACGGCCGTGGGGTCGACGGTGCCGGCCACGCGTCCGGCGCGCAACACCGTGGCGGTATCACACAGCTCGCGTATTTCTTCGAGTTTGTGCGAAATAAACAATATGGCTACGCCGCTATCGCGCAGTTTTCGCAGTGCATCGAACAGCGCGCCGATGTGCTGCGGCGGCAGTACCGAGGTTGGTTCATCGAGAATCAGCAGCTTTAAGTCCTGCATCAGACAGCGAATGATCTCAACGCGCTGACGCTCGCCAACGGATAGTGAATGCACATGTGCTGCCGGCTCGACCGGCAGTTGAAACCGCTCGCCGATGGCGCGAATGCGTTCAGCCAGATCGTGCCGACGCCCCGGAATCGTCAGTGAAATATTCTCCACCACGCTGAGCGTCTCGAACAGCGAAAAATGCTGAAACACCATGCCGATGCCGAGCCGCCGCGCCGCCGCCGGATTACGCAGGTGGACCGGTTGACCACGCCAGTGCATCTCGCCAGAGTCGCTTTGCAGCAAGCCGTAGACGAGTTTCATCAGCGTTGACTTGCCGGCACCGTTTTCACCCAGAATGGCGTGAATCGAACCCTCGTGTACGTCGAGGCTGATGTCGTCGTTGGCGACGAGTGACGCAAAGCGCCGGGTGATGTGGCGCAGCGACAGCAGCGCAGGCGATGAGGACATGGTGGGGTCGGTAGCTGCGAGTGCCGGTGCCTGTGCGGCACGCGGCACCCGGTGATCAGAAGTTACTTCGGCAGCGGTGAGTTAACGCCCTGCACGTGCCAGTCCATGCCGAGAATGGCGCCATCTTCAAGTCGTTCGCCAGCCGGAATCACTTCTTTGCCTTCCTGATTGACCAGTGGCCCGTCGTAGACGTGGCGGGCACCCGATGCGATTTCCTCATGCATTGCCTCGATGCGCGCCATCATGTCGCTGCTGATGTCCGAGCTCCAGTCCTCGACCACAACGACGTCATCATTCATGCCCAGCCACTCGTTCTTGCCCTCGAAGTTGCCGGCCAGATGGGCATCCACCGAGGCGACGAAAAAGGGCGCCCAGTCGGTCTTGACCACACCCAGGTATTTTGTCGGTGCGTATTCCTTCATCGAGCTGTTGAGGTTGAACACATAGGCGCCGGACTCTTCGCCGACAGTCACAACAGATGGGGTGTCTTGCGCGTTTGAGAACAACACGTCGGCACCACCGGCGAGCAGCGCCTTGGCGGAATCCTGTGCCTTGGCAGGATCAAACCAGGAGTTGATCCAAATCACATCGACGGTCACTTCCGGATCCACGCTGCGCGCGCCGAGCGTGAAGCCATTGATGGTCGAGATCAGTTCAGGTATCGCGAACGCGGACACCACGCCCAGCTTTTTGGTTTTGGTCAGCTCCGCTGCAGCCATGCCCATCAGGTAGGCGCCTTCGTAGTATTTGGCGGTGAACGGTGAAAAGTTCTTGGCGGTCTTGTAGCCGGAGGCGTGCAAAAAGGTGCGCTCCGGGTTGCGCTTGGCGAGCTTCAGACCGGCGTTCATATAGCCGAATGAACCGAGTAGCAGGAACTCGTGGCCGTCACCGACCATTTTGTTCATGATGCGATCGGCGTCCGGGCCTTCCTGAATATTTTCAATCGTGCTGACATTCACCTTGTCGCCATACTTCTCCTTGACCGCGGCGATTCCCTCGTTCAGTGCATGTGACCAGCCGACATCGGCGATCGGCGAGGGCAGCAGCACACCGATCTCAAGGGTCTCCGCCCTGATGGCAGAGCTGAATAAAATACCAGTAGTGGCCATCGCGGCCAGCATTGTCGTCAAGCGTTTCATCGCTATCTCTCTCCGGGTTGATTAATAAAGTGGCAGAGTGGCCTAAAGGTTTGCATATACCACGCGCTCGACGTGTGCCTGTGCCTCGGCAACCATCTGTTGCTCATCGAGCCCTGGAAACTCACCGTTGCGCCAGACGATACGACCGTTGATCATGGTGAGATCCGTTGGTGTGGTGATGCCGACCTTGGCAATCAGGCTCTGTGGATCGTGGGTGGCACCGATATATTCCACCTTGCGGGTATCGAGCATGAAAAGATCGGCCGCCTGACCTGTCGCCAGCGAGCCCAGGTCAGGACGGCGCAGAAGATCGGCACCGCTGCGCGTGGCATAGTGCAGAAAGGTGTGCGGGTCCGGCACCGCAAAGTCATGTTGCGATGCAACCAGCGCCTGCAGCATATAGGCGCTGTGGATACAGTGCATGAGGTTGGAGTTGTCATTCGATGCGGCGCCGTCGACACCCAGCCCGATGCGCACACCGGCGGCCTGCATCTGTGCCAGCGGTGTGACTTCTGCGCCCACCAGATAGACGGGCTCTGGACAGTGCGAGACACCAGTCCGGGTGCGGCTGAGTGTGTCGATTTCGGCACCGTTTAGTTCCCAACAGTGCGCGAGCCAGACATCTGGCCCGACAAACCCGATCGATTCGCACCAGTCAACGGTGCGCATACCGGTGCGCTCGCGAATGACTTCGCTTTCACCCTCGCCAACATGGCTGTGCAGCAGCACGTCGCTGGCGCGCGCCAGCGCGACGGACTCGGTAAAGGTGGCAGAGTAACAGTTGACCGGCTGACAGGGCGCGAGCGCGACCTGACGCATACTGTAACGCGCCGGATCGTGGAAGTGTTCGATCAATCGTGTGCAGTCGGCGATAAATTCATCTGTGTTCTCGCGCATCTCATCCGGGATGGTGCTGCCCTCGGATTTTGGCAGCGTGTTACAGCCGCGGCCGGCGTGAAATCGCATTCCAAGCTTGTCGGCGGCATCGAACTGGCGATCGATCAGGTACTTGCCGGCGTGGCGTGGAAAATTGTACTGGTGGTCAAACGCCGTGGTGCAGCCATGTTTGATCAGCTCGCCCATAGCGGCGATGCTTGAATGGTAAAAACAGTCTTCATCCAGCCGCGAAAACAGCGGATAGATTTTATCCAGCCATTCGAGTACCGAGAGTTTTGTCCAGTCCAGATGAGCGTGATTGCGCACAAAACACTGGAAAAAGTGATGGTGGGTATTGATCAGCCCGGGGTATATAAAGTGGCCGGTGGCATCGATGACGGTGGTATCGGGCGGAAGATCAGAGGCGGGGATATCGGCATCGATACGCACCACTGATGGGCCGGTGACGAGTAGATCGGCGTGGCGATGCACGCGGTTGCTGGCATCGCAACTGACAATCGCGTCGCAGCCCTTGAACAGTGTGCTGCTCATTCGATCGCCCCGCTTGCGATGACTTTTGCGGCGTGCGGGCCGGGATCGCGCTCTTCGTGCAACTCGTAGATACCTGGCATGGTGACGAAACCGGGCAAACTGCGCAGCGCGTGTAGCCAGCTGCGAATTGCGGGATACGGGTCGTGTTCAATGCCGGCATCGGGGCTTAGCGCGGTGTAGGGAAAACAGGCGATGTCGGCCACGGTTGGCGCATCGCCGGCTAGCCATTGACACCCGCGTATGCGTTGTTCTGTCAGGTGGCTTTCCAGTTCGCGCAAGGCGATAGTCGCACCGGATCGGGCGGGCTCTGCGTCGATTGCTTTGTTCAACATGCTGTGCAGGCGCAACTCGCCGATGGTGGCGCCCAGCCGCGAGGCGAAACCGAGCCACTGCAACAGCTGCGCGCTTTGTTCAGCTGAGCTTGCCTGCGGCCACCAGCGTCGGTCTGTATCAAAACGCTCGGCCAGCCAGACGAGCATCGCCTGGGTTTCAGTCAGTACCGCGCCGGTATCGGTAACCAGCACTGGCAGGGTGCCGGCCGGGTTGAGTTGCAGCATCGCTTCGGATTTGTGCGCTCTTCCGGGATGAAAATCGACAGAGATGGCTTCGTAGTTGACGTTCAACAGGCTCGCCATCAAGCGTACCTTGTAGCAATTGCCGGACAGCACATAGTTGTAGAGGGTGAAAGCCATCAGCGACTCTCAAGCGCGCCGTACCAGGCGCCACGCTTTTTCAGCCAGCGTCGATAGGATATCGACGTCAGGTCCGCGCGAGTGGGAATTTCCAGACCTGGATCGAGCGGCAGTTTTCTCGGGATCTGATTTTCCAGAATTGATCGGTCCTGCAGAAAAATGAATTGCTGGAACTGGATGAGATCGGCCATGGTGCTGGTGTCGTCATAGAGCGCCATCCACGGCCAGACATCACAGGTCTCTTCGTCGAGTGGCTGCACGAACAGCGCGATCACATCCATCGCGTCCGCGCGCTGCGGACAGGTTTTGTAGAGTATCGCAACCATCGGTGCGGGCACGCGATAGATATATTGGGTCTCGATGCCACCCTCGGCAGATTTGGCCGCCTGCGGCTGGTAGAAGCGTATGTTGCTGGCGATGACCTCGTCTTTGCGCTCATCGATGTTGACATCGTACTTGTAGACTTCGGTGTGGGGCTCGGCGCCCAGCACATCGGTGTGTACGAACGGAAAATGCGCGATGTCGAGAAAATTCTCCACCGCCCGCAATGGCGAGCAGGCCACACGCACGACACCGCACGGCACCAGTCGTCGACCTGGCTCCGCGGCTTCGGGGATGTCGAACAGTGGCATCGGATCGCGACCGGGCGACACCCACCAGTGATCAAAGGCCTGCTGCACTGCCAGCGATTCGCCATTGGCGCTGGCGATGAGTGTGCCATCGGCCTCGCCGCACAAGGTCAGCGCAGTCCCCAGCAGTTGAGTCTGGCGCGATTGCCCCGCAGCCAGTTCCGCTGTCATGGCGACCGGATACCAGTACTGCAGTGCGTGTTCGCGAGCGTTCATGTCTGCTCAGCCGAACTGGTTTCAGCATTGCGACGCACCGACTCGAGCCAGCGCGACAGCGCGATGCGAATATCGACGCTGAATGACGCGTCGATCAGTGCGTGGGCGATGACGCAACCGGTTTGCGGTTGCTGCAACGCGATGACAAGACCGGCCGGTGTGTCTGCCGCGTTGAGTGTCAGAATTAGCGGCGAATCGCCAACGTACTCGGGCGGACGATCAATCTCGCAATCGGCTGGTGGCGGGGTCTGCGACAGCGCTGTGACAAGCGCCTGCGGTTCACAGTCCAGTGTCAGGCTTCGCAAGCCATCCCGCCCGGCTGGCAGGGGGATGGTCTGCACGTCGGATTCGGTGTCGAGCCAGATCAGCCCATCACTTTCGGACACATTGAAAATGGTTGGCCGAACCGTTTTCGGCGGTGTCAGCTCGGGGTGGGCGGGGATGTAGTGACAGTAGCCGGCACTGTTGTAGTGCCACCCATGATAGGCGCAAGCCAGCGACTCACCGCGCACGAAACCGTGTGACAGCCGCATTCCGCGATGCGGACAACGGTTTTCCCAGGCGTTGATAACGCCACTGGTACTGCGCCAGACCGCCACGTCATGCTGGCCGATCCGGGCGCGCATGACCTGGCGTGGCGCGAGATCGTTGGACAGACCAATGGGCTCCGAAGTCATGTGTGGTCGATTGGCTTTACAGGTGGCACGGAGTATCTTACGAATTGCCGCGGTTGTCGATAGAACGTGTCGGGTGTGGCAATCTCACGACGGCTGACGGTGTCGACCTGCGCATCGATCGGACCCAGGCTGCACGCGACTTCCAGCGCTTCGACCAGCACGCGTTCGCCGCTGGCCTGCAGCTGGATCCGGTTTTGCGTCAAGCGCCTAACCCATCCTGACAGGTTCAGTAGCCGCGCTCGACGCACTACCCAGTCGGCCATAGCGTCATCGCAAAACGAACCGTCGATGACAAGCTCAAGTGTCAACAGATCCTGCACGGCTTCTACAACTGTTGTCGATCGGCAGCTCACGCGACTCCGGGTGATGCGTTTTTTGCTGCAGGGCGATGCCAATTTTGCAGCAATCAACTGGGTTCAATTAATCCATCATAAACCAAAACGCTGCGACGGCATCAGCGCGCCAAGCGATATTGTGGCGCGTGTGTCTTATCGCAGCGCTGCTATCACAGTAACCAGGCACGCCGAGCAGTTGCACGGTGACAAGATATGATGAAAGTGCCGACGCTCGCCAACTGTCAGTTGAAAAGAGGTGAGGACATTACGCGTAGCTTTTAAATTGATCTAAATCAAAAAAACGGTGCAGCACCTGGCCGGCTTATTGTGCAGCTCTTAACCGCATCGCTGTCACTGTTGACGTCATCGCCAGATTGCGAGTCATGCTGACTCACTTTGACGACTGATCAGCGGTTGCTCGTAGTGGAAGCGAAATCCACCGCTCTCACCATTAGACAGCGTCAACTTGCCCTGTAGCTGCCGTGCAATTTCGTGGCAAATAGCAAGGCCGAGTCCGGCACCTGCACTGGTTGCCTGCTCGATGGGGCGATAGAACGGTTCGTGCAGTTTCTGCAGATGCTCGTCATCCACCCCCGGCCCTTCATCGCTGATAGTAAATATCGCGTGGTCCACTTGCTTGCGCAATTCAACGCGGATAACACCGGCCATTGGCGAGAACTTGATGGCGTTGGACAGCGCATTTCTCACCAGATGCTGGAGCTGGTTGTTTTTGTCCCTGAGCGTGATTTCATCGTTAGGTTCGACGACGATTTCCAGATCCCGGTCTTCTGCAATGGCATAGAGATCGGCTATTTGGTCCCTGACCAGCGCATTGAGATTGACTGTGCTGGTTTGCCCGTCATCCAGCGCCTGTGCGCGGGCCAGATCGAGTAATTGATTGACCAGTCTTTGCAGCCGACGGGTACTGGCTTTCAGTGCCAGCTCGCGCTGGTGTCGTGCGTCGTTGTTTGCGGCTCGCTGCAGGTTGTCGATCTCCAGTGACAGCGCGGTGATGGGTGTGCGCAATTCGTGTGCGGCATCGGCGATGAATCGCTGCTGGCGCTGGTTGTACGCATTGTTCTTCTGCAACAACGATTCGATCGAAGAGACAAATGGCAATACTTCCAGCGGAATGTCTTCGCGGCTGCTCAGATCGAGATCGAGCGTATCGCTGTCACTAATCGTTCGCCCGATGCGGTTTAACGGTTTAAAACTGTGTCGAACAACGAGTGTGACCAACAATGGTGCCAGTAGAAACAAACCAATCAAAGGCAATGCGGTATTGAGCGCGCTGTTCATGGCCATTTCAGTTTTAACGGCCAGTTTCTGTACCACGGCGTATCGAGTTTCAGTTTGTCTGTTTCCGGTGAGGTAGATCCGCCACAACTCTCCGCGTGCACCGACAGTGTGAAAGCCATCTGACAGCGATGGTTTGATTGGAAATCTCCCGTGTCGTCGCTTGCTCAGGGCCCACACCTGCACACCATCGTCTGTGTCGTGGTCATGGCGTCTATAGGTATCATCGCGCACTTCTATCTGGTTGTTGCGCACCAGTTGCGCAACTGACAACAGCGTTTCATCCTGAACATCACTGGCCTCGAGGTAGGCAGTAACAGCCGCTGCGATAGTGGCGAGAATCAACACCGCAAAAAAACAAATGAACAGCGCCGTGCGCAGCCGCCTGGACAATATTGGATTGCTGAGCGCTTGCGCTTTTGCAGGCCAGAGCCTCACGTCTTTGGTACCATCCAGCCCAGCCCACGAACGTTTTTAATCGCGCGCTTCTCGGTCTTTTTCCGCAACGAGTGGATCAGAAACTCAATCGCATTGCTGTTGATCTCCTCGTCCCAGCCATAGACTTTCTCCTCCAGTTCTTCTCTGGAGTAGATGCGGCCAGGCGAACGAAGCAGCGCATGGATCAATCGGTACTCCTTGCCCGTCAGCTCAATCGGTTGATCTCGAAACGATGCGGTTTTGTCAGCCGGATCGACAGTAAACTCTCCGTTCCCGAGCAGTGGCTGGCCGCTACCCGAATGACGCCGTGCAACAGCGCGGATACGGGCCATCAATTCATCGACCTGAAACGGTTTCACGAGGTAGTCATCGGCGCCCAGATCAAGACCCGCGATGCGATCTTCCAGCGCATCGCGTGCAGTGATAATAATCACCGGCACGCTGTTACGTTTTTGTCGTATCTTCCGCAGCACAGTCAGCCCATCCTGTTTCGGCAGGCCGATGTCCAGCAACACCAGTTCGAACATACCCGCGTCAATGCTCGCAAGCGCGGTACTTCCGTCTGTGACCCAGTCGGCAGCCAATCCGGCATCCTGCAGGGCGCTGGATATGGCTGCCGCAATCTGGGTGTCATCTTCGACGAGCAAAATTCGCATAGGGCGGATGATACGAACTATCCGGCAACCTGGCCACGTTCGTCGGCGCTCATTTCGGCCTCGATAGTGGTCTCGGCAGCCGCAAGGTCTCGTTCGAGCTTTGCCTTCATCGCCCACATCGCAACCGCAAGCAGCGGTAGCAGGGCCAGTGACGCCAGAATCAGCACAGCGCCGGCAAGAAATGCGGCCACACCGATGCCTATCGCCGCCAGTAGCGCCAGCGGGCGAACTACCCAGCGAGTGAAGTTGTCGTCGCTTTCCATCGAAAAAGCTTTCTTCAGATCAAATTGACGCAGGGTGACGCCATCGATGTTGACCGTATTGGTGGTATTGATCATTGAGTTCTCCAGTTCAGTTGCTTAGTGGATCAGCGTTTTTGCTGATGGGAGAACTATATGGCGCGAAAATTAGCGATAACTTAGCGTGGCTGGCTTTGGGCCGAAACCGCTATGTTTACCCCGATATGCCGCTAACGCGGCCAACGATCCCGCCTTTTTCGCGCGCGAACAGCACAGATAACCCAGCGCTGATTACACTGAATAGACGGTGTTGCCGTTCCACACCGTCTGTTGTACCTGCACCTGCGCTATCTCTTCGGCGCGCATCTGCTGCAACGGTTTTTCCAGCACGATAAAATCCGCCCGCTTGCCCGCAACCAGCGAGCCGCTCTCATCTCCCATGCCGAGTGATCGCGCGCCGTTGATGGTAAACAGAGGCAACGCCTGCTCCAGCGTGATTGCCTGCTGCGGTGACAGCACACCGGGGTAGGCCGGGTCGGCGTTGCGCCGGGTCAGCATACCTGAAAGCCCGGTCCACGGATTCACATCCGGGGCTGCCGCTGGCCAGTCTGAGGCGTAAGTCAGTTCAGCGCCTGCCGCCAACAGATCGGCAATGCGATGGTTGCGTGCAACCCGCTCTTTGCCGAGCAGTGCAATCTGCGTGGGTGTGGCGGGATTCGGATACCACATCTTCGGCGACATTTCGGCAATCGCGTTCAATTGTGCAAAGCGCGGCAGGTCAGCATCCGACACATAATTGGTATGCGCGATTTCGTGTCGCAGACCAGACGCTCCATTGGCAGATCTCGCGGCCTCGATCGCATCAAGTCCTTTGCGAATCGCATTGTCACCGACCGCGTGCATCTTCACCACGAAGCCGCGCCGATCAAGTTCGATTAGTGTTTCATTCAGTACATCGGGTTGCAGCAGCAGGGTTCGATCCGGATCGTGGGCAGCCACGTCATACCCGCTCTCGGCAGTATAGGGATCCAGAAATGATGCGGTAAAACCGGGCGCCACTCCATCTAAAAAGAGTTTGGCAAAGCCGGTTCGAATATTGTCGCTGGCATAATCCCTACGCAGACGCTCCATCGTGTCATAGGGGATGGCCTCGTCACCCAACGGGCTTGAGCGCACAATGTGCGTGGCAGTGTGCAGGGTCAGTTCACCGCGCTGATCGGCTTCAAAATAGGTTTGCAGCTCTTCTTCATAGGCCATTGGCTCCTTGAATGCCGTGAAGCCGAGCTGATTGAAGTGCTGAACAAAATAGCGCACCGCATCGGCCAGTTGCGCTTCGCTTCGGCGGATCAGTTTACGCGCCGGTGCGGCCGCACTCTCTGCCAGTATGCCGTTGGGCATGCCCGTACTCGGGTCGTGCTCGATAATACCGCCGGGCGGAGCCACGGTGTCACGAGTGATAGCGGCTTGATGCAGTGCCTTTGAATTACACCACAGCAGGTGCTGACTGGTATCGGCCAGCACGATCGGATGCTCGATTGAAATTTGATCCAGTAGCGCTGCCGGATTGCTGCCCATCTGTTGGCGCATGTCGTGACGCCACGGTCCGCCGTGAACCAGTCCACCGGCAGGTGTTGACGCCACACGGCTGGCCACCGCATCAAGTAACTGATCGAGCGTGGCACCAAAGCCGGTGTAGACATCGTACAGCTCGCGACACGCACCCCACAGTGCGTGGGTGTGGCTTTCAACCAGACCGGGCATCACAAACCGGCCGTGCAGGTTGTGCTGTTGGGACTGCGGGTTGACGAGGCTTTGCACCTCGGCATCACTGCCGACGGCGATGATTTTGCCGCCTGCTGTTGCAATTGCCTCGGCCCATGGCATACGAAAATCCATGGTGAAGATTCTGCCGTTGTACCAGATCTGATCGGCTTTCGTTGTCATAGGCTCGTGAGCGTATATAAGGGGATGACGCTACTTCCCGGCGCCATCTACAATGTTTCGGGTGCGCACATAGTGCAGCACCAGCCACCCCAGCGACACAACGATTGCTGGTCCGAAAACGACTGGGTTGCCGTGCATCACCAGCGCCGCCAGCAGCAATCGAAACCCGACTTCCAGCATCGAAAGCGGTGCGCGATCATAGTTAGCGAGCGCGCTGGCCAATAGAAAAAGTGCCAGTATCAAACGGGCGATCAGGGCTGCCAGTGCCGCAATATGAATCTGTCCATCGTAGCCCGGCAGATAGGCGCCAGCGGCACTGGGATCGGGGTCTTTCACTGCGGCATCGATCAGCAGCAGTTCCGGGTACATCGCAAAGACAAATGGAATGATGAACATCACAATGCCGGAGCGCACAGCGGAGAAGCCGGTCGACATTGGATCGGCCTTGGTGATGGTTGAGGCGGCGAATGCCGCCAGTGCCACCGGCGGGGTGATGGCGGAGGCGACGGCGAAGTAGAAGATAAACATATGCGCCGTGAAGGTGGCGATACCCAGGCCAATTAACAGTGGCCCCATTAACAGCGCCACGTTGATGTAGGCTGGCACAGCGGGCATACCCATACCGAGCAAAATCGCCAGCGCCATGGTGATAAAAAGCGCGATGAACTGAAAGAGCACGGAGCCGGACCCGCCCAGATCCAGCGACAACAGAAATCCCAGTATGTCGATGGCAACGAACTTCGACAAACCGGTGAATGTCAGACAGACATCAATCACGGTGACGGCCAGAAACATCAGATACAGCGTCGAGATCGTCACACCCGATTCTGCCAGCGCATCCAGAAACAGCCGTGGCTTGCGCCGAAAGTCCTTGTCCAGAAACAGCAGTATCGCGACCAGAAACGCCGCCCACCAGCCGGCCGCCGACGCATCGCCTGCAGCATCCTGCAATAACTCGAGCAACCAGGGCATTTCAACTGCGCGGCAGATGCCGTTGCTGACGGTGGTCTCGGCACCGAGCAGCGCCCCCATCCAGCCGCAGCCGACCTGATCTTTCGGCGTCAGCAGCAGAAACAGGATCAGCAGGATCGGTAGAAAGATCTGCAACAGGTGCAGCCAGTCGGCACGGGTCAGGTGCATGTCTTCAGAGACGGTGCCGACCGCACCGATATTCTGCTTTCGCGACTGGAAAACGGCGGACAGAAACAGACAAAAGAAATAGGCCATGGCCGGAATCGCCGCGGCGATGATGACTTCGCGATAGGGCACGGCGGTCAGCGCGGCTAGAATAAATGCCGCCACGCCCATCACCGGCGGCATGATAGAACCCCCGGAGGATGCCGCCGCCTCAACTCCGCCGGCAAACACTTTGGAGAAACCGCGCTTGATCATCATCGGAATGGTCAGCACACCGGTGGACAGCACATTGACGATCGGCCCGCCGGTGACGGTGCCAAACATGGCAGAGGAGACGATCGCCGCATGTGCCGGGCCGCCGCGCAGTTTGCGCGTCCACAGAAATGCGATTTTAATCAGCGCTTGACCACCGGCCGATTTCCCGAACAGCGCGCCCAGCACGATATACGGAAACACCACGTTAAGCGTTACGTGCATGAAGCGACCGAGGATGCCAGAGGCGTTGTTGATCAGCGCGTCGTTGACGTTCGGGATGCCGTCCAGAAAGGTACGCGGTTCGCCACCGAGTTTGGTCACCAGATACTTGTTGATGCCATCGGCACCGAAAAAGTACCACACCAGTACGGTGCCGATGGTGTACAGCGCGATGGTCATCGACACTGCCACCAGCGGCAGGCCCCAGACTTTGATGTTGTAACCGAGAAAGATCAGGATCGACACACCCATGATCAGCGCCAGCCACACGCCGGTCGTGTTCAGGCACTTGGGGTCATCGACCGTGTCGGGCACTGGCAGGCCATACTCTTCGGCAAACTCAATGGCATCTTTTAGCGCGGTAGACATCAGTGCCGCGCGATCGCCGGTCACCTGATCGATCAGACAGACTGACGAGATTTCGATTAGATACGACAGTGAGATTGAAAACGCTGCCAGTACCAGCGCGATATCCATGAAAAGACCGAAGCGGCGTTTCAATGGTGACGCGTCTTTCCAGTCGCGCCACATCGAGTGTTTGAGCGCGACGATCACCATCATCCATGCAAACACGGCAGGATAAAAATACTCCGGCGCAAAGCGCCTGACCGTGAGTTGCTCAAACCCTGTGATCGAGCGAATCATTTCGTCCCAGCCCGGTATCGACGGCATCGAATTGACGATGCCGACAAACACCATGAAAAGCGCCATCGAATAGATGATCGCGTCGGTGATACTATGGGTGGGAGCAGCGGTTTCGGACGATGCCGACATAGGATTCGCCTGAAAGACAATACAACAGGAGGTTGAACCCGGACGCGTGTCCGGGCTCGTGTTTACGGCAGGGTTTTTCGACTAGGGTTTGGCGCAGTCGGGAATTTCGGATCCTGCTTCTTCCCACGCACGAATGGCACCGGGGTGGTACTTGTAAGGGCTGGGTCCACACACGCCATTGCCCGGCGCATCGAATCCAACGCTTGTGGCAAACGGCGCTTTGCCCATCAGCTCAGGCAGTGTTTCAATATAGGCCTTGGTCAGCTCGTAGGCCAGATCATCGCTCATGTCCTTGTTGACACCAATTGATCCCTGCGTCGACATACCCTGGAACATGTCATCATCCGAGACCACATTCCAGCTATCGCCAAGGCCCGCCTGAATCTTCTCAAGCGGCATGACGAAGGGGGCGTTGCCTGGTGCCTTCATGTACTTTTGCATCGCATCGCCTTCGAATATTTCTTTGGGGATGTCAATCGCCGTCATGCGACCGGCGGCACCCAGTTGGGTGGTACGCGCATTGGGGAAGAGTTCGGGCAGCACCGCCAGATTGACAGAACCATCGGAGATCACCGCCGTGACCTGACCCCAGTCGGCCTGAATGCCTTCATAGCCCTCGCCATCTTTAAGGCCTGTGACAATCTGAATGATCGAACGCGCGTTGTTTAGCGCAGCACCTCGCGGCGGGCCATTCATAACTTTTTTGTCTTTGATGTCGTCCCAGCTGGTGACGCCTTCGGTCTCGAACGCCATCATGAAAAACACGCCGAGCGAGAACGGCGCTAGCATGCGCAGGTTGGCGGCGAGCTCGGCCCCTTTTTCAGCGCCGATGCTGGTGTACGGCCCCACGCCGCGGTTGAGCAGAAACGGCAGAATCATCGGCATCACTGCCATGTCAGTCTTGCCCTCGGCGACGTTCTGCACCGAGTTGGTCAGCACTGCCGAATCATTGAGCTGAATGTTGGCGATGCCGCGTTGGGCGGCGACTTCGGCCAGATGTGCCGGCCCCAGATATGCCGAGCCACCGGGTGAGACGGTCTCGGCGGTCAGGTTAACCTGTGCGGTGGCATGGGTGGCAGTCAGCGCCAGCGCGGCGGCGGCGGCTTTGGCAATTTTCGATAGATTCAAGTTTCTCTCCAGTGGGGTGGTGCGACCAGGATCGGTTGCTCGCCACCAATTTGCCCATTCCTGCAGGCCTCGCGCGTCTCGCGGCTGACAGGGTCGCAGGCCGGCGGATGACTGTCACGCCATCGCTTGTGGCCAGATTATCGGCGGTGGCCAATCAACGCCACGGCGCAATGTCCGGTCCGGTGTTGCAGCATAAACGATATAATCCGGCCCTGTCAGCGGCATTAGCGCTGGCGTGGCGCACGCTGGCACAGCGCGAAATCCACCCCCACCGTTTATTGAGAGTCCTTTTGCAGAACAGGCACTACCCAACGCATCAGGTGCAATGCCGCACGGATCAGTCGGGCAATCGATATTTGCACTCGAACCTTGCGATCGGTCCCGTCGCCAAAAGTACTGGCGAATGGCTGCATCACTGGGCGACTGTCGCGCCGGACCGGGCCTTCCTGAAAGAGCGATCGGGCGCTGGCTTTCGCGAAATCAGCTATGGCGAAACGCTGCAGCAAGTACAGGCGGTGGCGGCTTCGCTGCTGGCCCGTGGCATGGGGCCGGCCACACCCATCGTGGTGTTGTCCGGGCCCGGAATTGATCACGGCGTGTTGATGCTGGCTGCACACTATATTGGCGCACCGATCGCGCCGCTGGCCGAGCAATATTCACTAATACCGGAAGCAGCTTCACGGCTGGACTACTGCATTGATAAAATTAAGCCGGCGCTGGTTTACGCACAGGACGGTGCGAAGTTTGCGAAAGCGCTGCAACGCGAATCACTGGCGAACGTGGCACAGCTCGTCAGCCGGCAAGTGCCCTCGCACGCGTCGTCATTCGAGAATATGCAGAAAGGCAGGGCGGACGCTACCCTGGCCACAGCCTATGCCCGCGTCGGCCCCGACACCCTCGCGAAAGTTTTGTTTACCTCCGGCTCCACTGGCAATCCCAAAGGGGTGCCACAAACCCAGCGCATGATGACCGTCAATCAGGCGCAATATCTGGCCTGTATGCCGTTACTGGCCGAACGACCACCGGTGATCCTCGACTGGCTGCCGTGGAACCACGTATTCGCCGGCAACGCGAATTTCAATCTGATTCTGTGTAACGGTGGCACGCTGGTTATTGACGACGGCAAGCCGTTGCCCGGTTTGTTCGAGCGCACGCTGGAAAACCTCGCCCTGCAGCGCGCGACCATCAGCCTGAATGTACCGGTTGCCTATGGATTGCTGGTCGCTGCCATGCGCGATGACGCGCCACTGCGGCAACGCTTTTTCGAGGACCTTGACGTCATACTCTACGCCGGTGCGTCCTTGCCCGAGGAACTCTGGATCGCGCTTGAAGAGATGGCCATAGACGTCACCGGCAGCACCCCGATGATGACGTCCTGCTGGGGGCTGACGGAAACCGCACCGTCGTGCCTGCTGCACTATCAGGGTGGTGCGAGGCCCGGCATGATCGGTGTGCCGGTGCCGGAGCTGTCCGTCAAGCTCGTACCGTATCAAGCCGAGCGCTATGAAATAAGAGTCAAAGGGCCGAACGTCATCGATCGCTATTTCGACGCACCGGACAAGGATGCCGAATCGTTTGACGACGACGGCTACTTCATCACCAACGATGCAGTGCGCTTTGCCAGCATCCACAACCCGAATGACGGCCTGCTGTTTGACGGGCGCATCACAGAGGATTTCAAACTGCTGAGCGGCAGCTGGGTGCAGGCAGCGTCTGTACGATTACAGGCACTCGATGCGCTCGACGGGCTGGTGCAGGATGTCGTCGTCACCGGGGCCGATCAACGCGATATCGGCTTGCTGATTTTCGCGCGGCCGGACAAAGCGCAGAACAACGAAGGTGACACCGTCACCGATGCTGAATACACCGATCAAATAGTCGATCGCTTGAAGACGCTGGCGGGTGCGGCGACGGGTTCATCGAACCGCATTACACGAGCGCTGATCATGTCACAGCCACCCTCAATTCTTGATGGTGAAGTCACCGCCAAGGGCAGTTTGAATTATGATGCGATCTGCCGAGGGCGTGCCGAACTCTTGTCTCGTCTGTACAACGATGACGATCCGGCCTGTCTGAATATCGCGATCTGAATCCTTCCAAATACATTTACTTTCCCAGTTACGGAGTGCCCATGCGCACGCATAAAATCGCTGCCATTCCAGCCGACGGCATTGGGCCGGAAGTCATCGACGCCGGCCTGCAGGTGATGACCGCGCTAGCCAACACGACCAATGAATTCAATTTTGATGTGACCCATTTTGCCTGGGGCTCCGATTACTACAAATCACATGGGCGGATGATGGATGAGGATGGTCTCGAACAACTAAAACCGTTTGATGCGATTCTCTTTGGTGCCGTCGGCGCTCCGGATGTACCGGACGATATTACGCTATGGGGTTTGCGGCTGCCGATTTGTCAGGGTTTTGATCAGTACGCGAACGTTCGTCCCACGCGTATCCTGCCGGGTATCAGTGCACCATTAAAAGATAAGGGGCCAGGTGATCTTGACTGGATTATCGTGCGTGAAAATTCCGAAGGTGAGTACGCGGGCCACGGGGGGCGCGCGCATCGCGGATTACCCGAAGAGGTCGCCACCGAGGTGTCGATTTTTACCCGTGTGGGCGTCGAGCGAATTATGCGCTTTGCGTTTGATCTGGCGCGTTCGCGGCCACGCAAATTCTTAACCGTGGTGACCAAATCCAATGCCCAGCGCCACGGCATGGTGATGTGGGACGAGATAGCCGCCGAGGTGGCGCAGGATTATCCGGATGTCAGCTGGGACAAAATGCTGGTGGATGCGATGACTGTGCGCATGACGCTGCAACCGGAGAGTCTGGATACCATCGTCGCAACCAACCTGCACGCCGATATTCTTTCGGATTTGGCGGGTGCGCTGGCTGGTAGCCTGGGCGTCGCACCGACTGCCAACATCGATCCACAACGGCGCTTTCCATCGATGTTCGAGCCCATTCACGGCTCGGCATTCGACATCACCGGCAAAGGTATCGCCAATCCGGTGGCAACCTTCTGGACAGTTTGCCAGATGCTCGATCATCTGGGCGAGAGCGATGCCTCACAGCGATTAATGACTGCGATCGAATCGGTTTGTGCACAAGGTGTGGTGACACCCGATGTCGGTGGCAGCGCCAGCACCCGGCAAGTGACCGAGGCCGTGGTGCAGGCGTTGCAAAGTCGCTAACGCTCGAATGAGCTAGCTGGCCAGGCGCAGCGGTGTGGCGCCAATATTCGCCTGGCGCACTTCCTCTGGCAGCAGGTCTTCGCGAATAAGATCCTGCAGAATTTCGCAGATATCCTCGAATTCGATGCGCGGGCGCTCGTTGGCCAGCACGTGAATCATGATGCGATTGCAGATCAGATTCACCCAGCGTGGAATACCCAGGCTTGCGCTGTGAATGGCGCGGTAGACGCCGTCGGCGATACCGGCGCTGGCATCCCAGTTGCGCGCAGTTAACTGCTGCAGCACGTAGCCCTGGGTTTCCGCTTCGTTCAGTGCCTCGAGCTTGCAGGTTGCGATAACCCGCTGGTGAAGCTGGCTCAGTTCGGGTGACAACAGACGCTCGCGCAGCAGCGGTTGCCCAACCAGAAAAATTTGCAACAGCGGTTCGTTGTCCTCTCGCAGATTACTCAGCAGGCGGACCATCTCCAGCGCCTCGTCTGTCAGTAAATGGGTTTCATCCAGAATTAAAACCGAGCGTTTAGATTGCTGATGCAGCGTGCGCAAGTGCGCCGTGATTGCAGTGAGCTGGCCCGCCACGTTTTCGGTGTCCAGTTCGATGCCACATAGATCGGCATAGCGAATCAACAGGTCGGAACCACTAAACCGTGCGCACTCAATGGTATCGAGGCGCTGGTACTGATCGCCGTGTTCTGCGATGACACGATGGATCAACGCGCTTTTGCCCGTACCGGGTTGGCCTGTGATCAGCACCATGCCTTCGCCCTGGAACAGTGCGTACTGCATGTACGACTGCGCCTTCTGAAACGATCGGTGGATATAGTAACCGTAGGCGTCGGTCGCAGATTGCGAGGGGTCTACAACCAGGCTGCTCGATTCTGTCATCTGCGTGTCTTCAATCTGCTATTAGAAAGAAGCCACTGTTTCGGCCGCCGATCGCCGTAGTTGAGCCAATCCACGCTGCGTGATGGCACATTGAGCCACAGGGTTCACAAAATACCAGGGCGAATCAGTCTGCTGGCAAGCATCAAATGGGTTTAATGCCCGTTGCATGTTATTGACAAATCTCGCGCACAAAAAAAGGCCGCTGCGATGCAGCGGCCCGAATTTACAGCGGCAGTTCCATTGCCTTAATCTTCTTCTTTTAATCCATATGGCGGGGGAAGCAGATCAGCAGGCAGCCTGTCAGGCAGCTACCTGCAAAGCGGGTTGAGGCTTCGCTGACCGACGATTCGCCTGGCGAACCTGCTCGGGCAGCAAGTCTTCGCTCATCAGATCACTCAGCACTTCGCAGATGTCATCGAGCTCAATTTGCAGTCGATCGGTGGCGATGGCGTGGATCATCAGGCGATTGCAAATCAGATTGATCCAGCGCGGGATACCAAGACTTGCGCTGTGAATGGCGCGAAATACACGGTCAGAAATGCCAGCGGAAGGATTCCAGTTCACCGCCGTCAGTTGTCGCATGACGTAGCCCTGAGTATCTTCTGCGTTGAGCGGGTCAATGTTGCAGGTGGCGATAATACGCTGGTGCAGCTGAGTCAGTTCCGGGGTCAGCATACGCTCGCGAAGTAATGGCTGGCCCACCAGAAACACCTGCAGCATCGGTGTGCCGTCCACTTGAAGATTACTGAGCAATCGAATCGTTTCCAGCGCGTCATCGGTCAGCAGGTGCGCTTCGTCCAGCAGCAGGACCGAGCGTTTCCCTCGTTGTCGCACATCTTTCAGGTGCTTGTTGATGATGGAAATCAAGCCGCTGGTCGTCGGATTATCGGTTTCCAGACCGCACAGACGGGCCAGCTGCCCGAGTAGATCATCGCCATCGAACCGTGCGCACTCAAGTGAATGGCATTCCAGGCTGTGCTTGTCGTGCTCAGCAATCACTTGCGAGACCAGCGCAGTCTTGCCAATCCCGGGCTCGCCGGTCACCAGCACAATGCCTTCGCCCTGAATCAGCGCGTACTGCATGTAGGCGTGCGCCTTTTTGAAAGTAGGGTGGATGTACAGGCCATTGTCGTCGCTGGCAGTTTGCTGGAGTTCGCGGCTTGAATGAGTCATTGAATGTGTTGATCTGCTGCTGTGCTGGAATGCCGGCATAGTACGGAAATCGGCTGGTGTAAACTTGATGAGCCATCACAGTTTCAGAATCTATACGATATGCTGGATGCTGATTTTGCCTTGAAAATATTATTTAACAATAACTTAAAACCTTAAGTTAATAGATTGTGCAGGTTTATGTACAGTAATTGACACATTCGGGGTCAATAGCAGGGGCCTGTATGGCCACGTTTTTTGTGTCGATTGGCTAACTGCCGTTACGATCCGCGGCATGCGCGACGATTGGTCTGCTGTAGTTATGATGCTCCGACACCTGGGTATTCAGTTGCCGCTTGGCACCTCGCTCTCGATCGGCAACGCCTGAGTTGCAGTCGGTCACGAGCTGGCAGCTCTACAGCGCCGACACTTTGCGTATGTGGTTGCAGCACGCGGGCGGCCCCCTGTCGCTGACTGCAACTGTCAAGCAACTGCCCGATGGTCGATGGCCCCAGGGTCGTCAATTGCTGTCGGACTAATTCGACAAGCTCGAGTATCTGCACCGACTGCAGGCTTTGGAGGCTATCAGCACTGGCCTCACGCGACTACATCGCCGACTGTCTGGCGGACTGGGTGTAGCGTGCGCAGGCTTTGCTGGCACAGCATTGAAATCAGCTCACCGGGCACCAGATATTTGCCATGAGTGCAGCGACAAAAATATCCACTTGCTCCTATTGCCAGGCCCGGGTGGTCATCAGTATCTCCGCAGGCTCCAGGCATGAGCTGGTTTGTACCGCCTGTGGTGCACCGCTGCAGAACAGCGAATTCGTCCAGCCACCCAGAGCACCCGCGCCACCAGTGGCACCCGCGCCACCAGTGGCACACGCGCAGCTGTTCAGTAAGCCGGATGTGCCGTCTGCCAAGCGCTCATCTGATAAGAAAGACTACGACAAGAAGCGCAAAAAGAAATCGCGCAAGAAGAAAAACCGGGGCTTGCGCTATTGGGCCAAAAAAGCCGTCGACGAAATCGAGGATTTGTTCGATTAGCACGGTGGCAGGTGACACCGGGCCGGCTCACGAGATCGTGATTCTGGTGACACCGTACTTCAATCTCGCCACCACTACCGCGTTTATCGACCCATTTCGAGCTGCCAACTACCTGGCAGGCGTATCGCACTACAAGTGGTCGCTGGTATCGAGCGCGGGCGGCGAGGTCATCTGCAGCAATGGGCTTAGCATAACCACAAGAGCACTGGCGGAGGTTGCCGACACGACGCCCGACACGGTGGTCGTCTCGTCAAGCTGGACACCGGAGGTACACCACACCAAAGAACTGACGCTGGCATTGACAGGCTGGGCACGGCGCGGTGTCAGGCTTGGTGCACTTGACACTGGCACATTTATTCTGGCGCGCGCCAAGTTGCTGAAAAACCGACGGGCCACGGTGCACTACGAGCATCTGGATGCATTGTCAGAGCAGTTTCCGGATATCACTGCCTGCGAGAATTTGTACGTCATTGACGAAGACCGATTCACCTGTTGCGGCGGCACAGCTGCAACCGATCTCGCGCTGCAGCTGCTGCATCAAAGCCACAGCGGCAGTCTGGCCAACTCGGTCGCGCGCTATCTGTTTCATCACAAGGTGCGGGGGTCGGATGCCTCGCAAAACCCGCTGCACCCGGAGCCATTTGGTCAGCTGACACCGGCCTTGTGCCGCCGCGCTATCCAGATGATGGAAGACAATCTCGAATCACCGCTGTCGATCCCCGAAATTTGCGCGGCACTGAATGTGTCGCAAAGAAAGCTCAACCGCCAGTTCAGAGTACACGTCAGCAAGTCGCCGGTTGAATACTATCGAGACATTCGGCTCGACCGGGCACGCTGTCTGGTGACGCAAACCGAGTTGAAACTGACCGAGATCGCCATCGCATCCGGCTTCTCATCACAGACGCACTTCACAAGAGCCTACAGCCAGCGATTCGGACTGCCGCCCAGTCGCGACCGCATCGCTGGCCGCGTGCCGTTCGAGTTTCGCGCCTGGCCGATGTATAACCCGGCGCAGGATAAATCTGATAGCCGGTGAGGTATTGTTGCTCAGGACTTGCGAGGGTAAGCAGTGCAAAGTACAAGCAGCCGTAGGGGCCGTAAGCCAAAGCGCACGTACCTTTTTTGGCGCTGTGGCAGCTGCGCTTAGGCTTACCAATCCAGCGTTTTTACCACTCGCTACTTGTTCCCCTTACGTCTTGTTCGCTCGACGTAGTCGCACTCCCACGGCAAGCTACAGTGGGACCTGGCCTCCGACCGGGGAACTGGCGCGGTCTGCTTGTCTTTTCCTTCATGCCTTGTTCGCTCGACGGAGTCGCACTCCCACGAAAAGCTATAGTGGGACCTGGCCTCCGACCGGGGAACTGGCGTTTATGGTCTTTCCCGCGCGGCTTGTTCGTGCAGCGGGGCTGTCCTCCCACGAAAAGCGATTCCCGGTCCGGGACCAAGCGTGCCTGTGTTCTACGAAGGACAAGCAATCGTAGGGGCCGTAAGCCAAAGCGCACGTACCTTTTGGCGCTGTGGCAGGTGCGCTTTGGCTTACCAACCCTACGGTTTTCCCCTCGTTGCTTGTTCCTCATGCAGCTTGTTCGCTCGACGGAGTCGCTCCCACGAAAAGCTGTAGTGGGACCTGGTCTCCGACCGGGGAACTGGCGTTTATGGCCTTTCCCACGGCTTGTTCGTGCAGCGGGGCTGTCCTCCCACGAAAAGCCTTATTGGATTCCGACTGGCAATCCGGAAACGGCTTATCGGGTCTTTCTCAATGGCCCTGTCGTCGAGAGAATCGCTGCCAGCATCTCATCACGGCTGGTCGACAACTCAGCCGCTGACTGGCCGCCGGCTTCCTGTTCCACACCGTCAACCAGTTGCGCTGCAATCTCCGGGTTTAGATGCAGCTCGCCCAGATCGTCCCACCAGCGATTAAAACTGGGTGTGTAACGCTCGCAAAATTCTGTCAGTCCGCCTTCGCCGGCGCCCAGATGAAACAGCATCGTCGGCCCCATCACCGCCCAGCGCAGTCCGGGTCCGGCCCACATGGCCTTGTCGACGTCTTCGACGCTCGCGACACCGCTGTTGATCATATGAATCGCTTCGCGCCAGACAGCTGCCTGCAGGCGATTGGCCACATGACCTGGGACTTCCTTGTTAACCCGGATGGTGACTTTACCGACCTGTTTATAGAAATCTTCTGCTTTTTCGACCACCCCGGCGCC
Source organism: uncultured Granulosicoccaceae bacterium (assembly GCA_964573105.1). Lineage (GTDB taxonomy): Bacteria > Pseudomonadota > Gammaproteobacteria > Granulosicoccales > Granulosicoccaceae > CAKZSB01. The sequence goes on from CAZNIS010000024.1 coordinate 29,055, forward strand.
GGTCTTATCGTTACCCATCACTTCGACCAGCGGTATCAAATGCGGCGGGTTGAACGGGTGGCCCAGTATCAGTTGAGCAGGGTTGGCAAATCCACCTTGCATTTCCGATAGCGTTAGCCCGGACGCAGATGAGGCGATGACAGCCTCTGCGTCAAGCGCATCTTCGATCTGCTGATACAGCGCGTGTTTAACGTCGATCCGTTCGGGCACGCTCTCTTGTATGAAAGACGCATTGGCCACCGCGTCACGCGGGTCGCGATGGAAGCTCACATTGTCTGGATTGCCGTTAGCCGTCAGCCCGAGTTGCGTCAGTACAGGCCAGGCATTTTCGACGTACTGTTTTACCGTGGCTTCCGCGTCTGGAGCCGGATCATACACGGCAACATGTCTGCCGGATGCCAGAAACAATGCCGCCCAGTTCGCACCAATCACACCGGCGCCAAGGATCGCTGTTGATTGATAGTCTGCCATCAAAACAATCCGGGATTGAGCGGTGAGGAAGCAGTCATGCCGCCATCGATGGTGAACAACTGACCGGACGCAAAACCAGCTTCATCCGAGGCGAGCCAGACGGCCATGGCGGCGATATCTGCCGGTTGTCCGAAACGGCGCACTGGATGCCGCGCCAGCGCGTCCGACTTTGAGGCTTGCGGATTGTCGGCGGTGTCAAAAGCGGCCTCCAGCATACCGGTCTCGATCCAGCCGGGGCAGATAGCGTTACAGCGAATCTTCGGGCCGTGATCGACGGCGATCGATCGCGTGAGTCCGTGCACAAAGGCTTTTGAGGCGTTGTACAACGCCATTGACGGATCGGCAACCTGGCCCGATATCGAGCCAATATTGATGATCGAGCCACCGGCCGACATGACCGGTATCGCCGCGCGACACATATTGAACACGCCGCGCGCATTGGCCCCTATCACCAGATCCCAGTCTTCATCGCTACTCTCGGCCACAGTCTTTTCTACCTGTACGCCGGCGTTATTGACCAGAATATCGATACTGGATTGCGCGTTAACGAAAGTGTTAACGGCAGCAGGATCGGACACGTCCAGCATCTGATAGTCGCAGGGCAGGTTGGACGGAGCGGGGCGCCGACCACAGGTGATGACCTGCGCGCCCTCGGCGATAAACGCCTCCACAATACCGCGGCCGATACCCTGGGCGCCGCCGGTGACAATCGCATGTTTGCCGTTTAATCTCATCAGTGTGCCACCATCACGTGTCTTATCGAGGTATAGGCATCCAGCGCGTAGACTGACATATCGCAGCCGGTGCCCGATCCCTTCATTGCCGCCCACGGCATCTCCGGGGTGCCGACGCCGTGTGTGTTGACCCAGGTAAAGCCATAGCGCAGCCTGGACGTCAGTTGCATGGCGCGGCCGACGTTCTGTGTCCACACCGAGGACGCAAGGCCGTAGGATCCGCTGTTGGCGATGCGTAAGGCGTCTTCTGCATCGCTAAATCGCGATACCGTCACCACCGGGCCAAATACCTCTTCGCAAGCGATTTCCGCATCGTTGTCGACATTGGCGACAATCGTCGGTTGGTAGAAGAACCCTTGCTCACCTGTGTTGTCGCCGCCGCATACGATCTCGCACTTATCACGCGCTCGCTCGACAAAACCCGCCACGCGGTTGCGTTGTGCATCTGATACGAGCGGCCCCATTTCGGTGCCATCTGCTTTGGGTGCGCCGGTCTGTATCTGTCCGACCTGATCGGCCATGGCGTCAAGCAATTTGTCGTAGGCGCCATCCTGCACCAGCACCCGACACGGTTGCGCGCAATCCTGCCCGGCGTTGAAAAAGGAGCCGTAGCGAATCGTCTCGGCCACTGAGTCGAGATCCGCATCGTCAAACACGATCACAGGCGCCTTGCCACCCAGCTCCAGATGGACGTGACGGATGGCCTCAGATGCTGCACGCATCGCGGCCATGCCGGTAGCGGGCGAACCGGTTACGGTGATCGCCTCCATGGCCGGGTTGTTGATCAACTGCTGGCCGGTCTCGGGGCCGCGACCATGCACAATATTCAACACCCCTTTGGGGACCACGTCTGCCAGCAACTCAGCCAGTCGCAGTGTCGACAGCGGCGTGATCTCTGAGGGTTTCAGCACTACGCTGCAACCGGCCGCCAGTGGTGCGGCCAGTTTCCACGAAGCCATCATCAGCGGGTAGTTCCACGGTGCGATCGCGGCCACCGGGCCGACCGGGTCGCGGCGAATCATCGACGTGTGTCCGGCGACATATTCACCGGCGGCTGAGCCGGTCATCGTGCGGGCGGCGCCGGCAAAGAAGCGAAACACGTCGATCGTCAGTGGCATCTCATCATCGTGTGCCGATGGCCACGGCTTGCCGACGTCAAGACTTTCAAGTTCTGCCAGTTCCTGCGAGTGCTGTTCGATCACATCGGCTATCTGCAATAAAAGGGCAGAGCGTTCGGCCGGTGTGCTGCCGCGATAATGCTCGAACGCCTGGTGTGATGACGCTACCGCAGCCTGTACCTGTTCGGCGCTGGCCGCGTTTACGCTGGTAATTGTCGCGCCGCTGGCAGGGTCTATGATGTCCAGCGCGGCGCCTTCGCCATCCAGCAGTTGTCCATCGATTAGTAATTTCGTTTGCATCAGATTGTATCCTGTGCCGTGGAACGTATGTTCAACCGAGTCAGAGCAGATCAAAAGCCGACGACATCGCCACCTTTTAGAGCCAGCCGCTCGCGCGCCTCGTCAGGCGTGGCAACGCGCAGGCCCAGATTCTCAACGATGGTGCGAATGCGGGTGACCTGTTCGGCGTTGGAGGTTGCCAGTACACCTTTTTCAATAAACAGGCTGTCTTCCAGACCCACCCGAAGATTGCCGCCGAGCATCGCGCTCTGCGTGGCAAACGGCATCTGGTGGCGGCCGGCTGCCAGTACTGACCACTCGTAGTTTTCCGCACCAAATAGACGATCGGCCACTTTGTGCATATGCATCAGGTTGTCGAGATCGGCACCGACGCCACCGAGAATGCCGAATACCATCTGAATGAAGAAAGGTGGTTTGATCAGGCCCTGATCGACAAACCATTTCACGTTATACAGATGCCCAAGGTCATAGCACTCAAACTCAAAACGAGTGCCGTGCTGTTCGCCCAAATTCTTCAACGCATACTCGATCGTTGCAAAGGTATTGGGAAAGATAAAGTCCCGCGTCATCTCCAGAAACGGTTGTTCCCAGTCGTGTTTGAATTCCTGATATTTTTGCAGCATCGGGAACAAGCCAAAATTCATTGACCCCATGTTCATCGAGGCCATCTCGGGCTTCGCATCCATCGCCGCGGCCAGTCGCTCATCGATCGACATGCCCAGCCCGCCGCCGGTAGATATATTCACCACCGCATCGCTGGATTGCTTGATGATCTGCAGAAACTGTCGGAAAATTTCCGGTCGCGGATCGGGTTGACCAGTTTCCGGGTTGCGCGCGTGCAGGTGAATGATCGATGCGCCGGCCTCGGCGGCTTCAATGCTGGCGGTGGCAATCTCACTGGGCGTAATGGGCAAGTGCGGCGACATGGTCGGCGTGTGCACACCGCCGGTTGGCGCACAGGTGATGATGACGGATTTTGACATGGCGATCGCTCTAAAGCCTCATTTGCTGTACTTGCGCCGACAGGCCACCATCCAGCACCCACAGCTGACCACTGGCGTAGCGCGCCTCGTCAGAGGCCAGCCAATTGACCAGATTGGCGATGTCATCGGGTGTGCCGTAGGTGCGCATCGGGTGTACATCGCGCACCGCCTGTTGCAGCGTATCGATATTGCCGCCATCGCCGCCCGAGCCTTCACCTTCAAAAAAGCTTTGCAGCATCGGCGTATCGATATATCCCGGACAGATTGCATTGACGCGAATCCCCTCGGGTCCGTGATCGCAGGCCATCGCACGAGTCAGGGCGTGTACCGCACCCTTGGTGGCGCAGTAGGCCGCGAGCCCCGGGTCGGCGATAAAACCATCGTAGGAGCCAAAATTGATAAGGCTCGATGAAGTGCCGTCGCTCGCTGCCGCGCGCAACAGTGGCAGCGCATACTTCGAAGTCAGAAAGGTGCCAGTGACATTGACGGCAAAACTCTGGTTCCACTCTTCAAGCGAGGTTTGTTCGATGGTTTTTTCAATCTCGATGCCGGCCGCGTTGACCAATATGTTGAGCTTGCCGTGATCACGATTGATGGCTTCGAAAAGTGCTATAGAATCCTGCTCTGATGTCACGTCAAGTTTGGCAAAGTGACTGCCATCGTCATCGTGACTGGCAAGCGAGCCGTGTTCGGTCAGGTCTGCCGCATAGACAGTCGCGCCTTCCTTCATCAGGCGTTTGACCACCGCGCGACCGATGCCACCACGCCCGCCGGTGACCACCGCAATTTTACCTTCAAGCTTCATTCGATGAACTCCGGTTTGGTTTGTTCAGAGGGGGATAGCGATAGCTTTCTGCCGCGACGGTCCAGTCCATATGATTGCGCACGTATTGCTGGCTCGCGTCAGACGGCGGGTTGTAATCCCAGTGTTCCTGATAGCCTGTCTGCATCGCCCGATGCAATGCCTGGCGGGACTTTTGGGTCGCGATCACTTGCTGGCGCAGTTGTTCGCTATTCCAGCGTGCGGCTACTTCGGCGGCAAATGACCGGGCTGTTTCTGCATGCTCGGGGTCGGCAGCCAGATTGCATGTCTCGAGCGGGTCATCGACGATGTGATACAACTGTGGTGGATCGCAATCGCAGTGAATGTATTTATACGAGCCACGGCGGATCATGACCACCGGGTAAGGCGTCATCTCCGCGCAGTATTCGCCAATCGCCTCGTCAATTGGATCGGGCTCGCCACGCGCCAGCGGCATCAGGTTGCGCCCGTCAATTGGCTCGCCGAAGAGCTCGGCGCCGCCGCCGGCGATGTCGACAAACGTCGGCAACAGATCCACCAGCGAACAGGCATTGCTGGCCGTGCCTTGGCCGATACCGGGCCCGGCCATAATCAATGGCACGCGGGCCGAGTGTTCGAAGAAATTCATTTTGTACCACAGGCCGCGCTCGCCTAGCATGTCGCCGTGATCGGCGGTCACCACAATGATCGTGTTGTCCAGCTCGTCGATCTCTTCGAGCGTTTTCACGATCAGGCCGATCTTGCTGTCAAAGTAGCTGACGTTGGCAAGATAGGCGCGCCTTGCGCGAGCGACCTCTTCATCAGACAGCGCGATGCTGGACGCCTCGATGCCATCGAGCAGTCGTCGCGAAAACGGATCGTGATCCTGTGGTTGCGGAATGTAGGCCGGCGGATTAATAGTTACGTCGTCATAAAGGTGCCACCACTCCGGACGCGCGACGTAGGGGTCGTGCGGGTGGATAAAACTTGCGACCATCAGAAACGGCTGTTGGTGTTCCGGCTGACGCGTTTTCTCTCTCGCGATATCGAACAGCCAGCGTCGCGCGGCAAAGCCCACTTCATCGTCGTAGTCGATCTGAAACGTCGCCTGTGCCACACCGCTTTCTTTGACGGTTTGCATGTTGTGGTACCACTTGTCGATGCGCTCGTCGTGGGCTTCCCAATCCGGCGTCCAGGCAAAGTCGGCGGGGTAGATGTCGGTGGTGACGCGATCCTCGAATCCATGCTTTTGATCCGGCCCGACAAAGTGCATTTTGCCGGACAAGCACGTGCGATAGCCAAGCATGCGCAGATAGTGGGCAAAGGTGGGTACGGTCGAGCGAAACTCTGATGCGTTGTCATAGGCCGCGATTCGACTGATCAACTGCCCCGACATAAACGCAAATCGCGACGGTGCACACAATGGCGAATTGCAATAGGCGGCATCAAAGCGCATACCGCGATTCGTCAGCGCATCCATGTTTGGCGTGATCGCAGCAGCGTGCCCGTAGCTTGCGGTAAATTGCGGCGCCAGTTGATCTGCCATTACAACGACAATGTTCGGTCGTTCCATGATCAGCCGCGTGCGTAAGCGTCCAGCACCAGGCCATGAAAGTGGTGCAGAGCGTGTTCGGATTTGCCCGAGCCCTCCGGGTCGTGCACGATCCGCCCCTGCTGAAACGCCGGTGTGTTCATGCCTTTTTGTACGCTTTCCACCAGATTGATATCTTCTACCTGCAGCACTTCATCGAGGTAGCGGATCGCATCCAGTTCCATGTCATTGGGCTCTGGCGTCTCCAGATAAAAGTCGTAAGTCTCCAGTGTGCGATCCACGCCCACCGGAATGATGTTCAGCACAATCATGCTGGAGCGTCCCGGATAACGCATCAGGCACGTGGTCGGCCACAGCCACCAGACCGCATGCGTCTTGACCGTCGCGGCGGATACGTCGTAGGCGGTGTTGGGGCTGTTGCCGGCATCTGCCATGTGGCTGGAATAGATACCGTGTGTCGTAACCTTGTAGGTATCCATATCCACCAGATTGCAAAAGTCCTTGTGCGCGACCGGGCAGTGGTAGCACTCGAGAAAATTGTCGACCACATTCTTCCAGTTCGATTGAATGTCGTAGCTGAGCCGATGGCCGAATGTCAGGTCTGCCACATCGGGGGCCCAGTGCATGATTTCCTGCTGCAGGTGACCTGATTGCGCGGCCAGTGACGGTGCCTGTGGATCCAGATTCACAAACACGAACCCGCAAAATTCCTCGACCTGAATCTGATCCAGACAGATCTCGTCCTGCTTGAAGTGTTTGAGATTCTGCGTGTGCGGTGCGCCCTGCAGTTGTCCATCCAGCCGATAGGCCCAGGCGTGGTAGGGGCAGACAATCAGTTGCGTCCTGCCCTCGCCGGACAACAGATGATGTGCGCGGTGTTTGCACACGTTGTAGAACGCTCTCAGTTCACCGCTTTTGTCGCGCACCACAGCGATCGGCTGGCCGGCGATCTCCGCGGTGATGTAGGCCCCTGGCTCGCGGGTCTTCTCGACGTGGCAGACCCACTGCCAGCTTCGCCCAAGGATCTGCCGACTGTCAGCATCGAACCACTCGGCACGTGTGTAGGCATCGGCCTGCAGCGATAGCGATGCGGCTGGATCCTGATCAAAACCGCTGGCGATATCAGTCTGTTTCACGCTGGTTGGCCCCTCGTCGAAAGCTTGAATCGAATCGGTAGTTAAAAATCTGAAGTTACGCGCATGATACGCGGTGCACTTGATCTTTTTCGACGTAAACTTGCTTTTTTCGCACACCCGCCGTCGTGCGGACAAGTGCCTGCCCCGCTTGATACGGGCCCGCAATTGCTCTAGCGCACGCGCCTTTTGGAACACAGCATGGCGCAGATCGGCCCCAATACCAGACTTCGCGTTTCGCCCTTTTATGAAGCAACTGTGGCCGAGGGTGTAGAGGCCTTTTCGCCGTATAACAAAATGCTGATGCCGGTATCCTATGGACACCCGGAAGCCGAGTACCGACGGCTTAAAAACGGTGTGTGTCTTTGGGATGTCGGCGTCGAACGCCAGGTGCGATTGTGCGGGCCGGACGCCGTCCGCCTCGCGCAGGTACTATCGGTTCGCGATCTGTCCGGCTGTGCGGTCAATCAGGGCAAGTATGTGCCGATGTGCGATCACCGCGGCGTGTTGATCAATGACCCCATCGTTTTAAAGCTCGCCGCAGACCACTGGTGGCTGTCGATCGCCGACAACAACATGTTGCTGTGGGCTCGCGCAATCGCTTGCGAACGCGGGTTTGCCGTCGACATTGACGAGCCCGATGTCTCGCCGCTGGCGGTGCAGGGACCCGCCGCCGAGAATGTGGTCGCCGCCGTATTTGGTGACTGGGTGCGGCAGATAAAATTCTTCTGGTTTGCCGATGCCGAGATCGACGGCATGCCGCTAAAAATTGCCCGCTCCGGTTACTCGGGGCAGGGTGGTTTCGAGCTCTACCTGATGGACGGCAGCCGCGGCACCGATCTGTGGAACATCGTGCGCGAGGCGGGAAAGCCTTGGGATATAGGCCCTGGCAATCCCAATCCGGCCGAGCGCATCGAATCCGGCATGCTGTCATTTGGCGGCGATACCGATGATCAGACCAATCCATTTGAAGTGCGACTCGACAGGTACGTCGATCTGGATCTTGATGATGACGTCATCGGCATCAAAGCACTTCGTCAATTGCAGGCAAACGGTATCACCCGCCATCAGCTGGGCGTGGTGTTCGATGATCCCGCACCACAACCCGGTCACGCGATCTGGTACGACGTCACTGCCAATGGGGCACCGGTCGGCAGTATGACCAACGGCATCTGGTCGCCAGACTTGCAGCGGTTTATCGGCTACGTGCTGGTAAATCGGGATGTTCAGCCAGGCGATCGAGTCGTGGTCCATAAACACGACAAGCTCTTTGATGCGACTGTCTGCGACTTGCCGTTTGTGTAACGCGCGATTGCGTTAGTATCCACCCATACCCGTCGATGCAGGATTCGCATGCGCTTCAACGGTTTTGATCTCAATCAGGCGCTGTGTCTCGATGCACTGTTAAACGAACGCAGCGTCAGTCGGGCTGCTGCCCGTGTGCATTTGAGCCAGTCGGCGATGAGCGCGGTACTCGCGCAACTGCGAGACTACTTTCACGATCCGCTGCTGGTGCGCTCGGGTCGCAAGCTGGTGCTGACACCGTTTGCGCAAACGCTGGTCGGGCCGGTCGGCGACTTTCTGGCAAGCGCCCACGCGCTGACCGCGTTGACACCAAATCAGGCACCGACCGACGTCGATCGAGAGCTGCGCATTGCAGCCTCAGACTTTTCCGTGCAGGCGTTTCTCGCCATCGCGATCCAGCAGCTCGCCGCACAAATGCCTGGGCTGCGCTTTGATGTGCTGCCACTGACCAACAATAGTGGCGCGGCGCTGAAATCCGGCGAACTGGATATCGTCTTTGCCGGTCAGGTGCTCAACGTTGGCCTTCCACCCAGCGAGCTGTTGCTGGAGGACCGCTTCGTCTGCGTAGTCTGCAAGGCGCACGGCATCAAGGCAAAGAAGATCAGTGCCAGGCAATACATTGGCAGCGATCATGTGGTGATGCGCTACTTCGAGCATCGCCTCGCGTTCGAGGACGAAGAGGCGCTGCGCCGTCAGGGGCTGACTCGCCGCCAGCGCGTGGCGGTATCGTCGGTTAATCAGATCGCGCCACTGATTGTCGGCACCCGATTGATCGGAACCGTGCCACAGCGTATCGCGACAACGCTGGTCGAGCGCTGGCCGCTGCGATTGATGCCGTTTCCTTTTGAACAGGAGCCGATTCGACACTATGCCTACTGGCACGAAAGCCGAGTGCAGGATCCGGTAATCGCGCGCTTTATGGATGCAGTTCGAGCGGTGGCAGCCAGCAATTAAACTACATTGATGGGCAACCTGCTATTGCGGGCGTCTGCAACGTGAGCCAGGCGGGTCAATCGCTAATGGCGAACTAATAAAAATTTTCCACCCGGGGATGATTCCTCAAAACATCCGGCCGGTAGGCCGGCTGTTGTTGCTGGTAGCGCAATTCCAGATCGTCGCAGAGCCAGGAATCGTCGGTTGCGCGCCACCGGATGTAGTCGCCCCGGTGTTTTGGCAGCCAGAAAAACCCAAAACCGGTGCGCTCGTTGTGCTGCTGGCCAGTCGCGATATTCGGCACGATGTCTACCTCAGTGGTGTCAAACTGAAAACCAACGCGCGCTGCACTGCACTGATCGATCATCCATTGCAGTGCGGTGTCTGACAAGCCCGTTTCGACGTAACCGCCACCAATGTCTGAGTGAACACCGGGAAACCATCGCTGCTCAATCACTTGTTCGTCGGGTCTGCTTGTCTCGTCCCAAAGCACGGGTTGAAAGCTGCGTCGGTTTTCATCAATTGAGAGCGCGTGAAAACCGAAAGGGGTGCGGTGACTTAAAGTGGTATCGTGAAATTTGTGTCTGAATGGATTAAACACATCAGTGATACCGGGTAAACCCAGACTTTCGACGGTATCGAACACACCGACTGCGTGTGGTACCGCATCAGCGCATGCGAACTTTTCCCGAAACTCGCGTGCAGCCGTTTCGCGCTCGTTGCGATCGGCTATCTGATAAGTCTTGACGGCCTGCTCGGCAATTTGCCAGCGTAGTTTTGCGACGTCTTGATCGTCGTCTCGGTCCGAACCGGTTCGAATATTGAGGCCACTCTGATCTGCCTGAGGAACGCCAACGGTACTCAACACGCCGCCGACACTGCGCACGGTATAGGCGCCACGGCTAAAGCCAAAGCAGCCGATCTGCGATCCGGGTTCATAGCAGCGCAGAATAAAGTTGTAGCACTCGGTGATGTTCCTGGAAATTCCAAGCCCGGTACCCTTCGATAAAAGATCACGTACCGGCGAATCGCCATCGGCACCCAGGCCATGGTCATAAAAAGCGCGTTGATCCGTTTTGGTTGGATCGGCCTTTTTGGCCGCCTTGTACATTTTGTGAATGTTGGTCGAACTGCCATCCCTGCGGACACCACGCTGTCCGGTCCCGTCTGAAAAGATAAGAATCTTGCGCGCCACAACAGTGCCTCTTGCTGTTACTGGTCAATCAGCTACCGTGAGCCGAACCTACAATCCTTCGAATATTCTCACGTCTCGATCAGCACCCCCATCGAGTGCCTCGAGGGCTGCCTGGTAGTCAGCGCTGCGGTAGGCGGCCCTGGCTTTTTCCAGGCTCTCAAACTCGATCAGAACGGTTTGTTGTGACACACCGTTTTCATGTGCGTCTATCTCGTTCGTACTGGCGATGACGGTACCGCCAGCCTTGACGATTGCCGGGCCCGCCAACGCCAGGTAGGCCTGTCTTTTCTCAGGGTCGGCCGGTGACCGGTGTGCGCTTAAAAAATAGCCTTTGGGCATGGCAGTCTCTCGTGCTGTTTGAACAGGAACTGGAACTTGCGATACACGGTGAATATAGACACCTCGCCGCTGGATATTCAACCAGCGCATCGTCCGACATGTCGTGGCGCCCTGTCCACTGAACCACTGGAACCGTGCGATCGCCCTGCAGTGTGGGGCGTGCCGGCATGACCATCGCCTCTCGAACCGGCCCATTGCAATCTCGTATATTGGTAGCCATGCTGATAATTGAGGTCGACGCGATCTGCGTCGGCACCAGGCTCAGACGCTTGCACTGGCCTGCAATGAACAGAGGAAGTCCACTATGCCGAACCTGCTGGTTTGCCCTGTCAACCCGAACAACCTTCGTTTTTCTGCAGCGCTACGCTGTTCGAACTCTGCATGGCGGTTCTGGCAATCGCTTGCACTTGTCTTTGCTGTGAGCCTCTTGTGCGCACCTATGGCAATAGCGTCTGAAACCGTAATGGTTGGACTGGACAGCAACGACGCCTATCCGCGTAACTCAACTGCCGCCGGTCGCGTTGCCGTCTCTGCCGACGGACGCTTCATGGCATTTCAGGCGCGCGGCGCATACGCTGAGCCACAGGAGCAGGGGGTGCAACACATCTTCTGGCGTGATCTGGTTACCGGGGAGACGGTGAATATTCACGTCGGGCCGGATGGGGCTGCCGGCAATGACGACGCGTGGCTGCCATCGATGAGCGACGATGGCCAGCTGGTAGCATTCATATCGCTGGCGACCAATCTGGGTTCGGACGATCCCAAAGGCTGGCCGGATATCTTTTTGTATCGGCGCCAAAACAACACATTGATTCGAGTAACGGTACGCGAGACTCAGTCGGATAATCCGTTTCCGCAGTTCGCTGTACCGTATCTAAGCGGTGATGGAACGACGATCGCATTTGTTGCTGACGAGGAGGAGTACGGCTTCGATGGTGAATTGCGCGATACCCTCTATCTTTACGCGGTAGCAACCGGCGTGATCAGCTCCCCCAGCTTCGACTCGGGTAGTCGACGCCTGAACCGACGGGTGGATCTAAAAGGCATCTCTGACGATGGCAAAAAGCTATTGATAGCCACGACACAATCACTGGACCCGGCGGATCAGTCAAGCCGAAGCGTCTACCTCTATGATTTAACCAGTGATACTTTTACGTGGGTGTCTCAGAACGAAGTATCCAGCAGCTATAGTGCCGGTGCTTTTGGCGCGTCCATGACGGGTGATGCCAAATATGTGGTGTTCAGTTCCATGCAACCCTTTGTCGCAGAGGATGCCGACTCGACGCTCGACTTCATGTTGCGCAACCTGGAAAATGGCCAGACTCGTGTGGTGACTGTTGATGGAGATGGTAATCACACAGCAGATCAGGCGAATCCAATCGATCCGGGTATTAGCGACGACGGGCAATTGGTTGCTTTCAGTAGCGTACAACCCGACTTCGCCGACAACGCACCGGACAGAGTAGTGAATTTGTATGTTTACGACAATGCAACTGAGCAAACCAGCGTCATCTCCACACTGCCGGACGGCAGCTTTTCCGATCGTCAGGCAAACGGTGCCGCAGTCTTTGCAGCGGCGGGCCGATACGTCTTTTTTGGCTCAGGTGACGGACAGCTGGATGCAGAGCGTGATGAATCGGTCAGTGGCGGCACCGCGCTGTATCGGCTGGACCGCGGTCTGAGCTGCGTCGATGGCGAGGGTCAGCCGCTTACCGTCCAGGTCAAAACCGGTCAGTGGTATCAACTGGCCATACCCTGTATCGCAGCTGACGGCGCCAATACCGTACAGGCGATTCTGGCCGATGATCTGGCAGGTTCTTACGGGGTTGACTGGTGGGTTTTTGTATTCGAGCAGGGCAGTTACCGCCAGCTCGAACTGACAGACGAGTTGCTGCCTGGCGTTAGCTTCTGGCTGCAGCATCAGGGCAGCGGCAGTGCCGTACTCGACATGCCCGCGGGCAGCCGCAGCGTCGCCACTAATTTCAACCAGCGAGACGCCTGTCTATCCGATACTGGCTGCTATGCGATACCCGTCGGCACGGCACCTGCGAATTCCGGCACAAGCTGGAGCATGAACGGCAACCCGCTGATCAATCCGGCCGGGGCCGACCTTGGCGACTTACGCATAACTACAGACACAGGCACCTGCTCACTCGAAGGCGGTTGCACGCTGGATGCAGCACAACGCGCCGACGTGACGCTGGATCGAGTTTACAGCTGGCAGGGTGGAGAGAGTTACCAGAGCCTGTCGGTCGATGCCGGTTTGCAGACGTGGCAGGGTGCGTGGATTGGCGCGTTGCCAGGTGCCATGGACAACCAGACGAGATTCAACTTTCCCGAACGTCCGACAACTGACCCCTCGCCCTGACGTTGTACTGAGCTGTTTCCCGATTCAAGCGGCACGGGGTTCGCCGCTTGTAGCAATCGCCGCCGCTGGCAGTCAGCCCGACGGCAAGTGCGACAAATGATGAATCGATAACATCAATGGTAATCATTCAGCAATATCAATTTTACAAATAGCCGAATCTCTATCAGACTGCTCCCTGTCCTGTTGGGAGTCTGCCAGTGAGCGACCGCGTCAAGTTGACTATTCCTGATCTCGCCGCCAGCAAGGCATCTGGCAAACGGCTGGTTATGGTGGCGGTCGGCGAAGCTCTAAGTGCCGCCTGGGCAGAGCGGGCAGGTGTGGATATTGTCGGTGTCGGCGACAGCCTCGGCATGACATTGCACGGCCATGACAACACCCTGGCGATGACGGTTGATCAGATGATCGATCACTGCAATGCCGTTCGCCGCGGAGCGCCCAACACACTGTCGCTGGTATCAATGCCCTATGGCTCCTATGCCACGCCTGATATTGCCGTCACTAATGCTGTGCGGTTGATGAAAGAGGGCGGGGCCGATGCGGTGAAGCTGCAGGGCGGGCGCGAGATCAGCCATATCATCAAAGCAGTGGCCGATAGCGGCGTGCCGGTGATGAGCCATGTAGGTTTGTTGCCGCATCGCGTGCATCAGCTGGGTGGCTTCAAGATGCAGGGTCGCACTGCAGAAGCCGCGATGAAAATTATTGACAATGCGCGCGCGATTGAAGAGGCCGGCGCTATTGGCCTTGAAATTGAGGCCATGCCCTATGAGGTAGGCAAGGCAGTTGACGAGGCGGTTGGCATCTTTACATTTTCTATTGGTGCGGGCTCGGCGGGCACCTGTCAACTGCTGAACGGCTATGATTTAATCGGCGCGTTCGACACCTTCAAGCCCAAATTCGCTAAACGTTACGGCAACGTCGCAGAAGTTGCCACCAAGGCACTTGAAGCCTACGCTGCCGACGTACGTGCCGGCACCTTTCCCGATGCCGATCACAGCTACAAGATGGCCGAAGAAGAATCGCAAAAACTCGCTCGTCTGCTCGCCGCTGATAACAGTTAACACGATACGAACAAGGAATTAAACATGAGTGCGAACAGCAATCAGGCTCAGGTTAAAACCATCGATACCGGGCAACTCAAAGGACAGCGCATTCCCAACGGCATGCTGCAGGATAATTATCCTCGCAACATGTGGTGGGTGGCGGCTCACTCGCGTGAAGTGACCACCAAGCCAATGGCGCGCTGGCTGCTGGAGACACCGGTGGTGTTATATCGCCTTGAAGATGGCACCCCTGCCGCACTCTACGATCGCTGCCCACACCGCTGGGCGCCGTTGAGTGAAGGCCACGTCGATGGCGAGCGTATCGTTTGCCCGTATCACGGCATGGAATTCGATGTGGCCGGCACCTGCGTCAAGGCACCCACGCAAGACATGACGCCGAAGACCGCTAAGATCCCTGCGTTCGTCACCAAGGAAGCCGGCGCTTTTATCTGGATCTGGATGGGTGATGCCGATGCGATCGACTGCGATCCACCGGAAGTGGGGTATCAGGTCGATCCGGGCTGGAGCTTTCTGGATGGCTACTACAAGGTAGACGCCAACTGGGTACTGGTACGCGAGAACGTACTCGATCTTACCCACATTGCTTTTTTACACAAGAACACGTTTAAACAGAACGATTGGGTCACACCACCTGAGAGTTATCTCGACGGTGAGACGGTATGTTACGAACAGGAGTTTGATCTGGCCCCATTATCTCCTCTATTCTGCGCCGGTATGGGGTTGCCCGAAGACAAACTGATCAAACGCAAACAAGTCGGCCGCATGCCGTCACTGGCGATCTCCTTTTCCGACTGGATGGTGCATGACCCGGAGCCGGACGAGGGGCGTCGCGCAGACTTTCTGATGCGCGGCTGCCATATCGTGACACCGGCCCAGCGTGGTCAGACGCACTACTTTTGGGGCGCAGCGTTCGATGTGCCGAGCTTGAGCGATGACGTCGCTGAAAAAACCAAAGCCAGTGTCATCGCCGCGTTTGATGAAGACAAGCACTTGCTTGAGATCATCCAGCGCCAGGTCGGTGAAGACCCGTACGGCATGGAGTACCTCGAGGTGACGCTCGGTGCAGACAAGGCAGGCATTCTCGTGCGCCAGATATTGAATAAGAAACTTGCAGCTGAAGGGCGTTCGCTGAGTTGATCGTGTGGCAGCTTAACACTTGCTTTTCCCGTTGAAAGCAAAGGTAATAGTTCATTGTATGTTGTAGCGCAATCACCGTGTACCGGTAACTACGTGTCTGTTTTACATTGGCTGTTGGTGTAAGCTCGAGCCGGGATCCGACAACTGTCACTCCTGGTCGATCAGGTGGATGGCTCACGAGTCATCCATGTATTTAAACTACGTAACTGGAGGAATGCGTAATGTCTGTATTCAAACGTGCTGTGTTGTCGGCAACCATGGCTGTCGGCTTAGCGGTGTCCGCGAGCACCTCGGTGTTTGCGGCTGAGTATAACTGGAAGTTTCAATCGTTTTGGGCCGGTGGGTCAACGAACCAGAAAGCATTTGAGCGGTTCGCTGAAAATGTGGAGAAAATGTCTGGTGGCAGAATAGACATCGAAGTCCATTCGGGCGGATCGATCGTACCCCCCGGAGAAATGCTTGACGCGGTCAAGGCCGGTATCCTGACTGGAATGAACGGCACCGGTGCGTATTTCGTCGGCAAAGACCCTGGTTTACCCTGGTAGCCGATATCAATGCGGGCTACGACACACCCGAGCAATTCACTGCCTGGTTCTGGACCGGCGGCGGTGTTGAGCTGGCGCGCGAGATCTACGCACAACACGGTGTCTATTACATCGGCCCCGTGATGTGGGGTGCCGAGAGTATTCCAACTAAAGAGCCGATCCGTACGCTTGAAGAATTCGACGGCGTAAAAATGCGCTCGCCCGAAGGTATCGGAGCGGCTCTGTGGCGCAAAGTCGGCGTAGGCGTGTCCACCTTGCCTGGCTCTGAAGTTTACACCGCACTGGAGCGGGGCAAAATCGACGCGACAGACTGGGGTACGCTCGGTATGAATGATGAACTCGGCTATAACAAGATCGCACCCTACGCCATCTACCCCGGCATACACTCGCTCGGTGCGGCAGATATCTCGATGAACATGAAAACCTGGGAATCGTTGCCAGAGGATCTGCAGGCCATTATTGAACTTGCAGTGCGTGAGCTCAATCGCGACAGCCTGATGACCAACGCCATGCTGGATGCCTCTTTCGTTGCCGCTCGCGATCCTGAGACACTGATTAACTGGAGCCAGGAGGAGCGCAAGAAATTGCGCAACGTCGCCAAGGATGTATGGGCTGAATGGGCTGAGAAGAGCCCGATGTCCAAAAAGATCTATGACAGCCACGTCGCGTTTATGACCAAGCTCGGTCTGCTGTAGAGCGCCACCGCAGCTGCCACCAGCTTGCCAGGGCAAAGCGGTATGACGTTGATCGTCATACCGCTTTTTTTAAATGCCGCCAACGTTTGCGAGCGCGCGGGATGGGATCATGACGCAACTACCTCCGATTGACAGGATCAGTAAATGGGTCGGGCAGAAACTCTGCTGGCTCTACCTGGCTGCCGTTTTTTTCAGCGTTTATGAGGTTGTTGCGGACTTTGCCTTTGGGGCACCAACGATCTGGGTTCACGATCTGACGATCATTCTGTGTTCGGCCTGTTTTTTTCTCGGTGGTGCCTACGCCATGCAGCGCCGTGAACACATTCGCATCACGGTGCTCTACGATCTGATGCCCGCTGGCGTGCAAAGGGTGCTCGACATTATCACCTTCTCGCTCGCCCTGTTTTTTATGATGATGCTCTGCTGGTTTGCCACCTCGGCCGCAATCGAGAGCATAGGACTGGTAGAGCGCAGCGGCCGGGCCTGGGATTTTCCGATGCCGATGGTGGTTCGCATCTCGTTTAGCCTGGGCAGTTTGCTGCTGGCACTGCAAATCGCCTCGCACCTGTACATACTGATCAGTGGCCGTGAGTTGCCGGTGATTGAAAGCGACAGCAAACGACCGGATAGCGTGTAGCCATGGGTATCGAACTGCTTTCGTTGTTAATGCTCGGCAGCATTGTATTTTTGTTGCTGCTCGGTATGCCGATGGCCTTTGCGCTCGGTACGGTCGCAATTGGCTTCACGCTCGCGCTGTTCGGTTTTGATGCGCTGTTAATGGTCTATAGCCGAATCTATGGTTTTGCCAATACCTATGTTCTGATCGCAGTACCGATGTTTTTATTGATGGCGACGATCATGGATCGATCCGGGGTGGCCGAAGATCTGTACAACGCCATGAGTGTATGGGCGGGAGGGCTCAGGGGTGGTGTGGCCCATATGACACTGATCGTAGCAGTGCTGATGGCAGCCACCACCGGTATTATTGGTGGCGAAATCATCCTGCTCGGGCTCGTTGCGCTGCCGCAAATGCTGCGCCTGGGTTACGATAAAAACCTCGCCATCGGCACCATTTGCGCCGGCGGTTCACTGGGCACCATGATTCCCCCGTCCATCGTTTTGATTTTCTACGGGCTCACCGCAAACGTCGCGATTGGCGATTTGTTTCTGGCCGTTGTCTTTCCCGGCCTGCTGATGGCCTTTATCTATGTGTTGTACATCATCATTCGATGCTGGCTGAATCCTGAAATAGCGCCACCGCTTCCACTTGAACAGCGGCAGATTCCACTGCGTGAAAAATTTGCGCTGCTCAAACACCTTATCCTACCACTGGGCATCGCGTTTGGTGTGCTGGCCAGTATTTACGCAGGCGTGGCGGCCGTGTCAGAGGCGGCATCGGTCGGTGTGGCCGGAGCGATTTTGGCCGCCTGGGTGCGCGGTCGGCTGTCGTGGAAAATGATTCAGGAATCGCTGCAACTAACCATGTCGGCCTGTGGTTTGCTGCTCTGGCTGACTTTCGGGGCGACGGCACTCATCGGCGTCTACAACCTGATGGGCGGTGTGCGATTTATCAACGACATCATCGTCGGTTTGCCTTATCCGCCGCTTATTGTGTTGCTGATCATGATGGCCATTTTGCTGGTGCTGGGGTTTATCATGGACTGGATCGGCATATTGCTTCTGACTATGCCGATCTTCGTGCCCATCATAAAAACGCTCGGCTACGATCCGGTCTGGTTTGGGATTCTGTTCTGCATGAACATGCAGATTTCCTATCTGTCGCCGCCGTTCGGGCCGGCGGCATTTTATCTCAAGGGGGTGGCGCCCCCGGATATCAGCCTGCAGCAGATTTACCGAGCGCTGTGGCCGTTTATGCTATTGCAATTACTGGCTATCGCAATCGTTATTGCCTTCCCGCAGATTGCCATGTGGCTGCCAAACACCATCACCTACGGGTAGAGCACGACGTCAGCCTATGGGGCGGTACGCGGCGTCGATCCCCGCATACGCCGGACCAAAAACCGACAGGGCCTTGTCCGAGGTGAATTCAGCCGGTGCGGGCAACAACACCACGGCAACCGATTGTCCTGCCGTGACGTGCGGATTAGTCACCGGCTGTCCGCTGCCGTTGTCAAACACGCAAATCAGATCCGGTATAGTCACGTTTACATCGTCGTTGAGCCAGCCGGCCAGGTTTTCGTTTTTCACAAGGATTCGATACGTTTGCCCGCGGTGCTCACCGCTGCCGTCAATTTCAATTGATCCTTTGGTGAAGCCATCGGCGGTGGTGTAGGTTGCGGCTTTCACAATACCGCTAAAGGCAATAGCGCCACCGGCGATATTGGCGATTTGCCGGGGTAATCCTTCGGCATCTTTAGTCTCACGCAAAACTCGCCCCAAGGCCATTGATCGGCTTATCGTTCCCGGGATCAGAACCTGTCTTAGTACCTGCATCTCCAGCGCGTGATCAATCACACTGATATCGTTGCGACTGACCTGACAAAGTGCCCGCACGATGGTTTCCGCGCGCTGATCATCGATCACCTTTTCAAGTACAAAGGTCTCGCCAAATTCATTGGCGGCGACAATCGGCGCGGCGGGCAGGCCGGCGAAATAGTAAGTGGAGTGGGTAATCTCAGGTACCGCACGCCCGGCCGGATCGGCGTCGATGACGCAGTGATCATTCATCGCCGCACAGAAAAACGGCACAGCGGTATTCGAACCACCCAACTCGCAGGCGGTGGTCGCGTAAAACGGCTGTCCAAGGTAGCGCTGGAAGCGCTCATATGCCAACAGCAGCGGATGCCGGTCAGAACGGCTCAGGCCCGAGTACCGTCGCTCCTCTTCCGCGCTCAGAGGCGATATTGCACCGAGCAGATAGGGCGTACAGACCAGCGCGTCATCCGGCACTTCGTCGATGCTCGCGAGCTTAAATGTCTTGCCAGCATCCAGCGCCTGGTCAATCAGCGAAAGCCCCTCTTGCAAATCGCCGCCGCCGCCGGCACCCAGCACAGTGGCCCCTTTCAAGATGTCCAGGAGATCGATGCGGGACAGTTCTTTCATCGGGTCTTAGCTCGATGTCTTGCCGGCACCCAGCAGCGCCAGCAGGTCTGTTGATCGAGCCACCAAAACCAGCACGCCAGCGGTAATCGCCACAAACAGCATGGACGCGGATGCCACCACGGGCGTATAGCCGTAGCGCACGTTGTTGAATATTTTTATCGGTAGCGTCTCGACGACAAAACCGGAGATCATATTGGCGATCAGGTATTCGTTGACACTGATGATGGCCACCAGGGCGAAGCCTGTCAGCAGATAGGGTCGGATCAATGGCAGTATGATAGTCGTGAAGAGCCGCCACTGTGTTGCCCCCATCAGGGTTGCGGCCTCGATGACATCGTCGGTCAGGTTCGCGAAGCCGCGCGCAATAATTACAAGCGGCAAGGTGACAAAAAAGATTCCGTGCGAGATCATTGTCGCTTCAATGCGCCCATACCAGCCGACCTCGGCCCAGAACAGGCTTGCACCCAGCGCCAGTATAATCGGTGGTAACAGGAATGGACCAAGGCCCAGCGCAAAAACCACTTGTGCAAAACCGGACTTCAGCCGCCACAGGGCGTAGTTGATTGCAAGTGCGAGGATTACAGATATCAGCGCCGCGACCACCGCAACCAGCATCGACACCCCGATAGCGGCCAGCCAGTCCGGGTCAGTAAACAGCGTCTGGTACCACTGCAGTGAGAATTTCTCGGGTGGAAAGGCGATCGTTTTTGACGCGCCGATCGACACCCCTGCAACGACGACAAAAGGTGCGATAACGGCCAATGCAATCAGCCAAAGCAACACTTGGCCGCCAACCGATTGTTTCGTTTTACCGCTCATGCCGTCTGGCGTCGCGACAGGGTGTAGGACAGCAGTAAGATAGCCGCCGTGATGACCAGCATCACCACGGCGAGCGCAGCCCCCAGCGGCAGATTGGCATCGCCCAGCGCCTTGTCGCTAATCATCACGGTCATGGTCCAGTCAGACGGTCGACCGAGCATAGTCGGCATCACAAACACGCCAAGTAGATAGACAAACATGGTCAGGGTCAGCGCCACCAGCGTCGGTCGAAAGATTGGCAGGGTGACGGCGAAGGTGACCCGCCACGGCGGTGTGCCCATCGTCTGCGCCGCCTCTTCGATACTCCGGTCGCGACTGGCAGCCTGCGGGTAGAGCATCAGGCTGACGACCGACAGCCCGAGTGTGACGAGCCCGATCATCATTGCGCCAAAACCCGGCGAAAGCGATCGAGGATTATGCCAAAGCCCGATGGCGTGCAACAGCCGCGGGATTCCAGCACTTTCAGACAGTAAAATCAGCCATGAAAAGCCGATGATGACTTCACTCAAGCACATCAGGCACAACAGTACGATCACCCACACCAATTGCCATCGGCGGGTCAGGTCGACAATGGCCAGCACCGCAAAAAACGCGAGCATCACCACAATGACGGCTGCCAGTGCCGCGGACCACAATGACCGCAAAGTGACGTTGAGATAAAAGGCGGTAAAGTACTTCGCGTAGTTGTCCCAGACGAATGTCTCTTTGTAGAACGCCATGGGATCTGGCTGATAAAAACTAACGATCACCATGAACAGGAGTGGCACAAGGAAAAACGTCGTCAGCACGGCGAGCGCCAATACCGCGATCAGGTTTGAGGTCAGCCACTTCAAGCGGGCAGCACCCACGCTTGTGACCAGTCCCAACTCAGCGTTACGCGCTGCCCGATCTGCAATGCCTGGTGCATCGCATGGGTCTTTGACTGAAACTCTGTCTGTCGTATGACCTGTCCCGCCACTTTAACTTCGCGCTCGATCAACGCACCGACCACACGCTGTGACAGCACCTCCCCGGTTAGTGTCGCAGTTTGATCTGCTGCATCGCCGGGGGCGGCTAGCTGTATTGATTCCGGACGGATAGCAACTGTGCAACGTCCTGGCTTAAGTGCATTGGGTGACAGCCCCAGCGTCAGGCCATCGAGGTGTACGTGGTCATCGACATCCAGGTCCAGCAGATTGTTGCTACCGATAAATTCGGCCACGTAGCGCGTGCGTGGCTGCTGATAGATTTCCGCAGGGCTTGCCACCTGCTCGATCTTCCCGTTGTGGAGTACGACGATGCGATCGGCAATCGCCATCGCTTCGCGCTGATCGTGAGTGACGAAAATCGTGGTGATACCCAGCGACTGCTGCAGCGTGCGGATTTCGTGTTGCAGATGCTCACGCAAGCCGGCATCGAGTGCCGAGAACGGCTCGTCCATCAAAAACAGCTGTGGTTCCATCGCGAGTGCGCGGGCGATAGCCACGCGCTGTCGCTGGCCGCCAGACAGGGAGGCGACGGTTCTGCGCGCAAAGCCGGGCAGGCCGACGGTATCCAGCAGTTCGTCTGTGCGCGCGGTGATGGCATCGGCGTGGGTACCACGCAGCTTCAGACCATAGCCAATGTTGCCGCCCACATCCAGATGCGGAAACAGCGCCAGCGACTGAAACACCATACCAATGCTACGCTTGTGACACGGCACGTGCGAAAGATCAGTATCCGCCAGGCGCAGCGTGCCTTGATCGTGAGTTTCCAGCCCGGCGATGACGCGCAGCAGCGTGGTCTTGCCGCAGCCTGACTCACCCAGCAGGCAAACAAATTCCCCGCTGGTGACTTCCAGTGATACGTCGCCCAGGGCGACGGTATCACCAAACCGCTTGCCGATGTGCTCGAGTGTGAGAGACGACACCTGCGTGAGCTGCAATGCGCGTTATTGCGAAATCATCTCCTGATACTTTTGCTCCAGCCAGTCACCTTCGCGCAAATGAATCTCGGTTTGCACGCGAATCGGCTCGATTTCACTGCCAACCGACGCAAACTCCTCGTCTGTCAGGTCCATGGCATCTCGCGGCACAATCGGAAAGATGCCGAGCTTGCGCGCCATCAGCGCCTGCGTTTCAGGTTGGCTCATGTAGTCGAGAAACTTCTCTGCAGCGGACACGTTCTTGCTGTCGCGCGGCACTACCCAATAGGCGTCAGAGACGATGCCACCCTCGGCCGGAAAGGTCGAGGCAATCGGCTTGCCGTCCCAGATCGACAGCATTGCGACGTCGTGATAGTACAGACCAGCGTTCAGTTCGCCCGCCTCAAGCGATTGCTGAAACTGCCCCTCATCGCGATACCAGAGGCTGACCTGTGGCTTCAACTCGCCGATTTTGGCGATGACTTTCTCAAGCCCTTCGCGCGTCTGCATGATGTCGTAACCGTCAAAGAAGGTTTTGGCAGTAACTTCCAGCAGACCGGAGTTTGGCGTGGTTACTATGCCCAGTTTGTTGTCCCATTTCTGTTCCCACAGTTCTTTCCAGCTGGCGGGCGCATCCTTGGCGTAGTCGGTGTTGGTGACGAACGTGGTGTAGAAGGCGAGGGCACCGACGGCGAATGCCTTGTCATTGTTCATCTTGACGTAGCCATCTTTCAAGGACTGCGTACCCGCCATATTGGCCGGATCGAGGGAGGCCCAGAGCCCAGCTTCATTGCCGCGAATCAGTACCTCGTCGACCACCAGCGACAAATCCGCCGGCGCCTTCTTTGCGCGAGCCGCCGCCATCAGCTGTGTCATCCAGGCAGAGTCTTCCGGTTGCGCGATCGACTTGACCTCGATCCCGGTTTTAGCGGTGAAGCCCGGATAGATCTCGGCGGCCAGTGTCTCTTCAAAAAAACCGCCCCAGGCGCTGACCGTGAGTGTTTCGGCCACAGCGGTGGTGCTGGCGAATACCGAGATCGACGCGGCGATAGCCAGCCGTCTGACAGATAAATACATGCGGTGATTCCTTGTGATCAAAGTGTATGGAGGTAACGGGCGGGATTCTACGTCTCCGCGGCAGAGTAGGCCACCAGATCGTTGACGGTCAGTTTATCGTCCCGCTTTTCAAACGTTTCGATGTATTCGACCATGGTGTTCGAGTGCTCGCGCATCATACCCTCGGCACGCACAGCGTCGCCCTGACTGATCGCCTTGTAGATCACTCTGTGCTGTGCATTGCCCAGACGCAGACGGAACAGGCCGCTTTGCATGCGCTCAGGTGATTGCAGCACAGTGCGATCAAACACCATCGAACCAGGGGCAAGCATGGGCAAATGACTGATCTGACGGCAAGTGATACCGACATAACTATTGCCGCAGGCATCGAGGATCGTGTTGTGAAAAATCCGGTTGGCAGCACGCATGCGGTGGATCACCGGTTCATCCAGCCGACCGATTTCAATTTGCTCCTGAATGGTGTCAATGGCACCGGCCATGGCGGGCAGATGATCCTCACGATCAGCCGCCTGGGCCATTAATCGTGCGGCCAGACTTTCCAAATGACCGCGCACCTGCACCGCCTGGAGGATGTCGGTGACGGTCGGTGCCTTAACCGTATAGCCTCGCCCCTCGCCACGCCGCACCACGCCCTCGCTCTCGAGGATGCGCAGCGCCAGCCGCACCGGCGTGCGCGAGACCTTGTGCGTGTCGCACAGACCGGTCTCCGACAGACGCTCGCCCTCGGCATAGTTACCCAGAATGATGTCGTTGCGAATTCTCGCCGCGAGTTCGGTGTCGATGGATTCCATTGCGCCATTGAGCTGATTTGGGATCCCAAAGTCAAGTAAAGTGTTGCGACGCTGCGACAATGACTGAAATAGGACTTGATTGAGGATCCAAAAATGGTGTCTACTGACCCTGGCCTGTAACGCGGCGACGCCGCATTCGGCAGCGCGGGGGTCGCCCCGGGCGGCAGTGCCGGTCGCGGCAGACAGACGTTGAAAATGCAGCGGCGGTTGATGCACGGATCGCGAGCGGCTGCGTACCGCCGTCAAACTGGTCTACTATCGAAAACACACTGAACCCGCGACATGCCTGACGCCACCTCTAGAGAATACCGGCCATGAGCTTCACGCTCTATCATCACGGCTCCTCGGTCTGTGCCGCCAAAGTTCGCTTTGCGATGGCGCAGAAGGATATGGCCTGGGATGGCGTGTACATTGATATTCTCAAAGGCGAGCAATTTGAGCCGGCCTATCTGAAACTCAACCCCAAAGCCGTCGTGCCAACCCTGGTGCACGATGATGTGGTGGTACCCGACAGCACAGTGATCATCGAGTATCTCGACCAGATCGACCCGGAGACGTCGGTGCACCCGACGGATCCCTGGGAGCGGGCGCAGGCCAGATACTGGACCAAGGCCATTGATGAGGATTTGCATCCGGCCTGCGGTGCGGTGACCTTTGTCTGCTCGCATCGCCATACCGTGATGAAAAACCTTGGACCAGAGGGGGTGGCCCGTTTTCTCGCCTCAACGCCGCCCATGTCTGTTACGTCCAACTGGAAGGAACAGAAAGACAGCTTCGTGCGCTACGGATTTGAAGCGCCGGGCGCGACCGAAAAGATAAAACTGTACGACGCCTATCTGCACAAAATGGAGACGGCGCTGCAAGGCGGCGACGAGTGGCTGGTCGGCAATCGATTTGGCGTTGCCGATATTTCCATGACGCCGTATGTCAATCGACTCGCGATGATGTCGATGAGGGGCCTTTGGGAACGCGGTCGTCTGCCGCACGTCACCGCATGGTTCAAGCGCATCGAAGCGTTGCCACACTTTCAAAGTTGCTTCATCGATTGGGTACCTGAGGAACTGACGCGCGACTTGCGTGACAATGGCACTAAAAGCTGGCCGGAGGTGGCCCGTATTCTCGATATACCGATCTGATCAAAGGTTCAGGTTTTGACGCAGATAGTATACCGCAACGATAAATCTGTTCACTGTTAAACGAACAATACAATTCAATGAGGTATTTTTGATAAATACCTGTCCCGCTCATAAGGAGGATCTATGAAAAAACTGTCTCTAACAGCACTCGGTACCGCGGCGAGTCTGTTCGCGAGTGCCGCAATCGCACAATCTATTCTGACTGCTGAAACCGGCCCGCCGGGCACAGTACCCTTCACCGCCATGACAACCCTGGCGGAAATCGCGGCCAAAGAAAGTGTCGTAGATTTTCAGGTTGCCGACAGCCAGACCCTGACCAACTCTTTGCAAAATGTCGCTGAGGGCAAGACCGACGTATCCGGTGCACCGCTGATCCTCACGTTTCTGATGTCCAAAGGCGCGGGGCCCTATGCCAAACTTGGCAAGGAGAAAGGCGCCGAGTTGATTGGCAACGTTCGCGCGCTCTACACCTATAACTACGGTGGCTTTGGCCTCTATGCGTACAACAGCGCAAGTGTGAAGGGCTGGGATACCGTCAAGGGTAAAAAGATTCTCAATGGTCCCCCCCGAGGCGCTGCCCTGACTAACAGCCGTGGCATCCTGACCATTGTCAGTGGTGTGGAAGAGGGCAAGGACTATCAGGGACTACAGGTGAACTGGGGCCAGATGCCAAAGACCATCTCCGACGGTTCCGCCGATGGCATGATGCTGCCGGTCACCTTTCCAGACAATCGTATCACGCGCTCGCTGGCTGCCGGAGACATAACGCTGTGGTCGACGCCTAAGGCAATCTGGGAAGGCGAAGCGATGCAAAAATATATCAAGAGCCCCGGTACTTCAGGCCTGGTGTTCGACTTGAAAGACCTGGCGCCGCAGCAAGGTCTGACCATCGTCAGCGAAGACGGTATCTGGCGCAGTCCGACGACGGTCGCCGCTGAAGTCGTCAACAAGGACCTGGATTTCGACACCGCCAAAGCGCTGACCGCGGCCATGCTGAAGAATGTCGATGCATTCCTGACCAAGGCACCCTACATGGCCACCACCAACATGGGCGCCACCGACACAGCCGTCTCCGGACTGTGTGGTGCGGTGCCGCTGAAGTACCACCCCGGATCCGTCGCCGCGTTTGAAGAGGCGGGTATGACGGTACCCGACTGCGCTAAACCCTGAGCCTGACACACCACGTCAGCTTTGCACCTTGCAGGGTCGCGACATTGTCGCGACCCTGATTGCGTTGGCACAATCGAGGGGTTAGATGTCGGAACAGAACGGCGCAGGCGCTAAATCCAGTAGTCTTGTCACCCGAGTGATTTATTGGCTCGCGGTTTTTCTGGTTGTGCTGGGCATGATCAACGCGATGCCGGGTATACCCGGCATTGATCAGTGGGCGGCCGATCTGGCCGGCAACCCCAACTTTATCATCCGCAAATTCCCTTTCGAATACTACTATCCGCTGGTATTCGCCCTGATGATGGTCATCGTCGCGCTGCACCATTCGATGTGGCGATCCTGGGCAGACAAAAGCGCAACCCGGCGTCGATTTGGCTTGTTCATGGACATCGCGCTGGTCTTCACCGCGCTGACCATCGCTTTAACCTACCTGACAGAAATCGAAGCGGTCTGTCTGGTCGATCAGTACACCGGCGATCGCGCCAGGCTGATCGAAGAAAGCCTGAAAATAGAAAAGGAAAACGCCGCGCTGTTTGGACTCCCTGAGCCGACGACGGTTGACGATCCTCAGTGTCTGAACACCACTGAGGGATGGCTGGTGCTGATTGTAGGCCTGGCGATTGTGGTGTTTCTGGCCTACAACGTTAAGGTCTGGGGGCTGCCGCTGGTGATCGTCGCGATTCTGATCGCCGCCTATACCATCGCCACCGTGCTGGTCTGGTACTTCTACGGCACGGAGGATATAAACAAATACCTGGTCACCAAAATTGGCGGCGAACCGAGATTGCTATCGGATGGCCGATCCCGGGTGCACGATATCCTGGTCAACAATGCATCCGGCCTGCTTGGCCGGTTTATGGATATCATTCTCAATGAGATTTTTCCCTACCTGATTCTCGGTGCCTTGTTCGGCGCGTCAGCCGGTGGCCGTTCAATGATCAAGGTCGCGTTCCGCTGGACGCGAAATCTGCGCGGTGGTCCAGCGCATGCCGCGATCGTCTCATCGGCTACGTTCGGCACGATATCGGGCGGGCCCATTGTCAACGTGTTATCAACCGGCGTGCTGACAATCCCGATGATGATTAAAAGCGGATTTTCGCGCGTGTTTGCCGGTGGTATGGAGGCCGCTGCGTCATCGGGTGGATCGATTATGCCGCCGGTGATGGGCGTGGCGGCTTTCGTGCTGGCAGCACTTACCGGTGTGCCCTACAGCGAAGTGATCATCGCCGCCGCATTGCCGGCAATCGCGTACTTTGTCTGTCTGTTCCTGTCGGTGGTGTTTCAGGCGCGCAAACAGAAAATCGCCGCAATTGGCGAGCTGACCGACGACATGATCATGGAGCGCCAGGACTTTTATAACCTGGTGATGATTTTTCTGCCGATATTGACGATTCTGGTGCTGCTTTTAACCAGCAAGGAAAGTGTCGGTTGCGGATTACTTGGTGGCCTGTTTGGTGCTGAGCGCACGTTTACCGAGGCGGGTGCCTGTCAGGTACACAGTCTGCCGTGGTTTTTAAAGCTGGTACAAAACGCGGCGGGTGACGCGGGCAGTGCCGGCTGGTGGGCAGTGATTATTCTGTGCTTTGCACTGTTTCTCGATCCGCAAATGCGCGCGCGACCGGCAAAGCTGCTCGATTCGCTTTCCGAGGCCGGCATACTGATTTCCACCCTTTATCTGATGTTTCTGGCCGTCTCTATCATCGATTTTTGTCTGAAGTTCACCGGCATGCCGTTTTTCATCTCTCTCGATGTGCTGCAGTGGCTGCAAAGCCTGAATCTCGGGTCCGGAGGATCGGCAGTGTTTCAGTTCATCGCACTGATTGCCACCATGTTGCTGGCGATACTGTTGGGCATGGGGATGCCCGCTGTACCCGCCTACATCAACGTGGCGCTGTTAATGGGGCCAGTGCTGGCAGGCCTTGGCATCTCTGTTTTTGCGGCCAACATGTTTATCTTTTATTTTGCCGTGGCGTCGGCGATTACGCCACCAGTCGCACTCGCTGCCTTTGCCGCTGCCTCGATCACCAAGGCAGAGCCGATGTCGACCGGATTCTCTGCTGTGCGATCGGGGATTGTCATGTTCATCATTCCGTTCGTGTTCGCGATGTATCCGGAATTGCTATTGGTTGAGGCGGCCGTCATCGATCCGAAATCATCGTCGGGCGCGGCGATCGAATATCTGCCAGGCTACGATGGCCAGATCTACTGGGGCGCCTTGCTGTGGCTGCTCGCAAGGCTGACACTGGCGCTCTATCTGATTGCAAGCGCTCTGGCCCAATTCGATCGCAAGGCACTGGCCTGGTGGGAGGTGCTGATTCGACTCGCCATGGCCGCGTTTGTCATGCTAGGAGACGCAACCCTGCATATACCCGCTATTGTCATTGCTGTTGGCTGGCTCGTGCTGCATTTTGCCACCAGCAGAAGCGGTGATGCCGAGGGCAAGGGTGCGACGACGCTGGCTTCCTGATCACTTTCACAAACCCAATTACGGATGCATTGATGAGCGATTACCAAGACCGTCAGAATCTCGAGATGGGACACTGGCCCGAACTGCGGGCACAGTTTAATCAGCTGATCAAAATTGTCTGGAATGAAAGAGAGCTGAGCGAACAGTTCAAACAGGAGTTGTTCACTATGGCAAGTCAGGCCAGCGGTTGCCTGCATTGTCAATCGCACGGCGCGTTTCACCTGAACGCGATCGGCACCGATACCGCGCGTATTCGTGCGATATGGGAATATGAAAAATCCGATCTTTTCACTGACGCGGAGCGCGCGGCGTTCGATCTGGTTCGGGCGGCGGCGCAATCACCCAACGCCACCACCGCTGAACACTTCCAGGCCTTGCGTAAACACTACACTGAGACGCAAATTATCGAGATTCTGGCGGTCAGCAGTATGGCAGCATGGCTGAATCGATGGAACGATACGATCGCCACGGTGACCGATCAGGAGTCTGTCGATTGGGCGAGCGAGAATTTATCCGACGTCGGTTGGCACATCGGCAAACACACCGGACAAAGCGACGAGCAGCGCAAGGCTCATCCGCTTAATATGGGCTGGATAATCCGCGAGGACTCTAATTCATAACTGCACACAGGCAGGTTTGACACCGAGACGCAATCGCACAGCAGGTGCAAACTGCAAATTCCACCAGACTCTCGGTCTGGTGACTACACCGACGCGGCTGCCGCCGGGTCAGAAAGAGTGTTAACAACAAGGTGAATCACATGCTGGAGAGAATCAAATCCGCTGTTGTCCTGAGTGCCGCGCTGGCGACATCCACGGCATTTGCTCAGGAGAACCTGACTTCCAACACCGCTGGCGCCGGTACCGCAGTGGGCTTGACGGCAACGGCGCTGGTCGAGTACGCCAGCGATCGCGGCATTGCGAATATACAGTTGAAGGACGGTCAAACCGGCACCAACTATATTCAGGCACTCGCCGAGGGCAAGATCGATATTGCCAACGGTCCGTTTATCCTGCCGTTTCTGCTGACCCGCGCAGCTGGCCCCTATGCAAGCCTGGGCAAGGAGAAAGGGGCCGAGATCGGGCAGAATATTCAATTGCTCTATCCCTACACGCTCAGCATCTTTTCAATGTACGCCTATGACGCCAAAGGGATTAAAGGCTGGGACGATCTGGCGGGCAGGAAAGTGCTAAATGGACCGCCACGCGGGGCCGCGGTCAATAATTCCCGCGCGCTGATCCAGCTCTTTGGCGGGCTCAAGGCAGACGCCGACTACGAATCTATCACCGTCAACTGGAATCAGGCGGCCGCAGCCATAATTGACGGTACTGCAGATGTGGCGGTGATTCCGGTTGCCTTCCCGGGCCCCAGAGTGACCCGCGCCGGAGCCGCAGGCGCCATGACTCTGTACTCACTGCCGAAAGACAAATTTGAAACTGAAGCCGCGCAGAAGCTCCTGAACAAACCTGGCTCGGTCGCCTATTCGATACCTGCTGCCGATGCCAGAGCCGGCCTGGGTGACGGCTGGACTGTGTTGACCGAAGACGACACCTTTCGCGGCATGGCGGTAACCGGTGGTGATTTTGTCAATCGCAGTATGGACGAAGAGACGGCCTACCAGCTTACCAAAGCGCACATCGAAAACCTTGACGCACACAAGGCACTGGCACCATTTATGGCGACGCTCAACTTCGGTGTACTGGATCCTAAAGTGGCGGGCCTGTGTGGTCCCAATCCGGTCAAGTTTCATCCGGGGGCAGTGCGCGCATGGGAAGAGGCGGGTCAAACTGTGCCGGATTGCGCAAAACCCTAGTAGCTGGTTCGTGACTGGCCGTTGGGTGACTAAAGTCGCCCAGCGGCATCAGACAAGCTGTCATCGGCAATAGACAAAAACGACCCATGTTTCAGATCGGCCAACCACAGGCAACTGCTGCAGCTAACGCACCAACCGGCGTAGATCGACTGGTCTATTGGCTCGGTCTGTTGTTGGTGGTCGTTGGGCTTTTAAACGTGACCCCTTCGATCCCCGGGTGGGATCAACTCTGGCGCTCGGTCACCGGTATTGAGTATTTCAAAATCCGACGCTTTCCCACCGAGTGGCTCTATCCGATCGTGTTTTTCTGGATGATGCTGATCGTCGCGCTGAAACACTCGATTTGGCGCAGCTGGACGGACCGTTCGGTGTGGGCTCGTCGATTTGGCCTGTTTATGGATATCGCACTGGTGGTGGCTGCCGCGGCGATCTCTCTCAGTTACCTGACGGAGCTCGAGGCGGTTTGTCTGGTCGATGTATTGAAGGGCGATCGCGCCGGGCTGGTCGCTCAGGCCTTGCAGGCGGATATCGAATATGCCCAGATGCTCGGCCTGCCAATCCCGGATTCCACCGACGATCCGGCCTGCCAGAGCACCACGTTTGGCTGGCTGCCGTTTATCCTTTTTGGCGCCATCGTCGTTTTCCTGATCTACAACGTCAAGGTCTGGGGCCTGCCGCTGGTGCTGGTGTCGATGCTGATTGCGGCCTATACCTTCGCCACCGTGCTGAACTGGTACTTCAACGGCGCGGACGATCAGAACAAATATCTGATCACCATTCTCAGCAGCGAAGAACCTCGAAGCCTCGCGTCCGGCCGCGAGTTCGTGCGCGATGCACTGATCAACAATACCGCCGGTCTGCTGGGGCGGTTCCTCAACGTTCTGCTGTTACTGGTGTTTCCCTACATTATTCTCGGCGCGCTGTTCGGTCGCTGCGCCGGTGGTCAGGCGCTGATCAAGCTTGCGTTTTCGGCCACTCGCAAACTGCGTGGCGGGCCGGCCCATGCGGCCGTGGTGTCGTCCGCGATGTTTGGCACGATAACAGGCGGACCGGTAGTCAATGTTTTATCGACCGGCGTGCTGACCATCCCGATGATGTTAAAACGCGGGTTTTCAAAAGTATTCGCGGGTGGGGTAGAGGCCGCTGCCTCCTCGGGCGGATCGATTATGCCGCCGATCATGGGGGTCGCTGCTTTTATTATGTCTGCGATGACCGGAGTGCCGTATCGCGAGATCATTATCGCCGCGATCATCCCGGCACTGTTTTATTTTTTCTGTCTGTTTTTGTCCGTCGTGTTCCAGGCCCGCAAGCAAAATATTCAGCCAGTGGGCGATGTATCAGACGATATGAAACTGACTGGCGAGGACCGCCTGCATCTGTTGCAGATCTTCGCACCGGTGCTGCTGGTACTGCTGTTGCTGCTGACGCCAAAAGACGCCGTTGGCTGCAGCTGGCTCTCGATTCTTCTGGGCAGCGTGGTCGAGACCAGTGGTGACAGCTGCAGAGTAGTGTCGATGCCGTGGATCGTCGAGCTGTTCCAGAATGCAGCGGGTGATGCGAGCGCTGCCGGCTGGTGGGCCGTCGCGCTGTTGCTGGTGCTAATGTTTCTGGATAAAACCTTTCGCGCCGCGCCAAAAAAAGTGTTCGACGGGTTGGCGCAGGCCGGGGTGACCGTATCAACCCTGTACCTGATGTTTCTGGCCGTGACGGTGATCGACGTGTGTCTGAACTTTACCGGTCTTGCAAAATTTGTCGCCGTAGACGTGTTGGGCTACCTGAAATCGTTCGATATGTCTGTAACTTCGGCAGGTTTTCAGCTGTTTGCGCTGTTCCTGACTATGTTGCTCGCAGTCTTACTCGGCATGGGTATGCCGGCAGTGCCGGCCTATATCAATGTGGCACTATTGATGGGGCCGATGCTGGTTGGGCTTGGCATCGCGACTTTCACGGCCCACATGTTCGTGTTTTATTTTGCCGTCGCCTCTGCGATCACGCCGCCGGTGGCACTGGCCGCGTTTGCCGCCTCTACCATCACCAAAGCCGATCCAATGAAAACTGGTTTCTCGGCGGTGAAGTCGGGCATTGTCATGTTTACGATTCCGTTCGTATTCGCCATCTATCCGGAACTGCTGTTGATCGACAAAGCCGTGCTCGATCCGCAAACCGGGCTCTTTCTGGCTGGCTACGACGGCAATACCCGCTGGGCCTGGCTGGCGTTTTTATTCGCGCGACTGGCGCTCGCGCTGTATCTGGTGTCCAGCGCGTTATCCGCCTATGACCAGCGTGCGCTGGGTGGTTTCGAAATCGCGCTGCGCCTTGGCGTTGCGGCCTTCGTTATGTTTAAACCGGCGGAAATCTATGGCCCGGCGATTTTAGCTGCAGCCGCGATCATTGCACACCATCTGCTGCGTCACCAAAGGCGTTTAAAAGCCGCCTGATGCCACAGCAACCACAATAGATAATATGGCTGACAAACCAAACTTTCTCTTCATTATGGTGGATCAGCAGCGTGCCGACTGGCTGGGCTGCTACGGTCATCCAATGGTGCGCTCGCCCAATATCGACGCGATCGCGGCGCAGGGTACACGGTTCGAATCGTTCTACGTCGCAACGCCGATCTGCATGCCAAACCGTGCGAGCTTCATGACCGGGCGCATGCCGTCGTTGCACGGACTTCGCTACAACGGCTGCGTGCTGTCCGAGAGAGCCAATACGTTTGTCGATGTGTTAAAAGCCGGTGGCTACGCGACGGCATCAATTGGCAAGAGCCATCTGCAGCCGATGACGCAGATGCAGGCACGCCACCCGGATACCGGGCAGAGTGGTCCGATACCAGAGGCCTGGAAGGCTGACCCGGGCCAGTACGAAAACGAAGAGCCGGCGCGCTACGCACAGGGCGAACACTACGACTTTCCAACCCCCTACTATGGTTTTGACCACATCGATATGGTCACTGCGCACGGTGACAAGGCTGGCGGTCACTATCAACAGTGGTTTCGAAAAAAACATCCCGACTGGCAGCAATTGCACGATCCGGACAATGAACTTGCACACGACTACACGTGTCCGCAGGCCTACCGCACGCCGATACCGGAAGACAGCTACCCCACCGCTTATATACGCGATCGGGCGAAAGATTATCTGGGTGATCGGTCAGCTGATGATCAGCCATTTTTCGCCTATGTATCGTTTCCCGATCCGCACCATCCGTTCAACCCGCCTGGCAAGTATTGGGACATGTATCAACCCGATGATTTTGAATTGCCCTGTCGCTTTGAAGATCATCAAAACCCGCCGCCGCCACTGCTCGATGCCCGCCAGTATTTTGAACAAACCGGGGGCCAGCAGACACCGCAACACGCGTTTATGGCATCGGATCGCGAAGTGCGCGAGGCGATGGCGTTGACGGCCGGCATGATCACGATGATCGACGATGCGGTGGGCGAGATCATTCAAGCCTTGAAAGATAATGGTCAGTACGACAATACCGTGATCGTCTTCAACGCGGATCACGGCGACTATCTGGGCGATTTTAATATGCTGTTAAAAGGCCCATGGGCGCAGCGCTCGATCCATCGCGTGCCGATGATCTGGTCGGACCCGGCATCGCGACAGCAACGGGTGACATCCGCGCTCGCCTCGACCATCGATCTGTCTGCATCGATACTGGATCGCGCCGGGCTAGATCCCTATTTTGGTATTCAGGGTCAGAGCTTCCTGCCGTGCCTGCAGTCGGCAGATCAACACCGCGATAAATTGCTGATCGAGTTCAACGACGGCTTCGCCCGCAACGGGTTTGAGCGCAGTGCGCGGGTACGCACCATCGTGACCGATCAGTGGCAATTGTCGGTGTACAGGGATCAGGACTGGGGGGAACTGTACGATCTTAAACAGGATCCGCTGCAGACCCGCAATCTGTGGGACGACCCGGATCACGTCAGTGTCAAGGCGGCACTGTTCGAGTCATTAACACAGCTTTTGATTGCCCAAATGGATGAAAGTCCGCGTTCCAGCCGACTCGCGTGACCAGGCACGCTGGGGCTTTCATTGTTTCCGTTAGTCGCTTGGCACGGCCAGGTGCAGAAAAGGCAAAGCTATGAACCCGCATCCGGAACTGCTGGCGCAAAACCAACAGTTCGAAAAACAGATTATCAAACTCGCAGCTAACGTGTATGGCGCGATCGGGTTTGCCGCATCGAATGTGTACATGTTGATCGGTGACGACGGCCTGGTCATCATCGACACCACCGAGACCACCCGCGCCGCTGAGAATATTCTGGCCAGGTTTCGGCAGCTGACCGACAAACCAGTCAAAACGATTATTTACACACACTCGCACCGCGATCACATCAGCGGTGCCAGTGTATTTGCAGAAGACGGCAATCCAGAGGTTATCGCGAGCGATAACTTCGAGTCGGATCTGGTCGAAGTGGACGACTCGCGACCAGCGCCAGGCAAGGCGCTGATGGCGCGCACAAAACGTCAATTCGGCATTGGCCTGTCCTATCCGGATGAGCGCGTCAGTATTGGTGTCGGGCCGGGGGATAGACCGATGCAGGGCATGGGTGCGGGATTTCTCGAACCGACCCTGTCAATCGTCGAGTCGCGCACGCAGCTCACGCGCTGCGGACTGGATTTGGAGTTGGTCAAAGCACCGGGTGAGACACCGGATCATCTGGTTGTGTGGCTGGGCACTGAACGCCTGTTGTTTTGTGGCGATAATTTCTATTCGTCGTTTCCAAACCTCTATGCAATACGCGGCACGCCTTACCGCGATTTCAACGTCTGGGCGGATACGCTCGATTTACTGTTGCAGTTTGACGCCGAAACACTTGCAACCGGTCATACCATGCCAGTGACCGGCGCCGATACCATCAGACAGATGCTTGCCGACTATCGCGATGCGATCAAATATATCGTCGCGCAAACGGTTGACGGGATGAATCGACAGCTCGGACCCGATGAACTGGCCCATACCGTCCAACTGCCGGCAGGGCTTGCGAGCAAACCTTACCTCAAAGAGTTCTATGGCAAAGTCTCGTGGTCGGTGCGCGCTTACTTTGCCGGCACGCTGGGCTGGTTTGACGGCAACCCCACCAATCTCTCACGCCTGTCGCCGCGCGAGGCAGGGCAGCGCATGATCAAACTCGCAGGTGGCAGCGATACACTGCTCGATGCAGCCAGACGAGCGGCTGCGGACAATGATCATCAGTGGGCGCTGGAGTTAGCGGATCAGCTGATGGCGGCGGGCGAGCTCACAGCGGATGCGACCAGGCTTAAGATCTCATCGCTACGTGTGCTCGCCGATCGCGAGATCAATGCGCCGGCCCGCAATTACTACTTGTTGTCGGCCCGTGAACTCGAGGCGTCTGTAGAGCACTAGCCCGGATCATTCACCACAATGACGATTTCTCGCCCCGTGATGGATAATCCGGGCTAGGAGTCTGCGCGGTTGACACACGCTCAGCTACGATGAGTGCGAAGCGATAACTGCGGGCTGCGCGCTCGGCGCGGGCCCCGTCCAACGATAAATCCATCTTCATTCGCTGCCCGAAAAGCGCGGATCAAGCTCGATGCGTTGTCTCGATCAGTGGTTGCTGAGCTCTACTGAAAGGTTGACGACCAGCATGGGTAACTTCATGCTGGTCGTTCGACAATGTCGCGCAGGGACAGCCTGCTAACCGATAATGTCGTTGAGCTTCTGCTCAAATTCATCGACGTTAAAATAAAACGGACCAAGCCCACCCTGATAGGCGACCTTGCCATCGCTGTCGATGATATACAGCCGATCCGGCCAGGAAATGTATTTTTCCTCAGCGTCGTTATCCATGCCGTCGAGCAACATCGGAAACGTGAAGTTGTACCGCAGCATGCAGGCTGAGGCGACTTCCGCACGCTCGTCTGCCGTTTCGGGCTGCGTGTGAATGATGCCTTCTTCGAGGTTGCGAATTACCTGATCCTCGCCGTCGGCATGCGCCTCGCGAATGTAGACACCGAAAAACTTTGCTTTATCACCAAATGACTTTGCCAGTTCATCGAGGCGCACGGCCCCGTCTCTGAACGGCGGTCAGGTGTAAGAGCCGAAAACCAGCCCGATTGGCTTGCCAAAGTGCGACGACAGGCGCGTCATCTCACCGGTTCGGTTACCGCGCGCATCCAGCAGTTCAAGCTCAAAGTCCGGTGCCGGATCACCCACCTTGGGGGATTTTTCCTGATCACGCACGATTCTGGCCTCGATGAACTTGCGCAGTTCGTCGCGCGTCTTGCCGCGCGTATCCAGCCATTCCTGTGATGCATTTTGAACGACATTTTCGAATTTGTCGGGCAGCTTTATCGCCATATTGGGGAGATCCTCGGTTCAGATCGCGATATCGATCCAATGAGAAGTCTAATTATTTGGGATCCAGAAAGCCAGCTCTGGGCAGATATTTAGCGCTACCAGCTCGAAATATCATAGTTCTGGATCCTGAGTGGGTGGCGAGCCTAGTCTGGCGCGATCAAATCGAGCGTCGCCAGCAGGCGATCTGCGCGCGTTTGCACACGCATGACAGGAAAACCGGTCGATTTTGTCGATCGTTTGATTGGCCTCGGATCAGCGTAGGGTGCCATCTGCATGATGCGCTCATTAACGGGTTCAGGCAGGTTGGCCTGGCTGGTCAGAAGATTCCGGCCAGCAACGTGCGCCTTCATGTGAATGTGGATTGGCTGGCCATAATAGAAACCGGGATAGATCGTGTCGAACTCGGCGATCCCGTCCTGATCCGTGATCAGTGCGCCACGGCAAAAGCGGGTGGCGACATCGGGTTTGATATGGCCGAACAGGATCGCTCGCGCCATTGGTGGGCGCTCGTTCGGGCTGTTGCTGTAACCGGAGTAATGACCGGTCGCGTTGCAGGCCCAGATGTCGACTACGCCTTTTCGAATCGGATTGCAGTTGCGATCGACCAGCCGCATCGCCACGGTGAGTGGCTGGCCCGCCTGACCTTCTGCAATATTTCGCCCCGGTGCAGGTGTGCACGTGAAGTAGGGGCCCTCGAAGCTGTCTTCCATCATCTGACATTGCGCGCCGTTGAAATCGGCTGGTACGCTAAGTCTGCTGCCGGTATCCGAAACCGGCACGATGGAGTTATCGCAAGTCTGTTTGCCGCGAAGTGTTTTCGCTAACACCCCGCGGTTCGGGCCGACACCGTCCTCGGCAGACACCTGGCGGCCGAGCGAGCAGGCGCTCAGCGCCGTGCCGGCGGCGAGTATCAGCGATTGTCGGCGCGTCACTTTTAAACGGTTGTTGTCGTTCATGATTGACCTTGCTCGGCTGTGGTAGTAGAGGAATGCCGTGTTCGCTGCGCGTAGATACGGAAGCACTCCAGTGCTGCCAGCGGGATAAAATGCACCAGCGCCGGACCGAAGTTGTTGTGCACAAAAATCCAGTGCACCAGTGTCAGCACAGCCGCCGGATACACCCAGCGCTGCAACTGTTTCCAGCGCCTGCGCAAGAATCGCTGACTGGCGTTGTTGGATGTCAGCGCGAGTGGTACGAAAATCAAAAATGCCAGCCAGCCCGTCCAGATGCCAAGCTCTGACAGTTCACCCAGTATGGTCTCGACCGAAAGGCCAGTATCCAACAGATAAAAAACCGTGTGCAGCAATGCATAGCCGAACGCCGCCACGCCAAAGTAGCGCCGGTTTCTAACCAGCCAGTGCGGCCACTGCTGATTATTGAACAGCAGCTTCAACGGTGTTGCGAGCATTGCGACAATCATCATTCTGGCGCTGAATTCTCCAGTGCCGTGCAACAGGTCACCGGCTGCGGTCGGATCGGTGATAAACCTGTTCAGCATGGCAATCGCCGGCAGCGCGAGTACCAGCCAGAGAAAATACTTCGATTTCAGAATAAACATGTCCTGTCAGTCCGATTGTTTTTGATCTGTTAACTTGGCAATACCGCAATTACCATAGAACTCATTGTTGGCGATCGCGACTGCAAATGCTTTGCGTTAGCGTGTCAACTTGTAACGACTTGTAACAGACCCTCGTGAGCTGCAGGTCTGCTGTCTGTGACAACAGGCTGCTAAATGGCGGGCAGGGGTCGATCAACCCTCGGCCCGCTTGATTTTCTGATGTTCATCTTCTACCAGGCCGATTTTCCAGTAGCCCGACAAATAGGCGTCCTGTTTCGGGACACGTTTCTCTGCGATCACAAAGCGCTTTAACGCGCGCACCACACCCGATTCACCGGCGATACAGGTTTGCACCCGGCCAGTGGGCCAGTCCAGCGAGCGGATCAGTGCCTCCTGTGCAGTTGAAGGCAGCAGCGGATCGGGCTGAACCAGCCAATGCACGGCAATCCCTTCTGGCAGGTCGATGGATTGCTTGTCCTCGATAGAAGTGACCTCAAAAATGGCCACACCTTTTGCATCGCGAGGCATCGCCTCCAGTGTGGCCGCAGCCACTGGAATCGCAGAAGGGTCGGCAGCGATCAGATACCAGTCTGCCTCGAAATGCGCCACTTTTGGCGCACTGGGGCCGGCAAACCCGAGAAAATCACCCGGCACCGCACGCGATGCCCAGCTCGAGGCCGGGCCATTGTCGCCGTGCGCGACAAAATCTATGCTCAACTCGTTGGTGTCGACATCATATTTTCTGACCGTAAATGTGCGCGTGGACGGTTTTGGCCCATCGCGCAAACGCGCTGCAAACTGTTCTCTCGTTTCATTGGCTTCGGGCAGCATCAGCTTGCAGTTGCCACCTTCACGACCAGCGGGAAATCCCTCGAGTTCCGGCCCTGAAAAAATGACCCGGATCATATTGGGTGTCAGCCGATACGCGTGTGCCACGCTAAGCAATCGTGACGAGCCACGTCGGCCCCCTTTTTTTAACGCATCACTCAAACCGGATAGCAAAGACATATCTGATCCCTGTTGTCATTTGGCCGAGATCAATGGGGGCACCTCAATGCATTGCAAGTATCGCCTTGAGTGTTATGCAAATTGTGGAAACAGACTGTTCTGCACAGATGAATAATCCGGTATTGGGTTAGTCCTATCCTGCGCTGGTCGATGCGCTTGTAAGTTTTTTACCCGGATCGTAAAACGGGCAGGGCACCACAACCGCCGCTACTGTGCCGCCTTTTGTGTGCACTTCAACTTTAGTACCGATCTCACTGTGCTCTAGCTGCATCATGGCAAGCGCAATGTTTTGCGAGAGTCTCGGGGAGTAGATTGCAGAAGTGACTTTGCCAATCACTTCACCCGCCCTGGAGATATTCCAGAACGTGGTATTGGGCCCGCTCAGTGGTGCGCAATCCAGCCTCAGGCCAACCTGCAATCGTCGCACACCGTCGGCTCGTATGCGGCGAAGCGCCGCCTTGCCGATGAAATCCGCCTCCATGTCGAGATCAACCAGCCGGTCCATCCCGAGTTCGAACGGGTTGGTGTGGATATCGGCGTCGGCGTGGTAGGACAACATACCGCCCTCGATGCGACGAATAGACGACGTGTGGCCGGGCTTCAGACCCAGCGGCTCGCCAGCCGCCATGATCCTCTCCCACAGTTCATCGCCGCGGCTGCTATCACGCAGGTACAGCTCGTAGCCGAGCTCACTCGACCATCCGGTACGCGAGACGACCAGCGGAATGCCGTCGAGCGATAATTCACGCAACCAGTAGTAGCGCAAATCAGCAATGTCGTCACCGAACAGCGCCCGCATCACTTCACCGGATTTGGGCCCCTGCAGCTGCAGCGGCGATACATCTGGCTCGCGAATGGTGACATCCAGGCCCGCGTTGACAGCCACACCCTGTGCCCACAGCAGAATATCGCTGTCGGCAAGGGAAATCCAGAAATGATTCTCAGCCAGACGCAACAACACCGGATCGTTTAACAATCCGCCGTCGGCATTGGTGATCAGGATGTACTTGCATTGCCCCACTGCCATCTGCGACAGATTGCGCGGCGTCAACAGCTGGACGAATCGCGCGGCGTCAGGCCCGGTAATCTCCACCTGGCGCTCGACCGCGACATCGCACAAAATCGCGTCGTTGACGAGATTCCAGAAGTTCTGCTCCGGATCGCCAAAGTCGCGCGGGATATACATGTGGTTATAGACGGAAAACGCCTTCGCCCCCCAACGCACCGTCGCATCGAAGTAGGGTGATTTGCGTATTTGCGTGCCGAAGCCAAAGTCGTCAGATTGGGTCATTGCAGGCTCTCATGGATATCGCCGCAGTGTATCCGACCGGGCGGGATTAATTGTCTGCGAAAGCGGCGGTTTCAGTCTCGCCTGACAGCCTGTATCGTAGCGCGTTCACCACGCCGAGAATTCCATGAACGACCCATCAGTGACGCCAAACCCGCTGCGGCCAAATTTCAGAGCGCAGCCATTCTGGAACCCCACCCACATACCCGCCCACGAGGTCGGCCAGCGCATTGCACGGATGGATCTCAACGAGTGCCCGCACCCACCGTCGCCCAGCGTTATTGCCGCGATCGCCAACGCGGCCAGCAGCCTGAATCGCTACCCGGACGGTACATGCCCGGAACTGACGCAGGTGTTGTCGTCGCGGCTGGACGTACCGGCCGAGCAACTGTGTTACGGCGGTGGCAGTACCCAGCTGCTGACCTCAATTGCCGAAATCTCGGTCGCACCCGGTGAAGAACTGCTGTCACCCGAACTGATCTGGCGCCGATTCACCGGCGTGTTCGGTGTTGTCGCCGCGAAGCACGTCAGCGTGCCGAACCGTGCAGATGGTGCCATCGATATCGATCCCCTACTGGCAGCGGTAAGTGCCAACACACGCCTGATGGTCGTACTGACACCCAACAACCCGACCGGCATGATGCTGTCTGAAGAAGAACTGATTCGACTGGCCGAGCAGACACCGGATCACGTCCTGCTGTTTGTTGACGAAGCCTATTACGAATTTGCTCAACACGCCGGTGGTGCCGATGCGGTAAACATACTCAAACGTTACCGAAAAGGTCCCTGGGTGGTGACGCGCACGTTTTCCAAGGCCTATGCGCTGGCCGGCCTGCGCCTGGGCTATGCCATCTGCAGCACACAGGAGATGGCCAACGCGCTGCGCCTGGTCACCAGCACCTTCAACCTCACCGGTGTGGCCGAGGCCGCCGTGCTGGCCGCGCTCGAAGACACCTACTACACCGATATGATCTTGTCCAGCAATGCAGTAGAACGTGAGCGGATCACACAGGGGCTGCAGGCGCTGGGTTTTTCGCCGATGCCTTCGGTGACGAATTTTGTCGGCGTCGACGTTG
The DNA here is from genome assembly GCA_964573105.1 of uncultured Granulosicoccaceae bacterium. Lineage (GTDB taxonomy): Bacteria > Pseudomonadota > Gammaproteobacteria > Granulosicoccales > Granulosicoccaceae > CAKZSB01. The sequence continues at coordinate 71,193 of CAZNIS010000024.1, forward strand.
GCAAGCCGGCAGTTAAAGTGGTAGCCGCGATGCGCGAACGAGGTGTGCGGATTGCGACGTTTGGATTCGAGTCTGCAGACACCTGTATTCGTGCATCGACAGGATCAAGTGATGATACTGATATGTTTTTACGGGCGTTACCTGAGGCGCTGGACGCGATCTAAATCCGTTTGAAAAACAACGCGCATTTGTGCTGCTAGCCAGCCAACGGCGTTGAAGCTGCGTGCCGAGCCCGCCAGTCCGCTGCAATTCCCGCACACAGCCGCTGCATTTTAAGCCCTATCCGGATCTCATGGCGCACGCGTAGTCTACAGCCTCCGACGACAGCGTTCGTCCACACAGATCAGGCAGGGCATCCTCTATGGCAACTCCATTCGCGACGCTGTCTCGGCGACAATTACTCAAGGCGGGCACTGGATTGGCGGGTGCCGCCTGTTTGCCCTTCCTCCGATCAATGCCGGCGCACGCTGCCGGCAAAGACGTGCTGGTGGTCGCCACTGGCCAGACGATCAACAGCCTGGATTTGCATCGCACTGGAACCAATCGCCCGAGCTATCAGGTGGCGGTGAATTGTTACGATCGGCTGGTGACATTTGGCACGCGTGAAACCGACGATGGCGGTCTGGCCTATGACTCCACGGTCATCGAACCGGAGCTGGCCGAGAGCTGGAGTATTTCGGATGATGGCCTGACGATGACGTTCAAGCTGAAGGCCGACGCGATGTTCCAGGATGGCTCGCCAGTGACAGCGGCTGACGTCAAGTGGTCGTTTGATCGCGCGGTGTCGGTGGGCGGTT
>CAZNIS010000025.1:0-5197 GCA_964573105.1 uncultured Granulosicoccaceae bacterium
TGTATAAGGTAGCCAAGTATCCGATTTACCCTGGCATTCACTCGATGGCGGTTCTGCAGTTTATAGTTAACAAGAAAGTGTGGGATAAGCTCGGCGAGGAAGGGCAGACGGCGCTGGAAGTCTGGTATTCGTCAGCCTATGACGCCATGCGTCGCGAGGCCGATCTGCAGGATCGCCAGATTGCTGCCGCGCAGCAGGCGGGCGACGACATTACCGTCATCGACTGGACGACAGAAGAGCGCGCAAAGTTTCGCGAGATTGCAGTCGGCGCCTGGCACGATTTTGCAGCCAAATCTCCGCTGGCACAGGAGGCACTCGATGCGCACATGAACTACATGCGCAGCATTGGGTTGTTGAAGTAACTGGTACCTGTCCGATCCGCCGTGCCGTCCGGCGCGGCGGATCATGATGTTGTGTTCCAGCACTTACGGTTGTAGCCAGGTAGCTGCCGTTCCACGGGGGATGGATGTCCAGTATTTCAGAAGATATCGTCGACGCCGATAGCGGCGATCGGCCAGTGGCGGGTGCGGGCTTTGGTCGTGCTGTCGATCACGTCAGCCGTTTCGTCGGGCTGTCGGTAGCCAATCTGTATCTGCTAGCAGCCACCTGCACGATGTGGGAGGTTATCGCCCGCTACGTATTTAACGATCCGACCCAGTGGGTATTCGAAGTTGTGATGGTGTTGTGCGCGACAGCGTGGATGCTGTCCGCTGGATTCGTCACGCTGCAAAAGCGTCACATCGGCATCACCGTGCTGTACCTGATGGCGAACGACAGGGTTCGCTGGTGGCTGGATGTGTTCGCCATGGTGGTTGGTGTTTTCGCGCTGTATATGCTGGTATCCGATACGCTGCTCCGGGCGCTGGAAAGTATCGATCTGACCGAGCGCGGTGGTACCGCCTGGAATTCCCCGCTGCCAATGATTCTGAAGATCGTGCTGGTGGCTGGCCTGTTTATCTATCTGGTGCAGTTGCTGGTTAACCTCGTTCGGCATTTTCGTTCGCATCTATTGCAGATCACCGTACTGGGTGTGCTGGCACTGATTTGCCTGCGGCTGTTGCTGCAGATTTTTGCGCACTACGGTGGTGCGGATAGCTTTTGGTACACATGGGATGAAGGGCTGATCGAAAGCTCAAGCGCCCTGATTGATCGCTTTCACGTGGATCGCGACGAAGTCGGCATAGCCACTATTTCGCTCGCGATCGTCGTCGCTCTGCTGGCACTGATGATGACCGGTATGCCGTTGGGTATCGTCACCCTGATCATATCGGTTGTCTGCGCCCTGCTGTTCTACGGCAACACCGGTATGTATCTGGTGTCGGTCAATGCGATGGACCTGCTGGAGAAGTACCCGCTGGTCGCAGTGCCGTTTTTTGTGCTGATGGCATCGATTCTGGAGCGCGCCGGTATTGCGCAGGATCTGTTCGATGCGATGTCGATTTTCGCTGGCAATCTGCGTGGTGGCGTGGCGCTGCAAACGACCATTGTGGCGGTTATCCTGGCTGCGATGTCGGGTGTCATGGGCGGTGAGATCGTGATGCTGGGGCTGGTCGCACTGCCGCAAATGCTGCGCCTGGGCTACGATCGCAAATTGACCATTGGTCTGATCTGTGCCGCCGGCGCACTGGCAACGCTAATCCCGCCTTCCATTGTGATGATCGTCTACGGCCTTAGCGCCAACGTTGGCATTGGCGATTTATTCTCCGCCGGCTTCATACCCGGGCTGATGCTTGCGACGTTCTATGTCACCTTCGTGTTGATTCGTTGCAACCTGAATCCATCACTCGCGCCGACGGCGGCAGAGATCGCTCTGCGCACCGGAGAGCAAACCAAACTGGGTCGCCACCAGGTACTTGCCGTACTGTTGTGCGTGATGCTGATAGTCTGTGTGATGGGCAGTATCTATGCGGGCATCACCTCGGTGACCGAGGCTGCGGCGGTGGGTGTATTTGGTGCCATTGTCGTCGCCGCAGTCAGGCTGCAGTTCAACTATGCACTGTTGCGTGATTGCCTGGCCAATACGATGGCCGTGGTTGGCACCATTATCTGGCTGATCCTTGGCGCTGTGGCATTCGTTGGTTTGTACAATCTGATCGGTGGTGCCGACTTTATGCGCGATCTGATCAAGAGCGCCGGGCTCGGACCGCTGGGCACCATTTTCGTGATGATGGCCATCCTGGTGGTACTGGGCACCTTCATGGAGTGGATTGCGATCATCTTCATCACCGTACCGGTATTCGCCCCGGTGGTCAGAGATCTTGCCCCGGCGCTGGGCATGGCGCCGGAGTGGGCTGCTGTGTGGTTCGGTGTTCTGTTTGTGATGAATATTCAGATCTACTTTCTAAGCCCACCGTTCGGTCCAGCCTGTTTCTGGCTGAAATCAGTTGCACCGAGAGATGTCACACTGCAGGAAATTTTCGTCAGTGTGCTGCCGTTTATCGCCTTGCAGATAATCGGTATGTTGCTGGTAATGTTCTTCCCGCAGATAGCGCTGTGGATGCCGCAGGCACTGAGTTGACGAGATTAAATCATGACTGAAGATTCAGAACAGGAACCGCACGGCCATGATGATCGTGTTCAGAGCAACTACTATGGCCTGGCACCCGGCATTGCTGGCGTTTTGTTTGGTCTGGCGCTGATTGCCTTTATGTTTGCACTGGCAGACGGATTTGCCTGAGCCGCTTCACAGGCTATTAGATTGAGCCGCGAGTGAGGTCAATTGCTTGCCTGTGGCAGTGATACCACGCCTATTAGTTGATCATCAGCTTGCCGATTTCCCCAGCTGATCGAAATCCCATCATGCATGTCCACGCGCTCGGCTTTTAGCGGGCGTGATCATGGCCGGCATACCCGGCACACTGACTATGGTTTCCAGTGCCTGCCCTGGTCCGTTTCTGCGCTGGATCGCTACCCGAATACAATCTCCCGCCCGCATTTCAACAGGGTAGTGTTCTTCGCTAAAAGTGAGACTTTATTCTCCATGTTTGTCTTACTGGTCGGCAGTTTGATGTCGCTTTTGAAGCGGTGTTTTCGGCCGGTGCGGAAGAGTTTGTGAGCAATTACCGCATCGCACTATCACACATTGCATGTAAATGCCAAAGTATGTCAGCATGTTGGACTTTAAGAAAATACAGGGAGTAAGCGCAAAGTGTCAGGAAAAGATCTAGACGATACTGTCGTCGCAAAAAAGCAGGGTGTCGATACCGACTCGCCATCCAACCCGGAGAAAATCAAACCTGATATCGGCACGGTTGCCGATGGTGTTCACATACTTGGCGGTCTGGGCAATGCGCTGACAGTTGAACTGGGCGGGACGGTACTGCAGATCGATACGGGCAACACCGCCGAGATGGCCGAGAGTATGATCGGCAGGCTTAGAAAAATCACGCACGATCCGGTGTCAACGATTGCGTTTAGTCACGGTCATCTGGGCTACAACTTTGCGTTGGCGGCCTGGCTGGTGGCGGCTAAAGAGGCGGGGCATAACACACCCAATATCATCGCGCAGCAAAATGCGTTGCAACTGATCGATCAGTACATGCAGACCGAGCCACTGATGAAACTGTTGCTGGAACTGCAGATGAACATGCCCACGGCAATCCCCATGCTGCCGCTTACACGGCCCAACGCGACGTTCAGCGATGGACAAACGCTCTATGGCAATGACCGTGAAATCCAGTTGATATCAGCACCGTCGGAAACCGCCGGTGCTATCGCCGCATGGATTCCCGATGTCGAGGTACTGTACGGTGGCCCGGCATGCATCTCACTGATACCCAATGCGGGTATGCCGCTGTGGCCAACCGGTGATGTCAGAATCTGGGCCGATACGCTGGATCGCCTGGCGAGATTTAACGCGAAATCACTGGTTCGCAGTTACGGCAAGGTGATTCGCGGGGCAGACGAAGTCCAAAGCTACTTAACCACTACGGCACGTGCGCTGCGATTTATCCGATCGGCGGTGATTCAAAAACTCAATGAAGGCGTTGATCTGAACACGGCGCTGAACACGATTGAGTATCCCGTCGATCTCTTTGATCATCCTTATCTTCGATCCACCTATGGCTCTAAAGATGACATCGTGCGCCAGGTCTGGTATTCGATCACCGGTTGGTGGGATCGCAACCCAAAGAATCTGGTCAGTGTACCGCGTGAAGAAGTGGCGAATGAAATTGCCGGTGCCATTTCCGATCCGCGTGCCGTGATCGATCATGCAAAGACGCTGTGTGCTGCGGGTAAATTTGAAGTGGCTCTGCATGTGATCGACTTACTGGCGCAGGCAGATCCTCATGCTTGTGAACTGGCAGGGGAAGCTCGGGCGTTCAAGGCCAGCATATGTTCGCACCTGGCAAAAGAGTCTGACAACTTCGCGATCAAAAGCCTCTACGAATCTTCATCGAAAGTGCTGGAGGGAGAATTTCCGGCCAAGGTTACCGGCGTACACTAGCGGTATACGATCGCGCATCCGCACCAAGTGGATGCGCGGTCTGTTTCTCATAGTGAGGCGATGTACCGAATCGCCGGCAGACCCGGCAGAAAAAGGTACTCGCCGCCGCGTGTGTCGACAAATCGCGGCAAGCTACGCAGTCTGATCGGTGTACCGCCTGGTACGGGCAGATCAAACCAGCTCATTTTTTCATCATTGGCACCGAGCAGCGGGTCGTTACTACCCGTTACCCGCGGATCCTGCAGGCCAAGATTCAGCCAGTCGCACATCACCGCCTCGAACTGTGCTCCCAGATTGCCACTCAAAAAATTGCCCAGCAGTCCACGCTCCTCTTGATCGGGATTGGCGGGGTCGTAGACTGGGCCATAGGGTATGCCTCGGCGTACCAGGCGGCGCGTGTTGTTGGCAACCCGCTGGACGATGTGCCCACCGCGCGGATTGCAGCGACGCGTGTGTGCCCCATACGGACAGCCGCTGCCCTGCGGGTAGTCGAAATCAGTGAGCGACACTGGCTGATCGGGAAACGGTGTGTCTGGTGACAGGGCCATCGGCACACCATTGCGCCAGCGACCGCACAAGGCCGCTGCCACCAGTTCGCGCAGTACGTCACCATAGCTAAAACCGGTGTCGAGGTAGCGTTCAAACCAGTGATTCTCGTCTGGACCCTTGTATGCATGCTGTTGCTCGGTCCAGCGCTTTTCGATACCGGGAGGAGCCAGCGCTGCAATCTCGTTGCCGGCTTGCAGTTCG
>CAZNIS010000025.1:5207-71387 GCA_964573105.1 uncultured Granulosicoccaceae bacterium
CGTCGGCCGCCTGATCGAGGTAGTGTTCAAAACCATCCACGTCCTGTTGCAGTATTCGAAACGCGTTAAAAGTACCATTGTGGCCAAGTTGTACCGGATCCGGTACGCGCCAGCGCAACCCTTCATACGCGGTGGGGTAGCCCAGCAGCACAGAGCCGATCGGTGACAGTGGCTGTGCGTCTGGATAGCGGGCCGGGTCGTGCACGCCCTGAAATCTTGGCTGCGAGATGTTGTCGCGATAGCCGAAGTGCACTGTACTGCCATCAAAGTTCCAGCCATCGCGAGCCGACAACACTTTGAACACGCCGTCGGTAGTGGATTCGACGAGCTGCTGAACCGAGTCCAATTGTGCCGTGTCGTCGGCGTGAATACTGATTATCAGATGCAGTGATTTGCTGTCTTTGAATGCGTCGTGCCAGTGTTCGGGTGCACTGTTGCCAATATCACCGATCTTGGTGGCACGCGCCGCCATACCGAGGCGGTATTCATCGGGGAATGAGTTCAGTGAGCCTTCGCTTAAGCGCAGTGCTCGCAAACCCTGAAAGCTGATACCCAGATTGAAGCAATAGTCGGGACGAGTGGACCACGGTGCCTCGCTGGTGATAGTCGGCACGCCGCTATCGTTGGCATCTACCGTGCGACCCAGCCATTGACGCGCCCTGGTGGCATCGACAATGCTGATCATTAAATATCGTACGCGAGAGCGCCGATAGCCGCGCAATATGTTGCCCTGTACTTCGGTGGGATCGAATTCCGTCTTCACCATCCTGTCCCCGTTTTTTCCCTGATCTGCGCCGCTGAGAAACCGGGATAGGCGCGATAGCCGGTTCCCAGTGATACGTTTGGATTGGCGTTGAGCTGCAGGATCACATCGCGTGGCAGCGATCGCAAATCATACTCTGGCGTTCCATCGGCGTTGTGCCCGGTGATCTGTACCACTTCGCCCGCCATGTCTGCCGCCTGGTACATGTCGCGTTCATGCACCCAGTCGATAAACGCTTCGACGTTCTTCTCCGACGGGATCACTTGATCGCCATCTTCGATTTGCTCAACGATGGCGTCGAACACACTGCCAATCGTTGCGATGAAGTCGCGTATGTAGTTGGTGAAGTCACCATCGTAGACAGAAATCATGCATAGATTTCCATCCACAATAATAAAGCGTGCGAAGTGTACGGTGCCGACATTGTCCAGCCCGGCAAATATCTCGTCTGCATTCTGCGAGACGGCCTGCACGGCTTTGGCGCGGCCGATGGGCGATTTATCCTTGAGTGGCATCACCAGATTCATCATGTGCTGTACATTCTGGCTAGGCTGTATCGCCGGCGGTGGACCACCCGGTTTTTTTGCAGTCGGCTGACGCCACGCCCAGTATGGCACCAGGATTTTTTCTGCAATCCAGTGAAACAGTTTGGTATCGGCGAGCCGTGCCAGCAAACTTTTTTGTTCAGCCATCACGAGGCCTCGTTGTGAAAGGGGCAGGCCGTGGCGCCACGCATGTTCTGTGACTCCTGGTAGGCGCCGCGTCGAGCGTGCAGGATCGGATCGCTGGACACTTCGATACCCGGTGTGAGACGACAGGGATTGAAGCCGAGTTTTTCGCAGTCGGCCTGCTGATCCTGCGCTACATGCGTCAGGTAAAGCGTGCCCATCACCACTTTTACACGTTGAGTGGGCCACGGTTCAGTCGGATCATCCAGTGCGTCGCCGACATCGCCGATGGTCATGCGCAAAATAAAACGCGCCGGCCAGCGCGCCAGTCGTTCGCGCATTTCCTGATGCAAATATTGGTTGACCGGCGTTGCGTTTGGATCGATATTGCGTACGCCTGAAACCGGTTGCCAGGTAAAACGAACATAGCGACGCAGGCCATTTTCATCGATGACGACAAACGTGTGCACCGCGTGGTAGCTTGCACGCGCATAGCTGACTGGCGCACCAATTGAGGCGGCTTGCAGTATGCCGCGCTGCGCGAATTGGTGGCGCTGAGCATAGTGCATCAAACCCGGTGCGCCGCTCTTGCCATCGCCCGGTGGCGGATCGGGCAGTGGCACGCGAAAGCTCAGCATGTCGACCAATTTTTGCCACCAGCTTGCAGCCTGCACGGTCTGCGGTTGTGCACTGTGGGTTAGCTCGAGGAATTCGTCAGTGCTGCGAGTGAAAAATTCACCCAGTGTCATGGCGATCAGGTCGGTGTCGGATCCATCGGGTAAGTGAAAACGGGTTGCCATGCCGCGCACGTCTGATGCGCTATCGCGCTCGACCGGGCTGCCGGTGCCGTTGGAGAATCGAACCGTCGCTGGAATTTCATCGCCCTGAAAATGACGAGCCGTGGTGTAGTTGCGCGCCACCGGTGATGCGATGAAGTAACCTTTGACGCCAATGCCAATGGTATGTACCGGGCGGGTATCCGGCTTGTGATCCGGATAATCCGAAATAATGGCATCGACCAGTCTGCGCGCCAGTGGAGTGTCGTCGACCATATGTCGTCCTTTTGTTTCTGCCAAACAGTAGTCCTTCGTGGGCAAACCCCTAATTGCATGCTACACACGTGTAACGGGTTTTAAGCCGCGTGCAAACGAATGGTTGTTACCACTCGTGTTTAGTCAGGACCTGTCTTGTTAGTGATCAATATCCATCACTTACTCGCCAGTTCATTCTAGCGGGCATATAACCACTCTGGATACCTGCTTTTTGTCAAGTATTACCGTTGTGGAAGTGGAATAGGAACTCGCGCACCGCCGGCAAGGTCATGTCGGTTCCGATTTGAAAGTGATCGTCAAAGCGTTCAGCCGCCAGTTGCTGGCGGCTGTTATTCACTGCCTGGCGCGCCGACCGGTTGAGTCGCAGCAATGAATGTTGCAATGCACCGGCAAGGGTCGCTACTTCGATATGGTGGCCAAGTGCTGCCATGGGGTTTAGCAGGCAGCCAATCAGCCACCAGGCGTGCAGCGTGTCGCCATGGGCGGGAAATTCGGCCAGTGCCTCTATCTGTATGCGGATGGTCTCTGCAGGCTCGGCCTGGCTGGCGCGAATCTCAGCGATGTGTCTTTTGAGTCGCTCGACACCCTGGTGATTGTGTCCCAGGTGGGCGTATTCGAGTGCGATCTCATATTCCCTTATCGCCTCTGTTGATTGACCCTGCAGATGCGCAAGGTAACCGCGTGAATAGTGGATGTAGCCGATCAAACTCGGTTGATTGACCTCCGACTCGCGCTGGGCCAGCTCAGCGTTGGTGGCGAGCGCGCCCTGCACATCGCCGACTCGAAACTGCATTGCGCTTATCAGCGACATCGAGAGAATTTCGCAACTGTGATTGCCTGTAATGCGCGCCTTTTCGATCGCCTGGTTGTGGTGGCGTATGCTGTCTCGCGGCTGGCCGGCCCACATGGCTATCTGACCTGCGACACTGCCTGACCATCCGTTTGTCGATGTTGCGCCATCGCGTTCTAGTTGCAGCGCGCGTTGTACGTACTGGCTGGCCAGAGTCTGGTCGGCACTGATGTACAACGCGTGGGTGGCGGCAGAAGTCAGCAGGATTGGCGATGCGGCGTAGTCGGGCAGTGGCTGATCCGCCGAGACATTGGCGCGCTCGATTATCCGCCGGCCCCAGTTACCGCTGCCGGCGCCGCGATGGAAATAGTTAAACAAAAACAGCGGGCGTGCCAAATCGCAGGCGAGTTCGGGGTCGTGCTCCAGTGCGCGCTCGAACGCGGCGCGTAAATTCGGGAGTTCTTCATAAAGCACGGTCACCGCGCGACCTTCGTCGGGGCTTCTGAACTGCTGGCCCAGCAGTGCGCACTGCTCTGCGAATACTCGACAGTAGCGTTTTTCGTATTGCGCCAGTGAAGCCCCCAGTTTTTCGCGTCCAAAGGCCTGCACCGAGTCGAGCATACGCAGCCGCCGACGGTTGTCGTTATCAATACTTAGCAAGGATGAATCGACAAGTTCGTCGATCGATTCGCGAACCTGAATCGGATCTGCGTTGCTATCGGCACACAGGCTGATGCCGAGTTCCTCTTGAATCGAGCCGGAGAATACCGCCAGTTGTGTCAGCACCGTGCGACTGGGAGCGTCGAGCAGATTGTAGGACCACTCCAGTGTCTCGCGCAGAGTTTGCTGTCGATGTGGTGCGCGGCGGGTCGAACCTGCTGGTGTCAGGTCGAGTGGATTGCTGCAGCGTTGATACAATTCACCCAGAGACAGTCGTCGCAACTGGCTGGCGGCAATTTCGATTGACAGCGGCAGGTGTTCCAGTGCGACGCAGATCTTGCCAATCGTCTCGATTGCCGTTGCATCGGGTTGGAAACGACGATTAACCTTCTGCGCGCGCTCGATAAAAAGTGTCATAGAGACGTTGCCGTCTAGGTCGGTATCATCGACAGGGGCGAGTGTCGGCACTTCGAATACGGTTTCGCCTTCCAGGCCAAGCAGTCGACGACTGGTGTTGAGCAAGGTAACATCGGCGCAGCCTTGCGCCAGTTCGCCGACCACAGCGGTGACTTGTTCAATCAGATGCTCGCAGTTGTCGAGCAACACGATGGCGCGAGCGCCACGCAGGCGGTCTATCACCTGTTCGCGCGGCTGTACCGATTGCAGTGGTGGTAGTGACAGCGCTTCTGCCAGTGCGGGCCAGATGCCATCGCCGGGGGCTTGTGCAGACAGGCTGACCAGCCAGGCGCCATCCTGAAATCGCGACGCACGCTCGCGTGCCAGTTCGATCGCAAGCCGCGTCTTGCCAATGCCGCCTGGTCCCACCAGCGTTAAAATACGGGATGTTTGCATCAACTCACGCAGCGTGTTGAGTTCGGTCTGGCGGCCCAGAAAGGAGCTGAGGTTGGCTGGCAAATTGCCACCGACGGGCTCGCGCTTGCCGCCCAATGGACCAAATTGCTCCGGCAGACCGGGCGCCACAACCTGATAGGCGCGAAGCGGTCTGACGCCCTTGAAGTGATGTTCGCCGAGATCGCGAAACTCCACCGACGTATCGGCGGGGGCGTCGCCGATCAGGGCCAGCGCTGCGTCCGACAACAGGATTTGACTGGCGCTGGCTGCCTCTTCCAGACGTTTGACAATCGGCATAGCAGGGCCAAAGAAGTCGTCCCCGCGGGGGCGTGACAAACCAGTATGGATACCGATTCGAATCGGCAGTTGGCCGATTGGCCCCCAGTCGGTCTGAAGCAAGCGCGTCAGTGCGGCGACGGCGGCGTGAACGGCATCGAGTGGATGTTCAAAGCGCGCCAGAATGCCATCGCCATTATGGCGAACCGGGTCTCCGCTGCACTGTTGTATCGCTGCGTACAGGATATCGTCGTGCAGTTCCAGGGCGCGCAGCATAGGGTCAGGGTAGCGCTGATGCAGGGTAGTGCTGCCATCGATGCCCGTCGTCAGGAACGTGCGCTCCACCAGCCCTACTTCGCCATCTTGCGTCGCCATACCGGAGTTGGTTGGAGTTTGGCTCAAGGGGGATGGGCCTCTATGTCCATTCAGCTGTCGATGTTGGTTGGCTGCAGTGGCCAAACAGGCGACAGCGGGTGCCGTTAATTTTCCGCTATTGAGTCCTGATCATATAGGAGGGATGTTCGCGTCGCCAACCCTGCATAGGAGGCGGTCGCGGTTGTGCTTGCGAGCTGGTACGAGTGATTACGCGCGACTGGTCTCTGGCTCGAGATAGTTTTCGCGAACGTGGGCGCGTACTTCTTTCAGGCCGTAGCGCTTTCCACGCGCGCGGCTTGCCAGAAACTGTTCTTCTCCAAGCTGCACACTGGCTTTTTCGATGAGTGCTTGTGTGTAGTTGCTGATAGTGATTGGTGAATTGTCAGTCGCCCCCGCAAGGACGGCGACTTCATCAAATTGATGCAACACAAAAAGCGGTTTGAAGAGTGACTCGAGACACGACCACGAGTGGATGGTATCGCCGCGTTCCGGAAAATTGAGCAAGGCTTTTGACTGAATCTGCAGCGCCTCCTCGGGCTCGGCATTCGACGCCTTGAGGTCGGCGATAAAGCGCAGCGATCGTATGGCGCCCTGGCGATTGCCGCCGACACCCGCCCACTCACTCGCAGCCTGCAGATTTTGCAGTGCCAATTTGGGATTGGATTGCATCGCGAGCATGCCCCGTGCAAAGTAGGAGTAACCAATCGCCGATGGATTGCTCGCCTCCTCACCCGCGGCACCCGCGTCGTTAACGAGTTGATTGGCCTGTTTTGCGTCGAGCATTTTTGCCGCTGAAAACGCAGCCAGCGACAGCGACACCACGCGACAGGTTTTGTTGTCGTGTTGTTGTGCGTCTGCCGCAGCCTGCAGATGATGAGCGAGGCTTGCCTCGTAGTCGTCTGACCAGTAGGCCATCTGGCCGGCGACCCCGGCAAGCCAGCCGCGACTCGGATTGGCGCCGCGCGCCAGCGCTTCGTTGCCTCGGCGCAGATACTCACCTGCGGCTTGTGGTCGACCGTTGCCGTGCAATGCCTTGACGGCCGCTGCAGCACAAATCACGGGTGCGTCCTGTAAGTCATCACTGGCTGCCTTGTCCAAGAGCCGGATCGACCAGTTGCCGTACTCTGCACCACGGTGCACGTAACTGAAAAAGAATAGTGGCGCCGTGAGATTTCCGGCAAGCGCTAGATCGGCTTCCAGGGCGCGGTCGAATGCGGCCCGCATGTCCGGTAGCTCCTGATAGAGCACCTCGGAGGCGATGCGCTCCTCTGCTGAGTCGTAACGATCACACAGGGTGGCAATTCTGCGCGCGCAAACCTGACCGTGAGCGTCTTCGACACGGCTGTTCCGTCCCTGCGTTTCCAGTCGCTCGCGGCCGAAGGCGCGAACCGTTTGCAGGATGCGGAACCGATCGGGATCACTCGGGTCTTTGCTCAGCAGTGAGGCATCCATCAATTCGTCGATGGCGTCGGAGAAGTCGTCCGGATCGACGTCAAGCGATGTGCAAAGATCTTCTGCTACCTCATAGACAAATGCGCCCGAGAACACACAGAGGATGTCGAGTATGTCGGTAAACACAGGATCGATTAACGCGTAAGACCACTCAAGCGTTTCACGCAATGTTTGCTGGCGTCCGATCGCACGGCGATGGCGCGATGCCTTGAGTGCCAGTGGATCGTGGGTGCGTTGATGAATCTGCGCGAGGTCGAGCCTTCTGACGTTGGCGGCGGCGATCTCGATACCGAGTGGCAGGTAGTCGACCCCCTGGCAGATCAGCGCCACCTGCTCAAGATCTGATTCAGACGGATCGAATGACCGCGACGCCATTTTTGCCCGGTCGATAAAAAGCTCGATCGCCGGATTCGTAGCGGAAGGGCTGCGACCGGCCTCGTCGAGTGGCTCGAGATCGTAGATCGCCTCACCCGCTACACTCAGCACGTGCCGACTGGTGGCGATTATCTGTACTGTTGTTTGGGTGACGAGTTCTGTGATCGCAGTGGAGATGGCGTCCAGTACGTGTTCGCAGTTATCGACAACCAACAGCGTTTCACTTTCGCGCAAGTGATCAATCACCTGAACACGCGGCGTAGCGTCTGCCACTGGCGGGATCATCAGCGCGGCGGTGAAGGCCGGCCAGACATCCTGATCGGGCTCGAGCGCTGAAAGGTCAATCAGAAACTTGCCATCGTAGAAGGCGTCGGTCAGCGATTCGGCCACTTTGATCGACAGTCGGGTCTTACCCATTCCGCCGGGGCCAAGAATCGTTGTTACTCGGTTGGTCGTCGCAAGATTGGCCAGTTCTTCGACTTCATGTTTGCGTCCGATAAACGACGTCAGCTCTGCTGGCAGGTTGCCTGCCGACGCCTCGCGTTTTCCCCCCAGCGGGCCAAATTTGGATTCAAGCCCGGGGGCGAGCACCTGAAAGACATCCATCGGTTGAATGCCTTTGAACCGGTGTTCACCCAGGTATTCGAAACCGATGTCGCCTGCTGGGGTGTCGAGCAGTTTGCGCGTGGCACCGCCAACCAGTATCTGTCGACCATTGGCCGCTGCCTCCAGGCGCGCGGTGACGACGACCGCCGGGCCGAAGTAGTCACCGCGTCGGCGACGCGCCTGACCACTGTTGATGCCGATTCGAAGGCTCAACTCATTGGTGCCGCCGATCCGCAAGTGCGAAATCCCGGTCTGGATGTTGATGGCGGCCGTGATGGCTTGCAGAGGTTCGGGGAAAGCGGCCCAGGCGCCATCACCAGTGTGTTTGAACAGCTCGCCGCCCGAGCTTTCTATCGCCTTCAGGAGGATGTCGTCATGGGATTCCATGAGGTCGAACATTTCATCCGGAAAGCGCTGGTGCAGGTCGCTGCTGCCCTGGATGTCTGTGAGCATGAACGTCAGATCTGACCCTGCCCATTGGCTTGCGCCGGATTGGTCAGACCGGTCCACGATTACAGCACGAGTTCGAGCGCGCCCAGGTCGAGCACGGCACCGAATGCGCGTTCAGCGATCATCAGCGCCTCGGGGCTGCCAGTGGCATGGGCGGAAGACGCGGCGATGATCGGATAGACCATGCAGTAGAGTGCGCACAATTTATAGGCGTATTGGATTTCATCCATTGTCGGCGCATCTGTACCGTGGGCGGCAAGTTGCTGCTGATAATATTGAATCAGGCGTGTTTCGTGTTCGCGGCGGATGTCAGTGGTCAGGCTTTGCGTGATGAAATAAGCCAGATCGTAGCAACCGTGGGCGCGTCGGGCAGCCTGCCAGTCGATAAACCCGGCTCTGTCGGTGTTCAGGAATAGATTGGGCAGGCGCACATCGCCGTGCGCCAGGGTAACCGGGTGTTCATCCAGGCGATTCAACAGCAGCGGCAGCGCATTCATGATTCGTGGCCACGACTCGGCAATAACCGTCGGACAGTCTTTCAGGTTGGCAAACGCCTGCTCTGAGACCATCGACATCACGAGTGTCAGGCTTTGTGCCATCTGTGCAGGGGTGCAAAGCCATTTCATTGTGGTGAGATCCGGGTGCTCCCACCAGTGGCTGTGAAGCCCGGCCAGGGCATTAATCACGGCCTCAGCGTCAGTGGCCGTGCAGCCTGCCAGCTGATCGATCTGGTTGGTGCCCAGATCTTCCATCAGCAGGGCGTATTGGGTGAAGTCGTCGCTGGTCTGTGCCAGGTAACACTGCGGCAGCCTGACCGGAGAGGTGGTTGCGGCAGACTGATAAAAACTGAGTTCGCTTTGGTTGAGCCTGAAGGTCGAGCAGATGAAGCGCGCCTGATCCGTGGTTTTGGCGAACTTCGCAACCAGTGTGGCGGGGCCGTCGGCCTGGGAGTGCGTCAGATGAAGCCGCACCATGTTGCTCCAGAAACCGCCGGTCATTTTCTCAGCGGTGAAGGCGGTCAGCGACTCAATGCCGGATACCGCGGCAAGCCAGGCGACATCCAGTTCGTCAGGTTGAGTTGGAAAATCAGTCACTGGCCGCGATCTCCGCTCGTGGCAGGGCTCTGCTGGATGCAGTGGTGGCACGTGTCGATCGCGGCGCCGGGCGCCCGCGTCAGGGGGGTGGGCAACACCAGGCGGTGACCCGCATCCACGTTAATTGGTGGGTTGAGGGTTGACGCCATGCCCGTGCGACGGGTGTCGTTAGCTGTATCACAGCTGTTGTGTGCTTCCATTCTGCCAATTTGACCCAGAGCAGTAACTGTGTCGGCAGCGATTGGCAAGAGGCTCGTTACCTGTAACCTCGCGATCGGCAATCGGTGAGATTGATCTAGAGGCTGCAGGACAAGCCGACCAAAAGTCCGAGACACGATAAGTATCGGGAATAATAAACGATCTGGTCTTGTCATGCCAGCGCGCAGCAGGCTGACGGCATCGGCTGGTCCTGCAATCGGTGGAGCCCAGTTTAGTGATCGACAGTACAGGCATTAAAGGCAAGCCTGGCAGTCAAAAGGGTCTGACACCTTAATTCACCAGCAGGCTGCCTGAGCAGGTGATGCTCACCATGCGCTGTGTATCGTTTTGATTGGGCGGTTGCGGTTACACCGCCTTGTCCTGAGACCGGCAGACATTGGTTTCGATACTGGTGTGAACCACGCCGGTGGATTCTGGAATCCGCTGTCTGTATTCAGACGCTGCAACCGGATGATGTGCGACGAGTGCAACCTGGGCAGAGTAGATGCCCGGGCCGATTGACCACACGTGCAGATCAGTCACGCGGCTGTCGCCATCATTTTCTATCGCTTCGCGAATCGTGTTTTGTACAGGCTCCGGCGCCTGGTGATCGAGCAATACCGCGGCCGTTGTGCCGAGTAGTCCCCACGACCAGCGCGCCACCAGCACTGCACCCACAATACCCATCATTGGATCCATCCAGATCCAGCCAAAGTATTTGGCGCACAGCAGCGCGACAATCGCCAGCAGTGATGTCAGGGCATCTGCCATCACATGAAGATAAGCGGATTTCAGGTTGTGATCGGTATGTTTGTGTTGGTGTTCGGCATGGTCGTGCGAATGATGGTGTCCGTGTCCGTGTCCGTGTCCGTGATCATGATCGTGTACATCCAGGATGAAGACACTGGCACCATTGACCAGCAAGCCGAGTACCGCAACTATGATCGCCTGGTTAAACGCGATCTCAACCGGATTGAGTAGGCGTGTAATACTCTCAAACCCCATGTACAAGGCGAATACTGCCAATAACACCGCGCCGGTAAAGCCGCCGAGTGCATTGACTTTTCCCGTGCCGAAGCTGAACGTGCGATTGCGAGCGTGACGACGCGCGTAAGCATAGGCGAAAGCACTAATGCCGAGTGCGACGGTATGAGAGGCCATATGCAGACCATCGGCCAGCAGTGCCATCGATCCAAAGTAGATGCCGGCAAAAATTTCTACCACCATCATGATGGCGGTAATGGCGATGACGATCAGCGTGCGAGCTTCACCCGGTAGCCGCCGATCCTGACCAAAAGTATGATCGTGTTGCCAGTGCGCGAGGTTATTGTTGTGCATAAAATCTCGTGAATCGAATTTGACAGTTCGCGGCATCGATCATCTGCCGGGCGGCATGATCAACGTACGTGTCCAAGGGCTCTGGAGCAAACCTGGCGGTGTACATGAGTAATGGTCGACGCAGCCGGCACATCCGCAGAATCTGACGTTGAACGCCAGATCGATTCAGTGTTATCGCATGACAAACGGATTGGCCATCGGCTCATCTGACATGTTCATCCAGATTGTCTTGGGACGCGTGTAGTCATACATCGCCTGAAAGCCACTCTCGCGACCGTAGCCTGAGCCCTTGAATCCACCAAACTCTGCAATCGGTGATACCACGCGATAGGTGTTCACCCAAACGATCCCGGCTTTCACCGCTTTTGCTACGCGAATCGAGCGTGCGCTGTTGCGGGTGAAGATGCCGGCGGCGAGGCCATGTTTGGTGTCGTTGGCAAGTTTCAGCACTTCCTCTTCGGTTTTAAAGCGAATCACGCTGAGCACCGGGCCGAACAGTTCGGTATCGACAATGCGCAGGTCCTGCCGTGGGCAATCGAGGATCGTCGGTTCGTAGTAGAGGCCGTTTTGCAGGCTTGCCGGTCGCTTGCCGCCGTGCAGCAGAGTCGCACCCTCGTTTTGTGCATGGGCGACTTCGCGTTCGATGTTTTCCATCTGGCCCTGAGTGCACAGTGGCCCCATTTGTGTGTCTTCTTCCAGTGGATCACCGATTTGAATTTTGCTTGCCAGTTCTACCATCGTGTTTAGAAATTCATCGGCGATGTCTTCATGCAGGTACAGTCGTGAGCCGGCCACACAGCTTTGTCCGGTGGCGCCGAAGATGCCGGCAATCGATGCGTTGACGGCGCTTTCGATATCGGCGTCTTCAAACACGATAAATGGCGATTTGCCACCCAGCTCAAGCGAGACTTCGGCGAAGTTTTCGGCCGAGTTGCGCACCACATGCCGGGCGGATTCGGGGCCGCCGGTGAAGCTGATGCGCTGTACCAGCGGGTGACTGGTCAGGGCCTTGCCGCAGGGGTCACCGTGGCCAGTCACGATATTGACAACGCCGGGTGGAAATCCTGCCTGTTCGACCAGTTTGCCAAATTCGAGCATGGCGGCAGAGGCGTGCTCTGACGCTTTCAACACCACCGTATTGCCGGCCGCGAGTGCCGGGCCCACCTTTACCGCCACCAGGAAGAGTTGCGAGTTCCACGGCACTACGGCAGCGACCACGCCCAGCGGCTCGCGATCGGTGAAGACGAACAGATCCGGTTTGTCGATTGGCAGGGTGGTGCCATGCAGTTTGTCCGCGCAGCCGGCGTAGTAGTGAAAGAACTCGGCAATGTATTTGGCCTGCCAGCGGGTTTCCTTCAACATTTTGCCGGTATCGATCGATTCGGTGCGGCCGAGCTGTTCCGACTGATCGGCCAGCAGGTCGGCGAGCTTGCGCAGGTAGCGGCCGCGCTCGGTGGGTACAGCATCGGCCCACGGTCCTTCGGAAAACGCGCGGTGCGCGGCTTGCACGGCGCGCTCGACGTCGTCCGCCGAGGCTTCCGGGATTTGCGCCCAGTCTTCTCCGGTAGACGGATTGGCACTGTTGAAGGACTGGCCGTCACTGGCGTCGGTCCATTCACCATCAATCAGCATTTGATATTGAGCCAGCGCTGCCATGTCTGCGTACCAGTGTGGGTTGGGCAAGCCAGTTTATGGCAGCTTGCAGTGCAGGGCAATTTCAATCGAGGCGGTCGCCACCGCACCGATTGTGGGCACCGTCTGGCAGCAACGGCCGGGGCGCAATCTGTTAGCATCAGGCCTCATTTTTCCCGGAGTATGGGGCCGTTGTTCACTTTCATTCACGCCGCCGACATTCACCTGGACAGTCCCCTGCGCGGCCTGCAACAGCGCGAAGACGCGCCGCTTGATTTGTTGCTTGGCGCCACCCGTCGAGCGCTTGAAAATCTGGTTGGGCTCGCGATAAAAGAGGGCGTCGATTTTGTCGTGCTGGCGGGCGATATCTACGACGGCGACTGGAAAGACTACAGCACGGGGCTTTTCTTTCGCGGCCAGATGCTGCGCCTGCGAAAGGCCGGTATCCCGGTCTATCTAATCGCTGGCAATCACGATGCGGCCTCGGTCATTACCCGCGGGCTCGATCTGCCGGATAACGTTGTGACCTTTTCCAGCCGCAGCGCCGAATCACACCGTCACCCGCAGCTACCGGTAATGGTGCACGGACGCAGCTTCCCGAACCGGCAGGTGCCGGAGAATATTGCCCTGGACTATCCGCAGGCTGAACCCGGCTGTTTCAACATCGGTTTGCTGCACACCAGCCTGACCAACCAGCCGGGCCACGATACCTATGCGCCGTGTTCGGTGCGCGATCTCGCCGCCAGAGACTATCAATACTGGGCGCTGGGGCATATTCATTTGCCGCAGGTCATCAGCGACGATCCGTGGATCGTCTACAGTGGCAACACGCAGGGACGCCACATTCGCGAGGCAGGTCCCAGGGGCTGTCGACTGGTTCGAGTCGATGACAATCTACAGGTGGAATCTGCGCAGATGCGTGAACTGGCGGTTATCGTCTGGCAGGAGCTTGCCATCGATCTGTCCACCGCAAAAGAAGAAGCCGATCAGAAGCGTCTGCTCATGGAACAACTGCAGGCTGCAGTTTCAACGGCGCAGGGCAGGTTGCTGGTGGCGCGCCTGCGCCTTGAGGGAGCAACGCCACTGCATGCGAGTTTGTTGCTGGAACAGGACAGACTCGAAGCAGACGTGCAAGCGCTGGTGCAGGACATTGGTGAGGACCTGCTGTGGATTGAAAAGATCAAAGTGGCTACCACGCCGGTCGAGGATTTACAGCACCTTGCCGAGCGCGATGAACTGACAGGCGCTGTAGTCGGTGCACTGCACAGCGGTGATCTGGCGCAGATGCTGGATCAATCGATTCCGCAAGAGATTTCCGACATGCTCTCCGTATTGCCTTCGGACATTCGGCAGGCGGTCGAATCGGAACTGGCACCAGAGCAGCGTGAACAGTTGCTGGTTGAAGTTCGGGCGCTGATTGTCGCCTCGCTGACCACGGGCGGGGCCAGCGTATGAGATTTCGTCGGCTCGATATACCCGCCTTTGGTCCGTTCACCGGCTTTAGCGCCAACTACGGCAGTGGCGCGCCTGATTTTCATCTGGTATTCGGTCCAAATGAAGCCGGCAAGAGTTCACTGCTGCGCGCGATCAGTGCGTTGTTGTACGGGATACCGGTTCAGTCAGACGATAATTTTCTACACGACTACAAAGACCTTCGCCTGTCTGCTGAAATCGAGAATCGAGCGGGTCGGCGTCTGCATTTCACCCGAGCCAAGGGTCGCAAGAACACGATCAGAGGGGTGGATGGCGTTGCACTGGACGACGATGTGCTGATGCCCTTTTTGGGTGGTGTGGATGAGCAATACTTTGACAGTGTCTTCGGTCTCGACGGCGATGAACTAAAAAAGGGGGCAGAGACGTTGCTGAGCCGTGATGGCGATCTCGGCCAGGTGCTGCTGGCCACCGGCACCGGCGGCACATTGATTCAGCAAACGCTGGATCAGTTTGTTCAACGATCAGAGCAGTATTTCAAGGGGCGCGCACGCGCCAACGTCAGCATTCGACCGGCGGCCAATGAGCTGAAAGAGCAGCACAAGCTGGTCCGTGAGCACGCGGTGTTACCGAATCGGTGGGCGCAGATTGAACAGCAACTTGCAGAAAGATCACAAGCCTCCGGGGTGCTTGAAACTGCGTGCGAGGAACTGGAGCGCGAACTCGACTGGATCGGGCGTTGTCAGGATGCGCTGCCAACGGTGGCACAGTTAAACGAGAAGCAAAGACAACTGCAGCAATTGCCGGCGCTGCCGGCGCTTGCTGCCGATTTCGCCTCCAGGGCGCGCGAATCCCGCGACCAGGCAGCGCGCGATGGCGCAGCACTTAAGCGTGAACAAGACAATGTGGCACGATTAAAAGAGCAGTTGCAGCAATGTGAGATCGCACCCGCTATTCTTGCCGAAATGGCCACGCTCGATGATCTGCATCGCCGCAGCGAGGTCTATTTGGGGCAGACCGAGCGATTGCAGCAACTACGCCGCGATCTGTCGGCTCGCGAGATCGAGCTCGCCACCGGTATGCAGGCTTTCGGGCTGACAGGGCCTGTAGCCACGCTGGATAAACTGCGCATCGCACAACCAGTGCGGCTGGTTTTTGAAGAGGCGGCGCACAACCTTGAGCTGGCACAGTTGGCGCAGTCCACTAACATCGCCGAAATCGACAAGGCTCGGCAGATGATTGAATCCGATCAGGCGACACTTGCCGATGTGCCTGCCGATGCGCCGGCGGCATTGCAAAGTGCTGTTGAGGTGGCCAGCGAATATCGTCAGCAGTATCGCGATTTGCCGCACAGCAAATCTGTCGTTGAAAAACTTCATCGCGCCCTGACTCAGGCGCGAGCGCTGTTGCCCGGTGTTCGTATCGACGATGCTTCACTGGCAGCACTGCCGGTTCCCACCACGGCAACCATCAGGCGCTATCGGGACCGTCTTGCCGAACAGCTGCGCGAAATCGAACAACACACTGAACGCCGCGAAGAATATCGCCAACAACAAAAAGATCTGCGCGATGAGCTGGCGCGTTTACAGCGCGATGGGGAATTGCCGAGCGTGCAGGCGCTGGTGCAAGCTCGAACAGAGCGCGACGGGCTTTGGGCAAAAGTGCTGGACGCCTGGACAGGTGATCGACACGAAGACAACACTGCGTTGCAACAGAACTATCCGCTTGCCGTGAAGCGGGCGGATACACTGGCCGATGCCTTGCGCGCCGATGCCGAGAAAGTCGCGCTGGCTGATCAACTGCACGGCCGCATCGCGGATTGCCATCAAGCGATGGATGAGATTGGGGCCAGCATCGATCAACTTCAAAGTGATCTTCAGAACATGCAGGCTGAATGGTTAGCCCAATGGCAAGACTGTGAGGTTCAGGTGCGAAGCCCCGATGAAATGATCGAATGGCGCGAACACTGGCTGGACTATCGCAAGCGGCTGCGCGAGCATCAGGATGCGCAAGACGATGTGCACAGAATTGAGCGTATGACCGACGATATCGTGGTGCAGTTGCAAGACGTGTTAACGGATGCCGACACTGACGACTTCGATCAGCTCTACACCCTGGCGCGCCAGCGCGTTAGTGATCGGGACCAGGCGATTGGCAAGCGCAAAGAAATGCAGGATCGTATTCAGCGTCAACAAGTCGTGCTGGAACAGTTGCAAACCAAAGCCTCGCAGCTTGAACGCGACGCAGGCAAGGCACTCGACGCCTGGGCGCGAGGGTGCAGGGAACTGGAGTTCGATGCGGACACGACGGTGAACGCGGGTCGTGAACTGATGCGACAACGGTTGGCTTTGCTGGATCAATATGACGAGTGGCAAAAACTGTCCGCAGAGGCTGCCGAAATTGAAACTGATGTACTGGCCTGGGAGCAAAGCGTCGACGAGTGCAGTGCCCGTTTGGCGACCGGTGGGGAATCAGTGGTGGCGCGTCAGGAAGCGATGTGGAACGCGCTCGCACATGCGCGCAAGGCGCAGGATCGGCACAATACGCTTTCAGATCAATTGCAACAGGCGAGCGATGAGCTTGGCAGAATCGAGCTGCAGGCACGTCAGTCCGAAGAGCTGCTGGTGCAGCATATCAATCAGGCGCAGATTGATTCGATCGACGCGCTGGAGCCATTGTTGGCAAAAGTCGATCAGCGCGAACGGTTGCTGCAGGCGATAGATACGCATCAGCAATCACTGGCGGGCCTTGCCCGCAGTGAGTCTGTCAGTGAGTTTGTTGAGCGGGTGGAGCGTGAAGACAGCGAATTGCTCGCCGCGCGTCGATCGGAGCTAACGCGCGTGCGCGCCGACAAACAAAAAGAACTGCAAACCCTGCGTGATGCGAGCGGCGAATTGAACCGGGAGCGCGAGCAATTGGCACGTGCGGATGATCAGGCGGCCAAACACGGTCAGCGCGCAGCCTCCATCGCTGCCACACTGGAAGCAGACGCCAGAGACTTTATCAAGCTGCGACTGGCCACGGCATTTCTGGAACGACAACGCGATCAATTTCGTGATGAAAACCAGGCGCCGTTACTGGATGCATCATCAAAGATATTCAAGGCAGTCACGCTCGGCTCGTTTGAGCGCCTCGCGCCGGACTACGATGCACGCGATGAAGCGGTGATTGTTGGCGAACGTGCCAACGGCAATCGCGTTCCGGTAGAAGGCATGAGTGAGGGCACACGCGATCAATTGTATTTATCGTTGCGGCTCGCCGCATTGGCCCAGCATATGAAAAACAGCGAACCAATGCCGTTGATCATGGATGATCTGTTGATGACGTTCGATAATCAGCGCAGTCTTGCCATGCTGAGACAAATCGCAGCGCTTGCCCAACACACACAGATCTTCCTTTTTACCCACCACAGGCATCTGGTTGAAATGTGCCGCGGTGAATTGCAGGACAGTGAATATTGCGTTCACGAGTTGTAACCTCAAAACCATCCATTAACCTGTCAATCGGAGAGGCAATGACTACAGCCAAACAGGTGATCGGTGAGCCGATTGTGATCAATGGCCGAACGCTGTCGCTGTCGCGTGCGATGCGCGCTGGTGACTTTGTGTTCCTGACCGGGCAGGTCCCGTTTAAAGATGGCGTGCCCATGACGAGCGGCAGTATTGAGGATCAGACGCATGCGGTGCTGACGGAGATTCGCGAGACATTGGAGTTGGCAGGCTGCGAACTATCGGATGTGGTCAAGGCGATGGTCTGGCTGACAAGTCGTGATGATTTTCCAGGCTTTAATTCAGTTTACGCGGAGTATTTTCCCGTTGATCCGCCCACGCGATCAGCGGTGGTCAATGATTTGCTGGTCGATTGTCGCGTAGAAGTTGAGGTGGTCGCCTACAAGCCACTGGACGGTGCCGATGGCTGACCCGCGAACAGCTGCCGATGGAACCGCTTTTGATGTTCAGGGCGAGGGCCCGGCGGTGGTGCTTGTGCATGGCCTGGGGCTCAATCGACAGATGTGGCAGTGGCTGAGTCCTGATCTTACAGGCTTTACCGCGCTGCGCTACGATTTGTACGGCCATGGCGACAGCGCCAACCCGCCGCGTGCGCCAGATTTGCGGCTTTTCTCTGATCAACTGGCAGCGTTGCTCGATGAGCTTAAAATTGCTCGCTGTACCGTAGCCGGCTTTTCACTCGGCGGCATGATCGCGCGACGCTTTGCGATGGATCATCCCGACCGACTCGCAGCGCTTGCGATACTCAATTCACCCCATCGACGTAGCGATGCAGCGCAGCAGGCGGTGGCCGATCGTCTGGCGCAATTGCAGCAGCACGGGCCGGGGTCAACCGTTGACGCCGCTATTGCGCGCTGGTTTAGTGAAACGTGCCAGAGTGAAAACCCTGCACTGATACAACAGGTAAAACAGTGGGTGATGGCGAACGATGCGGCAATATATCCTACTGTCTATCGCGTGCTGGTAGAGGGTGTGGATGAACTGATAGCCCCACAACCGCCGATTCAATGCCCGGCGCTGGTATTGACCGCCGACGATGATTCAGGTCAACCACCGGCCATGGCCGAGGCGATCGCGGCCGAGATTCCAGGGGCGCGAATGGAAATCATGCACGGTCTGCGACACATGGCCTTGGCTGAAGCACCAGAGCGATTCAATCCGTTGCTGCTGTCGTTTCTACGCAGCGTGCCCGTGTAGTGTACCGGATTAGTGCGATTGGCCCTGGCGCGTCTGCCGCTGTAGTCGCTTGCAGGGAAACCGATAGCGCAGGTGTTGAACCGGACCGAATTTGATACGCTGTGATCCAACCAGCAGAGCAAAACAAGCGGACAACACGATGAGTGAATATGTAAAAGTCAGCCGTAACGGGCATGTGCTCGAGGTGATTCTGGATAAGCCCAAGGTCAACGCAATCGATCACGAGATGAGTCGCCAGCTCGGCCAGGCGTTCGCCCAGTTGCGCGATGACCCTGAACTACGGGTAGGCATACTGTCGGCAGCGGGCGAGAAGATTTTTTCCGCCGGTTGGGATCTCAAGTCATTGAACGATGGCGAAGCGCAACTGGAAAACTGGTGGGAAGATGGCGACTACGGCGATGGCGGATTTGCGGGTCTGACTGAAAACTGGAATTTGAACAAGCCGGTAATCGCCGCATTGAACGGCCTTGTCATTGGCGGCGGCTTTGAGCTTGCGATGAGCTGTGATTTACTGGTGGCTGCCGAACACGTGCAATTTGGTCTGCCGGAACTGCCCCTGGGCATGGTGCCCGATGCCGGCGCGCTGCAGCGCCTGCCGCGTCGCTTGCCCTATAACATCGCGATGGAAATGTTTTTGCTCGGCCGCCGCATGCCGGCAGACGAGGCCGCACGTTATGGACTGGTCAACCGGGTGGTACCGATGGAAGACTTGATGAGCACCGCACGCGAATGGGCAGAGCAACTCTCCAAAGCGGCTCCGCTGGCGTTGCAGACCGTCAAGGAAGTGCTGCGCGAGATCGAGTGCGTGCCACTTGAAGATACCTTTAAAACCATGCGCACTGGCGATCTGCCCACTTACAAAGCCATGCTCACATCAGAAGATGCCGAAGAGGGTGTGCGCGCGTTTGTCGAGAAGCGCGATCCGGTTTTCAAAGGGCGCTGATGCGCTGACCTTTATACAGTTCACCGCAATGAGAGCAGACACCTGATGGATTACACCCCGATTGAGCAAGTTGAACGCGTCTGCTGCATTGGTGGCGGGCCGATCGGTGGTGGCTGGACGGCGCATTTTCTGGCGCGTGGTTATGATGTCACCAGCTACATTCACAGCGCCGATGAAATGGCTGCGTTTCTGGAGATTGTCGAAACAGCCTGGATCAGCCTCGAGGCACTGGGGCTTGTCGCAGGTGCATCTCTCGATCGGCTGACCATCGTCACCGATCTGCAACAGGCAGTCGACGGTGCCGGTTTTGTGCAGGAGAGTGCGCCTGAGGTACTGGCGCTCAAGCAAGCACTTTATCGAGAGCTCGGTGAGATGGTGCCGGCCAATGTTGTCATCAGTTCCAGCACCTCGGGCCTGACCATGTCCCAGATCCAGCAACAGTGCGGCAGTCCGGGGCGAACCGTCGTGGGCCACCCGTTTAATCCGCCGTATCTGTTGCCGCTGGTGGAAATTGTCGGGGGTGAAAAAACTGATGCTGCCGCCGTTGCCTGGGCCGAGGCGTTCTATCGGCTGGCTGGCAAGGCACCGGTGGTGCTGAACAAAGAGATCCCCGGTTTTATCGCCACTCGGCTGCAGGAGGCGCTGTGGCGCGAAGCCCTGCACATGGTGGCCAGTGGCGAGGCAACCCCGGAGCAGATCGACACTGCGCTGATCAACGGTCCTGCGCCACGCATGGCGCTGCTCGGCCAGTGTATGGCGTTTCACGTCGCCTGCGGCGAGGGCGGTATGGCGACTAACCTCGATCAGTTTGGCCCGGCCCTGCAGTGGCCATGGACGCGGCTGGAGGCGCCCCCGCTGACGAAAGACCTGCGCGATGACATGGTGGATGGTTGTGAGCGCATGGCGAATGGTCGACACTTTAGCCAATTGGCCGCGGCGCGCGATCGCGGGCTGGTTGAGGTGTTAAAGGCCGTATCGGGCGCGAAAATTCTACCCTGACCGAACCGTGCGGTCGCAGTGATCACCGCCGCAATGCCCGTGCCGCAAGGGCGCGATCAGGTTTGGCGATGCGCGTTGCGCAGGCATCGCCTTGCACTTTCATCATGACTTTACGGCAGTGTCTGCCCGCGGTGCCTGTGCCTAAAGATTGTCTTCACAGCGCCGCAATGTCCCCGCGAACACACGACAACAAACACGCGGAGTTACTCATGGACGCCTTCGGTTTCACTCTGGTTGCCATCATCGTTGCAGCCATTCTCTATACGATCACCGCCTATAACCGGCTGGTGCGTCTAAAACACAATGTGAAGGCGGCCTGGAGCAATATTGATGTGTTGCTGAAACAGCGCCACGATGAATTGCCCAAACTCGTCACCACTTGCGGTGAGTACATGAAGTACGAACAGGAAACACTCGAGCGGGTAACCGCTGCGCGGTCACGTGTTGCCAGCGCACTGCAAAGCGGCAACATGAATGAGCTGGTGGCGGGTGAGTCGATGCTGCACGGCGGTCTCGGTCAGTTGTTTGCGCTGGCTGAAAATTATCCGGAACTAAAGAGCAACGAATCATTCAGACAGTTGCAAATGCGTATTTCATCGCTTGAAAACGCGATTGCCGATCGACGTGAGTTTTATAACGACAGCGTCAACATTAACAACATTGCCGTTGAGGCCTTTCCGACCAATATCATCGCCGGTCAGTTCAAGTTCGTCGCCGCTCCGCTCTTCGAAGTAGACGCAGCAGAGACACAGGATGTGGATATGAAGGCGCTGTTTGCCTGATTGATCCTGCGCCGGGAATCCTGCTTCACATGTTTGGTCTGGATATGATCGACCGGTCGCTGCTGGTGCGCCGCGATACCTCGCCGATCGCCATCGCGGTGGTCAGTATGATCGTTGTCGCGCTGGTGGTGCTGAATAAAACACCTGACGCCAGTATCTTCAAATCGCTGTTGCTGATATCGATCAGTGCGATATCACTATGGGGCTGGCATCGCGCCAACCGTATCTGGCACTTTATCGCCGACACACCGCTGTCGAAGATCGATACTGCGGCGCAGGGCTACGTCGAGCTGCAGGGTGTTTGCGATTTGCACGGCCGGGACTCCCAGGGATTCGCCTCTGGCCCTCCTTGTATCTGGCAGCGATTTGTCGTGCGGGGTCGCGATGGCTCGGTGACCGATACGGGTGTGAGCAGCGCGCCATTTGTGCTGGATGATGGCACTGGCAACTGCGTGGTGTACCCGGAGGGTGCGACGGTGATGTCCAGCAGCCGTCGCAGTTGGCGCGAGGGAGGCAACCAATATACTGTGCGCTACATTCGGCCAGGTGCAACGTTGTATGTTCTCGGCGCCCTGCGCACCACAGGCGGCTCGAATACCGAGCGCAACCAGGGGGTCGAATTGAGCGCTATGTTGCGTACCTGGAAGCAGGACCCTGAGTTTATGCGCACGGAGTTTGACGCCAATGGTGATGGTGAAATTGATGCCAGTGAGTGGGACGATGCCCGTGCGCGGGCCACTGTCGTGCTTCAGCGACTAAACGCTGAGCGATCGATAGAGCCCGTCTCGCACGTGCTGGCCAAACCGCAGGACGGTTCGCCGTTTCTGATCTCTGATAAGGACCCCGAGCCGTTGGGCAGGGTATTCCAGGCGCTGTCGCTGCTGAATCTGACGCTTGCTTTCCTGACGCTGTATTTAGCCGTTAACGCTTGGCGCTGAGGTCAGTTTAAAAGCTTCGCAACTCCCGCAGCCACGCAGCGCCGTGGATCGGGACCGGCGGCATGGAGCGAGAGTTGCGAACAGGCTGCAACGGCTAAGGTGCGGGCGAGTGCTGTCTCGTCCGCTTGCAGTACGTGTACAGTAAGCGATATCGCTGGCGTTCAACTTTCGCGCAGATGAATGCTATCGGCCCGAAAGGATGAAAGAATTCTGAATTGCCTGACTGGCGGTTATACTTGGGAGGTGCCGGGCTTGTTTTGTTTATGAGACACGGCACAACTGACGCGCTTTGGCTGGCACAAAAGTGCCTGGCGCGGCCGAAACAGCCTGTCTGGTATTCGAACGATTATGAAACTTGTCACCCAACTTCGCTTCGCGCTGCTGTTTATATTGTTGGTCGGGCTATCGAGTGCCGCGTTGCACTACTGGAATCTGCAGCAATCGCGCTATCAGATTCGCAAGATGAATATATCCCACACCATCTACGAAGGTTATCTAAACCTCGAAAGTCACATCTATCAATTGTTCAAGCAGTACGGCGATGCGATTATCATCGGCGACAGCAATCAACGCGCCAGTAAAAACCGTCTGATCGCTCAGGTGGGCAGCGATATCGAGGGGATACGCAATCTGATTGAATCGGAGATGGAGCTGATTGGCGATGATGCACCGATTAAGCTTGCCGCGCTGTCCGATATCGAAAGCACAGTTGGCAATCTGATCAACCGGCTCGATCAGTTCTCGCCCACTGGATCCGGTGAGCTGTCATCTGACTGGGGGCGTCTGTCTCGTCTGCTCAACGAAGAGATCGACGAGAAATTCCAGCAGATGATGCAGGCGGCACTGCAGCGTAAATCGACAGAGGTTGAGAACACCGTCGAGTTCGTCGAGCGCGCAGCCATCAATCAGCAGAAAATCACCGTGTTGTTAGCATTGCTTGGCATGTTCGCTGTATTGCTGGTCGTGGCAATGCTGGATCGTCGCATTACCCGGCCATTGCAGAAGTTGCACGGTGGTGTTCGGCGTTTTGGCGAGGGACAGCTCGATGCCCAGATTAAAGTGCCAGGGCGTGATGAAATGGCTGAGATCGCGGCGAGCTTCAACGACATGGCGGACAAGATCGCGGTCAAAAATCGAGCGCTCACATCCGAGAAAGAAGTGTTGCAGAAAGCCGTCGAGGCGCGCACACACCGACTGAGTGTGATGCTGGAAGACGTCAAGCGCATCGACGAAAGCCGCAAACGCATGATCGCCGATGTCAGCCATGAGTTGCGAACACCCCTGACTATCATCAAGGGCGAGGTGGATATTGCACTGCGCGGTAAACTCAAGGACGCCGAGCACTACCGCGAGGCGCTGGAACGCAGCCGTGAGGCGGCGAACCACACCGCGCGATTGGTCGATGACTTATTATTTGTCGCGCGAACCGAAGCCGGTGAAATACGTCTGAACAGGGAGCCGATTGATCTCGTTACGGTGATCAACGAAGTCAAAGACACCTTTTTGCACGGTGCGAAATTGACCAGCGAAATCGCTACGGCACCTATAACGGGTGATGCCGGTCGAATCAAACAGGCGCTGCTGGTGTTGCTGGACAATGCCCGGCATCACGGTGGCGACTGGGTTGGAATTTCTCTTCGCGAGGACGCCGGCGGCTATCAGATACTGGTTGAGGATACCGGCCCCGGTATGAGCGATGAAGAAAAGGCCCAGGCGTTTGAGCGATTCTTCCGCGGCAGTAATGCAGCCGAACGCTATCGGGAGGGTGCCGGACTGGGGTTGCCCGTCGCGCAGTCAATCGCCAATGCACACGGTGGCAATATCCAGCTGCTGGACCGTGCAGGTGGTGGATTGGTTGCCGTTCTGACACTGCCTGACAGCGATCTGCGGGAGCACGCGGCGTGAACATTCTGGTGGTCGAAGACGAGCATCGGGTCGCCGATTTCATCGTTCGTGGATTGCGCGGCGAGGGGTGGACTGCCGAGCATATCGATACTGGTGAGAAAGCTCTGGATGTACTGAAAAACCATCAGTTCGACATCATCCTTCTCGATTTGATGCTGCCCGGCATATCGGGGCAGGATGTCTGTCGCAAACTGCGCGCGCGGGGAAATTTCACACCGATTCTCATTCTCAGTGCGCTGGATGCTGTCGAGGAGCGCGTTGCCGGGTTGCGCCTGGGAGCAGACGATTACCTGACCAAACCCTTTGATTTCGACGAACTGGTAGCGCGAGTTGAAGCGCTGGTCAGGCGACAAAGCGAGTTTCAGCAGTCGCACGATTCCGAACTGATCGAATACGAGAGCTTGCGAATTAATACCCGCTCGCTGGTGGTGACTGTCGATGGTGCGGAGATCGAGTTGACCGCGCGCGAACGCAATCTGCTTTTGCTGCTGATGTCCAATCCGGGAAAGGTGTTCGCACGCGAGCGGATTCTCAACACGGTCTGGGGCAGCCAGGAAGATCCGCTCACCAATGTCATTGATGTCTATATTGGGCGGCTGCGCAAGAAGCTCGGTGCAGGTGGTACGTATATTCGCACCGTGCGAGGACTGGGCTATCGGTTCGGGCAATAATCCCAGGGTAGTGCGTACTGCGAGCAGTGTGCTGCGAGCTTGTCTTGCCTGGCTGCAGAGCGTCGGGCTATGATGCCTGAGTGGTAGCGGTTCGACACACTCTCATTCACAACCGAGGTTTATTCCATGGCATTAGAAGACGCTGTGTGCACGCTTGTACCCTATTTTACCGTTCAGGATGGCAAGCTCGATGAGTTCAAGAGCCTGGGTGAGCAAATGGTGGAGCGCACTAAAACTGAAAGCGGGGTGTGTTTTTACGGTTTTAGTTTTGCCGGGCAACGCGCGCACTGCAGAGAGGGGTACAACGACGCGGCGGGAATTCTGGCACACCTGGAGAACGTGGGTGAGTTGTTGGGGCAGGCGTTGAAGATCGCCAATCTGGATTTGCTTGAGGTGCACGGCCCGGCCGCTGAACTGGAGACACTCAAAGAGCCGATGAAAGATCTGAATCCCACTTTCTTTGTGATGGAAACAGGATTTCGACGCTAGCCTGAAGGTTGACGAAAGCATTTTGGTGCACCGCCGGCCTCGTTGGTTCTGTGCTTTGGAACTGGGCGGTAACTTGCGCTGGAACCGCATAAGGCATAGCTGGTAGCCTCGCACCGTCAGTATCGTGGCGCAGGCCAGCCGCGGGTGAAGTGGTACAAATACCTCGCCAGTGCGGTATTTTTCAATACGCAAGTCGTGTGGTTATAGTCGATAGTATCTCTGCGCCAACAAAAAAGGAGCAGCGCCATGTCGACTATGCTTTCAGCGGCATCATCGGTACGGGTATACGGACATACCCAAACAAACACTTCGGGCTTTCGCGCCTACCTCAGTCAGATGTGGCGGGCGTTGTCTCTGCGGTATGCGATTTACTGCGAGCGCCGCCAAATGCGCGCCCTCGATGACGAGGCGCTACGCGATATGGGTATCAGCCGTGCGGCGCTTGAAAAAGAGTGCGCCCGGAAGTTCGTCGATGTTGAAGGTTGTGAACGCTGATAGCGCGGATAAAAAATAGCGCGGATAAAAACGTAGCGCAGACAAAAAAAAGGCCGGCGAATCGCCGGCCTTTGATAACCACTTACCTCTGATCAGCCAGTGTCCCGGCTAGACAAACCACCAGCGCTCGGCATTCTTCGCGCCGTCCAGTTCCCAGTTGTTGCCGACCACTTCCGGCACGTGGAGCTTATCGCTGTATGCCATTACGTCGCTTAGGAACATGGGCAGTGCGAGGCCGCCGTCGTTGTGCAGAATCTGCTGCATTTCGACGTAGATGTCGCGACGCTTGCCGGTATCCAGCTCGCTTCGACCCTGCAGCAGCAGCTCGTTGAAACGATCGTGTTTCCAGTAGGTGTCGTTCCAGCTTGCATCAGCGGCGTAGACCTGCGAGAAGATCCAGTTTTCGGTTGGGCGGCCACTCCAGTAGCAGGCACACCAGGGCTCTTTCATCCAGACGTTTGACCAGTAGCCATCATCCGGCTGGCGGACGACTTCGATATCGGCTCCACCGGCCTTGGCCGACTCGCGCAGCAGCTGGGCGGCGTCGATCGCACCACTGAAACCGGTTTCCGCGGCGTGGAACTGCACCTTGAGGTTTTCCATGCCCGCCTTTTTCAGGTGGAACTTGGCTTTCTCGGGGTCGTACTCGCGCTGCGGCAGTTCGTCGGTAGTGGCGCGGTAGATGTTGGCTGGTCCGATCGGGGTGTCATTACCCAGTTCGCCATAGCCTTTGGCAATCACGCGCAACCACTGTTCGCGATCGATCAGGTGCTTGAGCGCTGTGCGGACGTCGAGGTTGTCGAACGGCGCAGTGTCGGTGCGCATTGGCAGTGTGACCTGCTTGTTGCCGGTGGTGGAGCGCACGACGATACCCGGAATCTTTTTCAGTCGATCGACGGTCTTCACCGCGACGTTGTTCATGCAGTCCAGCGCGCCGGTGCGCAGGCCGTTGGTGCGGGCATTGACATCGGCGATCTGCAGCAATTCGACTTCATCGAAGTGGGCCATGCCCTCTTTCCAGTAGTTTGGATTGCGCTTGGTCAGCGAGCGTACGCCCGGATCGTGCTCGACCTTGATGTAGCCGCCCGTGCCCACACCGGACTGCCAGTCGATTGTGCCATCGCCATTCGACGGGCAGATGCCCAGGTGGTAGTCGCTGAGGATGAACGGGAAGTCGGCATCGCCACCGCTCAGTTCTACCACGACCGTATCGGGGCCATCAGCCTTGACTGACGCGATACCGGTGAGAATGCCTTTTGCGGCAGATTTTGAATCTTCACCCAGGTGGTGATTGAGCGAGTCGACCACGTCTTGTGAATCGAGGGTCTTGCCGTTGTGGAACTCGACGCCCTGACGGATCTTGAAGGTCCAGGTGGTCGCGTCCGGTGATGACTCCCAGCTCTCGGCCAGTTCAGGGATGAGCTCGCCATTGGCGGCGACTTCGGTCAGGCCGTTACGCAGCTGTCCGAACTGCAGGTTGATCATGTAGAGATCGAGGATCTGACCCGGATCGAGAATGTCGCTGGTGGCGCCACCGGTCAGGCCAACGCGAAGACGGCCGCCTTTTTTCGGCGTTGCCGCTTCGGCGCGCTGCATGATGGTTGACGCGCCAGTCATGGATACACCCAGCGCGACCGCGTAACTCATGAACTGACGGCGGCTGACTTTGCCGTTGTTCAGGTCCTGCATCAGGCGATTGAATTGATCGGTGCGTTCGTGTTGTTTGATGTCTTTGATAATGTCTGACGAATCAGTCATCTATTGCCTCCAGTTGATTTACGTATCCGGCCGGGAAGGGAGCTTGTGGATGGCAGCGATGCGACCACGTGATATCGTGCAAAAAGCCGATCAAGCGGTGCTGTGCGGGCTGCATTGGTGTCCTTTCGGGCCGGGCAGTCGGGTCGGATATTCAAGCGTCTGACCGCTGAATGAAATCATTGTATCAGATGCCCGGGCGCGATCTGCGTGCTGGTCGTGTACTGGCAAATACCGCTTTGCCGTTCGCTGCCTGCCCGTATTGCATTGAATTCTAAAGAGTTAAGTCAATCAATCTACAACGCAATGTGCTGCTGACAAGCTGTGGTGCGCACCTGATCCAGGATGGGCTGGGCGCGCTCCAGTATGTTGTGCTGCCGTTGCTGGCGCAGGCATTCGGGCTCAGCTACACGCAAATCGGCGCACTGCGCGCGTTGAATACGTTTGCCATGTCAACTCTTGAGGTGCCGGCCGGTTTGCTGGCCGAGCGGGTCGGCGAGCGTCGGCTGCTGGTGGTTGGCTTGCTGGGAGCCGCCTGCGGGTATCTGGCGGTGTCGGCATCGACGCAGTTTTTCTGGATCGCCGTCGGTTTCGCGCTGGCGGGTGCAGGTGCGGCGTTTCAGCATTCGCTGTGCTCGGCACTGCTGGTCAATCAGTTTGGCGGTCCCGCCCGACGGCGCGCACTCGGCACTTACAATGCGTCCGGCGATGCTGGCAAGTTGCTCTACACGGCGCTGTTCACCGGGCTCACCGGGGCAGGGCTCGCCTGGCACTTCGCGATTGTCGCGCTGGCTGTACCGGCGCTATTGCTGGCTGCGATCATCTTCAATCAACGCCGATTGAGTTCGAATACTCGCCGCGCAGAGGTGAATGCCGCCGATGCAGTCAGTGGCTGGGGTATCCGGCATCGCGGGCGATTTTCGCTGCTGACCTTTCTGATTTACCTCGACAGCACGGTGCAGGCAGTGTTTCTGACGTTTTTGGCGTTCGTGTTGATCGAGCGCGGAACCACAGAAACGCTGGCGGCGCTGGGTGTCACGATAGCGCTGACAGGCGGCATGACGGGCAAGTTTGTCTGCGGTTATCTGGCCGCACGTTTTGGCGACAGGCTGGTCTTTTTGTTGATGCAGATCGGTACGGTCGCAGGGCTTGCCGCGCTGATCGCCATGCCGGTGGGCGGAGTATTGTGGTTGTTGCCGGCGATTGGGCTGGTCGTGCAGGGGTCGTCCACCATGACCTACGGTGCCGTTGCAGATCATCTTCACGTCGATCGTCAATCGCGTGGCTACAGCCTTGTGTATGCGTTGTCCGGTCTGTCGGCAGTCACCGGCCCCTTTGTTTTTGGCGCGCTGGCGGATGCACAGGGATTGACGTTCGCATTGTTCGGCCTGATTGCGCTGAACGTGTCGACATTACCGCTGTGTTTTGTGTTGCGCAGCACATCGGCTGAAAACACTAAAGCGGTGGGTGGCGTTTAGTTGCCAGGCAAGCGGTCGATACCGTGGGATCGGCGAGCAGCTGCGCTTGTCGATTGGTAAGAAGATGGAAGGGTGTATGAAAGTATCGAGCGTGTTGTTAAAAGTCATGGCGATGGCCGTCTGGCTGCTGGCACTGCCGGGCGCTGCGAGTGCGGGCGAGCAATGGCGTGTGACGGCTGAGCCCGAATGGGCGGGCGAACTGCCGCTGCGCTTTGATGCACCAGTCATGCGTGGCGCGCGCGATGGTCGATTTTATCGTTTGGCCGAAAAACATCACCACTACGCCGGCGATGCCGATGTTTTCTATCAGCGCTATGCCTACGAGATTATCAATCGGCGCGGGCTCGATGGCCGTACTTCCGTGTCAGTCGACTTTGACCCCCAATACGAGCAGATAGCGTTTCACAAAGTCGTCATTCATCGCAATGGCGCCATCATCGATCAACTGGGTGATGGTAGTCGGGTGCAGGTTCTGGAGCGTGAGGAGCAACTGGAGGACGGGCTCTACAACGGTGAGCTGACGCTGAACCTGATCCTCAATGACGTGCGTGTCGGTGACTGGGTTGAATACAGTTTTTCAACACTAGGGCGCAACCCGGTGTTTGAAGATCGCGTGTTCGGTTGGAGCTCGATGCAGTGGGGTGTTCCGGTCGGCGATATTCTCTTCAGATTGTATCTGCCACTGGACGCAACTGTCGGTCATCGTACATTTGGCGATGCTCCGACACTGCGCGATGCAATAACGCCCACCGCGCGGACACTGAGCTGGCAAAGCGAAAACGTGCCAGGGTATGACTATCAGTCTGATGTGCCATCCAATTTTCATGGCAGGACGCTGGTGCAATACAGTGATTTTTCCGACTGGCAATCGGTGCAACGCTGGGCGCAGCCACTGTTTGAGCCCGCGCAATCACAGCGCGATGACGTAATCAGTGCCACAGTGAATTCCATCAAAGCCTCCCATACAGACTTGCGCGATCAGGTTGAGGCCGCGGTGATGTTTGTACAGGATGAAATCCGCTACACCGGGATCAACAGCGGTATTGGCGCCTGGATACCGGACGCGCCGGCACGCGTGCTGACGCGGCGCTACGGAGATTGCAAAGATAAGTCGGTGTTGCTGTCGGTACTGCTGCGGGAACTCGGCGTCGAATCCAGTCTTGCGCTGGTCAATAGCGACGACGGCCGGGCACTGGCCGATTATCTGCCATCGCCCAGTGTATTCGACCACATGATCTTGACTGTCAATCTCGATGGTACGCAATACTGGATTGATCCGACGATCAGCCTGCAGGGTGGCACGCTGGACACGATCTATCAGGCAAGTTATCACCACGCGCTGACACCGGTAGACGATCAATCGGGCCTGCAGGCCTATGATACCGGCGAGCCCTCGCAGCCACTAAAGCAGGTGCTGGAAACGTGGCATATGGCTGACAACAGCGACAGCACGCCGACCAGGCTCACAGTGAAGACTACGTTGCTGGGCTGGCGTGCCGAAAGTATGCGCGATCGAATTCAATCGGGTGATATCGATGATCTGGAAGATCGATACCTCGACTATTACCAATCGCGCTACGACGGGCTTGAAGCCGACGGGTCGATGCAGGTGCGGGATGATCGCGACGCTAATCGGGTTGTATTAGTGGAGCAATACACGATCGATGAAGGCTGGTACTGGGATGAAGAGAATTCCAGCGGCGGCTACAACCGCTATACACTGGAGCTCAGGGCCGACTCAATCATCACCGCAGCCAGCCTGCCCGATGATGAACGCCGCACCCAACCCCTGTGGCTTCCGTATCCGACGCACGTCAGCCATCAGATTCGAATCGTGTCCGATGTCGACTGGAGTCTGCCGTCGAAACAGCGCACTGAAGACAACGACTGGTTCTACTTTTATGCCTCCGAAGCCGTGAAAGAGGGTGTGGTAGAGCTCGATTATGAGTACCGTACCAAAACCCATAGCGTGAGTGTCGCAGATGCACGCCGCTACCTTCGCAAGCTGAAGTCGATCCGCGATGGCAGTTACTACGCGCTGCAAGTCTCCCTGCCGGCGACCGTCGATGTGATCAGTCACATGGCGTCGGGCCTTTCGAATATTCTGCGATCACTCAGTGCCCAGGAATCGCAGTAAGCTCGATACATCCTGATACATAAGGGGTCGAGGCGCTCTCCGATACTTAATGCAAGACCGTCGCGGTAACACCTGCGGCGCCAATTGCGTTAAAGGAGAGAGAAAATGCAAATTCCAGTAAAACCGGCATTGATCGCTGGACTATGGTTAACCCTGAATGCCTGTGGTGGCTCCAGCGGCGAAGACAACCCCGTGCCAGATGATGGTTCGCCGGGTGTGCAAGCCAGTATCGAATGGCAGGACTGTGGCGGTGACTCAGCCCTGCAGTGTGCAACGCTTACGGTTCCTAAAAACCATCGTGATCCCGACGGATCGACGATTGACATTGCGTTGAATCGCATACCCGCATCGGGGGCTGATCCACTGGGTAGCCTGTTGTTCAACCCCGGTGGGCCGGGAGGATCCGGTACCGAGTTAGTTGAGATGCTCGGTGCGTATGATCTATTGCCATCTGAGATCACTTCGCGCTATCACATCGTTGGTTTTGATCCACGCGGTGTCAACAAAAGTACCCCGATCGATTGTCGAGAGTTTGACCTGGATGATGTCGATGATTATCCGCTCGACGTCGAAGCACTGCAGCAAACCGCCGATAACCTGCAATCGTTCGTTGATTCCTGCATGGAAAAGTACGGCGATTACCTGCTGCATCTTGGGTCGGAAGCCGTTGCCGATGATATGGAGGCAATCCGGCGAGGGCTGGATGAATCCACGTTAAACTTCGTCGCTTATTCCTACGGCACCAGGCTGGCCGGCATTTACCTGCAGAAGTATCCGTCTACTACCGGTCGCTTCATTCTCGATGGCAGTCTGCCGCCGACACATGATTCGATTTTCCTTTTTCGTGGGCAGCTTCAAGCGCTTGAAGCCAATTTCCAATCGCTGGTCACCGCCTGTACCGGGTTCAGTGATTGTGACCCGGACAACTATCAACTGGCGCTGGAGAACCGGGTGGCCAGTTTGATAGAAAGTGAGTCTGACTTTGAACTGGGATTACTGGCATCGGTGTTAATCGCGGGCGTCGAACAGCCGGGGTTGAGTGAACAGATCGCCGAGCCCCTCTATGAATATGTGCAGCAGTTTGACACCGCGCCGCTGGTGCAATTGGCGCTTGCGCTTGAACTGGATGACGACACCGACTCAGACTACGACTCGGATACCGTCGGGCGCGCAGTGATTTGTGCCGACGATCCGGCACGACCCTCGGTTGCCGAGCTTGAATCTCTACGCCGGCCGTTTAACGAGGTTAGCGATCTGTTTGCTGAAATTCAGTTAGCCGGTGCGGCGACTTGCCTGAATTGGCCAGATGCGCTCTATCCGCTGGCGGAAACAGCCACCATGCAGGCACCTGAATCACTGGTGATCGGTGGACCCACCGATGCGCAAACACCTGTAGAGTGGAGTGAGGCAATGGCTGCTGCGATCGGCGGGCGATATCTGCGATCTGAACATCCCGGTCACACGACGGTATTCTCCGGTGCCAACGCCTGTACCGATCGAGCAGCTATCGACTTTCTTTTAAACGGTGTGTTGCCCGATATATCCGTCTGTCCGCTGGGCGATCAAAGCGCACGGTAACACGCTGATGAAGATTGCGTTACAACCTGAACCAGTGCTATTCACATGCAGTTCACAGTGATCTGATAGCCTCGGCATATCGTGAGAGTGGCGTTATCGAAATGTTCGATGGCGCTACCCTTAAAACTAACCCGAGTAACCGCCGGCTGTTGTGCGAGCGGGTGTCGATGGAAAGACGATGCGTAATGCTCTGGTGAACCGAAAACCACTGTGCCCGGAAGACGCAATGATTGCGCAGATCGCCGACGCCAATAAGCCCATCTATGCAGCGATAGTTCTTTTCGCGGCACTGGCCGTGCTGACGCTTATTCTGTCTTTTGTCGATAGCAGGACACTGGACGGTGCCAATGTTTGGGTCAAACCGCTAAAATTTTCTGTATCGCTACTGGTTTATTTCGCGACGCTGTTGTTTTTCAGTCGCTGGATATCAGCCTCGGTTGTCGATCATCCGCTGTTCTACCTCTACAACGGGGTGTTGTGTTTGTGCGCGCTGGTCGAGATCATCTGGATAGTGAGCGCGGCGGCTGGCGGCCATGCTTCGCATTTTAATGTGCACCACCCGATACTGGCGGCGATCTACCCGGTGATGGGTGTGGTTGCGGTGGCATTGCTGTCGGCCACTCTGAGCTATGGGATATTGATTCTGCTGTCAGCCGAAAGCGGCTTGACCTTGTTCTGGCGGCATGCCGTCGGCAGTAGTCTTGTTGCGACTTTTCTGTTAACGGTCGTCACTGCCGGGTATTTGGCGGCAAGCGGTGGTCACGCAGTGGGTGAGCATATCGAGCCGAGCAGTGGTTTATTTGGCTGGCTGAGATCCGCTGGCGATCTCAGGGTGGCTCATTTCTTTGCGATGCATTGCATGCAGATCGTACCCGTTGCAGTTTTGCTTGTTGTGAGCTTTTGGCCTGCGGGTCGAAGTCTGATGCTGATCTATCTGCTAGTTCTCGGCTATGCCAGTCTGGTTGGGTTTACTTTTTACCAGGCAAAGGCCGGCAAGCCGTTCCTGCCCCTGTTACCGTTGTAGCCAGGCGGTATGAGCGCCACAGTCAAATCGCATTCAAGCCACAAAGGCTATCCATTCCCCAACCCACAAAGGAATAACTCAACTGATGAAAACACGGTACATCGCAGTATCGGTTTTGCTGGGTGCCACATCGATCGCGTCTGCTGACAGTCGAACAGGCCTGTCACTTGTACCCTATGTCGGCTACAGCGAGCTGGGTAATCAAAGCGCCGTGCTGTCAAATCTTGCGAGCGGCAATGGAGCATCACGGGTAGAGATTGACCCTGGCTTTACCGCCGGACTGGCATTGCGGTATCACTTTGATTCGCCGTTCAGTTCGGAGTTTGGCTGGGAGTACCGTTCCAACGACAGTGTGATTGTCGATAACGCAGGGGTTCGACTGCCGTCGGGCAACTATGCCTCCAGTGTGTTTTATTTCAGCGGGCGTTATGATCTGCCGTTTGCGAGTGGGCGTTTTCAGCCGTGGCTGGGGACCGGCCTCAGTATTGTTCAGGAAGTTGATCTCGATTCGGAGTCGACAGCCGGCGAGATTTCATTTTCCGATTCTGGCTCAATCGGCTATCAGTTGATGGCGGGCGTCGATATTGAACTGACGCCAGCGTGGTACCTGTCTACTGAATTACGCTACAGCGATCAGCGCGACCTGACACTGGAACAGGAAGAAGGTGGTGGCGGCGTGGTAGCGGACATCGACTATCAGCCGCTGACCCTCTCGTTCGGGTTGGGATACCGGTTCTAGACAGGCGAATGCCACCAGTTGCGGTACCACATGGCGATTGGCACCTGTGGTGCTCCGCCGCCCGGATTTAATACGTATCACTGGTGGCACAGTGCTTTGCGAATCTGATGCATAAAGATGATCGGTAGCGTTTTTCGTCTGATTGATCGCGATTGAGCGTGAGCTCGCCCGGCAGGTATGCGCACGGGTCACGCCCGGTGCGCCGGCTCTCGATCATTGCTGTCATTGCAGGAGTAGTGGTAGGGTGTCGCGACACCACGGTCAACCCGTGCCTGGAGGAAACGCGATCCGAAAATGATCGCCGACAAAACCGATCCCGCTTGCCCGCGGAAAGCCCGATGAAGGTGCTGGGCGGCCCGGCAAAAACCGCTGGCCGCACCGCGTTGGGGTGCATACTAAATCGCATCGCCCCGCTGCAAAAACAGCATCGTCGGCAAACGGGCGAACCGATAGACTCCCCCGCTGGGCGAAGCTCGCGCCAAGCTCAATCGATTACCTGGACCCTTAATGGCAGATACACCAACCACGAATGACTTGCACCTGGAAGCACTGAGCAAACGCTTTGGCAATGTCGTGGCTGTCGATAGCATCGACCTGACGATCGCAGCGGGGCAATACTGCTGCATGCTGGGCCCTTCGGGCTGCGGCAAGTCATCGACGCTGCGCATGATCGCCGGACACGAGCATCCGGACAGCGGTCGAATCACATTGGGTTCCCACGACATTACCGGCCAGTCGCCTGCGCAGCGCGGTACCGCGATGATGTTCCAGAATTATGCGCTGTTTCCCCACCTCGACTGCGTCGACAATGTGGCCTTCGCGCTAAAGATGCGCGGCGTCGACAAGCAAACGCGACGCAACAAGGCGCTCGACATGCTCGAACGAGTACACATGCTGGAACAGCGGGCGCGCAAGCCGGGACAGCTGTCAGGAGGGCAGCAGCAGCGGGTGGCACTGGCCAGAGCCCTGATCACCGAGCCGCAGTTGCTGTTGCTGGATGAGCCCTTGTCCGCGCTGGATCCCTATCTGCGCATTGAGATGCGAACCGAACTCAAACGATTGCAGCGCGATCTGGGCATCGCATTTGTGCACGTCACCCACAGTCAGGAAGAGGCCATGGCGTTGGCTGACATGGTGGTGGTGATGAACGAGGGACGTATCGAGCAATCCGGCAGGCCCTACGATGTATTCAATCGGCCGGCCAGCGTATTTGTGGCGAAATTTATTGGCGGCCACAACGTGATCGAAGCCGACAACCAGATCTTCGCGGTGCGATCGGACAAGATCCGCGTCAACCGCGGTGGCGACAGTATTATTCGAAACATTGAATTTCTCGGCCACACGGTGAAGCTGTCGGTGGACAGCCCGTTCTCCGATCTGACCGTCACCTGTGCCGACGAAGAATTCTATCTTGCCCCGTACGAGACAGGTGATCCGGTCTCGTTGCAATGGAACCGGGCCGACCAGCACATGCTGAACTGACTCGGTTTACCACCCGTTGAACCTGTCCTCACAACTCAACTAACAGGAGTGTCACAGCAATGACAGATACCATCGACCACGGTCGTCGCAAACTGTTAAAGACCACGGCTGGCGCCGCCGTCGCCGGGACTTTTATTTCCGGTGCACCGTATGTCATGTCGCAGGAAAAAAAGGTACTGCGCTACCTGGGTACTGCGGTAAACCAGTCGGCAGAAATTGCCGCCAAGGCCAAGGAAGATCTCGGTATCACCATCGAGTACATTCCGGTCACCACCGATGAAGTCACCAAGCGTATCATCACCCAGCCGAACAGCTTCGATCTGGTCGACACCGAGTACTTCAGCCTGAAAAAGCTGGTTCCGTCCGGCAACCTGCTGGGTATGGACGCGAAGCGCATCGAACTGTTTGACGAGATCACACCGGCATTTACCAAAGGTGAGATCAACGGCAAGAAGATCGGCGATCAGGGCACCGCACCGAAAAAAGTCTTCTACCTCAAGGGCGAGAAATCAACCGAGTTCTCCGACGAGCCAACGCAGTGGGTCACCCTGATTCCGACCGTCTACAACGCTGACACACTGGGTATTCGGCCCGACCTGATCGGTCGTCCGATCAAAAACTGGTCTGAGCTGTTGAACCCTGAATTCAAGGGCAAGGCCTCGATCCTGAACATTCCGTCTATCGGTATCATGGATGCGGCGATGGTCGTCGAGTCGATGGGTGAATACACCTACCCTGACAAAGGCAACATGACCAAAGACGAAATCGACATGACCATGAAGATCCTGACCGAGGCCAAAAAGGCAGGTCAGTTCCGCGCCTTCTGGTCCGACTTCAACGAGAGTGTCAACCTGATGGCCTCTGGTGAGGTGGTGATTCAATCCATGTGGTCGCCGGCCATCACTGCGGTTCGATCCAAGGGCATCGATTGCGTCTACCAGCCGCTGGAAGAGGGCTATCGAGCCTGGGCTGCGGGTTTTGCACTGCCGTCGACCATCAAGGGTCAGCAGGCGGATATGGCCTATGAATTCGTCAACTGGTTCCTCTCTGGCTGGGCCGGTGCTCACCTGAATCGCCAGGGATACTACTCAGCGGTACTCTCCACCGCGCAGGCCAATATGGAAGCCTACGAGTGGGATTACTGGATGCTGGGCAAACCGGCGGAAAAGGACATTATGTCGCCGTCGGGTCAGAAGCTCGCATCGGCGGGTGAAGTCCGCGATGGCGGCTCTTACGAAACCCGTATGGGTGGCGTTGCGTGCTGGAACGCTGTGATGGACGAGAACAAGTACATGGTTCGCAAGTGGAACGAGTTTATCGCGGCCTAGTATTGGTACTCCGGCGTGTGCCGCAAGTCTGCGTGAGCGCGTCGCTTTAACCGGCAGGGTGTCACCCTCGAGTGGCACCCTGCCTGGTTGTGATCGGGTGAAATGGCTTGCCTCATTTCTTTCAGGTGGCGGCTTTTTGCCCGTTCTGATGCGGGTGTTTTCAACAGTTACCCCGTGTGCCCGGTCGCAAGGGCGGGTACAATAGACCGAACTCCACGTCGGTTATTCAGATTGCCCGCAAGTTCATCCAGAATCAGTACCTATCTGCTGGCGCTGCCGTATGCGCTGGTGTTTCTGCTCTTTTTTGTCGTGCCGCTGGTATTGGTGGTGGTAGTCAGCTTTTGGGACTACACCGAATACTCAATCATTCCCGATTTTATCGGCACCAACTACAGTGACATCTTTCGCGGGTGCGTGGAACGGCTGCCGGAGCTTTGCACCGCCTTCGCCACCTATGTGTCTACGCTTAAGTATGTTTTCCTAAGCTGGATCATCACCCTGATCCTGGGCTTTGGCGTGGCATATTATCTGGCGTTTTGCGTCAGCAGTCTGACCATGCAGATCACTCTGTTTCTGCTGTGCACCATCCCGTTCTGGACCTCCAATGTCATTCGCATGATCTCGTGGATTCCACTACTGGGCCGGGGCGGGCTGGTGAATCAGTCCTTGATCGGCATGGGGCTGATTGATGAACCGATCGATTGGCTGCTGTACTCCGGCTTTTCAGTCACGCTGGCATTTGTCCATCTGTACACGCTGTTCATGGTGGTGCCCATTTTCAACTCGATGATGCGCATCGACCGCAGTGTGCTTGAAGCTGCCTACGATGCCGGGGCCA
Source organism: uncultured Granulosicoccaceae bacterium (assembly GCA_964573105.1). Taxonomy (GTDB): domain Bacteria; phylum Pseudomonadota; class Gammaproteobacteria; order Granulosicoccales; family Granulosicoccaceae; genus CAKZSB01. The sequence goes on from CAZNIS010000025.1 coordinate 43,507, forward strand.
ACGGCTGGCAGGTATTGTGGAATGTGGTTGTGCCGTTGTGTAAGCCTGGTATTGCGATTGGGTCGATTTTTGTGATCACGATTGTGATGGGCGATTTCATCACCATCGGCGTGATGGGCGGACAGCAGATCGCCTCCATCGGCAAAATAATCAATGTCGAGATGAGCTACCTGCAGTTTCCGTCAGCCGCCGCCAACGCGGTGATCCTGCTGGCCATAACACTGATGATCATTGTCGCCATGTCCCGCATCGTCGACATCAGGCGCGAGCTATGACTCGGGTTACGCATTTAACGGTTGCCAGCCGGGGAGACGATCGCTGATGGCCAGTCGCAGCACGAAAATTTGGCTCGGTTGTTTTTTCTTCCTGTTTCTACTGTTTCTCTACGGCCCGATGATCACGATATTTGTGTTGTCGTTTCAGGGGCCGGAGGGTGGTCTGACGTTTCCGATGAATGGTGTCTCCACGCATTGGTTCGCAAAGTTGTGGGAAGGTGTCGGTGTGGTAGACATCTGGCGCGCGTTCCGGCGCTCGCTTGCACTTGGCTTTGTGGTGATGGTGATTACGGTAGTCTTCAGCCTGATGGCGGGTCTCGCGTTTCGCAAGAAATTTAAGGGTTCCGGCGCGCTGTTTTACATCACGGTCGCCAGTCTGATCGTCCCCTCCATTGTCGTCAGCCTCGGGATTGCGCTGCAGTTTCGCCTGATTGACGACAACATTCGCCAGTGGGGACAAACCGAGGAGATAGCCTGGGTCATCGAACACTACACCACCAGCATGGGGCTTTTCAGTTCAGCGCTGGGTGCGCAACTGACCTGGACTCTGCCGTTTGGCCTGCTGATTATGTTTGCCGTGTTCAACCGTTTTGATCCCTCCTATGAAGAGGCGGCGCGCGATCTTGGTGCCGGACCCTGGGCGACGTTCCGCGAGGCGGTGCTGCCGATCATCGCGCCATCACTGATTGGAGTGGCATTGTTCGGCTTTACCCTGAGCTACGATGAACTGGCGCGCACCTCGCAAGCCATTGGTGGCCTGAATACGCTGCCGCTGGAACTGCGCGGATTGACTACCACGGTAACTGACCCCTCAATCTATGCGCTGGGCACAGTGACGACAGGGGTCAGCTTTGTCGTCATCGTGGTGGCGCTGCTGACCTACCGGTTGTTGCAACGTCGCCGCCTCGCGCATGGCAGCGACTCCGGCAAGGGTATGGTGTAGGCCTCACACCGGTTGGGGTCAGTTTGAGTGTGGTTCGCTGTGGGCAGAAAACGCCGAGCGATTGATTAGAAACAGGACGATGCCACCGACCAGGATTGATACTGCGGCATAGAATAGTGAGCCGCCGTCACTTTTCCCTTCGTGCAACACTTCAATGCCAAGTGGCGTGAAGAGATGGAAAAACACCGCACCTGCCATCACTGCTGCCGCCAGCAAACCACCGATTGCATGAAATTTGGCGCGAACCCCCTCCGTGGGGCGGCTGGTCAATTTGCGCATCAACCAGAGGGCTGCCGGTGCCAGCAACACGGTCGAGGCGATCAGTTCAAAACTGCCCACCACATAACTGCCGAAATTGCTGAACGCCTCACCGACAGGCGTGCCGAGTATGCCCGATAGCCAGTCGCCGATCGTGCCGAAGATGTGTTGTGTATCCGGGTGAAGGGAGAACTTGTAGGGCAGCGATTGCAGAAAAACCTTGCTGGCCCAGAGTGCGATGGCCCAGCTGATGATGGCTCTTACGATCGGCGGCATGTTGTTGATCCCTGTGTTGAGTGTGTAGTGCCAAATTGATTTTTCTTCACGAGCGATAGTTCCAGGGCGCCTGTGGATTGTTGTCGCGCCACAGTCCGAGGCGCCGGGTGCGGGCCTCGTGCTCAGCCGATGCGTATTGCCGACGTTGCTTGCGCGTCTGTTCGTTCTGGTACTTTTTATAATGCCACGCAAGCCCCGCGCTGACCATCGCGAGATTGATGTCAGTGCCGTCGCGATAGACCACGCACAAGCGGCGCTCATAGCGGTCGATTTTGTGGCAGCGCGCCTCAACCGGTTTGTTCAATAATATCGATCTGAGGTGATCGCGCGCGGGCAGGCCAAAACGCTGTTTCAGCTCCGGTGCGTCGATGCCCGCCAGGCGCACAATTACGCGCTTCTGTCCGGCAGGGGTGATGTGAATGGAATCGCCATCGTGCACTTTGTTGGCGATGCCGGTAATGCGGGTGGTATCGTGTGGCGTTGTGCTGCACGCTGTTACGCTCGACAGCAAGATTGCAGAGATCAGCCAGAATCCAGTCAGTTGGGGCATTCGCAGGCGGTCGCATCATTGGTGTGTGGCAGGCAAATTACCATAACAGTGTGCGACAGAGGCTTACTATGCCGGATGCGCATGAATAGCCGGGCTGCGCTGATTGATGCGACGCCAGCCTGGATGACAACCCACGGTAAATCGCGGCAGCGCCGCGCAACTGGGCTAGTATATAGAGAGTGCCCTGGCCGGTAAGAAGGTATGAAAACAGGGCAGGTACAGAAAATTAAGGAGTAACTGATGATCCGCACGCTACCTATCGCCCGTCCGCTCGCTGTTGCGCTCGCCTTGCTCGCACCCTCATTTGTGTACGCCTGTGGAGGTTTCTTTTGCCAGTCTGCGCCTATTGTGCAGGCCGCCGAACAGATCGTCTTTAGCCAGCGCGGCAATGACATCACGGCGATGGTGAAGATCGACTACGAAGGCTCGGCTGAGGCTTTCAGTTGGGTCGTGCCGGTGCCCCCGTCGCTGCAGCTCGATGGTGTCGGCGTCGGTGCTGACACCACCTTTACCGAACTTGACCTCGCCACCCGGCCGCAGTTCACACTGGAACAAAATGGCGAGGGTTGCCGTTCCGACTTCACTGACGGCACGACCGACGGCAGTGTCGCAGAACAAACCGACGCTGACACCGGCGGCTCGTCCGTCGACGTTGAAGAGGCGGTGGTCGGACCATTCGAAGTTGACCTGATCACCAGCGACGATCCCGCTGCGATGGCCGACTGGCTAACGACAAACAATTACGATTTGAGTGATCGGGGTATAGAGCTCATTGAGCCCTATGTGCTCGATGGTATGAAGTTCGTCGGTCTTAAACTGACCAGCGGCCAAACCACCGGCAGTATCCGCCCGATCATTTTGAACTACCAGAGTGAAAAGCCGATGATCCCCATTCGGCTCACCGCGGTGGCGGCAAATCCCGATATGGGTGTTCAGGTCTGGATTGTCGGCGATGCGCGCGCGGTGCCGGATAACTACCTGCACGTTATCCCTAACTACACACAGCTCAACTGGTACAACGGTCAGCAGGCGGCCTACAGCAGCTATCAAACACTGATCACTGCGGCGATGAACGATGCCGACCCCAGTGGGCAGGGTTTTGCCACCGACATGGCCGGTCGCATCGACAGCGCATTGCTCGACTCGCTGACCACGCCGGAAAATCTGCAGATGCAGCTCGATCAGTTCGACGCGACGCTGACGGATGCCGGACACATTGCGGCGATGGCGGCTATTGCGCAGTCGAATAACTTCAGCGTGGCGCTTGAGCAGGCGCTCGAGTTGCCGCAAGGACAGGATGAATCGGTCTATTCAGACGCGATCGCGCTGGCCACGATCTTCAATGCGCAAGTGCTGGATACCGCCCAGCAGTCTCTCAGGGCAAGCTTTATCGAGCACGAGATCGAACCGGTGGCAAGCGCTACCGCGCTGTTGACCAATGGCGCCTACCTGACCCGGCTCTACACGACATTGTCAGCCGATGAAATGACGCTTGATCCGACCTTCGTCTTTAACACCTCTATGCCGGATCAGCCGATCGAGCGGCAGGCGCGTCTGGACATCGGCTGTGGTGACAATGGCACTGAATGGCGGCTGACACTTGGCAGTGGCACCGGGCGCAACGGTGAAGTGGTGATCGAGGCGAATCGTTTTGTGCCGTCGTTTGCCGCTCCTGCCGATGTGAGTGATCAGGCCACCACGTTTAGTGTCCAGCGCACTACCGCCAGCGCTCCTCCGGTCATATTGGCGCAAAGCGATTTCGAGGTGCTTGAGATTAACGGCGGTGTCAGTGATTCGGGCCTGGGGCCGGTCGCAGATCTCAATGGCGGCAGTTTCAGTGCTGGCGGTATTGGTATGGGACTGTTGCTGGTCGGATGGGGTCGCTGGCAGCGCAGACGATCGAGACTATCCACATAATGTAGCGTTGCGCTTGTAGTAGCGTCAGCGCGGCCGCAGTTGTTGGCAAGCAACGGGTATTGTTACCCTGAAATCGCCATTGACCCGGTTGCAGTCAGGCGTTAGCGTATCAGCGCGGGAGACAGTGACGTCACCGCGCCGTTGCACAGACACGTGCAATTCGACATTTCGATAGGGAGATTGAACCATGAAACTACGTGGCGCTGTGATCGCGTTACTGCTCGCTATACACCCCGCCTTTGCCGATATGACTGACGAGCAGGCCTGCGCAAAAGGCAAGCCGCAGTACAGCAAGGAGGGAATGACAGAAAAGGATTGCCTCTGCATCCTGCGTGTGGCCTCGTCGCACATGACACCCAAACTCAAGGCAGCTTTCGTTGAATCGCTTTTGGCGCAGGACGAAAATCCAATGGGGCGCATGATGGCTACCGGCGTGACGATGGAAGAGCTGATGAAAGCGATGACCGGCTATGCGACCGAAGTCGGTCCTGCCTGTGGTATCGAGCAGTAGCGCTTACCCAGTTTGCCCGTACCGGCAGTGCGGACCGCGTGATGGCTGCCATCACAAATCTTGATCTGTTGCTATCGGCAGGCGGCTAACGCAAAATTGGCTGCCCCTTCAGGTTCAGGTTTACCCATGTCCGCAAATGCTGCAACAACCGGTTCAGGCTGGCGATCGCCTGCGGTCGTCATCACCGCCGGTTGCCTGATCGCGCTCATCGGCTTTGGTACTCGCTCATCTTTTGGGCTGTACCTGGATCCGATGACGATTGACAAGGGCTGGAATCGCGAGACATTCGCACTCGCGCTTGCGATTCAGAATCTGCTGTGGGGCTTTGGTGTGCCGATCGCCGGTATGATCGCCGATCGCTTTGGTCCGTTGAAAGTGATCATTGTCGGTGCCGCCCTCTATGCGGCTGGCATCTACGGCATGATGACCGCGCAAACCGGCACCGCGTTGTACCTGACTGGCGGTGTGTTAACCGGGCTTGGTGTGGCGTTCACTGCGTTTTCACTGGCAATGGCTTCGATGGCCCGCGTCGTCAGCCCGCAAAGTCGATCCATGGTGCTGGGGCTTGGCACGGCGGCGGGTTCGCTCGGCCAGGTCATTTTTTCGCCGTTAAGTCAGTGGCTGATCACGGGGCTTGGCTGGGAAACCGCGCTGTTGCTGCAGGCCGCGTTTACGCTACTGATGATCCCGCTGGCGTTTGCGTTGCCGGGCGGCCAGGCCAACACCGCGCAAAACGAAATGGATGTGACATTGCGATCCGTCTTGGGCGAGGCTGTGAATCATCGTGGCTATCTGTTACTGACGGCCGGTTTTTTTGTTTGCGGTTTTCACGTCGCCTTTATCGCCGTGCACTTTCCCGCCTATGTCAAGGATCTTGGCATGAGTCCGCTAACAGGTGCCTATGCGCTCGCGCTCGTCGGCCTGTTTAATATCGTCGGTTCTTTCGCATCGGGCTATGTCGGCAAGCACTACAGCATGAAGTCGAGCTTAAGCTTTATATATGCGGCGCGCGCCGTGGTCATACTTGCATTGCTGATGATGCCCAAAACGCCTGCCACCATTTACCTCTTCTCCGCCGTGATGGGATTGCTCTGGCTGTCTACTGTGCCGTTGACGACCGCCATCGTCGCTCAGGTTTTTGGTGTGCGATACCTGGCGACACTGTTCGGCTTTGTCTTTCTCAGTCACCAGCTGGGAAGTTTTATAGGCGTCTGGATGGGTGGTCGGTTGTACGATATGTATGGTAACTACGACGGCATGTGGTGGGCGGGGATATTTTTTGGTGTGGTGGCTGCGATTGTGCACTGGCCGATTGATGAGCGGCCGTTGGCTAGGCTTAGCGCTGAGGCGGCTTAGGCCTTGGTTATTTGTTTTGGCTTGCTGTTTTTGCTTGCCATCCATGGCTTTTTTCTGCGCGTCCCGCGCGCCGACCCACTTTTGAAAAGCGCAAAAGTGGGCAAAACGCTTCTTGCGACCCTTTGGCCCTGCGGGTGCCTGCGGCACTTTGCCAGTACGCACAATCCGCGGTCGGGCAAACAGCGCATCCCTGCGCTGCCTTGCCCTTGTTGTGACGTCCTGTCACAACAACCACGGATTGCACGCACTGGCAAAGCCAAAGAAACGCAACCCGAAATTCGGGCCCGGTGGGCCTTGCGGCGACTTGACGTAGCTCCTGCCTGTGGCACATTGGCGGTGATGCGGAGAGGCGAAGGTGTGTTTTCCGTATTCGGTGTGCAGAGTTTTGTTTGGCACTTTGTCTGTTACAGTTGATGTTTGACGTCTGATCTGCCTGACTAGGTGTTTGTTCTGACCGATCTGAAGTACTGCTGTATCACTGCATAATGAAAAAACCTGCGCCGGTACCACGGGCCAGGCTATTTGCCGGTTTATCTGATCGGTTCAAAATATTGGCCCACAAGGCTGATTTGCTCTACGCGGAGTAGGGAGTATGTATTCGTATTTTGAAAAACTGATCGATCCGCTGGCCGATGCGGATGTCGAGCGTCCGCCGTCGGGTACGCTGGCCTTTTTTGTTCATTATCTGTGGCCAATTCGTCGGCTATTGCTGGTGACGTTGTTTTTCTCAAGCGTCGCGTCGATCGCGGAACTCTATCTGTATGCCTATCTGGGCCGTCTGGTCGACTGGATGTCGGTGACAGAGCCAGGTGATTTTTATCAGGTACACGGAGTCGGGCTGGCAATCATGTTGTTTGTGGTGTTGATCCTGCGGCCGGTCTGCATTGTGATCTCGCGCTGTTTGATCACACTGACACTGACGCCGGGCATCACCAATACGGTGCGCTGGCAAAACCATCGCTGGGTAGTGCGTCAAAGCCTGAGCTATTTTCAAAATGACTTTGCCGGGCGCGTGGCCCAAAAGGTCATGCAGACGGGTGTGTCGCTGCGCGAGTGTGTATTGAATGTGGTAGATGGTGTGTGGCTGTTGCTGATCTATCTCGGTGGCATCATCTGGCTGTTTGCTGAAATCGACGTCCGATTGATGTGGCCGCTGGCGTTCTGGATGGTTGGCTACGTGCTGGTGATTTTGCGCATGGTTCCGCCCGTGGGCGGCAAATCGCGCGCCGTCTCTGAGGCAAACTCGGTATTGACTGGCCGCATTGTCGATAGTTATACCAACATTCAGGCGGTCAAACTGTTTGCCCATGCCGAGCGCGAAGAGTCATTTGTCGCCGAGGGTTTCGAGCGACACACGCAGGCGCTGCGTCAGTTGCTGCGCGCGATTCAAAATATGCTGTTGTCGCTGGTCGTGCTGAATACGTTTGTGATTGTGGCTACCGCCATTCTATCGATTGCGTTGTGGCAGCAGGGCACGATCAGTGTCGGCGCCATTGCGATTGCCAACGGGTTGATTATTCGCCTGAATCAAATGTCGGGCTGGATTCTGCGCACGATTTCATCTTTGTTCGAGTCGATTGGTGCGGTGGAGAATGGCATCGAGACCATCTCGGTTGAAAATAACGTTGTCGATAGCAGCGCTGCGCAGGCGCTGACGGTCAAAAGCGGTGAGGTGGTGTTTGACAAGGTGCAGTTTCACTACGGTGAGTCGGATGATACCCGTGTAGTTCGCGATTTCTCGCTGCGCGTTGCCGCTGGCGAAAAGATTGGCCTGGTGGGACGATCGGGTGCGGGTAAGTCGACACTGGTCAATCTGTTGTTGAGATTCTACGATCTGCGCAGCGGTGCGATTCGCATCGATGGGCAGGATATATCGCAAGTCACCCAGGACAGTCTTCGTGCGCAGATCGCCATGGTCTCGCAGGATACGTCGCTGTTGCACCGCTCCATCCGCGACAACATCACCTATGGCCGGCCCGCTGCCACGGATGAAGAAATGCTTCGCGCCGCGCAACTTGCTCATGCTGATGCTTTCATTCCCGGACTCACCGATCCCAAGGGACGCAGCGGCTACGACGCGCATGTCGGTGAGCGTGGGGTGAAGTTGTCCGGCGGGCAGCGCCAACGCATCGCGATTGCCCGGGTGATCTTAAAGGATGCGCCCATACTGGTGCTCGACGAGGCGACATCTGCGCTCGATTCAGAAGTGGAGGCTGAGATTCAACTGCAGTTGAGTGAGCTGATGGCAGGCAAAACTGTCATCGCGATCGCGCACCGACTCTCAACCATTGCCGCCATGGATCGGCTGATCGTGATGGATGAGGGGCGCATCGTCGAGACTGGTTCGCACGACGAACTGCTGGTACGTGGCGGCATCTATGCGCAGCTGTGGAATCGGCAGTCCGGTGGTTTTCTTGGGCTTGATGAGGTGGCCGAATGAACCCGGGCAATGTCGATGCGTCGATGGCCTGCGCCGGTGTAAACCAGTGACGATACCAAAGGTTGAATTCACGCCAAGCGTGTCAGCTGATGCGCTGGTGGAGATTCTGGATCTCGACGTGCTCTATCGTCGCAGCAGCAAACTGGACCACAGTCCGCAGCGCCCGCACCGGATGGGGTTTTCGATGATGATCTACATCGCGCGCGGCACTGGTGAGCACTTCGTCGATTTCAATCGCTGGCGCTTTAACAGCGGCGATTTGATTATGGTCAACAAAAATCAGCTGAACGCCTTCGATTTGAGTGACCGGCCACAAGGCAGAGCCATACTGTTCACCGATGGCCTGATCGAGAAGCTGCAGCGCAATATGAATATGCCGGTGTTCTCGCCCGACTATCTGCAACCGGATTATGCGCCGGTGCTGACGTTGTCAGCGGCGCTTGCGCAAAGCTGCGAGCGGCTGTTGGATGAAATCGCCCGGGAAACCCGTTGTGGGGATCCGAATTCCCTGATCACCATGTTTCTGTTCTGTGCGTTTTTTCTAATGGTTGAGCGCGAGCGGTCGCTTTCTGCACGGCAGCGCCTGAACAACAGTGACAAGATTCTGTTCACCGCGTTTGTGCAACTGCTCGAACAACAATTTACCAGTACCAGAAATGCTGCCGAGTACGCGGATAATCTGCACATTACCTACAAGCGGCTTAACGGTCTGTGCAAGCGCGCCACAGGCCAGACTGCCAAGCAATTGATCGATGCGTTCACCACACTCGAAGCCAAACGCAGGCTGGTGGTGGAGGGCAAGCGGGTGCAGGAGCTGGCCTATGAACTTGGTTTTGATGAAGTGACGAATTTCACCAAGTATTTCAAAAAACACACGGGCTACCCGCCGTCTCACTTTCAACAAAACGGCTGAGCGGTACCAAAAATCTTATGCCTCGTGGGCTAATGTCAGCCCTGCGGACGAGATTTACCATTTTTCTGCCAGATCTGACCTGCGCACCCGCGCTCGCTAGCTCCAGTATTGACTGTACCTTCAATACGGGGAGACCCACCATGTTACGTAAACTCACACTGGCTGCCGCAGCGACACTGGCGGTTTCATCGGCTGCTATGGCCACCGACTTGTCTAACAAGGAGAAAGTTGTCGCGCTGCTCAACAGCATCGAGAGCGGCGATACCAGTGCCATCGCCTTCGTGAATCCTGAAAAGTACATACAACACAATCCGGCAGTCGGCGATGGGTTGGCGGGATTCGCCGAAGTACTGAAAGCGTTGCCACCCGGCAGTGCAAAGGTCGATGTCAGGCGTGTTTTCCAGGACGGTGATTTTGTTTTTACTCACGCCGATTACAATTTTTTCGGGCCGAAAGTCGGTTTTGATGTGTTCCGATTCGAGGATGGGCTGATTGTTGAGCACTGGGACAATCTGGCGCCGAAGGCCGATAAGCCCAATCCCAGCGGGCGCACGCAACTGGATGGTCCCACTGAGGTTGAAGATGCCGACAAGACACAAGCCAATAAATCACTGGTAGCAGAATTTGTAGATACAGTGCTGGTCAAAGGTCAGTTCGATCAACTGGGCAAGTACATCAGCGACACAACCTATCTGCAACACAACAGCGATATTGCTGACGGGCTTGAGGGCCTTGGCGAGGCGGTAGCTGCGATGGCCAGTCAGGGCATCGAGATGATTTATAAGACGAACCACAAAGTGCTGGGCGAGGGGAATTTCGTTCTCACGATTAGTGAGGGCAGCCTCGGCCCACAGTCGGTTTCCTTTTATGACCTGTTTCGGGTCAGCGATGGCAAGATCGTCGAGCACTGGGACGTCATTGAGCCACTGGTGCCCGTTTCAGAGGCGAAAAACAGTAACGGTAAGTTCGGCGGCTTGTAGTGCCGGCCAATCGGTTGGCGGGGAATAACGCGCCCCGCCGCCGGGTCCATCGGTGTTCGGGATCCGATCCCGGCGGCGGTTTGCGTCCGGGTAACCGGTGTCCTTGCGGACAGTAGTCAACCGGAAACCAGGTGCGGCAATGACTGTGAATGCACAATGTCTGCGTTTTTGCTTGCAACGTGCTGCAGGTTGCCGATCGTAGAGCGGCCGACCCGGCGTGGCTTGCTGCCGCGCAAATGGCACGGGTCCTTCCTTCTCTAACGATCTGTGATCGTCAGTAACACCTGGCGTCTTTGGTTTATTCCATCGCCATGGAGAAATTTCACGCACCTGCTGTGCGATACCCATCGATCAGGCAGGCGGGGTGCGCAGAAGCTGCTGTCTGGCTGCGCTATTGCATGGTTTTTTACTGCCAACCCAGACTGCGCTGGTCCGCTATAATGCCCAAAATCATTGAACAGGCTGACCTGGCTCATGCTCGACGAAGTCAAAAAGTACTACGGTCAAACACTTGAGAGCTCTGCCGATCTGCAGACCAGTGCGTGCTGCACGATCGGTAGTCCACCAGACCATCTGAAGGCGGTGCTTGCGAAAATCCATCCGGAAGTCGCATCGCGATACTACGGTTGTGGTTTGCTCGCCCCGGAGTTGCTTGACGGCTTGAGGATTCTCGATCTTGGCAGTGGCTCGGGGCGCGATGCCTACGCGTTGTCCGCGCTGGTGGGTGCGAGTGGTTCTGTCGTTGGGGTCGATATGACTGACGAGCAGCTCGCCGTCGCCAATCAGTTCATCGATTTCCACACAGATGCCTACGGCTACACTGAAGCGAACGTCGAGTTTCTGAAAGGTTACATAGAAAAGCTGGATGAGATTGGACTTGAAGACGGCCAGTTCGATGTCATCGTTTCCAATTGTGTGATCAATCTCTCCGAAGACAAAAACGCAGTACTTGAGCAAGCCTGCCGTCTGCTTAAACCGGGTGGCGAAATGTACTTTTCAGATGTGTATTCGGATCGCCGCGTGCCGGCTGCGTTGACCAAAGATCCGGTGCTGTATGGAGAATGTCTGTCAGGTGCGCTCTATTGGAATGATTTCATCAATCTGGCAAAGCGCAATGGCTTCACCGATCCCCGACTGGTCACCGACCGGCCACTTGCCATCGGCAGCTCAGAGATCGAAAAGAAGATTGGCCATATCAACTTTTACTCCGCCACCTATCGCCTGTTCAAACTCGATGGCCTCGAGCCCGCCTGCGAGGACTACGGACAGGCAGTAATCTATAAAGGGACCATTGCAGAACATCCGATGCGGTTTGATCTCGACAAGCATCACAGCATCGAGGCCGGTAAGGTGTTTCCGGTCTGTGGCAACACCTACAGAATGTTGTGCGAGTCGCGCTTTGCGCCACATTTCGAATTCATTGGCAGCTTCGATACGCACTACGGTATCTTCGATGGCTGTGGTGATCATGTTCCGTTTTCCCAGACAGCTGATAGCTCTGACGACACTGCCAGTGTCGGTTCGTCTGTGGCCGGTGGATCTTGCTGCTGATCGCAGAGACTCCTTATGTGAACAGCATTCAGGGCGTGTCGGGCTAGCTGATCAGCTGTCGGATAGCGCAGCAAAAGTCGCGCATCTGTTGCCCAGGTGACGTATCCCGACAGGCAAGGCCAGTAAGCAGTAGTCGGGATTAACTGGCTTGAAGCGGTTCCGGTTCGAGCAGTGATCTTCCGTCGGCTGTCAGCAACCAGCAGCGATCACCCTCGAACACCGCCGTGGTGAGTGGTTTGCCATAGCCCGCGCCAGTGTCGATGGCGACTCGATTGCCGTAGTGTCTGGGCACCGGAACCGGCGTGTGTCCGTGCACGATCAAAAAGGGATGCTGTCGCGTGTCCTCGAGAAATTCCTGCCTTATCCAGATCAAGTCGTCGTCGAGCTGTTCGGCGATCGGCACACCCGGGCGAATACCCGCGTGGACAAACAACAAATTGTCGATCTGATGCGAGTGTTTCAGTGACTGGAGAAACGCCTGGTGGGCCATTGGTACCGCGGCTCTGGCTTGTTGATGAATCAATGACGGGCTTGCCTCGATATCGACGCCGTAGGAGAGCAACGTCTGTCTGCCGCCCAGTCGTTCATGCAGCCAGGTGTATTCGATTCGCAGCCGTGGGTCGCGGCGAGGGGATTCCTCCAGAAACAATGAAAACATTCGATCGTGGTTGCCCAACAGGCAGATCCAGTTTTTGCCGGTTGACAAACCATCGATAAGATAATCGATGACTTCGCGACTGCGTGCGCCGCGATCGACATAGTCGCCAACGAACACCACCGTCGCATCCGAGCCGCCGTCGGACTCCACTTTTGCGACGGCGTCCTGAAGCATTTCCAGCTCACCGTGTATGTCGCCGATGGCATAGACGAGATTGTTCATGGGTCTTCGTTTGTCGCGGGTGTGCCAGTGTACAACGCTGCATGTTCGCGCTGACACTCGGAAAGTGATCACCGGGCGCTGTGCGCGCGCAACAAAGGCGCTATGGGGCGGCGGTTAGACGGGCTGGCATGACGTACTTTCATGCGAACGTTTTTCACGTTTAAACTGGCCAGCGCGCGGTCGATGACTCGACACTACCGTAGTTGTCAATAGCGTACTCATCGCTCAATTCTGGTATTTTCTTGGTTGTAATGTTACTATGATCTTCATCAAGGGAAGCACCTGGATAGTCTGGCAATTTGCATTACTGGGTACACCGCGTACCTGCTGTGCGGATCGGAGGCCGCGCATGTCTGGCGATCGGGTTGATTCAATCGTTCGCATTGGCAGGCAGCGTCTTCTATGAAATTCCGTTTTTTATTGTGTGTTGTGTTGGCTGTATTGGCGTCCCCTGTGTTGTTGCTATCAACAGCATCGGCCGGGTCACTGTCGCTAAAACAGGACGAGTGGACGCACGTGTCGCCACCGCGTGATCTGCAAGGGATCACGCTTCGCGCGCTGACGCGCAACTACCTGGATGCCGCAGAGTTTGGCAGCGGTTGGTCAGTATTCAAGTATCTCGACACCGGCGTTTATCAAAGTGCCTCACTGGATGAGCCACTGGAGCAGGGTCGTGGCTACTGGATGATCACCATGGGTGCGGATATCGAGATTCCGCTGCCTGCCAACAGCCATGTCACACCGGATCATGCGCTGGCCAGCTGTGACGGCCCGTGCTTTGGCATGGCGTTGTCGAGCGCCGAAGACAGCGTGAGCTGGAATCTTCTGGGCTATACGTATGAGTTTGGGCAATCGTTCGGGCAGGCGCGGGTGGTATCTGAAAGCGGTGCGTGTGCCAGCGGTTGTTCGCCCGTGCAGGCCGAGGCGGCCGGTCAGATGTCAGAGACGATCTATCACTACGATGGCGCGGCGTATCAGTTGCTGGACAGCAATTCGATGGTGCAACCGTGGCAGGGTTTCTGGGCGGCAAGCCCGGCACAGAGCGGCGGCAATCCTGCAGAGCTGATCTTCGACAATCCCATTCAGTCACCGCTGATCGGTTACTGGCCACTGGATGATGGCAGTGGCCTGAGTGCACACGATGCGAGCGGAGAGGACAACCCGGTCACACTGACACAGGCGTTCTGGGGGCCGGGCAGACAGCAGAGCGGGGTGTGCCTGAGTGGCACACTGGACGATGAGATCACATCCCCCGGCGTGGCGAATCCTCAATCCTTGTCGATCGCCGCCTGGATCAAGCCCGATGCTGACATCGAGAAATGGGGCTGGATCGGGGGTTTTGGTGACAGCGCGGGATTGTATATTCGTCGCGATGGCGGCCTGGTGATGTACATCTGGGATGGCACGACGTGGCCAGACCTGAAAGTCACGCAGTCGCAACTGCAGGACAAACTGGAGCTTGGTGCCGAGGGTTTGTACGACGGTCAGTGGCATCACGTGGTGGGCAGCTACGATCCAGTCAGTGGTTTTTCAATCCACGTAGACGGCGTGTTGATTGACAGTGCGAGTGCGGCGACCGGTTTCAACTACGGGCAGGGTGGTCAGTGGCACATCGGCTCGATGCAGGGAGAGCGCAACTTCAGCGGCTGCCTGGATGAAGTGATGGTGTATGGCAGCGTGCTGTCGACAGCAGAGATCAAAGCGCTGTCGGATCAGGAAAGTGAGTCGTCAGAGCCGGCCCTGAACGTGGCGCCGCAGGTGTCCGTGGGTGCGGATCAGACGATCGTCTTGCCGCAGAGTGCCAGCGTGTCGCTGAGCGTGACAGACGACGGTCGACCGGCCGGTGGCCAGTTGACGGCCCAGTGGTTACAACGCAGCGGCCCGTCGGTGGCGTTGCCCGCGGTCACATTCAATAGCGCCGGCAGCGGGGTATCGGTATTCAACTTCAGCCAGGCCGGTGTGTATGAGTTTGAACTGATCGCAAACGATAGCGACAAGCAGGGGTCTGACACCACGAGGATCACGGTCGAATCGGGAGTGGATCCGGTAGCAGGTGCGATCTGCATCAGTGAGTTTCAGGCAGCCGATCAGGACGTGATAGCTGACGAAGATGGGAACTACCCGGACTGGATCGAGTTGCACAATCCGGGAGGCGAGGCGGTATCGCTTGCGAACTGGTGTTTGACGGATGATGCAGGGGAGCCCGATCAGTGGTGTTTCGAATCGGGGACGATAGCGGGTAACGGTTACGTGGTGGTGTTTGCGAGTAAAGAGAATCGTCAAACACCGAACCATCACACGAACTTCAAGCTCGGCAAGGGCGGCGATTATCTGGGTTTATACAACCCTTCGGGTGAAGAAGTGTGTGCTTTCACGCCTGCGTTTCCCCAGCAGTATGATCTGGTCTCTTACGGGTATGACGCTGAGGGCGAAGCGGCGTACTACGGCGAACCGACGCCGGGCAGTGCAAACAACGATGGCGCGATCGTGGTGCCGCTGGAAATCGGATCCGTGTCCAATGTGACGATGGATGTCGGTGAGGTGAAGCAGATAAGCGTGCCTCTGATCGGTCAGCCAGTGGAGTCGCTGGATTTCAGTGCATCGGAACTGCCGAGCTTCGTCGAAATAGGCAGTGTTGATAACGGCGTGCTGACACTAACTGCAACGGCCGATAGTGAGGGTGTTTTCGGTGTAACAGTCGCAGCCTCTAACGAGTGGTTCGAAGACAGCACAACCTTTCTGATAACAGTTGGCGATGTGGGTGAGCCGGGTATTCCACCGAGTTTGTGTATCACAGAGTTTATGGCGGCGGATCAGGCAATCATCATCGATGAAAATGGCGAATATCCTGACTGGGTTGAAGTGCACAACCCGGGCGATAGCCCGTTGTCACTGAGCGGTTGGTGTCTGACCGATGATGAGGCTGATCCCACTGCCTGGTGTTTCAGCGCCGGGACGCTGGGGGCAGATGAATATCTGGTGGTATTTGCGAGCGAGGATGATGTCGATGGTCCGCCGATACACACGAACTTTAAGCTTAAAAAGGGAGGCGAGTATCTGGGTGTGTATGATCCTGACGGGCAGCCAGTGTGTGAATATGTGCCAGACTTCCCGCAGCAGTATGACAATGTGTCCTACGGACTGGATGCCAGTGGCGATGGGGCCTATTTTGGCAATCCGACACCGGGTGCCGCAAATGATCTGACATCGATTGATGTGCCATTCACGCTTGAAGATGTGGCAGACGTTTCAATGGATGTCGACGAGGTGAGAGTCGTGCAGATTGAGGCAACCGGCGAGCAGCCATCGGCAGTCTCATTTGATGGTTCGGCGCTGCCGTCTTTCGCAATGCTGACAGACAATGGCAATGGAACGGCCAGCGTTCGCCTGCAGCCAGACAGTGCAGGTGAATTTGAGCTCACCGTCAGTGCGAGCTCCGGCGTATTCAGCGATGAGGTCAGTTTTAAAGTCTCAGCGTCTGTGGCGTTAAGTTCACTCGACTCGGTAGATCAGCTGGAATTGAACTGGGATGCTAAGCCGATGCTGCTGGATGCGGCCAACGATCGTTTGTTCCTGTCGCTGGGCGAGCAATATCTCACGGCGCGCAGTCATTCTGGCGTTTTTAATTATCGACATTCCACGTCTGGTTATTCGGTTAATGTCAACGGTAGCAATGTCGCGGCCGGGGCAAATTATAGTGCCAGTGTGAAGCACGGAGATCTTCTCGATCTGGTAGTTCGCCGCAATGGCAGCATTGTGTGGACACTGGAAGTTGTCGTGACCAATCTTCCCATTCTCGAGATCTTTGCCGACGACATCAAAAATGACCCCAAGTTGCCTGGTACTGCGCGATGGGTCGATGGCGATCGCGGTATCGATACCGGCACGGTGAATCTGGGTATTGAGTATCGTGGTGTGTCGGCTCAGGAATTCGATAAAAAGCCGTTTGGTCTGGAGTTTCGCGAGTCTGACTCGGAAGACGGTATGGATGTTCAGCTGTTGGGTTTGCGAGACGATGATGACTGGATCGCCGATGCATCGTATCGCGATCAATCGTTTGCCCGCAATATTGTCACCCACGATCTGTATCGGGAAATGCGTCCCTTTGCCTACATCGATGACGCTGGTGAAGAGCAGGGCCAATCGACGGTGGCCGGTGGTCTGGCCGAGGTTATTCTCAATTCAAGTTATCACGGCGTCTACGTGATGCACGAGAGAATCGATCGAAAGCTGTTGTCACTGGAAAAAATATCGGTACCTGAAGATGAGACTGGCGAACGCTGGGACCTGGTCGATTTCGATGATCCTGCTAACGGCTCGGTGATATACAAAGCCCGCAGAGATCTGGCCGATCTCACTGCCGATTCGCTCGAGCGATATGTTCAGCGCTACCCCGATGCCGATGACATTGTGTACCTCGATGCACTTGAAGAGATCATCGCCTACACCAACGACACTTCCGATGCCGAGTTTTCGGCGACCGTGGGCGAGGTGTTTGATCTGGATTCTCTGGTGGACTACTGGTTAATCACTCTCGCTGCAGCCAACACCGATGCGTTATTCAAAAACCACTACATGGCGCGTAATCAGGACGGAAAATGGTTTTTCGTTCCATGGGATCACGATGCCGCCTATGGCATGACCTGGCGTGGCGGTGATGACAGTGGGAGTTACGATTCGTTTCAGTTTGATGAGCTGTTTCTGCTCAAGCGCATTGGTGACAACCCGTCGATCGGTTTTTATCAGATGGCGCGAGACCGCTGGCTGGAGTTGCGCGAATCGATTATCACAGTTGAGGCAATCACGGCACGATTTACCGCCTATGCAGAGCAACTTGACCGGGCGGCTGGCAGTGCAGCCAAGAGTCCGCGTGAGCGAAATCTTGATCGCTGGCCGGAAAGTGGCAATGTAGGGGCAGGCCAGCGCGAGCTTGGTCAAACCGACTATATTCGCAACTGGCTGGTCCGACGGATGGATTATGTTGACGCGAAATTGCGTGAGCTTGCCGGAGAGTAGTCTGAATTGATGCTCGTGCAATTGCACACAGCATCGACAGGAAATTCAGCGGCTGGCAAGCGGCTGTGAATTCGCTTGTCAGCCGTTGGCAGATGTCGATGACTCGCTCTGCTGATCCGGCAGGCTTTGCCAATCGGCATCATTAGGCTAGACTCAAAAACCATGTCGGCAGGCTCATTCCGACAGGTCATAGTATCGAAACCCTGTGGTGTTAGATTGATTTGGCTGGTTTCAGGCGGCTGTGCTCATTGAACGAGCCCGGTTGTTGTCGTTCATATTGGTGGGAAGTTTTTGCGCATGGATAATCGCCTTTTTCTCGGCAGTGTTTGCTCCCTGTTAGTCGCCTCAGTACTAATGGTGACTCAGGCCGCGGCTGGTGTCTTGTTACTCAAAAAAGAGGATTGGACACTGGTATCGCCACCGCGTGATCTGCAAGGGATCACGCTTCGCGCGCTGACGCGCAACTACCTGGATGCCGCAGAGTTTGGCAGCGGTTGGTCAGTATTCAAGTATCTCGACACCGGCGTTTATCAAAGTGCCTCACTGGATGAGCCACTGGAGCAGGGTCGTGGCTACTGGATGATCACCATGGGTGCGGATATCGAGATTCCGCTGCCTGCCAACAGCCATGTCACACCGGATCATGCGCTGGCCAGCTGTGACGGCCCGTGCTTTGGCATGGCGTTGTCGAGCGCCGAAGACAGCGTGAGCTGGAATCTTCTGGGCTATACGTATGAGTTTGGGCAATCGTTCGGGCAGGCGCGGGTGGTATCTGAAAGCGGTGCGTGTGCCAGCGGTTGTTCGCCCGTGCAGGCCGAGGCGGCCGGTCAGATGTCAGAGACGATCTATCACTACGATGGCGCGGCGTATCAGTTGCTGGACAGCAATTCGATGGTGCAACCGTGGCAGGGTTTCTGGGCGGCAAGCCCGGCACAGAGCGGCGGCAATCCTGCAGAGCTGATCTTCGACAATCCCATTCAGTCACCGCTGATCGGTTACTGGCCACTGGATGATGGCAGTGGCCTGAGTGCACACGATGCGAGCGGAGAGGACAACCCGGTCACACTGACACAGGCGTTCTGGGGGCCGGGCAGACAGCAGAGCGGGGTGTGCCTGAGTGGCACACTGGACGATGAGATCACATCCCCCGGCGTGGCGAATCCTCAATCCTTGTCGATCGCCGCCTGGATCAAGCCCGATGCTGACATCGAGAAATGGGGCTGGATCGGGGGTTTTGGTGACAGCGCGGGATTGTATATTCGTCGCGATGGCGGCCTGGTGATGTACATCTGGGATGGCACGACGTGGCCAGACCTGAAAGTCACGCAGTCGCAACTGCAGGACAAACTGGAGCTTGGTGCCGAGGGTTTGTACGACGGTCAGTGGCATCACGTGGTGGGCAGCTACGATCCAGTCAGTGGTTTTTCAATCCACGTAGACGGCGTGTTGATTGACAGTGCGAGTGCGGCGACCGGTTTCAACTACGGGCAGGGTGGTCAGTGGCACATCGGCTCGATGCAGGGAGAGCGCAACTTCAGCGGCTGCCTGGATGAAGTGATGGTGTATGGCAGCGTGCTGTCGACAGCAGAGATCAAAGCGCTGTCGGATCAGGAAAGTGAGTCGTCAGAGCCGGCCCTGAACGTGGCGCCGCAGGTGTCCGTGGGTGCGGATCAGACGATCGTCTTGCCGCAGAGTGCCAGCGTGTCGCTGAGCGTGACAGACGACGGTCGACCGGCCGGTGGCCAGTTGACGGCCCAGTGGTTACAACGCAGCGGCCCGTCGGTGGCGTTGCCCGCGGTCACATTCAATAGCGCCGGCAGCGGGGTATCGGTATTCAACTTCAGCCAGGCCGGTGTGTATGAGTTTGAACTGATCGCAAACGATAGCGACAAGCAGGGGTCTGACACCACGAGGATCACGGTCGAATCGGGAGTGGATCCGGTAGCAGGTGCGATCTGCATCAGTGAGTTTCAGGCAGCCGATCAGGACGTGATAGCTGACGAAGATGGGAACTACCCGGACTGGATCGAGTTGCACAATCCGGGAGGCGAGGCGGTATCGCTTGCGAACTGGTGTTTGACGGATGATGCAGGGGAGCCCGATCAGTGGTGTTTCGAATCGGGGACGATAGCGGGTAACGGTTACGTGGTGGTGTTTGCGAGTAAAGAGAATCGTCAAACACCGAACCATCACACGAACTTCAAGCTCGGCAAGGGCGGCGATTATCTGGGTTTGTACAACCCATCGGGTGAAGAAGCATGTGCGTTTGAGCCAGAGTATCCGGAACAGTTCGACAACATTTCCTATGGGCTTGACGCTTCAGGCAGCGGCGTTTATTTCGGCAATCCGACACCGGGTTCAGCGAATGATCTGACATCGATCGGCACGCCAATTCAAATAGAGAAAATTGATGATCTGGTCATGGATGTCGGCGAGGTGCGCAATATCGATGTCGTGGTCTCCGGTGGTGACTTATCCGCACTAACCTTTGATGATTCAGATTTGGCAGGCATAGCAACGCTCACGAACAATCAGGATGGCACGGCGCGAATAAGACTATCGCCTGGTTTTTCGGGCACGTTCGACATCACCGTGCGTGCCGTGGCCGGGCTTTTTACCGACAAAGAGAGTTTCACAGTTACCGCCGTGTCTTCCTTAGCATCACTCGATTCGGCCGATCAGCTAGAACTGACCTGGGATGGCAAGCCGTTGTTACTGGATGCGGCAAACGATCGGTTGTTCCTGTCACTGGGTGAGCAATATCTCACCGCACGCAGCCATTCTGGTGTTTTTAACTATCGCCACTCCACATCCGGTTACGCGGTGAGCGTCGATGGCAACCCCGTCACTGCGGGTTCGAGCTTTGCCGCTTTTGTAAAACATGGCGACCTGTTGAACCTGCTGGTCACACGAAATGGAGTGACCGTCTGGAATCTGGATGTTGTGATCACTCACTTACCCATACTGCAGATATTCGCCGATGAAATCGTCGATGAACCCAAACTGCCCGGCATGGCGCGGTGGGTCGATGGTGATCGGGATATCGACAGTGGGTTGATCAATCTGGGGATTGAATTTCGTGGCGTATCGGCACAGTTGTTCGAGAAAAAACCGTTCGGTCTGGAGTTTCGAGAGACAGACTCCGATGCCGGGCAAAATATTGAACTGCTGGGTCTGCGTAATGATGACGACTGGATAGCTGATGCGGCGTTTCGGGATCAGACATTTGCACGCAATATCGTCACCCATGATCTCTATCGTGAAATGCGAGCGTTTGCTTATATAGACGAAGAGGGCACCGAACAGGGGCAATCTACCGTAGCAGGTGGCCTGGCAGAGTTGATTCTCAACTCCAGCTACCACGGTGTTTACATGATGCACGAACGCGTCGATCGAAAACTCCTGGCACTTGAACAGATCACCGTGCCTGAAGATGAATCCGGTGAACGCTGGGACCTCGTCGACTTCGACGATCCAGCCAATGGCTCGGTGCTTTATAAAGCACAGCGTAACCGCGCCGACTTAACTGCCGACTCGGCCAGCGAGTTTGAGCAAACCTACCCCGATAGCGACGATATCGACTATTTTGATGCGCTGGATGAATTGATCAGCTACGTCAACGACACCTCGGATGAAGTCTTTGCCGCTACCGTCGGCGACGTCGTGAATCTCGATTCCCTGATTGACTACTGGCTGATCACACTGGCCACCGCCAACCGTGATGCGCTATGGAAAAACTATTACCTTGCCCGCAATCGGGACGGGCAATGGTTTTTCGTGCCGTGGGATTACGACGCAACTTACGGTATGACCTATCTGGGGGGCGAAGATGACTCAAGCGATCGCGCCTTTCAGTTCGATAAAAGCCGGCTGCTGGTGCGCATCGGAGAAAACCCGTCCATTGGTTTCTATCAAAAGGCCAGAACACGTTGGCTGACGCTGCGCGACTCTGTGCTGAGTGTGGATGCGATTGCCGCGCGCTTCGCCGGGTATGCCGAGCAGCTGGACCGAGCTGCCGGCAGCGCGGGCAAGAGCCCTCGTGAGAGAAACCTCGACCGCTGGCCGGACACTGGCAATGACGGCGCCGGGCAGCCAGAGTTGGGGCAGGTATCGTACCTGCGTGCGTGGCTTGTCAGGCGTATGGAGTATGTCGACGCCAAACTGCGCGATCTGGCCGGCGAATAGGGCCCGGCTTCGTGCGCACGGGGGGCTTTAGGTTTTTATCGGCGCTACACCATAGCCTGACAGGATGGCCTGCAGTCTACGTTTGGTGATAGCTCTTCGTCGATAAACGGCGCTCGTCCGCAACTTACGCAAATTTTTTTCATTCGGCCTTGCACCTTTCCAGTGCGCAGTCAGAGCCGTTCAAAGTCACGTGTCTGAACGTCTGGACGTATGGCAGCCCTTTGTTGCGTTGCTGTGGATCGTCTGCTCGATAATCCAAGTGCGGATGCACAATATTGGTGCGAGATGCGCCCTCTTTTGGTGCTGAATTGACGCTGGATTTACCATTTTGGTTTGGTAAGGTGCGCGGTTTCATTGACTTGAACTCGCATCAAATCGCCGCAACCGAGCGGTGCTTGCATACCAGAGAGAGAACAAAATGGTTGGGGCTGATACCGCCTGGATAATTGTAGCGACAGCACTGGTGCTGTTTATGACACTGCCAGGCTTGGCGCTTTTCTATGGCGGACTGGTGCGTTCGCGCAATGTGTTGAGCGTACTGATGCACTGTTTTTCCATTGCGTGCCTGATGAGTATATTGTGGCTGGCGGTGGGTTACTCCATCGCATTTGGCGATGGTAATGCTTACTGGGGCGGTCTGGGTAAGGCGTTCCTGTCAGGTGTAGACGCCGACACCGTGTCCGGCACCATTCCGGAAGTACTGTTCTTCGCGTTCCAGATGACGTTCGCGATCATCACCCCGGCGCTGATCGTCGGTGCCTACGTTGAGCGAATCGGCTTCGGCTTTGTATTGATATTCTCCAGCCTGTGGATGCTGTTGTGCTATGCGCCGGTTGCTCACTGGATCTGGGGTGGCGGGCTGCTGGCAGGCGAGGAGTGGTCACTGTTTGAAAACGGCGTGAACGACTTCGCGGGCGGCATTGTGGTGCACCAGACAGCGGGTATGGCTGCGCTGGTACTGGCCGCGTTTCTTGGTAACCGCAAGGAAAAATCGATTCCACCACACAACCCGGGCATGGTCATGATAGGTGCGGCGATGCTGTGGGTAGGCTGGTTCGGCTTTAATGGTGGATCGCAACTGGCGGCAGATGGCGGCGCTGCGATGGCGCTGACCGTCACACACATTTCTGCCGCCGCCGCCTCACTCACCTGGATCCTGTGGGAGCGCATCCGCCATGGCAAGGCATCACTGATCGGCATGGTCACCGGCACCATCGCCGGGCTCGCGTCGATCACACCGGCATCGGGTTCGGTTGACCCGGTACAGGCACTGATCATCGGTTCCATCGCTGGTGTGCTTTGTCAGGTGGCCTGTGGCGTTGTGAAGAACCTGATGAACATCGACGATACGCTGGACGTTTTTGCTGTCCATGGCGTCGGCGGCATGTTCGGGATCGTGATGCTGGTGGTGTTTGGCCACGCGGGTGCGACTGAGCAGTTGGGTGGTCTGCTGGTGGTTGGTATATTCACGCTGGTGATGACCACAGCCATTATTTTCGTCACCAGGCTGATCACGCCGCTTCGCGTCAGTGACGAAGAGGAAGAGCTGGGCCTCGATCTTGTCGCCCACGGTGAGCGGGCCTACAACATTACTTCGTAGTTGACCGGTTGTTGGAATCGCTGGCGTCCGAGCGGACGCCAGCGATAAGGTACTGTTGTAAGCCAAAAGATACACGTGTTCACCGGCCTGGTGAGCCAATAGTCACGCTCCAGATGCCACGGCACTTCCAGTCCATCGGTTGCGGGCTTGCAGATAAGCTGGGCAGATTAGAGCTGCAACCCCACACGTTTTGCCCAATCAACAGCATACTGCGCTCCACCAGGCACTGTTTCTATAGCCTCTTTTACTCTTCTTCGCGCCTCTTGCTCATTCCCCCTCAAATAGGCTGTTGTAAACGCCACAACGCTTTTAGGAAAATTTCTCCATTCGTTTTCGAACACTTCTATACGATTATTTTCCATCAACCACGGTAAACCCTCGTGTTCCATCTTGAAAATGATTTCATCGGACAGGGATTGCAGTGAGGTTTCGGGACCAATCTCCCACCATTGTTTTTCCGTGCCTCCTGCTTGATACAGGCGAGTTTCCAGCGTGGCACCTTCCGCTTTTGGGGTTGCTCCTTCTTTGTAATGCAGTCGCTTTGCCAGCTGTTCTACAGTGTTATTATATATACCCAAATTAATGGTGAATTTTCCATTCGCCCCACGGTTGTAAATCGAGCTTTGAAAGCCAACAAGCAGCCAATCACCCCCTGACTGTTTGCTCCATCTTCTGCCGGATTTTTTGAACTTATGCGCTTTCAGAAATTCGGCAAATCCGAGTTTGATTAGCTGATTTATGCACTTTTGTATTTCGCTCAATGAGTATCGCCTTTTAATGAGCAAGATTGTCCCGAATCGGATTGGCATATCTCAAGTAGTCTTTTCTGCAAAATGAAGTGTGAATTTCACCTGGCTACAGAAAATATCGAATGAAAAAACTTGCTCAAACCAAAATACATACCTTCGATCTACTCACTCCATAACTCACGAAAGCATAGTCCGGTTAATCCAGCTTCATGATAACTGGAAATAAAATCGGGGCCATCCTCAACACGGTCGGTATAAGTTAACACCGGACGATATCCTAGATCCGGTATCTTGAATAAACTTGAATGACTGTAAATCCGATTACTACGAAAGACTAGTTGATTAAGCTCAATGGTCTTTTTCCATGAATCCGCTACTGCTGTACATTCATCCTTGTTCAATGCATTGCAAACCGCGACCACGTTAAGGAAATACAACGGACCTACGCCATCAACCTCTATATTAAATAACTGAATAGGTCATGAACGCTAAAGGGGCAGGCGTCTCATTAATGTTTATAGTAGCCGTTCGTCCCGTTGCGTCTGAATTTCTTTCTTTATCACAATGAGCTCACTGGCCAGTTGCTCGAAGTCCTGACTCACAGGGGATCGACTGCGCCAGTGCAGCGCAATCTCATGCACTGCCTGTGGATCATCGATTCGACGCACCACGAAATCCGGATCGCGCACCGCTTCAGCGAGTGCGTAGAGCGAAGGTAACACCGCAACACCAGCACCCATAACCGCCATCTGACGAACTGCGTCGAGACTTGATCCTCGATAATCGTGGCTCACATAAGTGCCAATCCGCTCCGCAAGTCGCTCGACGATACTGGTCAGCGCAAAGTCCGGACCGAGTGACAACAATGGACGCTCGGCGAGTGCTTCCAGTGGTAACGGGTCGGTGGCGCGTGAGAGTGGGTCGTCGCTGGCAGTGCAAATCCAGAGTGTTTCGGTAAACAACGGCACGCTCTTAAACGCAGGATCACGCGTAGGGGTTGCAATCACAGCATCCAATTGGCCTTCGCGCAAACAATCGAGCAGTGTGTCGGTGGCACCCTCCTGTACGAGCAGTCGCAGATCCGGGTAGTGGTTGTGCAATCGGCGATTCGCAATTGGCATGAAGTAGGCGCCGATAGACGGCAGTACGCCTATCGACAGACGATCGCCGAACAACCCGACTGAGCCCCGCGCCAGCGCCCGGAACTCACTGACTTGCTGCAGAATGCGACGCCCGCGGTCAAGGAGGGATCGTCCGAGCGGCGTCAGGGTGACTCGACGGGATGTGCGCTCAAACAGTAGCGCACCGAGCTCGTCTTCCATGGTCGCGATCTGCTTGGACAGGCCGGGTTGACTGACGGCCAGCATGTCGGCAGCCGCACCGAATGACCCCTGATCAGCGACGGCAATAAAGTACTCAATCTGGCGTAGAGTCGGACGCATCGCGCGCACCAATCAATAATAAAAATCTATCAATAATAATACTAAAAACCATTGGGGTTATCAAATACTCGACCCTAGTATTGTTCTCGTCAACACGACAAAACGAACCATCACACCCCGAAGGAGATAACACATGAAACGTTTCGCACCACTGACCGCCGCTTTAGCCCTTGCCGCCACAACCGGTATCGCCAACGCAGGATCGAACGCCGGCGGCCTCAGCCAGGCCGACGTTGACGCGCTAAAGAAGGCGTGGGGAGAAGGCATCGTCGAGATCGGTGCCGTACACACAGAGGGTGGCGACTACCGGGCAGCTGCCAGTAAACACATCGAAGCGTTCTACGCCTACGGCGAGACGGATGTCCTGTTCAAGCCAACGCTTGCGAGCGAAGATCAGTTCCGAGGGACATTTGACGAAGCGCTGTCCTACTTCGTCGGTGGTGACATCGCCGAAGATGGCGGATTTGCGATTGCTCCGTATACCGATGTGCGTTGGGAAAACGAGGGCACTGTGATCGACGGCGACACTGCGATGAGTATGGGCAACTACTACTTCACCACATCAGCAGGAGAGGAGATCAAAGTGGAGTACACGTTCGGAATTGCACTGATGGACGACGGCTCGCCGAAGATCGTATTGCATCACTCGTCGATGCCCTACACGCCTGCCTGATACGGTGCACAGGCAACACATAGAGAGGCGGGGCGGCATAGGCGGCCCCGCTTTTTTTTGGATATGAGAGAGTGCTAACAGGGCTTGTTCGCGTTATTCACTTAAACAGACGGTCTGGTCCAGACAAAGTACGCTGCGGCCAGTATCAGGCATACCTGAGCGGCCATAATGTGCGCTGGAATTTGCAAAACGGCTGCGGCAACAACAGACAGGGCGAGCATTACCAGAACCAGTCCTTTGGTATTTAAAGTGATAGCGTCATTGTCTCTCCAGTTGACGATTGGCGGCCTAAGCCTTGGGTGTGCCAATAGCCAGTCATGCCAGCGCTGAGATCCGCTTGAGAAGCAGAAAGCCGCGATTAGCAGAAAGACAATCCCCGGGAATAACGGAATTAAAAGCCCGAGTAAGCCTATCCCGGTAGAAATAAAACCCAGTGAGATCCAAACCGCGTTGAAAATTTTGGTCATACATGTTGCTGCAAGGTGTTGCACACGTGTAGCGTTCCGGTGTAGTTGAAAAATATCTCTGAATCTGTCGGGCTTATCGCCGTGATATTGAATTAACAGCTCCATTAAAATCCACTATCGCGACTGTCATTTGCGAAACTGGTGTCCAGTTGCTCAATTTCTGGCACTTTAGCGGGTGAAGGTGTTTCATCCGCGGTTGTGTATTTGGAAGGTTATGACGGAATTTTACGGGCTAGTCTTTAATTTGACCAGCGCTGATCAGCAAGCAGCTTAATCAGCTGCGACTGCGCAGGACTGGCGAACTTTTCTCGACGCTCTATAAGCGCGTGGCAGGTAGAAATGACTACGGCAGCGAGCCAGTCATGTCGATCACAAGCAAAAGTGGGTCTGTCCAATCGTGGAAGCCACCCCTCAGTTGCCCGGGATCACGGTTTCACCCTGCGTTACTATAGCCCGCGCTTCGATGCGGTTACCTTGTACGGTGTAGTAGGCGTGATCATTACTACTGAGCGCGACGATAATGTCATGCTGCCCCGGAGTCATGTCGGCAAGGTGAAAATACGGGCTGTACAGCCGGGCCATCTTTATATCATCGACATAGAGATGTACATGACCGGTATTCGGTGCCTCCGGATCAGATTCCATCTTCGGGTCAAAAGTGAAATTCTCGACCTCAAGGAAAACGTTCCAGCCATCGCTTGGGTCTTTTGTTACGGTCATTGTTATCGCGGGTGCCGTTGCGGCGGGCACATCGCGGGTTGCATGCACCATCGTAACGCCTTCCATCGTCATTGCCTGATCGGCGGTTTGCATGACTTGCCGTTCCGGTACATCGCGGAACATTGGTGCAATCAGAACGCCAAGCAACAGTGAGCCAAGCGCCAGATAAATCACGTAGG
>CAZNIS010000026.1:0-70855 GCA_964573105.1 uncultured Granulosicoccaceae bacterium
AAGGACCCAGAGCCGATATGCGTGTGGTCGATATCTATCGTCGCGATGGAGACAAACTGGCAGAGAACTGGGTTTTTATCGACATTCTGCATTTTTTGAATATGCAGGGGCTGGATGTGTTGGGGCGGATGAACTCAACGCAATAAGCGCAATTGTCTCAAGGTTAAACCGAACAGGTGGGGCCAAAGGACTCCACCTGTGGGTAACGGATAGTCCCGTTATACTGCTTTTACAACACCGGCTTCTACCAGGCCTTCAAAACTGGTAATGCCGAGGTTCACCACATCATTGAGTTTTACGTTGTCCAGAGTGATGGTGCCGCCCGGGTGGGTGACTTCGACATCTCCGTTGCTGTTGGCGCCAAGACTCCATCCGGATCCCGGTGCGTCGAGGTCGCTGACCTGAAAGCCATCGCCGCCGTCAGGTGTGCTTGCCACAATGTCGCTCAGGTTGAGTTCAATAGTATCTTTTCCTACTTCAAAATCCCTGATGGTGTCATTTCCCTCGTTCGCATTGTTGGGATTAAACTGGAACGTGTCCATTCCCTTGCCGCCCTTTAGAATATCGTCACCGGAGCCACCCTGAAGCGTGTCGTCCCCGCGACCACCGGCAATCCGGTCGTTACCATCGCCGCCAATCAACGTGTCAGCGCCTTTTCCACCTCTGATGTTGTCATCGCCAGCGTCGCCGTCGATCCTGTCGTCGCCAGCTCTTCCTCTCAGCCTGTCATCATCTTTGCCGCCGGTGAGGGTGTCGTTGCCAGCGCTACCGTTCTGATTGGCCCCCTGTGGGTCATGCGAGAGTTGCTGGTTTTGCAGGTTTTCGATGCTCGCCGTGAACTGGCGAAGCTGCATCAAAAAAGTGTCGAGTTTAAACAGCGCTTCTGAGAATGCAGGTGTTGCTGCGTTCGTGTTTGAACTTTTGCCGGTCGATGTATTCGTTTGACTCGATTGTTGCTGGTTTGCGTTGCCGGAAGCGATGGCATCGGCCCGGAACGCTTGGGGTAGTGCCGAAAATCCCGTATTGGATATAGTCATTAGTTTGTCTACTCAATCTGATTAAAGTTTTATCGATGCAATGGCTGCATGAGTACCAGTAACCGAGGTAGTGTTGTGCCGCTATTGCGGAAGCAAACTTAATGTTATGCAAATACGAAAAACAGATAGCAATTATACTTAGGCATTGTTGTTTTTTAAAAACGTTTATATCCGATCAATTAGAGTTCTAGTTGTTCTTTTTTTCTTGATTAGAGTTGCGCCAAAATACACAAAAGTAATTACTCGCGATCATGACTCGTGCTACGTGAACAACACGTGACGAATTGATTGATTAGTGTGTCCAGAACGAACCACCGGAATGCATAGGTATACGCATCGTTGTTTAATCATGCTGATGATTGCTTAATCATCTTTCTGTGCGCGTACGGCGCGATCCCGGTATTGCAATGGCAGAGCGATTATCCACTGAAAATTTCAAGGTTTATTGGTGGTCAATACGGGCAGACTATCTTCCAGTATTCTATTGTCAGGTTTAATGCAAAGCACAAATGCCTGTTCGGTAGCCCCGATGCCGCGTCGTTGCCTGCCAGTTTGAGTCCTGGTATTACATCGCCTGAAAAAGATGACGATAAATTCGACTGACAGCGGGTTTCTTGTTATGGCCGCGCAATCGCAAGGTGATTTTTCCGGTGTCGTCGCGAACGGCAGCTTCAACCCGATCCAGATTCACAATCGCCCCTCGATGAATTTGCGCAAAACGATTCTGATCGAGCTGTGGCAATAATTTGCGCAGTGGCTCGCGGATCAATGCTTCATCTGTCTCGGTAAATACGGTGACGTATTTGTCGGAAGATTCAAAAAGAATAACGTCATTGACCGGAATCATTTTTACAATGTCTTTGACACTCGCTCTGATGGTGCGTAAAGCGGTGCTCGTGTCGGTCGCTGATTCTGCAGTCAGTAGCTGACGTATCTGTGCACCGAGTTCGTCGATCGGTGGAGTCGGGTTTTCCAGCTGCTGCCTCAGGCGGGTAACCGTTGTCGCCAGTCGTTCAGGTTTAACCGGCTTTAACAGGTAGTCGACTGCCGCTGCGCTGAAAGCATCGACAGCGTAGTCATCGAAAGCAGTGACAAATACGATTCGGGGAGGCGCCTGCCCATCGTCGGGCCAGTCTTCCGCGATGCTTTGGGCCACTTCAATTCCGGTGTGTCCAGGCATGCGGATATCCAGAAATGCGACATCCGGTTGGTGTTCATGAATGTCGGCAATTGCCTGCTTGCCGTTGGCAGCGGTGGCGATGATCTGCAATTCGGGCCAGGCTTCAGCCAGTTCACGAATTAACGATTGTGCCAGTAGCGGCTCATCGTCTGCGACAACAGCAGTAGGTGCCTCGCTCATTCGACTTTCCCTATCGGCAGGCTGATGGTGATTTGTGTACCGTTAATGGCCGGGTCAGTCGCACTGGATGCAATGGTAAGTGTGGCCGTATCGGCAAAAGTGTCTTGCAGGCGCTCGCGCAGACTGTGAAGTCCAAAGCCGCCAGCAGAGACAGTGTTATTGGCGGGCTCAACTGTGGCGGCCATGATGGCTGAGTGAGGCATGCCGCTGCCCGTATCAGACACAACGAGGGTGAGAAAATCCTGTTGTCGACTTGCTGAAACTAGAAGGGTTCCACCATCAATCTCGGGTTCAATACCGTGGCGAATCGCATTCTCCACCAGTGGTTGCAGGATCAGTGAGGGGACAGACAGCGCCTTGCAATCCTCTGCAAGTTTCAACTCGTATTGCAATCGATTGCCCAGTCGCACCCCCATCAGTTCCAGGTAATCCTCAAGCACCTGGAATTCGTGTGCCAGGGTGTTGCTGGCCGACCTTGATGAACTGAGGGTTTCGCGAAGAAAGCTGTCCAGGCGGTCGAGCATTTCGGTGGCTCGATCGGTATCGGTCGCGATCAGCGCTCGAAGGTTTGCCAGGGTATTAAACAGCATGTGTGGTTCAAGCTGCGCTCGCAGCATGGCGTGGTGGGCGTTGTCGGCCTTGCGCCGCTCCTCAGATGCCACTAATTGCAGGCGTAACAATTCCTGCTTGCTGGCCAGATGCCAGTTGAAGGCAAAGCTTGCGATCACTGCGGTGATCACTGATGCGATCAGCTGGTCCTTGTCCAGCAAGGAAAAACTGCTGCCTGGCAAGTCAAGCCACCAGCTCGCAATCGACAACCCGGCATAGATGCCAATGGGTGTGACGAGCAGAACAGACAATACTGTGAGCCAGCGATCGTTGATGTTTAGATACCGCGCCAGATGGCTCGTGCCTATCGCCAACAAGCAGATACAGTTGCCAATGGCCTGGGCATGGACCAGGTTGTTGTAAAAGCCGTATTGCCCGATCGCCGGCACCATCAGCCACAGGATCAGTGCGATTACGGTGCAGAACAGAATGTTTTGCACCAGGATCAGCGGCGTCGAAAGTCGCCGCTTGCCAGCATGCGGCAACGGGCTGTCAGTGGCTGTAGTCATGAGCTGCCGTTACACCTGGACAAATTGACCATGCAGGCCAAGTGGCAGGGCATAGGGTAGTTGGCACTGGGCAATCGGGCCATCCTCGATTTGCTGCGCATTGAAAACTGATAACATCGTTTGCCGCTGCTGCCATTGGTAGCTCGTACCGACAAGCCAGCCCTCGCCCTGTTGCCCACCCGGGGCCGGCACAAATATATGCTCTTCTGCGATGGTGTAGGCGTCATAGTCGAAGATTGTCTCTGATAGCGAGTCGCGATCGATCCGGCAAACCCGATTGAAGCCGAACACATCATTTGACATCTGTGCCGAGCGGCCAAGCATAAACAATTGATTTGTCTGCTGCCCGGTGAAGCGCTGATCAAAACGCGGAAAATCCACACCGGTGCCGGGCAGTGATTCAATTGTAGCGCGGCGGCGCCGGGTATCCAGCACGATCTCAAGTGTGTTCGGCGCCGAGGGCGGGCCGCTTAGCGGTTGCGCGGTGCTCGCCTGTACGATCTGTTGCATCAGCGGTCTGAATTCGGTGGCTGTCGCCACTTCTATTCTGATGTTCGCGCCATCCTGCCAGGCATTGCCCATATGAAAGGCGAAAAACGCGGGCAGCTCGAAGCGATGGGCAATCTGCAGGTTCTGTTTGTCGATCACCAGCACGTGAACCGGCTGGTCTGCGTCCCACTGCAAACGATCGGCAAAGGCGATCGGACTGCTGCCAGCCTCCCTGAAAAACAAAGGCTGAAGCACGAAAACCAGATAGCGATCGGTGATTGCGAAATCGTGCACCATGTCGGCGTTGGGTGCGTCGATGATAGAGACCCGATTCAGACGGCCATCGGCCTCAATATCGTAGAGTATCAGCTTGCCAGAACCACTGAGGTAGCCGAAGTTCCAGATGCGTCCCGTCGGATCGGTTCGCGGGTGCGCGGAAAACGGCAGTCCGTCGGTGTCTGGTGTGAAGACCTTGCGGCCCAGTGTGTCCAGTGTGTCGGCATCGAGCCGCCACGCCGAACCGGCTTCCCACAGTGCCAGTACTTCATCGCCCAGCGGCAACACCGATATATTCGCCACGTTGAGATCGTCGGGGCCGCTAATGGGTTGGCTGTCCGTGAAGGCCGTGCCAAAACCATCGCGCAGAAAACGACCGGCCGCAGCTTCTTTTATCGACCGCTCAGTGTCGACCATTCGCGCGCGGTGCAGCAGTGAGTCACCATTCAAATCGAATGAATGCACCATGCCGTCGCCGTCAAACCAGTGGTGATAGCGCGTATCGCCACGCTGCATACGTGCCGGACCGTTGCGATACAGCGTGCCGCGTAAAGCATCGGGCAGTGGACGGTCAAAGGTGACAAGCGTTGGCCCGAAGGATTCCGGCACATTGTCAAAGCTGCTGGCAAACGCCTGGTGTGGCTCTGGTCTTTCGGCTGCCCTCAAGTGCGACGCGCCGACCCCGGATGCTGCGACGGTGGCGCCGGCCAGTACCGTTTTGCAAAAGTGCCTGCGAGTCAGTGATTCAATATCGTGGTTCATTTGCGTCACCTAGTTCAAAAAGACTTTGATGGTCTTGCCATCGTCGCTAACCGTGAATCGGGTCTTTGCCCAGTCCGGTGCACCAAACAGCATTTTCCCCTCCAGCGACGCGCCCCACGGCTCTTTTGGCATACCGAGCATATTGGTGTCGAGGTTGCCGTTATTGTTGACGTCGTGGTAGACCAGTACCGCGTAGTCGCCGGCTTCAAGGTTGGCAAACGTAAATTGCATTTCACCGGTCTCGGCAGGCAGCGACGCGGCGTGTGAAGTGGTTTCACGAAACGACTCCTTGCTGTCATAGATTGCAACCATTAACTGTCCGGCGGCCTTTTCGACCGGGCCGATATTGATCACCAGGTCAGCGGCGGTCACTGGTGCTGACAGCAGGGTGGCAAAGGTGGCGGCGACAATGGTGGATTGAACGGAGTTTTTCATGACATTTTTCCTTTGGTTGTCAATGGATGGTTTACTGGTATGACGTTAGTTGGCCAGTGTGGTGTTAAACCATTCAACCAGCTCAATGGCCAATTGCTGATTGAATTGCGTGCGATCAAATCCGGGTGGATCGATCGCTACGTCGCCCAGCTGTGACTGCCACCCCGGGTTTATCGGTGCGATGAAGCTGAAGTGTCCGGCGCCTGGTGCGGTTTGGTGTATCGCGTGAGGTGCGATACGCTGGAGTTGCTGTGCGTGATAGCGGTGCGGCAGAATGTCGTCGAACTCAGCACTTACAATCAGTACTGGTACCTTTTTATCTATCTGCGATGTGCTGGATAGAACGCTGCCCAGTGGCGCCAGCAATGCGGCTGCACGAATGTTCCATGTTGGGCTGGCTGAGTCGAAATTCTCAGGCAATGAAAATGGCTTGTCGGTGCTCGCGCTAACGCCAATCGTTGGATCTTTGTAGTGGCAGGATGGATCGTCGGCTACGCTCTGGCAATGCTCGATCAGCGCTGCGCGATCTGGCTTGCCACCGATACTGACGGCGATGCTGTATCCTCCGGCCGAATGGCCAATCGCACCAATTCGGGTATTGTCGATCAGTGCGCTGAGACTTGTATCCGCTGACAGTGCAGTGAGCAACGCGGCTATCTGGCGCGGTCGTTCGTCGAAGTAGCGTGCGTCTGCCACCAGCGATCGATCCTGATAGTTATCACCCGGATGGGTTGGTGCCGCGACCATGTAGCCGGCTTGCGCCAGCGCCTCAGCCAGCGGATGGTGAGCAATGCTGGATCCGCCGGTGCCGTGTGAAATGATCACCAGCGGGTGAGATTGCTGACGGGGCTCGCCCTCTGCGGCCTGCAGCGTGAAAGGACCGGCGTTGATCGCTGCCGTCGGGCCGCTGGCCGGGTACCAGATGGCAACCGGCACCGTTGCGTCATGATGGTCAAATGACCAGTCCATCAGGCCTGCCGTTGTGGGGGCGCCTGACGCCTGTGGCAAGCTGAGGGCAGTGGCCCACAATGCAGCGTTAGCAAGGCGGCGAATGACCGCGTGAATATTGATAGTAAGCGACACGTTGATCCCTGTTGGCTTTCTGTGTGGATACAGTGTCGACGCCAGTGCCGCCAGGCGCGAGCGCTTTGCGACGAACGGTACGCTGAGGGCGCGAACCGACGTGTGGGCGGTGTGAGTGGAGGGGAAAATTGAGGGTTAAACCGGCGCGACGGCGCGAATCGTGGCGCGGGCGGTTGGTGGCAGTGGGATCGGCAGCCACGCTGCGCCTGTTCGCTGGCAGTCGTCGCGATTGCCTGTCGCGCAACAACAAACGGGATTGATGCGTGGCTCTTGACGTTATTTATCGCCGACGGGGGCGGGGGCGTTCAGTCGGGCGAGCCGCGGACACTAAGTAGCCTGCATTGCGCAGGCTACTGCTCGAACTGCGCCTGGTAGACGGCTGTTAATCTACTGCGTCAGCACTGAGGCGCTACGTGGTGTACCCTCACTTCGTGGTCAGCAGCTCACGAATAGGCCCCCGGTGCGGTAAACGCGTCATCCTGTATCTCATCTACCGTCGTGTTGCGTTTGATGATGTCGCTTAGGGTGGTCGATTCAAGCTGCGCAAGTTCGTGACCGCTGTACTGGTTTTTGTAGAAATTCCGGTCGCCATCTCGCAGCCGTTCGAACTGGTTGGTGTTGATGCGTGTGAATGTTGGACCGGTTTTGCCGCTACCGGCGGCTTTTTCTGCAAGGCCCCCCACCCACAGATCAATTTGATCCGGGTGCTGGTATACCTGTGACAATTTCGCACCAACGCCGTCGCGAAAAATGGGGTCGTGCCAAGATTCAATTCGGCGCATGCCAAGTGATTCACGAACATCGTTGTAGCTGCCAAGCTGATGATCGCGGCCCCGCTGAATATTCAATGCGGCCAGATCCAGGCCGCCACCCGGTGTTCCGGGTGGGCCAAACAACAGGTTGCGCAGGTTGTCGTCAATCTCATTGTCTAGTGCCTGCCCGACATTGGCAGCTTGCCCGCGCAAGATTGAATCGATACCAAACTGTTTGACGATATCCGGGTTATCAAACGCTCGTGACAAGGGTATGTCGTCCAGTGCCTGCCCGCTGCCATCGCGGCGTTGCACATCGCCGGTAACCATCGAATGGCCAAATCGGAATGATGCAGTCGCAAATTCATTACTGATCGATGGATCGACAGTAGGGTCATAGCCCTCATAGGGTTTTAACGTGTTTTCACCGAGCAGCTTTGGCAGGAACTCGTTGTAGGTGATGGCCTGCATCTGTGCGATATTTTTGCTGCGGGCTGCCTGGTATACCTGTTCATCAGACCAGCTCGGGTTGGTCGCAGCGTATTCACCGGCAAGTCGATTGTGCTCGCGGACAAACAGAGTTTGCATTGAAGTCAGGCCCGGTTGCTCGTTCACACGCTCATCTCCAGCCATGAATTCCCCGGTATCGCCGTTCACCGGCAGCAGATTGCCGGCGCTTGTTTTCATTCTGCCACCCTCATAGCTGCGCAAAGCGCTGGCGGTCTCGGCATCGGAACCATAGACCTGTGATCCGTCGAGGAATGCTGTCAGTTTGTTGGTCTGTTGCTCGTCGTCACGTGCATCTTTTTCGGTAGCGGAGTGCGTGAACGGAATTTCCTGTTTGCCGGTTCCTTTGGGATCCAGCGCCGGATCACCGCGCGGCACGTCGATCGGTGCCTGCGCATCCACGTGGCCCATCGTGTCGTCCGCGGTCGGTACCAGTGTCATGTCGTGATCGATAAACTGGCCCCACTGCCAAAACAGATCACTGCTGCCTGCAGGATCGGCTTTCGGCCGCTGTGCGGCCAGCACCACGTTGCTGATCTGCCGCGGATTGGGCAATTCAGCATTGCCGGCAGCTCCCGGGGCGCGGCTCGGGTCAGCCGGTGTCAATCGCGACAGCGGCGACCCTGCCGCACCGGCATTGGGATAAATCGGATTGTTGCCTCGACCGTCGACTGAATAAGTGCCCCTCGACGCCACCCCGTGATCAGTGCGCTGTCCGGTGTCCGGTCCGCGATCGATCGATCCAGTGCTGACTGAATCGATTGGCGCTGATGCTCTGCGGGTGAAAAGTGCCTGTTGAGAATTGAAAAATGGCTGCGCAGTCGATTGCTGTTTGTTCTGTCTGTCACCCGTATCTGTCACTGCCGGCGTGGTCGGCTTTTGCGACGGCAGCGATGTGCGCTGATTGTGGTGGTGGCAGATTCCGGCGTGGGTGGCGGTGTCTCGTCTTCTTGCTCGCATGATGCAGTTGCTGTGATTGTAGAGTCAACACGTTCGTTCAAATGGCGATCGAAAAAAAGTCGTGCTTATACTTACAGGTTTTGCACTGACAAGCTTTGATAGCACGGCTGATCGGGTCGCAGACTGATGCCCACTGTGAAACAAGTCGCCAGTGTTCAATGCAGTGCTTGAAGGTGTGCGAAATCCGTTCACCCAACTGGGTGATGCAATAGCTGGTGTGACTTCATAGCCTTTTCAGAGGCACTGCATGCTCAGAGGTGAGGCGTATCGTTTGTTGGTTGCTCACCTTCCAGACGCGATAGCTATTCGGTTGCAATGCAGTGTGCGCCTCGTGTCGTCGCCCAGGGTACGGCTAAATCCGGCCTCGGCTGACGAACGTCGGATCGAAGAAGAAACTGGAGCTGGCACCAATTGCACTATAAGAACCAATCCATCGCATCAAACGATGCATGGGCGACCCTGTCCAACACTCGGCGTAGTATTGCTGGTCCTTCACAGTCCCTCGCTGCGCTTGCTGCCGGATTCGGCTCTGCCGCTGCTCGGGTCTATTGGTGGCTTGTGGTGCTGTCACTTGCCAGCGGATTACTGTTGCAACCCACTACACATGCCGCAGGTGGCAACGAGAACTGGTCGGGCGACTTTGTCATCCCTGGTCTGGATGGTCCGGTATACGAATCGGTCGAAGACAATGCCGGCAACCTCTACATCGCCGGTGATTTCACCGCCATCAATGGTAGCAGGGTCAATGGTATAGCGATGTGGGATGGCGTCGCCTGGTCTGCGTTGGGGACGGGCGTGGACGGAGATATCAGCGATATGGCCGTCGACAGCAACGGCAACCTCTACATAGCGGGAACATTTTCACAGGCGGGCAGGCAGGCCGTCTCCAATGTGGCAGTATGGGATGGCAGCGCCTGGTCGGGACTCGGCACCGGCGTCGACAACGCCGCCTATGTGATCCTCATCGACGATACCGATCAAGTCTATGTCGGTGGCCGGTTTTCTACCGCCGGCGGCAGCCCTGCAGAAAGAGTCGCCCTGTGGCAGGACGGTGCCTGGAGCGCGCTTGGCGCGGGGCCGGAAGACGACGTGTCGTCTTTGTTGTTCAATCCGGAAGGGGAACTGCTCGCTGGCGGGGCGTTCGGGATCAACAAGTGGGTCGAGGGCAGTTGGAGCGACTTTGATGCGCCGATTCAGGGCAGAATCCGCAAGATGGTGACAGGTCCGGATGGTGCGTTATATGTCGGTGGTGGCGCTTTTTGGACCAACAGCCGCACCTATTTTGGAATTGCGAGATGGTCAGCGGAGGACGCCATTTGCATCGCCACGGCTACTGAAAATGCTTGTACTGATGGCTGGACAAGTCTCGGTGGGGGCGTCGCCCTGCCTAATCCGTATGCAGGGGTGCAGGATCTCCTGTTCGATCAAAACGGCACGCTGTACGTCGGTGGTCGTGTGCGATCTTTTGGCGATGAGAATCAGCAGCAGATACTCAGCTGGAACGGTCTTGATTGGGTAGAACTTACCCCCGGTATCGCGGGCCAGTCTGTCTCAACGCTAACACTGCTGGCCGATGGCGGCCTGTTTGCAGGTGGCAGCTTCACCGTCACCGCGCAAGCCGGCAAGCTGAATTCCGTCGCCATCTGGGACGGTGTTAGCTGGTCTGGCTTTGCATCGCAAAGCGATCGGCCGATGCTGGGGCTGAATGACTACGTTAGCGAAATGGTCGCCGAAGCTGATGGCGATCTGTTTGTCACGGGTGGTTTTACCCAGGCTGGCAATATCGACGCCGAATACATCGTGCGTTGGGATGGCCAGGGCTGGAACGCTTTGGACGGATCTCCGCTGCAGGATGCCGCCGCAGCGATGGCTGCGGATGGCAACGGCAACCTCTATGTCGCCATCGATGACTATCGCGCCCCCGGCGTATCGATATGGAATGCAGCTGGCTGGCAGACGATGAATACCGGTTTGCGAACGATCTATAGCTTCACCGATATCGTGGCCAACAGCGCTGGCCAAATCTATTTAAGCGGCGAATTTGCCATCGATAACGGGCCAGTCCAAAGACAAATTGCGCGCTGGAATGGCAGCCAGTGGGTGGTCGTTGGCCGTGTCGAGGCGAACTACATGGCGCTGACTGACGGTGGCTTGCTTTATGTCAGCGGATATTTCAGCAGTGTCAACGGTATCGATGCAGGCGGCATCGCCCGATGGGATGGCAGCAACTGGAACACCTTGATGTCGGCTGATCAGTTTTCAAGTGTTGATCAACTGGCACTGGCAGCCGATGACACCTTGCTGGCATCAGCCTACGTGCAGCTACCGGACTTTTCACTGGATAATGGACTATGGCGATGGGACGGCAGTAGCTGGGCGCTGGAGGTAGACATCCCCGGTCCAGTGTCTGTCTCTGCGCTGCAGAGCACCGCTGACGGTCAGTTGTTTGTCGGGCTGGACTTCGGCGATGGCAATTTGTTGCTGCAGTGGGATGGTTCAGACTGGGTGAATCCGGGATCAGGTATCACTGGCGTAAGAATCAATGCGCTGGCCCTGTACCGTACCAATGCGCTGTTTGCTGGTGGTCTGTTCAGCACTTCCGGTGGGCAGCTTGCAGGCAACATTGCGCAATACACTCTGGACGCTGACAACATCGATACCGACGGTGATGGCCTGACGGATCGAGTCGAACGTGCGCTGGGTCTGTCAGTGACCAGCACCGACACAGACAACGACGGCGTCGAAGACGGTGATGAAGATTCAGATGGCGACGGCGCGACGAACGTGCAGGAGTTACAGGCTGGCACAGATCCGGGAATCGATCCCGAGACGGCAGCTGATGATGTGCCGGCGTTGCTGACAGTAGTGCAACTGGGGGCGGACGAGTCGACAGTTGAAGAGGGCACCGACATTGTCGTCACCATCAAGCGAAGCGGCGATATCAACCGAACGGTATCCGTTGACTATGAAGTGTCCGGCACTCCCGGTGGGGACATTATCGTTCAGGAGGAAATTCAGGAGTCCGCTTCATTGCTGGATTTCTTCATCGGTCGAGCGGTTGCCAATGTGGCGGCGACCGGCACTTTGGTCTGGCCGGCTGGCGACACCGCTGACAGGCTGCTGCGAATTTCAGTGTTACCAGATGAAATACCCGAGGGCTCCGAGACGATCGAAGTCGCCTTGCTCGATACGTCGTCAGGCTCAGCGACGGTCAACGCCACATTGACGTTTACCATCAGCGATCCACCGCTTGCCAGCGTACCCACCATGGAGGTTGCCGATCTCGAATGGACGCTCTTTAGTGTGCCGGCCATGGCGGGTGGGCAAACCACCCTGCGTGACGTCATCGCAGACGACATCGTTATGCCGTACGCCAATACGCAAGGCGCTGCAACCTGGGCGGTCTTTGAGTACATCAGTCAAGGCGATAATCCACGCTATCGCCTGATGGAGCTCGATGATGAACTCGAGCCCGGCGTTGGCTACTGGCTGATCCACGATGCCGGTGAGACACTCGTCATCGATCTGCCGTCGACGACGCTGGCATCCATTGTCGGTGACAACGATGGCTGCGCGGGCGCCAACGGCTGTTTTCAGCGCGAGATGGACAGCGATTCGGATGGTCGACGCTGGCAAATACTGGGCAATCCTTTTTATCGATCAACCAACCCGGCGGATATTCGGGTGGTCTCCGTCAACGGCGACTGTGCGGCTGTCTCAGGCTGCAGCCTGACGCAGGCGTCGGAGACCGGCATTGTTAGCGATACGCTGTGGGGATATGACGGCTTGCGTTATGAGGCTGTGCAACCGGGCGATGCGCTGGAACCGTGGAAGGGGTACTGGAGCAGCACCGCCGAAAGCGCAAGCGTCGCCCAGCCCAGTCTGTTAATCCCTAATCAGTAGACAGCGGCAAGTGTCAGTGCACCATCAGTGCGTGTTCTGGCGCGTAGGCAGTTAACTGGCTGGCCACCCGGGGAGCCTGGTGCTCCCCGGGATATCGTGTGAGAGGGCATCAGCTTGAGCACTCAGGCAGCTTTTCGACCGTTGCTCATCAGGTTTGATATTGCGGCAATAGCATCCGGCAGTTTGTCGACCGGCAACGGTTTGGAGTAAAAATAGCCCTGCGCGATGTCTATACCCAGCTGGTTGACCTCAAACAATTGCCTATCGGTCTCTATTCCCTCAGCCACCGTCTCCAGACCATAGATTTCAGCTATCGAGGCGATGGTTGCGGTGACTGATTTCATATTGCGGGAGTCGTCATCCAGTTTGCTGATGAACGAGCGATCAATCTTTAGCGTATCCAGTGGCAGGTTCTGAAGCTGACTCAGCGATGAGTGTCCGGTGCCG
The DNA here is from genome assembly GCA_964573105.1 of uncultured Granulosicoccaceae bacterium. Taxonomy (GTDB): domain Bacteria; phylum Pseudomonadota; class Gammaproteobacteria; order Granulosicoccales; family Granulosicoccaceae; genus CAKZSB01. The sequence continues at coordinate 13,130 of CAZNIS010000026.1, forward strand.
AAATCGTCCAGCGCGATTCTAAAACCGAGCGCCTTGAGTTCGCTCAGGCATTTGGCGATCCAGTTGATATCAGCCATCACGACACTTTCAGTGATCTCAAGCTCCAGTGAGTCAGATGGCACGCCATGTTGTGCCGTCACATCGACAACCTGCTGTACAAAGTCGTTTTGCATCACCTGGTGAATTGAAACATTTATGGCAATTCGCACCGGTGCCATCACTGTGTTTTGCCAAAGTGCGGCCTGCCTGCACGCCTCGTTAAGCACCCAAGTGCCCAGCATCGGCATCAACCCGGCTTCTTCTGCGACGACAATGAACTCACTCGGCGGAATGTTGCCGCGCTCCGGATGATTCCATCGGATGAGTGCCTCTACAGATCCCACGCATCCCAATGTCAGATTCACCTGTGGCTGGTAGTGCAGTTCCAGTTGATTGTGATTAATCGCCCGTACCAGATCCTTTTCTATCAACAGGCGATTTCTGTACTGACTGGCCACTTCGCTGTCAAATGGCTGGATGGTTTGTCCGCCAGACTGCTTGGCGCTGAACATTGCGAAGTCTGATGTAATCTGAAGTTCCCTGCCAGATTGCGCATCGTCAGGGTAAATACTGTAGCCGATACTGGTGCTCATCTTGATCAAGCCGCCATCGACACTGAACGAGCGAATGAACGTATCCCTGACTCGACAAGCCAGCTGAAAGGCGTCGGTGGGGTTGGTGGTTGTATAGAGTAGTGAAAACTCATCGCCGCCCATGCGGGCCAGGACCATCTTGTCACTGACAATCGCATTGAGTCGTTGTGCCACCTGTTTCAACAAATTGTCGCCAGCGACGTGGCCCATGGTATCGTTGATCGACTTGAATCCGTTTAGATCCATAGTCATCAGCACCAGCTTTTCATGCTTCGACAGATCAGTTCGTTTCAACAGCGCCGTGATCGCCGTATTGAAATATCGTCGATTGGGTATACCGGTAAGTTCATCGCGATCCGACTGACGTTGAATTTTCCAGGCAATTCTCAGGGTTGCACAGGCCATTACCATGCACAGCAGGACCAGCAACGTATTGGCAGCCAGGCTGACAGCAGTGTCGCGCTTTACTGAGGCGGCGGCAGACAGTGTATTGGTCAGTGCCACGCGTTCGATTTGCTGAACATCGTCCCTGATTTCGTCGGCGCTTCGCATCCATTGCGAGAGGCGATCGCCAATTTTTACAAACTGCGGTGAGACCAGAATCACCTGCTTGACCAAGGAGTAGTAGATCTTTCTGTACTGTGATTCGAGGGTTGCTATGTCTTTGGCGTCGACGCCCACAATCTCCTCGCTCTTGAGCATTTGTGCAAGATCGTTTATCGCCTGGTCGGTTCTCTCGTGATTTTGCAGTAGTCGAAGCGTTAGGTTGTCAACATTAAGCGTGTCGATCGTTCCATTGCGGTGCTTCAAATTCAGGCTTTGGACGAGGCTGGTGGTTCGGGCAATGGCTTCTTTCAGCGACCAGATTGCATCCTTGATCTTATGTGCCGACAGTACGCCCCGGTAGTTCTTTTCAGGGTAGGCATGTACATGCTGACGAAGGTTATTGAGCGCCTTGATGAAGTTGCCGTAGGCATCGAAAAGTTGCATCCGCACGGAGTCGCTTCGCTCGTCGATGGGTAAATACAATTGCCCGGTAATGACTGAACGCGCCATCGCAGTTCTTTTAAACTTGTCTTCCAGTTCCGTCATCAGACTAGCTGTGGTGTCTTCACTGTAACGATTGTCGGTCCAGTGCGGCGTTTGCAACGATGCGATTTCCCGACGCAGTTGCTCAAATAGCTGTTTGGTATCTCTCGTCAGTGAACGAAGGTGATCGAGGTCAGCCTCGAAACGCGCTGCATCCACCAGTGTGGTTTGTACGGCATGTCGTTCTCGATCCAGAGCTGAGGCGATTTTGAACAGCGTCGTCTCCGGGGCAACTGAAAGTTCAAGCTGCGTCGCGCCGGTAAACTGAGTGCGAGCGTCTGTCCAGTAGCGACTGCCGAGCCAGATGACCAGTAGCGCTAGCGACAAGCTTACAGCGATGAGGTACTTGCTTATTCTTGATAGTGCGAACATAGGTTTTCTAATCGCAACGACAGTCAGTCGCCTCCGGTTAAGCTGCAGCCGGGACTGACCCGTTACCTATCTAACACTTGTCGGTCAGTGTTTGTCAGGAACTGTGGAAACTCCTGAGTGACTGGTTCACGTATGTCGTATTCGATCTGAGTGGTGATAAGAATAGTGAATAAATGTTTAATATCTAAAACGAATCGGCGTGTGTTTTAGTTGCTTGAGCGTGTTTACGACCACTGTGAATGACTGCGGTGCCAGCTGTGACGAGACAGGAACAGCCGCCCATTAAGGTTGTTGTGTGGCGTAAATGCATACGTTTCTATTCCGGGTGTCACTGGTTGCGGGTGGACGCTACAGCTCGCGCTAAAGATTCACTATTGTGGATAGCGGTTTCGTGCAGTGACAGCGACGGATACCCCCTTGCTGAGAGACCGCCTCTTTGCACCAGCACCAGGTATCTTGCAAATGTTGCAAACACTTTGACGGTGCATCTGATTGACTCGCTTGTAGATTCACGTGCACAAACCCGAAACCCACCCCAAACAGGGGGCATCAGGCGCTATTGCGGATCCATCGGCGACAACACTCGCACGTCAACGCAGCGTGTCCGGTGGTTTTTGCCGGGATAGGTTTTGTGAACCAGCGCACGTAAACTGATATTGAATCAGATCACACTATTTGTGTGACGTAGTGCCGATGGCGCGATCGAACTGCCCACACCACGCGTGTGCAATGTGCGTTTGGCATGGAGATAAACCGGAGTAGGACTATGCAGCATAGCGATTTACCAAGCGGTGAAATCGTGCCGTATAGCATCTCGTGTGACCAGCTAAAGGGTGGCAGGGATGCATTCACAGAGCGATAGTAATTTCCGGCAGGGAAACAGTCGCCGTCAGTCCCGCGTGACGCGCGCTTCATCCAGTGATGCCTGGGCCGTCGAATACGCAAAGGCCAATATGCCTGCTGTGGTCAACCGTCGACGGCGCCGGCGGTCCAGTCGCCACCAGTCTGTTGATAAGCGAGGCAACACACCTGCGCCCAGCGGATCAACCAATCCATTCCCAAGGCCCCTTCGTGCAGATCTTCTTCTCGTCGCAGCGATGTTTCTCTTGTACACCGCTTATCATCAGCTTGGCTGCCTGTTTCCGGATAACTACATGGAGTTGCAATGCGGTGCCAACAGCGCCGATACGCTCAATCACGTCGCTGTGTTTGCCGCACTCGCAGCGCCAATAGCGGCGTTTTATCCGGGGGCGCTACGTTGGGCTGTGCCAGTACTGGTCGTTAGTGGCGGCGTTGCCGAAATTGTCCAGCCTTTCATCGGCCGCACGGCCAGTTCAATGGATTTTCTGGCTAATTTCTGTGGCGTTTTTATTGGCGTGTGTGCAGGGCGTATCGTGTGGCGTTGGCGCGGCAGCAACGCTTATGGTTGGCGTTAGGGGCAAGTCGAATCCCGAAATCGCCTGTTCTGTTTTATTGTGATGCGGTAATGTGCTGCAGCTCTGGTGGCGCAACCCGAATTGATTGACCGACCTGTGGCATAGGCGGCGGATTTGTCTGAATGGGGCCTGCCGGCTGACCGGAAACGTTTTATTTCCCGTGCGCCGCTTGAGGTGTGTTGATGCCTTCTCGTACAAGTTGGTATTTGCCATCATCGCGTATGCCGTGTTCATTATTGCGTACCATCATTGCAGGGCGCGGGTCGAGTAATGCGCGGTGCGATCGACTCAGTGCTTGTGGGTCCAGGCCATGCCAGGGGCCCCGATCATAGAAACCAGCAGCGGCGTTTTGATGGTCAGTTTAGCTTGCGTAGATTGTCTTGAACTTCGATGTGCAAAAACTCATTCGCGGCGGCCAAAGAACTTCATTCGGATGTCATCGCTGAACGTGTAAGCGGGCGTGTTCGAATAGTTGAACAATGCAATGATTCGCGCGTTCCCGTCTCCGACCGGCGCTACGCGATGCAGCGACCGATGGCCGTTAAAAAACGATAGGGTGCCGGCGCCAAGCGTTTCACTGATGGTGCCACTGTAGTGACCCTCCAGCACTGCTTGTTCGTTCACCCGGGCATGGTCAGCGGGCTTGCGAATCCGCGGCGCAAACTCGAATTCGCCGCCATTCTGCGCCACTTGAATGGACAGGGACACGACCATGTCGTTCGGGTCATAGTGCCAACCGAGCTCATCCCCGGCCTTCAACACAGTCAGCATACAGCCAATTAGTGGGTCGGCGGTGGGGTAGAGTGTTTCACCGTCAAAGACATTGTTTAGAAAGTCAGTGAATGCCTGCGATTGATACAAGGCGCGCAGTGCGGATGCTGGCGATAGTCGATCGTAAGCAATGCTGCCAATCGCGGCGCGTGTGCTGACCGGCAGCCGGCTTTCGTCGCTGTCATCAACCCCGTTGGGGGTTGCACGCCAGTGTTCGGTGCGATGCGCTTGTGGGCTGAGCGAATGCGCCTCGTTCTGGATTTCGGTCTGTGCTTCAGTGCGAATAAAATCCGGCAACAGGCACAGGCCATTGTGCTGTAGTTTTGATTTACAGTGCGCGACGATTTCGTCATATGCCGCAGTGCCCGGTTGTTCAATCGGGTAGCGTGAGGTGTCGACGATTTCAGAAACGAGTGTTGGCGTCATCAGATGGTCCGTTTTGTAACGTACGAATTCTTGGTTGCAAGTGAAGATGGCGTTTTATCTTCTTATCGTTACTAATTCACGATTTAATCAAACCAGATCACGGCTGATATCCTCTGACCACTCCCGATGTGCGACCACACCCTCAGCGTCACGCGCGGTCAGGCTGGCTGATATCCGCCATAGAGTCGGCAGTGCCTGGACGCTGACTGTCGTATCCAGCTCGGTGTACCATCCGTCGCGCTGGTGCACCATCGTCCATTCACACAAGGCACAGGCTGAAGAGACATCTGCCGGATTTATTGTGAAGGTCTCCCGGCTGGTGTGTTGAACTGTCAGGCCAGTGTGCAAGTGTTTGACTGCGCCGCTATCGCTATAGCGCTGATACGTTTCAAGTCCGCTCAGGAAGTTGATCTCTCGTGTACGAAGATGCTCGCCTTCGCTTAGAGTTTCTGTCTTGAGTGGCGGCGCGGTCTCGGGTCTGGCAAAAGCGGGCAGCGTGTGATCCTCTGCTCTGATGGCACGCTGTGGCAGTTCGATTCGAGCGCTACCCGCGGTGAGGGTAAGCGTAGCGTCGTATTGTGCCGGCCAGATAACGGGCCAGTAGGCAGTGGATAGCGCCAGCCTCAGGCGCTGGCCCATCGCAATCCGCTGGCCAACAGCGTTCAACTGAATCGCAATGTCGAATGCTTCACCAGGCTGTAAGGCTGCGGGCTCGCGATGGCCGTGTCGATGGGTCAGGTTGAGCACACCATAGCTTAGCAACGTGGCAGATCCATCGTCATTGACCGACGACAGAACCACCGTCAGGTTCGCCTGTGCGGCATCGCAGCGCAACGTGGCGTGAAACACTGGAAAACCCAACAACTGGAGATCATCCTGCAGCGGTTCGCTTTCGAATAAGGTCATCAGCCCTAGCTCGCCGTTTTGATCCAGCGCGCCATCACCGCCGCCGTAGCCGCACCAGGCACCTGCGGTCCAGCCGGCGTTTTGCGCAGTTTTTACCACGATAGGCGAGGCGCCGGGTTTGTACGAAAGTGACTGACCTTCCAGATACAACGTGCTGATATCGAGTGCTGCTCCGTGCCAGCCGGGTTCTGCCACCCACCGGCCAGGGCGCTGATCATATGCAGTGGCAGGTAGTGCAGGCTCTTGTATCCACGCGCGCAGCATAGGTTCATCCATGATGCCAGTGTCGTGCCCCTTGAGATGTTGATCCCACCAGCGCCGGCACTCCTGTAGAAAACCAATCCGTGGGCCCGGTGTTGCAAAATGCGGGTACTTGTGAGCCCATGGTCCTATCAGGCCCTTGCGCGGGCAGGACAGATTCTCCAGCATCCTGAAGATCGCGTTGGTGTAGCCGTCCGTCCAGCCACCAACTGCATACACGGGTACTTTGATTTTGGCGTAGTCTTCACAGACGGAACCGTGTGCATAAAAATCATCGCGACGCTGATGGGAAAACCAGTCGAGCATCCACAGTCCGTTGTTGTCCAGGCGCTGGCGCCACATGTCTCGCCAGCGCTCGCCAACGATAGCCGGGTCAGGTGGTGTGTTGGCAATTGAAAAAGCAGTCGCACCCCAGGCGATTTTGTCAGTCAGTGCGCAACCGCCCATAAAATGGATGTCATCGGCATAGCGATCGTCGGTCGAACACAAGGTAATAACCGCTGCCAGTGCCGGTGGCTGGCGGGCGGCGACTTGCAGTCCGTTAAAGCCACCCCAGCTAATACCAATCATACCCACTCGACCGCTGCACCAGGTTTGGGTTGCCAGCCAGTCGATAATTGCCAGTGCATCGTCCTGCTCTTGCCGCAGATATTCACCCAGGCAAATACCTTCACTGTCACCAGTGCCTCGCATGTCGACTCGCACGCTGGCGTAGCCGTGGCCGGCAAAGTAGGGGTGGGTCAGTTGATCGCGCTCGACTGTACCGTCGCGCTTTCGATAGGGCAGATACTCAAGTATCGCAGGTACCGGGTCTTCTTCGGCATCCTCCGGAAGCCAGATGCGAGCGGCCAGCCGTGTGCCATCCGGCATCGCAATCCAGGTGTTTTCAATTTCTTTTACCGCGCGGGGAAAGTTTTGCACCACGTGAATCGGATCCATACTGGCTCCTTTTTAACGCGTCACAGCCGATGCTTGCCCGGCTGTAAGTGGGAAGTGACAGCTGACGACATGAGCGCCGTTATCACTTGTGACTGGCGCCTCGACGCTGCAACGTGATTGTGCCCTGGGGCAGCGTGGATGAAATTCGCAACCGCCTGGACGCGCCAGCAGGGAGGGAACCTCGGCGGGCAGGGTGATGCGTGTGTGCACGCGATCCGGGTCCGGCTCCGGGTTGGCGGACAGGAGTGCCTGGGTATAGGGGTGTTTCGGTGTGGCGAAAACCTCGCGGGTGGGACCGCGCTCGACAAATCGCCCGAGATACATCACTGCGACATGATCGGCTACATGGTGTACGACATGCAGGTTGTGCGTGATAAACAGCATCGCCAGATTCATCCGCTCGCGCAGATCCATCATTAGGTTCAGTATCTCACCCTGGACTGATACGTCCAGCCCGGCTGTCGGCTCATCGGCAACAATTAGCGCGGGGTTCAGCGCAATTGCGCGCGCCACCCCGACACGTCGCGCCTGGCCACCGGACAGCTGGTGCGGGTAGCGATCCAGATACGCTGCCGGCAGACCCACCTGCGCCAGTAGTTGACGCGTCTGTTCGTGGATATCGTGCGCCGCGTCGCGATGAATACGAAAGGGTTCTGCCAGTAGTTCGCTGATCGTCATGCGCGGTGACAGAGATCCCATTGGATCCTGAAACATCATCGCCATTCGTCGTCGATGGGGTTTCATCTGCGTGCGCGTCAACTGGTCGATGCGTACGCCTTTAAAGCTGACACTGCCGCTGGCAATTGGCTGTAACGCGTTGATTGCCCGCGCCAGTGTCGTTTTGCCCGAGCCACTTTCCCCCACCAGTGCGAATGTCTTGCCTGCCGGCAGGGAGAAGCTGACTCCGGCGACCGCTTGTATCGATTGTCGTCGCCAGGCCGGACCGACTCGAAATTCGACACTGAGATCGTCTACGTCCAGCAGGGCGCTCATGAGTTGCCCGCGTCAATACAGCGAGCAATATGGCCTGTCGCCACTTCAATCACCGGAGGAGTTGAATCGCAGGCGAGCTGGCGGCGGTCGCAGCGAGGTGCAAAAATGCAGCCGCGTGTCGGCTGGCGAAGATCGGGGATCTCGCCTGCGATCGTTGGCAGTCGCAGTGTGTTTTGCCGCTGCGATGCAGAATCGATAGCGGCCGTGCTGTGACGCGCCGGGTCGCACTCGAGCAATCGGGCAGTATACGGGTGCTGCGGGTGGTTGAAAATCTGCCTGACCGATCCGTGCTCGACGACTTCTCCGGCATACATCACAACGACGTCGTCACACAATTCTGCGATCACACCGAGGTGGTGAGAAACAAACATCACCGCACAGCCGATCTGTTGTTGCAGTTGCTGCAATAACTCAATGATTGCCACCTCGAGGGTGGCATCTAGCGCGGTCGTGGGTTCGTCTGCGATCAGCAATGCCGGTTTCATCATCAAGGCCATTGCAATCGCAATGCGCTGTTTCATGCCCCCCGAAAACTCGTGAGGGTAGCGCTTCAGCGCGGCCTGTGGATCCGGAATGCGAACCTGTTCCAGACTATCGATGCAGCGTGCGATTTTATCTCGCTTGCTGTCGGCCAGACGATACTGAATATTGAGCATCTGGCGACCGATCGAGAGCACCGGGTTCAATGTACCCATCGGGTCCTGGAAGACGGTGCTGATTCGCTGGCCGAGCAATTCGCGCATGCCTTGCTCGGATCGTTCGTTTATCGCCTCCCCCTCGAACAGGATGCTGCCGCGTTGAATTTGGCCGTTGTCTGCCAGCAGGCCGAGTATCGCGCTGATCAGCGTAGATTTGCCACAGCCGCTCTCACCGACAATACCGACGATGCGTCGTTCCGGCACGTCGAATGAAACGTTTCGCAGCGCTTGTAACTCGCCTCCGTCGGTAGTGAAGCTGACACTCAGATTTTGAATCGACAACACGTTCATGAGCGTCGCTTCAATCGCGGGTCGAACAGATCGCGCAGTGTCTCGCCCAAAAAGGTGAAGCCGAGTGTCGTTAATATGATGGGCAGGCCACCCGCGATTGCGATCCACGGTGTATCTCGAATGGCGCTGAATCCGTCGTTCAGGATGGCGCCCCAGCTTGGCGTTGGCGGGCGCACACCCAGACCGAGAAAACTCATGCCCGCCTCAATTGCGATCACGACCGGAATGTCCATTGACGCCAGTATCAACAGCGGGCCAATCGAGTTGGGCATGATGTGACGGGCAAGAATGCGTGCTGTGGTTGCCCCCATACTCTGCGCGGCAGTGACAAACTCGGCCGTTTTTAGTGCCAGTGTCTGAGTGCGTACGATGCGTGCGTAGCCCGGCACATTAACCAGAACGACCACCACCACGACTGCGGTTAATGAGGGGCCAAAAAGGGTGACGAGTGCCAGTGCCAGCATCACGGTCGGAAAGCTCTTGATCGAGTCGAACAGCAGGATCATGACATTGTCCAGCCAGCGCGGGCCGTAACCTGCGATGAGGCCGAGTACTACGCCGATTATCAAGGACACACCGGTAGCAAACAGTGCAATCGACAACGCGATGCGGCTACCGTGCAACACACGACTGAACAAATCGCGACCCAGCTGATCCGTGCCGAGCAGGTGTTCTGCTGATGGCGGTAGAAAACGATCACGTGGAGATATCTTGTTCGGTTCGAACGTCGTCAGCAGATCGGCGAATATTGCACCGCACAGCATGATAAGCACGAGCGTTACGCCGAGTGCCCCGAGCGGTTCTCGCAGGATTCGCCAGGCGGTGCGCCAGCCGCGCTGTTCAGAAGCGGCTGCGTACACGGGGATCCAGCGCGCCGACGATCAGATCCGCCAGCAGGTTCAACAGCACAAACAACGCAGTGGTAACCAGCACGGCGCCGGTGACTAATGGATAATTTCGTGTCAGTATCGCGTCGTAGACAAGTTTACCGACCCCCGGCCGGGCAAACACGATTTCTGCAAACACCGCAGATGAGAGCATTTGTCCGATGCCGACCCCGAGCAGCGTGACGGTCGGCAGAATTGCGATAGGCAGCGCGTAGCGATAGGTAATCATCGCGTCGGTTAAACCGAATGCACGTGCCGTGCGAATGTGCGGCGCCTCCAGCACCTCAAGCATCGAGGCGCGGACCATCCTTGCGATATATCCCACCCAACCGAGACCAACTGCCAGTGACGGCAGAATCAGATGCTTGAGCTGATCTGCAATATCGCCCGGCTCGCCGGCGCCGATAGCCGGCAGCCATCGCAACGAAACCGAAAAGATCAACAACGCGTATATCGCCACAACAAACGATGGCACTGCGATTACCGCGACTGACAGCACGCCCACCAGGCGATCCACCAGACTGCCACGGCGAATGGCGGCCCAGCACCCCAGCGGGATACCGAGCGCGACGGACCAGCTGATCCCACCCGCTATCAGTGCCAGAGTAAATGGCAATTGTTCCATCACCACATCCGCGACCGGTCGCTCCGATAACACCTCATTGCCCAGATCTCCGCGCCAGGCGTTACTGAAAAACTGCCAGAACTGCACCCATACCGGTTGATCCAGCCCCATCTTGATTCGCAGCGCGTCGCGCATTGCCTCGGTGGCCCTTGGCCCAAGTGCAACCGCTGCAGGATCGCCCGGGATCAGGTAGATCATACAAAAAAGGATCATCATCGCCAGTGAGACGATAACGAGCGCCAGTACCAGGCGGCTTAAGGTGTACTTGAGCAAGAGGGGGCGGTGAACGCTGGCCTGCACGCCTGTCGATACTGACCAGGCGTGCAGGCGTTGCGTTACTTAGGCGGGCTTGAATTCCTGCAACAGCGATTCACCGTTGGGCTTTAAGCCCGGAACGATGTTGTCGCGATGAATGGCGCCGACAACTTCGTGTGTCAGAAACACGTAGCTGCCGCTCTCGTCCATCAGGGCCTGCATCTTTTTGTATATTTCATCGCGTTTGCCAAAGTCACTCTCAACCAGGCCCTGATCGTGCAGCGCTTTGTATTCCTCGCTATTGAAGCGCTCCCAGTTCCATACACCAACTTGCTCCGGTGTGAACCAGACGCTGGCCCAGCTCGGATCGGGCTGCATCGAGAATCGGCTCAGTACCAACTGCAGTTTGTTCCAGTAGTCGCCGTCCTTAGAGCCAAGTGTCCAGAAGGTGCCGCTGTCATTCTGTTTAATTTCGCAGTTGATACCGACCTCGGCCAGATTGGCCTGTATGACCTGCGCAGCACTGAGTCGCTCTGATTGATTGAGTATGTCCAGGGTCACGGTGAGATCAGTGATGCCTTCCTGCTTGAGTAGCTCGCGTGCCTTGTCCGGATCATAGTCGTAGGAAACGCTGTCGCGACTGCCCGGCAGGCCAGGTGCAACGATGCCGTTGCCGACGGTAGCGGCGCCATAGTAGGCCGCGTCGACCACTAGTTGCCGGTCAATCGCGTGCTGCACCGCACGGCGAACATTGAGGTTGTCAAAAGGGGCCACATCCTGATTGATGCCGAGCCACACATAGGCCAGTGACGGCTTTTCCAGTACCACACTGTTGGCAGGTGGGTTCTTTTTCAATCGCGGGATCGAGCTGACTGAAGTCCATGTGTAATCCAGATCACCAGCTTCAAAGCCGCGCTCGGCGGTGGCCGGATCCTCAATCGGGATTATGTGAATTTCCTCGTAGCCACCGGGCTCATGTGCCCAGTCCGGGTTGCGGCGCAATACCGTTTTCTGTTTTGGCTGCCATTCGGCAAGCAGATACTGACCTGACTGTGCCACCGGCTTGGTTGTGATTTTATCGCCGAGCTCTTCCATCGCCTTTTTTGACAAAATGCATGAAGCGGGTGTGGGCAGGGTAGTCGACCACAGTGGCACAAATTTATTCTTAAGGTGTATCAGGCCAGAGAGCTTGTCTTTTACTTCAACTTCTTTCAGTGCACCCCAGTCACCGGCATATGGGCTCTCAAGCGCAGGGTCCGCAATGCGTTCGATCGAGAATTTTACATCCTCGGCTGTCATCTGGCCGTAGCCGTCGGTGAAGACGATGTTATCGCGTAGTGTAAACGCAACGGTTAGATCGTCGATTTGCTCAATCGTTTCAACCGCAACAGGCTTCCAGCCCCAGGTGTCGCCGGCCTGCGGGATAACCAGCGGAGCGAAGATTGAGCGGATGATATCGTCTTCGGGCAGGGATACGCGAAAGGCCGGATCGAGGACCTGCAAATCAGAGTAGCTGCGCACCGTCAGGATCTTGCCGTCATCGGAGATCGACAGTCGTGGCAGTGCCATGCTCGCCACGCCAAAAGCACCGGCTGCAGCCAAAAACGAACGCCGGGAGAGATCAGTTGTTTCAGTCATTGCATTCCTCCATTGGATCGGGTTGTTCACACTAGGTGGCTTTGCTTGTCACCACCGGTTTTTGCGGCGACGACATCACTGGGTATGACGACCGGAGAGGCGGCCCAGATCAATCGCGCCGGATGGTCTGTCTGGTTGCGTACGTTGTGTACCACTGAGGCTGGAAAACTGTAGCTGTCACCCTGTTTCAGTGTGATGATTTCATCGCCGATCAACAGCTGCAGTTCGCCATCGAGTACATAACCGTGAGTCTCGCCGCCATGTTGGTACAGGTGTTCAAGCTGGCGTGTCGAGCGCGGTGCGTAGTCCGCCACACCCATGTAGAAGTTGCCGCCGATTGAGCTGGAAAGCAGTGCGTCTGTGTAGCCAACTTCAGCAGCGGATTCTCCGTACAGCACATTGAGGTTGCGCCGGTTGCGGCGGCGCACCACAAACGTGCGCTCCAGTGGTCCCTCGCCGGGACGCCGCGCGAAAAACCAGTCGGCCGAGACATCGAGTGCGCTGGCGATCTTTGCGATCACATCGATTGATGGATTGGTAGCGCCTCGCTCGATTGCGCTGAGGTGGCTCAGCGACACGCCGCTTGCCGCCGCCATGTCTTTCAGTGTCATCTGTCGGGCCCGGCGAACCTGGCGGACCTCTGAGCCGAGTGACGCCAGTCCGCCAGACAGGGCCAGTACGTCGGCGCAGGTTTGAGGTTGTGACAACTCGTGAGTGGACATTGGTCGTTGGCGATCAGTGAACCTGTTCGTATACTGCCACAGTAATTCATCTGTCAAAAGAAAATTGTTTAGAAATTCTTGTCACTCTCGAGCGCCTGCGGGGTGTCTGGTCTGCCGCTCTGTGAGTTCGTCAATCGCCGTACTTTGGGGATGGTTGCCATGAGTCATCAGATCAGGGAACTGGAACATGTCTGGATTCGCATGCCGGATGGTGTGCGTCTGGCGGCCAGGGTGTGGATGCCGGTACAGCAGGGGGCCTACCCGGCGATCCTTGAGTACATACCCTATCGCCGTCGCGACCTGGTGCGCGCGCGCGATGAACAGAACCATCCGTACTTTGCGGAACACGGCTATGTGTGTTTGCGGGTGGACATGCGCGGCTCGGGTGACAGCGAAGGTCACATGCCGGATATGTACAACTCGGCTGAACTGGCCGATGCGAGGCACCTGATCGACTGGATCGCCGCCCAACCCTGGTGCAACGGGCAAGTTGGTATGTTCGGTACATCGTGGGGCGGTACCGCCAGTCTGCAGGCAGCTGTGCGAGCACCGAACGCATTGAAGGCAGTGCTGGCAAATTGTGCCACCATCGATCGATTCGAGGACGACATCCACTGGATGGGTGGCTGTCTGCTGACCGACACGATCGAGTGGGGCGCAACGCTGCCGGCGATACTGGCCGCACCACCTGATGCGGCGACGGTCGGTGAGGGCTGGTGGCGGCAGTGGCAGCAGCGACTCGAACAACTGACATTTCCGATGCAGCAGTGGCTTGGGCACGGGACGCGCGGAATCTACTGGCGTCAGGGTTCAGTTCGCTTTGCAGCACACGCACTCAGCTGCCCGATACTTGCCATTGGTGGCTGGAGTGATCGATATTCCAACTCGGTCATGCCGCTGGTACAGCAGCGTCCGGATATCTGTTGGGGGATCGTTGGCCCCTGGGGGCACCACTACCCGGATCAGGGCGAACCGGGTCCAGCTATCGGTTTTCAACAACTGGCGCTGCAGTGGTGGGACCACTGGCTCAAGGGTGAGGGTGAATCCGTACCGCAGTGGCCACGGCTGCGACTTTGGAGGCGACAGTTCGATCCACCGGTCGATCGACTGCGACAACGCAATGGCGACTGGATCGAATTCGATGATACCGATCACGAGCAAGAGAGAGCTCTCTTCATCGGTAATGGTTCATTGTCGCAAAAGCGAGTCACCGACACTAAAGGTGTGCACATACCGTCCTCTGGCGTACATGGTATGGCCGCTGGTGACACCGGTTACTTTGGGCGAGTTGGCGGGCTGCCGCTGGATCAGGCTACAGAGGATGCAGAGTCATTGTGCTTCGATGCACAGCCATTGGAGTTGGCGCTGGATATTGTCGGCCGCGTCCGCATTGAACTGGATATCTCGTCGCAGCAAACGCCTGGGCTGCTCGTCTGTCGTCTGTGTGACGTCGCACCAGACCGTCAGAGTCAATTGATCTGTCGCGGTGTGTTCAATCTGGCACTCGATGAAATGCTCGATAATCAACTGCCTCATCAACCCGGCGATGTTCGGCAAATCACACTGCGACTGCCGACCACTGCCTATCGGCTGCAGCCGGGCCATACACTCAGGCTGAGTCTTGCCGGCAGCTACTGGCCGCTGGTCTGGCCAGTCAATGGTGATGCGCTGGTGCATGGAGGCGTAGTCCGGATTCCGCTGCAGCCAGACGACATGCGGCCATTGCGCGCTCAATTTCCGGATGTATTAGACCTGCCCGCTGACAAGCGCTGGCGTCGCCAGGCCGACGGGCTGCTTGAGCGAAGTTGTCAGCAATTGGATGGTGGCGGTGTGTTGTACCAATGGCATCAGCCTGCCACTACGACAAGCTTTCTAGATACGGAATCCTCCGTCACCACGCAAACGAAGGCGACCTATACATTGCCGGCCCCTGATCAGGCATCGCCGGCTTGTCGCGTCGATCACCAGATAGAAATCAGACGACCGGACGGCGTAGCACAGTTGCGTTCCAGTGCCGAAGTGACGGGTGAGCTCAAAGACATCAAAATAAGCGGGTCGCTGTCGATCAGCTGGAATTCGGCTGAAGTGTATTCACGGCACTGGGATGATTATTAATGCCTGCACCTCATTGCTTTTGGGCGGTTAAAACAGCGCGCCACGCGGATCAGCCATCCACTTTAGCGGTTAGCTGCCCTCGGTGAGATTAGACTTTTCGAATCGCGAACGGGAAAGAACACACGAGGGATCATGAACGAATACAGCAAGTACGATGCGAGCTCGCTGGCAGAACTGGTGCAAGATAGTCAAGTCAGTGCGGTCGAGCTGCTGGACGCGGCAATCGCTCGCGCCGAGCAGGTCAATCCGTCACTCAATGCGATCATCACACCACTATACGACTATGCGCGAGAACAGCTGCAGCAGGGCTTGCCGGCTGGGCCATTTCACGGTGTGCCGTTTCTGTTAAAGGACCTGCTGTGCGAGTTGGAGGGAGCGCCGCACAGTCAGGGATCAGAAGCCTATAAAGGCTATATCAGCCCGGTTTCAAGTAATCTGGTCAAACGCTATCAGGCAGCCGGACTCAATATATTTGGCAAAACCAATACCCCGGAGTTTGGCCTGCTCGGGGTCACTGAACCCAAAGCCTTTGGCGCAACGCGTAACCCGTGGGATTTGAGCCGCAGTCCCGGTGGTTCCAGCGGCGGTGCCGCAGCCGCCGTGGCAGCCGGCATAGTGCCGGTCGCCGCTGGTGGCGACGGTGGCGGCTCCATCCGGATTCCGGCAGCCTGCTGTGGCTTGTTCGGTCTGAAGCCGAGCCGCGGCCTGATGCCAACCGGGCCACAACGCGGAGAGCTATGGGATGGTGCGGTGGTTGAACACGTCATCAGCAGAAGTGTTCGCGACAGTGTGCGGATGCTCGACTGCATCCGGGGCCCGGATGAATGCACGCCCTATCCACTGGTTGTACCCGATACACCGTTTGCGGCATCGCTTTGCGCGCCGAAAAAGCCGCTTCGCATCGGCTTTACCACCGATTCTTTTATTGGTTCCACGGTCAGTACCGCTGCCAATGACGCGGTAGACGATGCCAGCAAATTATTATCTGGCCTTGGTCATCAGCTTGAACCGATACAACTGAACATCGATGGCGAACAGCTGATTGATTCCTATCTGGCCTTGTACCACGCCCAGGTCGGGGCATTGATGAAGCACAGCAGCGACATCCTCGGGGTATCGGTCGCGAAGCTTGCAATTGAAGAGGAGACGCGCAGCCTCGGCACCGTTGGCAGTCTGATATCGGCCACCGATATGGTATTGGCACGCCAGTACTGGACCGAGCTCGCCCGCACCATGCATGCAATACACGACACCTATGACGTCGTACTGACGCCGACCATGGCAGATATCGCACCACAGATTGGCCACTTCGACTTGAATATTGCCGAGCGACTGGGGATCAAGCTGGTTAACCGGTTGCGACTGCATCGCTTGTTGATGCTCAGTGGTATGGTTAAAGAGACTGCAAAGAGAATGCTCAGCCAGTATCCGTTTACCCAGCTGGCGAATTTTACCGGCCAGCCGGCGATGTCGGTGCCACTGTACTGGAGCAATGGCATGCCGCTGGGCGTGCAGCTTATGGCGCGGCTGGGTGCGGATCACACCCTGATTCAGCTTGCGACTCAGCTGGAAGAGGCAAGGCCCTGGTTTAATCGCAGGCCTGAAGCGTTTGCTTGACGATTCAATCGCGCCATTTTTTCCGTTCCACCAGCAAGGTTTAGTACCGCTCATCTGGCGTTCGCACATCGGTGACATCGCCTGCGCTAGAATTGGCAATTATCGAACAGGGTGCGTGAGCGGCGTATCCGTTCACGCCATACCAGCCGCTGTCTCGGTGGCTGTTCACAGTGCGTCTGTCGTGCACGTGGGGTAGGAGGTCGCACGGAACATACATGGGTATTTGAGTACGACCGACACCGCCCACGGGTGCGACAGGCGTGCTGTGTACAGCTACGTGAGCGGCGTGCCTTTGCAACCGGACTACAGAATCGCCAATGAACGCGAACAAACCCACCACCGGCATCATCATTTGCGACCACGGCAGTCGCCGCGCCCAGTCAAACGATAGTTTGAAGGACGTGGCAAAACGTTTTGCCGATCGCTTCGCCGCGGACTGTCAGATTGTCGAACCGGCGCACATGGAGCTGGCCATGCCGGATATCGACGCCGCCTACGCCGCCTGTGTCGCCAGAGGGGCCACGCATGTGGTAGTGCTGCCGATGTTTCTGGCGCAGGGCAGGCACTGGACAAGAGACATTCCCAGTCTCACCGGTCAGGCTGCGGCACGTTTTCCCGGTACCACCTACCAGATCGCCGAGCCCCTAGGTCTTGATGATCTACTGCTGGATCTACTGAAAAAGCGGTTCGACGCGAACGATCAGCCTGTGCTTGCCAGCGGCGACACCGACCCAAGACTGACCGATGTGCCCGCTACGCAGCGACGCATACAATGCAGCAGCTGCCCTTTTCAATTCGACAGCGCGAGTGGTGATGTCAGTATCAAGCCGGGCAGTGGGCTCGATGATGCGAAAGTGAGTGGCTAGCATGTTCCCCGGTCGGAGACCAGGTCCCACGTAGTGCTTTTCGTGGGAGATCGACTCCGTCGGGCGAACAAGATGTGAGGATTTTTTTTCTGCGTCCTCTGCGCACTCCGCGGTGTGAAGCTGTTCCTTACACATTCGGGAAAAGCGCGAAACGCAGAGATCGCAAAAAAACATCTATGCTTTTTGCTTTACCGGGGCTCAGTTCCTATAGCGTTTTGGTGGGAGTCCAGCCCCGCTGGGCGAACGTGCACTGCGGGTATGAGGCCACACACGCTTATTACCCGGTCGGAGACCAGGTCCCACGTAACGCTTTTCGTGGGAGGTCGACCCCGTCGGGCGAACAAGCCATACGGAAATGCCAACAAAACTTGTTCCCCTGCGGGACACCAGGTCCCACTGGCGCTTTTGGTAGGGAAACTCCTCGAACCAGCACCTAGTCCAGCACAAACCCTTTTTCCTTTATAAACGTGCCAAAGTCAGTCCGCTGTGGCACGTTATACTGACGCGCTTTGTCCTCTGACCAGCCATAGGTTTCAACAACCCCGAAGGTTTCGGTATCGCGCTGCTGCTGATAGGGTTGAACGCTGTCTCTGCGTCGATCATATTCATCGACCTTATCCTTACACGACGCCTCACTGAAGCGATCCTCGTGCACGGTGACAGACAGCGGCAGCCGCAGGCTGATCTCGCCTGGTTGAGCGGGCCACCCGAGCCCCAGACCCGCGACCGGAAACACCCACTCAGGCAAGTGCAACAGTTCGCTGATCACCTCGCAGTGATCGCGTATCTGGCTGATGGGACAACACCCCAGGCCCACCGACTCAGCCGCGGTGACAAACGCCGACAGCGCAATGCCTGCATCTACGCTTGCATTGAAAAATGCATCCAGATGGTCGTTGGCAAAGGTTGTCTCACGCCAGCTGGCGAGCTGTCGCTGGCGGCGATTGTTGGCACAAAAAATCAGCAGCGACGGCGCGTTGTGAATCCAGTTGCTGTGGTCGAACAGCGCATTGATCGACTCGCGCAATGCGTGCTCACGAATGATCACGATATCGCGTTGCTGCAGATCGCTTTTGCTGGGCGATGACAAGGCGACTGCGCACAAGGTATGGATAAGATCGTCAGCCACTGGCTGTTCGGTAAACTCCCTGCACGAGCCGCGGGCGGCCATTTGATCTAACGTGGCGTTACTGACTGGCACATCGTGCGGCAGATCGCCGAAGCGTTGCTGCAGTGTCTGCTGTATCCGGGTGATGTCATCGTGCATGGCGGGGCCGTTGCTCTGACTGCGACAGGGTATCGAAAAGTCTGCCGAATCCACTGTCGCTCGGCTGGATTTGCAGGGTTTGCATGGCGGCGAATAACATCGCCTGATTGGATGTGACGACAGGTTTGCCGGTGCGCGCCTCCAGTTCGGCGATAATCTCCACCGCGCGCAAGTCGGTGCAGGACAGCACAATGGCCTGCGCCTGCGCACTGTCTGCCGCAAGCGCAAACTCCAAAATTTGTTCCGGCAGCAATTCTCCCTGACCGTAGTTGCCCAGATCGGTTGGATAGTCGAATCGTGACACACATTCAAATCCCTGGGATCCGAGAAACGCGATCGCATCGTCGTTCAGTGCAGCCACGTAGGGCGAGGCAAATGCGATTCGACTGATCTGCAAAGTATTCAGCGCGTGCACGAGCGCCCCCGCTGCGGTGATGCAATCCGCGTTGCTTCTGGCTTGAATGGTGGTGGCGAGATCCTTGTCGAACTGTGGACCCAGTGCCAGCGTGGCCGAGGTGCATCCGTACAACACCGCGTCCGGTCTCGCGCCTGACAACAACCGAATCGCCTCGTCCATGTCGGAACGTGCGAGCCCGGCCATTTGCGCAGCATCGGGTACTTCATCGATGTCGTAACCGCCCAGCCGAGTAAAATGCAGCGACACGCCATCCGGTCGCATCATGGCCAGATCGGCTTCAAGGTTGACGTTAGTGAACGGCACGAACACGCCAATGCGCGCTTTGCCACGGGAGTTACTCATCAATTGCTCGCCTCATCAATGGCGCCAAGCAGTGCAGAGCGCACCAGGGCCATATCATCTTCGTTGACAATCGTCAGTCGCTGACAATGCGGCAGGCCGTAGCCTGCCATGTTGCGCATCACCATGCCCTGCGACCGCAGCAGTGCATCGACGCGACTGGCGACGCCCGATGTATCAAACGGTATCAATATAAAATTGGTGTGGCTCACCGGCGGCTGCAGGCCAGCGTTTTTAAGGTCGCTGATCAGCGCGTCGCGAAGCGAGATGGTCTGGCGGCAGGTATCGCGCATATAAGCCTGATCGTGCACACTGGCGCAGGCTGCAAGCTGGCCCGGCAAACTGATGTTATTCGGGTTGAGCAGTTTGCGCACCTCTTCACCAACTGATGGTTCGAACACGCCCCATCCCACGCGCGCGCCAGCCAGTCCGTAGGCTTTGGAGAACGTACGCAGCACCACCGTTTGAGTTGATTCGGTCAGATCGAACAGCGGCTCGTCAAGATGATCGGAAAACTCGGCGTAGGCCTCGTCGATGACCAGCAATGTGCCGGCCGGGATTCGCTCACGCAGGCGGCGCAGTTGCGAGCGTGGTATGCGTGTGCCCGTCGGGTTGCCGGGGTTGGCAACGAACACCATGCGGGTATTTTGATCGACGGCTGCAATGATGTCGTCGATCGAGACCGTGAAGTTATCCTCTGGTACGTGTTTTATGGTTGCCTGCGTGTATTGCGCAACCGTATTGATAAACGCATAGGCATATGCGCTGGTGACAATCGTTGCTGTCTCGTCGAGCCACGCGTGTGCCAGGCACTGAATCAGTTCCATCGATCCGGCGCCACAAAGAATGCGCCGAGCATCGATATCGTACTGCGCGGCCAGCGCTTCGCGTAGCGCGCGCCAGTCTGGGTCCGGGTACAGGGCAAGGCCGCCCGCACATTTCTGCAGCGCTTTTGCCACCTGTGGCGATGGGGGCCGCATGCTCTCATTTTGTGCCAGCGATATCAGCCGCGTGTCGGCGGGAATGTCGAATGCGGCAAGCGAGTAGGGTGCCATGCGTGCGATATGCGGGCGTGCGCCGGACTGGTGTTGCATATCAGGTTTTATCCTTGTTGCGCGCTGCTTGCTGTTGCCTCCACTGCGGGTAGTCACGCCGTGCTGCGGATTCAGATATCAGCCCCTCACGCACATCGGCGTCGATCGCGTGCACACTGCGTTGCTCAGGCAGGCCGAAGCCGCCGCCTCCCGGTGTCTCGAAAATCAGTGTCTCGGTGTGGGGTATTCGCAGCACACCTTTGCCCGGCAGCGGCTCGCCGTGTTCACCCAGACGAACGCGGCCAACGGCACCCGCGCCGCCGCCACGCCTGCCGCTGGCACCAAAGCGCAGGCGCTCCAGTGATAAAAACAGCAGGATGTCGTTGTCGCCTGCCGGCTGCAGTTCGATCCGCTGGCCCAGGCCGCCGCGAAACTCGCCGCAGCCTGCGCTGTCGGTGCGCAGTTCGCGGCGATGAAAAACGACGGGCGCCGCCGATTCGGTCGTTTCAACCTGGCTGCCCCACACGCCACTTGGAAACGCGGTGACCGACAGGCCATCTTTAATTGGCCGTGCGCCGGTGCCGCCGTTGAACACCAGTTCCAGCGCAAAGTGATAATTCGCATCGGCATCGGCTGTATTACGCAGTGGCAGATCGAACATGCATGATGCGCCCTCGGCCGGAACTTTGTCCGGCAACGCCTGGTGCAGGCAGCCATAGACGAGATCGGGTGTCATCTGGCCTATCGTGTGGCGCATCGCAACCGGTGCTGGCGGCTGTGCGTTTAGAATGCAGCCTGCAGGTGCGGCAACGGTAAAAGGTTCCAGAGAGCCTGCATTGTTTGGAATGTCCGCGCCGATGATGCAGCGCAGCGCAAACACGGAATAGGCTGTCGCGTAATTTAGCGGCACATTGATGCCTTTGGCAGAGCAATCCGATGTGCCTGAAAAATCCAGTTGAATGTCGGCGTCGTTGACGGTGAGTGTCGCGTGCAGATCGATATCTGACTCATAGCCCTCGATCGATAATTTGCTTTGGTAGCGCCCGTTTGGCACGTCGGCGATGGCTTGCTCGCAGCCGCGTTTCGAGGTGCTGATGATGTAGTCGGCAAGGGCGTCGAGATCGGTCAGGGAAAACTCGTCCATCATATCGATCACTCGTCTGGCGCCGGTTTCACAACACGCCGACAGGGCATAGATATCCCCCTCGTTGGCAACCGGTTCGCGCGAGTTTGCCTTGATGATATCGAGCAACAGCGTGTTCATCTCTCCCTGTTTAACAAGGGTGCATGGCGGGATCAGCAGGCCTTCGTCGTAAATGTCGCTGCCCTCAGGCCCCATGCCAAGGCCACCGAGGTCGACCAGGTGCGAGGTGCAGGCGGTAAAGGCCACCAGTTCGCGCTGATAAAACACCGGCATCAGCAACAGAAAATCATTTAAGTGCCCCGATGCAATCCACGGATCGTTAGTGGTATAGATGTCACCGGGCTGCATGTGCTGCGGTTGAATCAGATCGCGCAGTGTCAGAACCGCCTCAGCCATGGTATTGATGTGACCAGGCGTGCCGGTGACCGCCTGCGCGAGCATGCGCCCGTGACGATCGAAAACACCGGCCGAGATATCGCCACACTCGCGCACGATCGGACTGAATGCCGCGCGTATCAGCGCCTGGCCCTGTTCCTCGACCACGGCGAGCAGACGATTCCACAGCACTTGATATCTCGCGTTGTCCATCGTCATCGTTCGCGTACCTTCACGGTGTTTCGTTGCAGATGGATATTGCCGGCAGAATCGATGCGGGCGCAAAAATCGGCGCTGACCAGCGTCGTCGTCTGCGGCTCCTGAATCAGCGCGGGCCCGGCAATCTCTGTGTCTTCTGGCAGGGCCGTGCGATGCCACACCGGCACCTTTATCGTCGCACCGGTCACATCACAGGTAATGGTGCGCGAGCCGGCGGATTCGGGCGCTTGCAAATCGGTGTGGGCGCGATCGCGTGCAAGCGGGGTTGCCACGGTTGCGACACTGACTCCCCAGTTCAGTATTTCTATCTGCATGCCCGGTACCGGACGCGAGAACTGCGTTTGATAGAAGCTGTCGAACCGGTCTTGCAGATCGAGTTTGTCATCGACTTGCAGTGCGCGCTCGGGCAGTTCGATTTCTATCTCGTGGCCCTGGCCTCGATAGCGCATGAAAGCGTATCGACGCACGAACAGCGGCGCGTCGTTCGATGCCTGTCCCACCACGGCTGTCGCCTCGGCGATCAGTGCCTGTAGAAAAGTGTTGATGTCATCCACATCCAGTTGCGCGAGCAAGGTGTAGCGACTTTTAACGATTTCAAACGATACCGGCGCATGCAAAAAACCAACGGCCGAACCGACACTCGGATCGGGCGGGATGAGAATCTTTTCAATGCCGGCACGCCGGGCGACGCGGGTGGCGTGCAAGGGTCCGTTGCCGCCAAACGCGATCATGACCCGATCGGCGAGATCTTTGCCAGACTCGACCGCGTGCATGCGCGCCGCGTTGGCCATGTTCTCGTTGACGATCTCACTGATGCCGATCGCCGCGCGATCTAGTGGCAGGTCGAGTGGTTCGGCCACGTGTTGTGTGATGGCGGCTTGTGTCCTTTGCGGCTGCAGCGGCAGTCTTCCTTCTGCAAAAAGTGCCGGGTCGAGCAGTCCGAGTGCCAGATCGGCATCGGTCACCGTCGCGTTAACACCGCCCTTGCCGTAGGCTGCGGGCCCGGGTTCGCTGCCGGCGCTCTGCGGGCCAACCTGCAGGCGACCGAGTTTGTCGACACTGGCAATAGAGCCGCCACCGGCACCGATTTCGATCATCTCGAGCACCGGAATCCGCACTGGCATGCCGCTGCCTTTGATAAACCGCGCGGCGCGTGCGATCTCGAACTGTCGCGATCGTTGCGGGCGATAGTCGTCGATCAGGCACAGCTTCGCGGTAGTGCCACCCATATCGAATGACAGTACCGATTGCGCGTGTTGCCGCCTTGCGATTTCGGCCGCCAGCACCGCGCCACCGGCCGGGCCGGATTCGACCAGTCGGATCGGCAGCCGCGCCGCAGTGTCGAGTGTGGTCATGCCACCGCTGGCGGTGATCATTAGAATCGGGCATCGCATACCGGCAGATTTGAAGTGTGCGTCGAACTTTTCCAGATAGCCCGCCATCAGCGGCTGTATATAGGCATTGGCGACGGTGGTGCACAGTCGGTCGAACTCGCGCGCCTCCGGTGAAACATCGCTGGAGAGTGAAATACTTAAATCGGGTCGCACCGCGAGCAGCGCCTCTTTTAGTTGCCGCTCGTGCTGCGCGTTGGCGTAGGCGTGCAACAGGCAGATGGCAACAGCATCGACCTGGTGTTTTTCAATCTCGACAAGCAGTCCGGGCACAGCGTCCAGCGCCAGAGGTTTTATTATTTGTCCCTGCCAGTCGACACGCTCCGGTACGGTAAAGCTGCGCGCACGCGGGACGATCAGATTCGGTTTGTCGAGCATCACATCGTACTGGTCGTAGCGGCGCTCGTAGGCGATTTCCAGAATATCTCTGAAACCCTCGGTCGTGATCGTCGCGACTGTGGCCCCTCTGCGTTCGATCAGTGCGTTGGTTGCGAGCGTGGTGCCGTGGATGAAAAGTGAAATTTCATTGATGCTGACGCTTGCGTTTTGCAGCACGCGTTCAACGCCGTGCCAGGCGCCCTGTGTCGGGTTGTCGTGTGTGGTTGGGGTTTTGGCGCTGGCAAGTACCTTGCCGCCGTGTTGCATCAACACGGTATCGGTAAAGGTGCCGCCGATGTCGACCGCCAGTTGACAGCTCTTTTGCATAGCCTGATAGACGTTAATGCATGTATCGGAGAGTGGGCATCGAGTGTTGCCGGCTCACAAGACTACAGGCAACGGTGAGGAGATCGAAACAGGCACAGCGAGAGGTCAAGCCCTGCTGAGGTTTCGAGTGGCCAGAGGGGAGGTCAGGCGACCAGATCGCAGCCGGTGTGGCGACGGATGGCAGGATGTACGATGACAGTCATAGCGCTACTCTAACGGCAGTTATTGTGGATTGCCAGCACGGCCTGCACTCAGTATCCCCTGTCTGGATCCACCACGCGTGCAAGTGGCTGGCCGCGCCGATAACGATGCAGATTGTCGGCGAACATCTCAACCGAGCGCTGCGCCCAGCCCGGGTACACCGATGAGCAATGCGGCGTGATAATGACATTGTCCATCGACCAGAAATCGTGGGCCTGAGGCAAGGGTTCGATCGCAAATACATCGAGTGCGGCTGCCGCAAGCTTGCCGCTTTGCAGGGCATGCAGCAACGATGGTTCGTGCACCACGCCGCCACGCGAGATATCTACCAGCATGGCGGTCGATTTCATCATTGCGAATTCGTTGCTTGCGAGCAGGTGCCTAGTATTGGCCAGCAACGGCACAGCCACGACAATGACATCCGCCTGTGGCAACAGTTCGCGCAGCGCGTCCTGCCCGAACACCGCGTCGACATTATCCATCGGCGCCGGGTTTGCGCGTACGCCCAGCACCGTCATGTCCATTGCTTTGAAGCGTCGCGCCACCGCCGTGCCGGTTTGCCCAAGCCCGATCAGTAGCGCCGATTTACCGGCAATTGGTGTGACGCTGCCGGCGACCCAGCGACGTTGCTGCTGTGCGCGATGAAAACCGCGCAAATCCAGCTGTAACGACAGCACGCAACCCAGCACGTATTCAGCCATCATGTCAGCGGCCACACCCGCCGCGTTGGTCACGGTGAGACTGGCAGCATCCCACGGCGCCAGATGATCGGTGCCAGAGCCCCCGACGGCGATCCATTTCACGTGTTCGGCAGAGCGCAGTTCACTGGCGGGATAGCCGGGGGTGCCGTCAAACCGCACGCTGTAGACCACCTCGGCACGTGACTGTTGCAGCGCGCGGGCAAGGCCGTTGTAGCTGTCGCAGGTGTGGATGGCGAGATCCGAGTGTGTGTGATGCACGGTCTCGAGTGCTGGCTGTGGATCATCGGTGTGCAGCAGTACAATGGGTGACAGGTTCATCCCGTGTCGTCGTGTTCAAGGATCAGTCAGCATGCATGGTAAATCATCCGCTCTGTCGCGTATCAGCGATTTTGTGCTGCACACAAGTGCCGACGAGATCCCCGATTCCACCTTGCGAACAGCTGCGCTGTTATTACTCGATACGCTGGGTATTTGCGCGGCCTCTGCACCCATGCAGGCCGGGGTCATCGGCCGCGACCTCGCGACCAGGCTCTACGCGACAACGGATGCCGGCACGCGCGCCCAGATGCTGTTTGACGGCCGATCCGTCAGTCTCGCCGGTGCGCTTTATGCCGCCGCGAACCAGACCGACAACCTGGACGGCCACGACGGCTACAACCCCACCAAGGGCCACATCGGCGTGGTCGCCGCACCCGCCCTCGCGATACTCGCACAGCACAACCCCGCGCTCACCGGTCGCGACGCACTGGCGGCACTGGTGATTGGCTATGAAGTGGCCGGGCGCGCCGGTATCGCGCTGCACGACAGCGTGAGCGATTATCATACCTCGGGTGCATGGCACGGACTGGGCGTCGTGGCGATGGCGGCCAGACTGCGTGGCCACACCGCAGAACAACTGCGCCAGGCGCTCGGCGTCGCCGAGTATCACGGGCCGCGCAGCCAGATGATGCGCGAGATCGCCAACCCAACGATGCTGCACGACGGTGCGTCCTGGGGCGGTCTGTCGAGCATGTCGGCCGTGATCGCGGCCGAGGCCGGATTCACCGGCGCACCAGCGCTGACCATTGAAGCGGACGAGGTGGCTGCGCACTGGGCAGATCTTGGCACCCTTTGGCAAACCGATCTGCAGTACATCAAGCCCTATCCGGTGTGTCGCTGGGCGCATGCCGCAATTGATGCCGCGCGCGAATTGTGCCGGACGCACGGGCTGCAATTGCAGCAGATTCAATCGATCTCGATCGGCAGCTTTGCCAACGCGATCGCGCTGTATCCGGGTATGCCGTCCACCACCTCGCAGGCGCAATACAGTCTGCCGTTCAGCGTCGCGACGATGATCTGCCATGGCCATATCGGACTTCAACATATCTCGGGCAGTGGATTGTCTGATCCGGCTGTGGCGGCGCTGGTGGATCGCATAGACACACGCGTGGAAGCGCGACACGAAGCGCGCTACCCGGTCGGGCGCTGGGCGGATGTGGTGTTTACGCTTACCAGTGGCGAGACACTGCGCTCGGGCGATGTTCACGCCAGAGGAGGGCCGGAGCGGTCTTTCTCAGCCGATGATATCGTGGAAAAGTTCGACGCGTTTGCAGCACCGGTATTGGGGCCACATCGCGCAGGGCGCCTGCGCGATGCCGTGCTTGCGTTGAACGATCGCAACGCAACTTTTGCGTCGGTAGCCGATTGTCTCTACGCTCCACTGCAAGAGTAGATATCAACCTCGCCTGCATTCATCACGGCGACGGTATCGGCAACGGCGGGAGCCTGCGTCGGGATCGATCCTTTTAATTTTGCGTGCAGAATTAGCCGGCGCCGGCAGGCCGCATCAGTTTTGCGGTGGCTGGTACAACTCCACGTGGTGCAGATTCATCGTATAAGCAGACGTGGCGATGTCGTTTTCGTGCAGCGTTGTCCGTAGTTCGCCCTGAATCCAGTACGGTTGATAGATATCGGTGACGTTCAGCTTTTGTTCGGAATCCACCAGGATCAGCTGGTTCGGGGGCGGCGGAGGTACATGGATGCAGGCGCCGAAATACGGGACGAAAAAGAATTGTCTGACGGACTGATCGGTGTCGAATTCCAGCGGTACGATAAACCCGGCAATGCGAACGTCCTTGCCATCCAGTTCGGGGCGGATGCTGGTTGAGATCAGCGCCTTTTCATAAGCAGTTTCCGCTTCAGTGGCAGGTGCCTTAAGCGGGTCCAGGAGTGTGTCGTCGGCCGACCCCTCTTCGATATCAAAAATGAACTCCGGAGGATTTAACAAGGCCTGTAAGTCGCTATCCGGCAGCAGATCGGTCCACTCGTAGGTGTCGTACTGTCTGTCTGGATCGGCGATCGTGGTCGTCAGGGCGGAGGTATCTCGATCGGCCGCGTTGTCGCCACAAGCTGTGAGCATCGCGGCGCACCCCAACAGCACGGCAGCCATCAGCTTACCTGGCTGGTTTGTCAACATTCTGTTCAGAAAACTTGAAATGTGCACGTAGTATATCTCGCGAATGTGTCGACAGGGCACCAGCGACGGCAGGTTTCACACGCGGGTCAGAGCCCGATCCGCTGTACGATCTGTCAGCGTATCCGCTGCAACGATTGGTCTGGTAGATTGACTGCAGCGTCCAGCAGCAGATTTAGTCCGAAAGCCTATATGTGCCTGGATCGCCAATGTTCCCCTTCGGCTGATGGTTGTTTTTATGAAGCCCAATCTCACAATATTTGTGATGATCCGGTGTCGATTCAACCTCGGTGTATTACTGATTCAACAGTTGCTTGCCGAACGGCTGCAGCGTGTGCACACGCGTTAACTGCGCGCCACATCAGCTGGGTCGCAAGCTGGGTCGCAGCCAGGCCAGTGCAAGATAGAGCGCAGACAGCAAGCCAGTAGTCAGCACAATCGTGGGTACGGTCGAAATTCGATCAAAATGCAGCGAGAGTAGGAAACCGGCACTAAAACCCGAAATGGCTGCCACGCAAATCAGTACAAAGTGTCGTTTGATCGAAGGCACGCGCGTGGAGCTAAGCATCACGGTGGGCAGCAGCAGAAACGCGATGGTAAACAGAAATCCCATCGCATAAATCGAAGTGACGATTAGCAATAGCGACAGTGTCCTGAAAACCAGCAATGCAAAACGGTTGTCTGGCGGCGTGCCGCTCATGATTGAAATCGTAAACGACTGGTCTGAAAAGCGCTTCCAGCCGATCAGCAGTACCGTTAGCACGAGCGCAGAAACGCCAGATGAAACCCATAGCGTGTTGCCGGATATGGTCACGATATCGCCAAAAAAAGCTTGTGAAAAATGGCTCTCAAGGGCAGGGAAGAAAGATACCAGCCAGTAACTCATGGCGAGCAGCAGTGAAAAAAGTGCCAGATGAATGCCGCTTTCGGTAGCCGCTCGGCCGGATGCTAACCGATCGCTGACGAGCGCGGTCAATGAAGCGAACAACAAACCGGTAATCAGCGGCAATTCATTTGCACTGACTGCTGCACTGCCAAAATTCAGCGCAGCCCCTGCGAGCACGCCGACCGTGGCAGCCTGACTGATTACCAGACACTGCAGCGACTGATTCCGCGATACCAAATGACAGCCCAATAGCGCCAGCGCAGTCGCGCAAAGCAGTCCGGACACAATGGCACCGAGATAGAGTGGCAGCAACTCGATCATAGCGAGATGTGCTTAATAGTCGCGTCGCGTAAACTTTGGATTGTCTGAGACAAATTGTGTGTGCTAAGGATGACACACTTATTTTCAGTCAAGACGAATTGCCTGAGCGCCGCAGTGATTGCGATGCGACTGTCATCGTCCAGATGATTAAACGGCTCGTCGAGCACAATCAATTCGGGTTTTGCCAGCAGCGTGCGAGTAAGCAAGGTCCGACGCCGTTCACCTCCGCTCGCGTGGTTCCAGCCCAAAGCGAGTTGCGATCTGTTCAAAAGCCCGGTTTGCACGATGTCTTCATCACTGACGGGAGCACGGGTGGATACCTGCAGTACGTCGCGCAGACTAAACGGCATATGCGTCTGACTTTCCTGTAGTTGTGGCAGGTAGCGAATCGCCGAGTGCGGCACCTTTAATTGCACCGAACCACTGAACCGCGGGCGTTGGTTCAGGATAATTTCAAGCAGCGTGGATTTGCCGGATCCGTTCGGCCCGGTGATGACGAGCATCTCGCCGCGAGTCAATTCGCAGTTGATGTGGCTTCCCAGTTGCCGGCCGTCCGGTGTGCTGTAACTGACCTCTCGCAACACCAGGATCGGCGCGACGCTGTTCAATTGCCAGGCTTAGCGGCGCGCAGCAGCTCATCGGCGATATGTTGCTGCAATTTTTCATAGCTTTCGATGTCGCCAGTGGATTGTATCGAGGTTGCCACGCGGATGTAGGGCACATCGGACAGCGAGCTGAAGCGTTCTAAAACCCGGACCGGACTGTGCGTTGAGGCGACCAGTAGATTGACACCGTCGCGTTTTGCACTGATCGATGTTTTAGCAAGTCTGCCCGCCGACGGCGGCACACCGGGTACCGCTTCCAGTGCGCCAGTGCTGCTAAGGCCGTAGACCTGAAAAAAATAGCCAAAGTCTTTGTGGTACTCCATGAAGCTGAGCCCGCTAAGTGGTTCGAGCTGGGCACGAACATTTTCTTGAAGCTCCGCGAGGCGCGCAGACAATGTCTGAAAGTTCGCAAGGTAGGCATCGGCCCGGTCTGGCTGCAGCTCAATCAGGGTATCGAGCACGTTTTCGCCTGCCTGTAAAAAGTGCACCGGGCTCAGGTGATAGTGCGGGTTGCCATCGGGATGGACATCGCCCATCGATCGATCAACTGCGCCGGTTACGACATCGAGCGCCTCGATACCGGTACTGGCATCGCAATAGCCCCGTCCACCGGGTTGAACCTGGGCGTTGCCCGACTTTGACAACACCTTCGGAATCCATCCTATCTCCAGATCCAGACCGACAATGCACACCATATCGGCGTTCGATACCAGATGAATATATCTCGGCACCGCATCCACATAGTGGGGATCTTCGGTGCCGTTTAGCAGCGCGGTGACCGCCACATCATCACCACCGATCTGCTCGGCGAGCCAGGCGAGATCTGTGGTGGTGGTGACGACTTTCACTGGTGCCGCTATCGCCGCCCAGGCGCCAAAACAACCCAGTGCAAGCGCGAACAGCAGGAATCTTTTCATGTCCGGTCTCAGCGGATTTAGAAAGTATGGGCCGGGTGCGCGCCCAGAATAAATATCGCCTGGAACTGCAGGAAGCGATCCCGGTCGACCGTACGACCGTTAACCGTGTCGCGCTGATCGTTGTAGGCGATTCTAAAGGTGGCGAATTCGCTCGAGCGGTAGGTGAGTGTTGGCACCCAGGCAAAGTTTAAATTGTCCTCGCTGCGGCCGAGTGCATCGCGCTGGCTCTGGACGGTGAATCCGTCGAGCCGAAGCCCGAGTTGCCAGCGCAGATTGAACCCGTATTGGGCATAGAGATAGCCGCCCAGCGAGCGCTCAGTGCCACCCGGATCACGAGTCTCCTCGCGGTACCAGGTTTCCGATTGAAGCAGATATTTCAGGGTTCTCGCCTCGCGCCGCTTGGCCACGAAGTCCAGGCCCAGAATTTGAGTTTCAGTGTTCTCGAACGAAGTTCGGCCAACATAGTTGAAGCCAAGTTCAGCATCTCCCAGTGTGCCGACAGCAAATGATGTCGCCAGTCGTGAATAGTGGGTGGGTATGTCTGGTTTCGCACCTTCGTTGTGCGTGTGCCCGAATGTCCAGCCCGAGGTGGCGCCCAGTGTCAGTTCGACAAATCGCGACGTCGGCAACAGATAGCTGATCTCAACACCGGTATCGATGATGCCCTCGTCATCGAAAAAGCGTGTGTGCACCTCCGGCGCTGCTACGAATGGCCAGTCGTGTTGGTGAAAGCGTTGCAGGCGCCCAAACGCCGGAAACATTTGCCCAATGCGAAATCGACCGCGTGGAATGATCTTGCTCGACCCGATCCACAGCTCGTGGGTCTCGAAAAAAAGCTCACCGCGCTCATCGTGTGCAGTGGCACTCGCGACCGCGTCGAACTTGTGATCCACAGGTGCGTAGAACATCAGCTCGAACGCCCGGGGTGACAATCGCTCCAGTGCATTCGAATCGTCAGACAATCCCCGTTCGGCAACGAGGTCGCCAGCCACCGAGATCTGCAGACCGGTGGCATCGATGGCTGACGCTGTGGTTGAGAACGCCGCCAGCAGCAATAATGCTGCGGCGCCAGATCGCGCGGGCACTTGACTCAGTCTTCGAACCGGTCTTCGCTGGCTGCGGCAGAGCTAATCTCGGCACCATCCAGTGTGATACCCCAGAACGCGCCTGCGCCCTGTCCGGTGACGGAGCCTGTGTCCTCGCTGTTCTCAAGCGTTGTCGTATCGGAGAAAAGCGTTTCGCCCTCAGGCCAGATCAGCACGTGCGTGGGATTCTCATCGTTGTGAACGTCCATCAAAATATTGATCGTCTGATCGGCGGCCACGTTGGTGAAAGCACTTGAGATATCAGTGCCGTCTACGGTTACCTCGAGGCTTGTGGGGGTATTTTCCGGTCGGCTGACGACCAGGTCGATACCGTCGGCCAATTGATCATCGCTGTAGGCGTGGATAGTGAAACTCTCGCCAGCGTCCAGCAGCGCTCCCACTTGAAAGTGACGGCCGCTGTCGACGGCGCCGAGGGATGCGGTGAAGATGATACTGCCGACACCGCTGACACTGTCGTCGCCAGTAGTGAGCGTCGTCTCGCCGCTGAACACGGTGTTCGCTTCAATCGCAGATGTTGCTGGAGTGTCGTTACTGCTGTCGCTGCCACAGGCAACCAGCGCGAGCGCCGAGGCCACAATCGCGCCGCGTGTCAATGTTGCGTTAACTTTCATCAGTTTATCTCTACTGGTTAAATTGAGTGCCCGCCACGGGGCCTAATGGGACGCTTGCAAAACTGGTCACATGATGGAATTGAATGTTATAACATATCGCACATGCAAACACATGGCATCACGGTTCTATGCGTGTGCCCGCCAGGCTTGTATACTCGCGAAAAGCTGCTGTTGTTGTTATGTTGTAACGTAGCAGATAGGTTGTCAGGCAGTGCGCTGGCATTGCTGTAATCGTTTCTTTACAGCGGTATCGCTGTGTGTGATCTCCAGTTCATTTAAACGTTAACCAGGGAAATTTTTCATGTCTGTTTTCACGCGGTTCGCCACTGTATTTGCCAGTGTCGCGATGCTTGCGCTTGGCACTATGCCGGCAGTAACACAAGCCAAAAGCCTTACTATCGCCACCACCTGGGGGCCTTCAGATGAAGTGCCCGATCCACGCGCCGGTTACAACGGCTGGTTGTCGAACCAGACTGGGGTAACCGAAACGCTGATGGGTATCGATTACGACCTGAACCTTTATCCGCGCCTCGCCGAGGGCATCGAACAGTCCGCCCCGACCCAATGGCGCGTGACGCTGCGCGAAGGCCTGGCGTTTCACGACGGTACACCGGTAACGGCACAGGCAGTGGTCGATTCCATCGCAGCGATTCTTGAGGAGGGCAATGCTGGGCACAACGCACGCGTAGCGAAGCTGCTTGATCTGGCCGGCATGTCCGCCGATGGCGACTCGGTAGTCTTGTTTGACACCAACAGCCCCAATGCAGCGTTCCCGTGGACCTTGTCCGAACCTGGCATCGCGGTACTCGGCGCTGCGTCTGACGAATTCCCGATCAACGCAACCGGCCCGTACATCTTCAAAGAGGCGGTGCCCAAACAGTTGTACCGCGCCGAAGCCAACGCCAACTACCGTGAAGGCGCCCCGGGTCTTAGCGAAGTGAAGGTTACGATTGCCGGTGATCCGGCGTCTGCGGCGCTTGCCTTCGAAGCCGGTGAGGTGGATATGGTGATCAACTACCCGGAAGCCGATTTCGAACGCATCAAGAGCACCGGCGCGCAGGGATTCTCGGCGCCGACCGCTCGCCTGTACTTTTATACGGTTAATGCGGCCAATGGACCGCTGGCCAACCCGCTGATTCGCCGCGCGGTATCCCTGGCGATTGACCGGCAGGGTATCGTCGACGCGGCACTGTCTGGTGTGGGTGGCGTACCCGCCGGCACCATCTACCCCGATGGCAAGGGCTGGGCGGCCGATATCAAGGCCACCTATGACGCAGGGCAGGCTGAAGAGTTGCTGGCTGAAGCTGGCGCGGTCAAAGAGGGTGGGCGCTGGATGCTCGATGGCGCACCGCTTGAGATCGACATCGTAACCTACTCAGGACGTGCTGCTCTGCCGCCGACAGCGGAATTGACGCAGGCATTTTTGCAGGCCATCGGTGTTAAAGCGAACGTCAGCGTTGGTGAATATGGTGCGAGCAACGATGCGATTGCCGACGGATCGGCGGATCTCTTTCTGCAAGCCTGGGTCACTACGCCACAGGGCGATCCGGGCGCTGTGCTCGAAGCCCTGCTAAAGTCCGACGGCGGCTCGAACAGCGGCAAGTACAACAATCCAGAACTCGATAGTCTGCTGGAACAGGGCCGCACAACCTTCGAACAGGCCGAGCGCAAGAAGATCTACGATCGGGTACAGGAGATCGTCGCGGCGGATGCGGCAATGATCCCGGTTTTCCACGTCAGTCAGGTGATGGTTGGACGCGCCGACCTTGAGAACTACGCCGTTCATCCCACCGAAACCTACTGGGTTACCCACAAGACCACACTGTCTGAGTGACCTTAAGTGTCTCCGGCCTGAGTGCGGTGCGCTCGGGCCGGACCATTCTTCATCCCACCTCACTGGAAATTGACGCCGGCCAGCGGATAGGACTGGTTGGTGCGTCCGGTTCCGGCAAGTCGACACTGGGACACGCGCTGGTTGATGACCTGCGCCAACGCGGTGTCGGTGTCGCGCACGTACCGCAGAGCCCCGACGAGGCGCTCGATCCACTGCGCAGCATGGGCTTTCAGTGGCGCGAGGCCGAGCGCGCACTTGGCCTTGGCGCTGATGACGAACGGCGACAGCGGTTGTTGTCTGCCCTTGGCATCGCCGGTGGAGATCTGCGCAGGCGCCCGTGGTGCTGGAGTCGCGGCATGCAACAGCGCTTCGTCATCGCGATGGCGCTGATCGGCACGCCTGAATTGTTAGTGCTCGATGAGCCGACATCGGCGCTGGATCCGATCGTCGCGGCTGATAGCATGAAGCTACTTGACTCCATCCTTGCGAACGGCAGCACGGCGATGCTTCTCATTACCCACGATCTTGGCCTGGCAGCACGGCGCGTAACGCGACTGATGGTGATGGATGACGGGCGAATCGTTGAAGATGCCCCCACTGGCGAATTGCTGGAACACCCCAAAAGCCAGGCGGCAAAAAATCTCTCCCAACATCGCAGCTGGCTTTCATTATCGTGCTGAGCGTCGATGCGATTTGCGTTAAACGAGATCAGGCACTAGTGCTCGATGACGTCTCACTGAATCTGGCTGCGGGCGCAAGTCTTGCGGTGGTCGGCGAGAGCGGCGCCGGCAAGTCCACGTTGATCGCAGCGATTCTGGGTCTGGTAAAGCTTGCCGCCGGCAGCGTCAGCTGGCAGGGCGCTGCAGTTAAAAATTGTCGTCCGGCGCTGGTGATGCAGGAGCCGCGGGCGGCCTTTAACCCAGCGCTGCGACTGCGCCGGTCCGTGCTGGAGCCCTTCATTGCAACGGGCTCTAAACCCGAGCCCGGCAAGCTTGAGTCACTATGCGACCGGCTGGACCTGTCGAGCGAGTTGCTGGAGCGGCGACCGGCTGAAATCTCGATCGGTCAGGCGCAGCGTGTGGGCATCCTGCGGGCCATTATCGCCGCCCCGGCGCTGATTCTGTTTGACGAGCCCTTGTCGGCGCTGGACGCAGTGAACCAGAAACTCACGGCACGCTTGATCACAGAATTACAACAGGAACACGGCTTTGCCGCGTTAATCGTCACCCACGATCTCGGCTTTGCCGCAGCATTCGCCGATGAAATCGCCGTGCTTCGCGCCGGACGGCTGCTGGAGCAATCAGTCGCTGCCGACTTTATCGCAGCACCGGGCAGTGACTATGGGCGAAAACTGCGCGATGCGGCGGTCGCACTGGGCGCGCTGGACCAATGAGCTGGATTGTCATCGGGCTGTTGGCCCGCGCTGCGTTTGTGCTCAGTGGTGCCGCTCTGGCAACCTTCTCACTGCTGTGGTTTGCCCCTGGCGATCCGGCGCTTGCGATTGCAATGGCGCGCTACGATTCCATTGTGCCGAGCGATGTCGTCGATATTGTGCGCGCCGAGGCGGGTCTCGACGCCGGTTTTTGGGCGGCCTTCAAGGGTTGGCTCGGACCATTGCTGGTGGGAGATTTCGGTCGATCCTCTGTCAACGGTCGCGCGGTGTTGCCCGATCTTTTAACCGCCGCGAGCTACACATTTCCGCTGGCACTGGCTGGCCTTGCGATCGGCATTGCCATCGCAGTGCCGCTGGCGATCATTGCCGCTCGCCACCCGGGTAGTGTGGTGGATCGATTGGCAGTCGCGCTGGCATCGCTGGCGGCGGCGATCCCGACTTACTGGCTTGGTCTGCTGTTAATTCTATTGTTTGCGGTCAAATTGTCCTGGCTGCCGGCGATGGGCGCGCGTACGCCGGCACACGCGGTGTTGCCGGCGCTGACACTAGGTCTCGCGGTGGCCGCCGCACTCACGCGTATTATTCGATCCGGCATCCTCGAGGCGCGAGCGCAGCCTTTCTTGCCGGCGATTCGGCGGCGAGGGGTAGCGGAGTCTCGTGTGTCGCGCGATCACGTTGCGCTGCATGCGGCAATCCCGGTGATCACCGTCATCGGTCTGGAGCTCGCGTTTTTGCTGGAGGGCACGGTCATGGTCGAAGTGATATTCGCGCGCCCGGGCCTTGGAAGTTTTCTCGTCGATGCGATCGAGGAACGCGACTTTCCGAAAGTTCAGGCCGTGGTGCTGTTTGCCGCGGCACTGTTTGTCGTGGTCAATCTGCTCATTGATCTGATCTATCGATTGATCGACCCGCGCATCGGGGCGTCAGATGCGTAGTGTGCTGGTGCTGTTCATCGTCTTTGTGGCACTGGCGGTTGGCGGCCCAATGCTGGCACCGTTTGACCCTACTGCGATCAACATCCCCGAACGGCTGAGTCCACCCGGTTCGCAGTGGCTGTTGGGCACCGATGCGCTCGGGCGCGATATCTTCTCGCGTCTGCTGCACGGTGCGCGCTGGTCGCTTGGGCTTGCGTTTCTGATCTCGGTGATCGGTCTGGTCATCGGTACCGTTATAGGCCTGATCGCGGCGATGGGCGGCCGCATCGCCGACTGGCTGGTGATGCGAACCACCGATACGTTTCTCGCGTTTCCGGAACTGGTGGCGGCCGTGGTCATTGCAGGATTGCTCGGCGCCGGCACCGGCAGTTTGATTTTTGCGCTCAGCGTAACGGGCTGGATGCGCTACACGCGGGTGGCGCGTGGCATCGGTCTGTCGCTGCAGACGCGCGGCTACGTGGTGCAGGCGCGGCTGGCCGGTTTGTCCGGTTTCTACATCGCACGCTGGCACTATTTGCCGGCGCTGTTGCCGTCGCTAACCGTGGTCTGGACCGGCATGTTCGCGCGCGCCATTCTGGGGATTTCCGCACTTGGGTTTCTCGGTTTTGGCGTGCAGCCGCCGATGCCGGAGTGGGGCACGATGCTGCTGGATGCGAGAATCCACATGCGCTCCACACCGCTGCAGATGATCTGGCCAGGTATCGCCGTGGTGGTGTGTGTGCTGGCGATTAATCTCGCCGGCGATGCGCTGCGAGATTCACTGGCACGAGACCATAAATGAGCGACAGCCGCCATGCGCTGCAGCGACAATGGCGGCGCGATAAAGGCGTCGACAATCGCAGTGTAGGGTCGAATAGTGCATACTTACCGTCAAAGGGAAACCGTCAGGCGCTGACGATTGCGGTTCACCCGAAAGCGGACAACATTGACGCTGCGTCCTGACTATCGGGCCTGGCAAGACACAAGGTTCTCTCCATTGGCAAGTGTGCGGAAAATCCTGGAACATGCCGAATCGCAGTGCCTCAATCAAGGCGCTCGGCTCACCGATAAACGAAAAGCCGTACTGACGGGTCTGTTGCAATCAGAGCGGGCGCTGTCGGCCTACGAGCTGATTGACTACTGTAGAGACCAGTTGGGTGAGAAACTGCCTCCTATGTCGATTTATCGCATTCTAGAGTTTCTCGAAGCACAGCAGCTTGTGCACAAGCTAAAACTGGCCAATCGATTTGTCGCCTGTACGCATATAACCTGCGATCACCGGCATGAGGTACCACAGTTTCTTGTGTGTACAAACTGTTTTCGAGTCGCCGAAACCAGTCTTAGTAAATCCACCCTCGGCACCATCAAGCGCAACGTGAAAGAAGTTGGCTTTGAGTTGGTCAGCCCGCAGCTTGAAATCAATTGTCTGTGTGGAGACTGCAGCTCGCAGTGATCGCAGGTGCCTACTAAAAGGTGCCACCAAAGTGCTGCGTTAAGACAGGCTAGTCAAAGTTGCCGTAGTATTGCACTGACTTTTCACAGTAACTGGCATTGATCGCCGGCCAAACCGGCCTTATTACCTTTTTTGTGAACGAACAACAGCGCACACTAGGGTAGCCTGGGTCAGTGGATGCCGCAGTGAATTCACCAGCTCGCTTGTGGCGTGTTTGTACCTGTCTCTGCAAAATCTGTCGTAATTACCAAATCAGGATACGCAAATACGGGTAGGCTGTATCGGGTGTGTGGAATCCAGGTTCACGGGAGTGTCATTGTAGGGGTGAACTGTCGACAATAAGGGATTATGAACGAGTTCAAGGTGGCTGGTTTCAGCCCAGACAATCGATTTCGGCTGCTCCAGCGCTTGGGAGCAGGCAGCATGGGTGTTGTTTACGAGGCACTCGACACCGATCGCAATGAGACGGTTGCACTAAAAACACTACAACGTCTCGAGCCGCACGAAGTCTATTTGTTCAAACAGGAATTCCGTTCACTGGCCAACATAGTGCACCATAATCTGGTGCCTTTGTACGAGCTGATCTCGGATGGCGAACAGTGGTTTTTTACCATGGAGGCGATCTCCGATGGCATGGATGTCCTATCGTGGGTGCGAGGGGCAGATGCGCCCCTGATTAATTTGCCAGCGGCAAACTCCTCCCGAGTCTGGCCAGCGGACCATCAGTCGCCCTACGAAGCAGAATCGGCTCTGAGCGCGGATGCCGCCGCCCCGGAACGGGCGCCAATCGATAACATCGATCCGGATGCGCCAACGCTGATACAGCCAGGCAGCGCTACCGGCGATGAGTCAGAGCAGCCTGTCTCCACAACGGGCAGCACCAGTCGCGTGGGTCCGGCGCTGGACTATGATCGCGTGCACGAGACGCTCAGACAAATCACCGATGGCGTCGGCGCTTTGCACCTTGCCGGTAAGTTGCACCGGGACCTGAAGCCCGCCAACACACTGGTTCGACAGGATGGCAACGTCGTGCTGTTGGACTTCGGTTTGGT
Organism: uncultured Granulosicoccaceae bacterium; assembly: GCA_964573105.1. GTDB lineage: Bacteria > Pseudomonadota > Gammaproteobacteria > Granulosicoccales > Granulosicoccaceae > CAKZSB01. The sequence continues at coordinate 52,007 of CAZNIS010000026.1, forward strand.
GGCAGATTTGAATCAAGGCATCCAGCCCGATACTGGCGGCGGGGTGGGCGACGGCGATGCCATCGAAACATCCCACTATGCCACAAACACGCTGATTGCGGGTACGGTCGGCTACATGTCTCCAGAGCAGGCTGACGCCCGGTTGCTGACACCGGCTTCAGACTGGTATTCCCTTGGCGTGATTCTGTTTCAAATGCTGACCGGGCGGCTGCCGTTTTCTGGTACCACCCAGCAGGTTCTGCAGGCCAAGCAAAGCCAAAGCGCACCATCGCCTTCGGATTGGGTAGACGGTATTCCACAGCACCTCGATGCACTTTGCACCGATCTGCTCAAGCGCGATCCTGCGCAGCGCCCGACTGAAGCTGACATTCGCGCCAGGCTCACGGGGGTGCCTGGCGCGGATACGGTCGCCAAAAGTGCTGAAAGCGATCCGGTGCAACAGCCGTTCATCGGGCGCCATCAGGAACTTGAAGAATTACACCGTGCGCTGAACCGAGTTGGCCGCGGTGAAACCCTGGTCTGTCGAGTGCATGGCCATTCCGGCACCGGCAAGAGTGCGTTGATCGAACAGTTTCTGAGTCAATGCGGCCGCTCATTCGACGTCACCATCATCAGTGGTCGATGTTACGAACAGGAGTCCGTGCCGTACAAGGCTATTGATGGCGTAATCGATGCACTCACGCGAAAGCTTTTGCGTTTGCCGCAGGACGGCATCGAGAGCCTGCTGCCCGATGATGTGTCCAGTCTGGCGAGGATTTTTCCTGTGCTCAACCGTCTTGAGGCAGTGAGCGCCAGACCTGATTCAGGTATCGCAATGACCGATATGCGCGAGTTTCGAGGCCGCGCATTCGACGCCCTCAAAATCCTTTTCTACAGGCTCAGCAAACAGTCCGATCTGGTGATATATATCGATGACCTGCAATGGGGTGATGTCGACTCCGCGGCCCTGCTGGCGCGGCTGATTCAAGCTCCCAATACGCCTCGGATGCTGTTATTGCTAGCCTATCGAAGCGAGTACGAGGAGAGTAGCAGCTGTCTGCAGGCGCTTCTGTCACAGACCAATGCAATGGATGGCGCCAGCCAGCTCGAGCTGGAAGTCGGGGCGCTGCCGCCTGCACAGTCCGATGAATTAATCGAGACCCTTATTGGTCAGAATCACCCCGAGTTGCTTGATCGCATGGACTGGATCCGTCGTGAGGCGAGCGGCAGTACCTATTTTTTGTACGAGCTGGTACGGCATCTGAAGTCTGGATTGGACGCTGATGAGATCAACACCGTATCGCTGGACGATGTGCTTTGGCAACGGGTACAACGACTAGCTGACAAGCCGAGGTCTCTGCTCGAAGTAACCGCGGTCTCGGGTCAGCCAGTGCGATTGCGCAACGCGCGCGAAGCCACCGGTATCGACTCACTGCCGCCACAGGTAGTAGCGCTGCTGCGGCACGACAATCTCGTTAGAACGACAGGCCCATCGCTCGATGATCAGATCGAAACGTTCCACGATCGAATTCGCGAGAGCATTGTGGACAAGCTCCCTGATAGCAGGCGATTGCAATGGCATGGTCAGCTGGCGCTGTCGCTTGAGCAAGCCGGCGACGCTGATCCGGACACACTGGCCTTACACTTTGATCGCTCTGGCCAGGCGGAGCGCGCCAGCCCCTATTATTTGCAGGCGGCGAACCACGCAGCACAGGTGTTGGCGTTCGAACGCGCTGAAGAACTCTATCTCAAGGCTGCTCAAACTGCCCGAAGTGATATTGCCAGGGCAGAGGTGCAGGAAAAATTAATCCATTTCTACACCGACATGACCCGCTTTGAAGATGCTTATGCATTGGCGCAAGACGCGATTTTACCCTTTGGCGTTAAGTTTCCATCGCGCTTTGTGCCGCCGTTGTTCGCAGCAGAATTTATCCACTCTAAAGTGCTGATGGGCAGGCTTTCAAAACCGGATCTGCTCAACCTGCCGACCAGTAAAGACGATAGTCACACCTGGGCGATTCGGCTCGGCACAGCGTGCGCGAAAGCCGCCTACCAGATTCGCCCTGAGCTCTGTATCGCGTTGTGTACGCGCCTGGTCAATCTTTGCTTGAAGAACGGCAATACCGCTGATTGCGCCGTGAGTTACATGGCCTATGGCGCCATTTTTCACGGAGGTATTCTAGGTTGGTACAAGGCTGGTGCCGACTATGGCCGGCTGGCATTGGATCTGGTCGAGAAATACCAGTGTGAACAGCAGCGCGCCGAGGTAAATTTCGTCGTCGGGTATTTTGGAACGTCATGGTTAAAACCCGCCACAGAGGCTGAGGCGCTTTGGAAGGTGGCTCACGATTCGGGTCTGCAAACCAACGACCTGTTTCACACCGGCTGTGCCAGCGCCGCCACGATCATGAGTTATCACATGCGCGGTGTCCCGATGGATCAGGTTCTGGAAAAATCAGAAGGCTATCTTGAGTTCTTGCGCAAGGCGCAGTTGCTGGAGCCGATCGGATGCGTGCAGGTCGTTCAACAGACCATCCGCAACTTGCGTGGCCAGACTCGCAGCCGCAGTTCGCTAAGCGATGACAGCTTTGATGAGCAGTTGCACGTTGAGGCGCTGGAGTCTTATGGCTCCAGACACCTGGCGCACTATTATTATATCTGCAAAATGCAGCTGGCATACTTGTGGGGAGATTATCCCCAGGCGCAGCAACTGGCCGAATCATCGGCAACTTATCTACGTGATTCCCCGGGTATGCTGCACAGCGCAGAGCATCACTTCTACTACGCGCTGGTACAGGCCGCGCTATTGAGTAGCGCGAGTCAGAAACATCTCGGTTCAGCTACAGGATTGCGCCGCGCGCACAAAAAATTGCGACATTGGGCGGCACGCAACGAACACAACTTTTTACACAAGGAGCGGCTGCTGGCGGCAGAGAGGGCGCGGTTGGCGCGCAAGCCAGAACAGGCGTGGCAAGAATACGATGCTGCAATCGCCGCCGCATCGCAACATGGATATCTACAGATCGAGGGGCTGGCTGGCCTCTGTGCATCAAGGTTAGCACGTGAACATAACGATAGCCCGCGTGCAGAAGCCTATCTTACGCATGCACGACAATCGTTCGACAAGTGGGGGGCACGCCATTATTCAATGCATGGCTTGACGCATTGAGTAGGTCATGTGAAACTCGCCAGAGGGTGAAACGGCTGCATCGGCGGGTAGTATCACCGTCCGTGTTTGCGTCACTCCCCAACTTAAGTTTTGACCAGAAGTTAAGGACACAAGGAAAGTGCGCACATGAGCTACCTGGATTATCCAAGAATCACGATTGGCGGTCAGTTCTACACCGACCCCTCTACGATTGATAATGATCCTGCACACTACGAACCTGATTGTACTCGACCCTCGCCGTGGCAGGAGCCCAACGGTAAGCACGATTTCAAACTAATGAATTGCTCTGTGCGATCGGCACTTGATGTGTCCGGTCAAAACGTTGCGGCAGATGCCATTATCGGGGCCAGCGTTCGCACCACCGATAGCCCCACACCTGCAAAAATTGCCGATCTCGACGTCTATCAACAAAATGTGCCGACTATCTACGGTTTAAAGCTGAAGATTGAGCTGACCGACAAAACCGTCGTGATCGGTACAATGGATCAGGCGTCGCTCAACGGTTTGCAATTTACCTCCGTGTTGCCGACCCGCGGCTACGGCCCATTTGATCAATATACGACAGGTGGCAGCTATGGGGGAGATTCTTATGCGCGCGGCGTGTATCAAACAGTGATTCGGGTGCCGGCCAAAGAATGGCCGACTGCAGAGACTGGCGTCTTGCTGCAACTTCGCTCTCTTTGCGAAGAGGTCGACGGCAACATCCTCCTGTCATTTCGCTTCGTGGTAGATGCGTATATCAACAACCGTATCAACGACAAATTCTGTACCGGTCGTTTTATCGGAACCATAGGTCCGCAAAAGGCAAATGAACCCTATCACTGCCCGGGTCAACGGTGGCTACAGGCACGTGAAATGCCAAAGGGTCAGCCAATAGCCGGCACTGACAAACATGAACCACCGGATTGGTGGATTCCACATTTGTACAGTGCTCCGTTCAAGCTCGATGAATCGCACGACAAGCTCGTCATTGATTTGTCGAACAGTATTTGTAAGACCGCCGTTGCCGGCCCGTTCGTCGATATGGGCCAGTTGAGTGCAATCAATGCAAGCACTGGCGACGTGCTGGGTAGTGTCAACTTCTCAGATTTTGTCTATGAAAATGGCGGAGGCATTTGCGAAGTTGCGCTCACTGCCGCGCAGCGCGATGCGATGAAATCCAGCCCGCTCGCGATTACCACCAGTAGAACCGACATTGGACCGTCGAGATTGTTCAATGAGGCTGATGATGGCCTGTCATTTGCGGTCGATACACGCTTCATTGAGGCGCCGGAATTTACAGGATCGTCGACGACAAACAAGATCACCGGTGACGGCCGGGTTGTCCGGCTGCCCGGTCAAACGGGGTCTTCAGCGGTTAGTCGAGTGCACATCACCGAGTGGGGAAAGCCACTGGCCGACAAACAGCTGTCGATAACCACTGTGTCGGTTAAAGGGACGACAAAAGGCATCACGGTGCCGCCTGGTTATCCGGGCAATACCTCGCAGGCCGACGGCGCTTTGTCGGCGCTTATTACATCTTCAGACCAGCACGGGTTTGCACAAGTCGATGTTCGTGTCAATCACAACCCTGGGCAGCGAACGGATGAGCTGGATGGTCAGCTCTACTATCTGGTCGTCCATAGACCGGAGCAGCTTCCCGACCTTGAAAAAACCGCAGCGGCTCAGGAGCAGCAGATATCCTGTCTTGCGTGGTCAGACTACATAGTGAAGGAACAGCCGGTCTGGGAAGATGTTCGGGCAATGATGGCACCCTACATGAAACTTTTCCCGGCCATGAAACAAAAGATCGATCTAACCGATCAGACGGCATTTACGCTCTATGCGTCGACGCCGCCATTCTTTCCGCCGGGTGGCGACGAGCCCAACAGCCCTTTTTTTGGCGTGCCTCGCGGATACAAAGTGCTCGATCGCATCACGGGCGGGGTCATACCGTTCCTGTTTTCGGTAGACCCGGAGAGCGATTCCCGCTTTATGCCAGTGACTCGCGATCTGTCACCCGCCAAGATACAAACCATTCTAAATTTTATCCAGAACAGCTATTTTCCGCCTCGAGAAGACGTTTGAATGGACTAGCGGCGCAGGACACCTGCTGGCGTAGTTAACCGACGTGAGCGTAATCGTCGAACGAATCCCGACCAGAACACGCCTCACTCTACGAGAAACCAACGGGGGAGAATAGATGAACCGTTCCAGAACCTTCAAACAAGGATTGATGCTATCGATTGTCGTCTTTGGGTTCGTACTGGCAGGGCAGCACGGTGTCGCGGTCTATGCAAGCACTGAAGATGCCGAACTCACACCCGATGCTATCCCGTTTACCTTAACGATCAAGCCGCTCACCTACGGTGCCGACGTTAAAGCGCTGCCCGGTGTTCAGTCGGTCGTTATCGCATCGCGTAACGGCAAATGGCTTTTGTTGGGCGGTCGCACCCAGGGGCTGCATACCTTTTTCCCGGCACCCAGGAATAACTTTCCGGTCAAGCAGGCGAACAAGTTTATCCGGGTTATCGATCCAGCAACTGGCGAGCACTGGAATCTGGACTTGAGTAAACTGCCGGCAAACCTCGCCGACCCTCTGACGGCCACCAATCAGCCTGCGCACTACGATCGTCAGGAAGACCTGCTATATGTCGCTGGTGGCTATGGCTGGGACAGCGCCGTGGACGACATGAACACGTTCGATTCATTGATCTCGATACCGGTCGAGGACACCATCAACCTGATTATGTCGCCCTTGCCAGAGACCGAGAAACTCAAGGCACTGGAAGGGTATCTGCGTCAATCCAGAGACGAGCGATTTGCCGTTACAGGGGGTGAGCTCAGACGGTTGAACGGCAGGTTTTATCTTGTATTCGGACAGTACTTCAAAGGGGATTATCATGCCTTTGGTTCTGGTGCACAGGGTGGCAGGCCTCAGTTTGTGCAGAAGTACACTGAGCAGGTACGGGTATTTACATTAAAGCCCGGCACACTGGAAATCCTAAGCTATGGACCGCTGGTATCGTCCGACCCGTCCAAGCCCTTTCATCGACGCGACGGGGTCATTATCGATGACATAGACCCCAAAAACGGAGTGGCGAGAGTCTCGGCCTACGGTGGCGTGTTCAAGCCGGGTAAAACCACAGGTTTTGGTGAGCCGATCTTCATCGATGACAACAACGGTGCACCGTCGGCGCGTGTTGATAATCGCGTGGTGCAGAAATTCAGCCAATATCAAAGCCCGGTCGTCTCAGTCTATGACGATACCAGTCAGGTGATTTATCACACATTTTACGGCGGACTGAGCGAACACTACTTTCACCAGACCAAGCAGCAAAAAGAGGTATTCGACCTCGTGGTCGATCAGTTCCGTGCCGATGGTGTGCCTTTTATAGCAGATGTCACTACTCTGGTGCAGAATGCCAACGGCGACTACAAACAATTTATCCTGCCAGACCCTATACCCGCTGTCGATGCACCGGAATCTGTTACCCGCAGTCAGCCACCACCCTATAAGCAGTACGATACCTCGCAGGCGGGATTATTTGGCACCAGTGCAAATTTTATCCTCGACCCGGCATTGATTGAAAGCGGGCATGCCTATGAGAATGGTGTGGTGAAGCTCAGTGCATTCGACGGCAAAGAGAAAGTCGTGCTGGGGCACTTTTATGGTGGAATCGCCGCTTTTTTTCCTTATGCGTTAGTGCCAAATACTGGCACCTATGCCAGCAATACCGTTTTTGAAATTTCCCTGGAGCCCTTGCCGACAGCCGCCTATTCGGCCGAATACGGGTTGCGAGCTGCGGCTAATCACCGTGGTGGACGGTAATTTTGCACTCAATGATGACATGGCAGTCAAGCACGCGCGTGCAGTGGGTATCTCTGTTTCTGGCATTATGTTTTGCAATGCCGTTGTGTGCACAACAATCGTCGATTGAGCGCGATGTTCGAAAACTTAGTTCGTCGCAGTTTAATGGTCGGATGACGGGTTCGGCTGGTGCGCAAGATGCCGCCGCGTATCTCATCGAAAGGTTGCAGGCAATTGGCGCCGCCCCGTTGGCTGGCTACGATTCGATGCTGCATCCGTTCGAGTTCACCGCCGGCAGCCATGACACTGGGTCTGTGATTGAGTTGCACTCGACCACTGGCACGCAGCGTTGGACCGGCACGCAGTATGTCCGGGCACTGCCGTTTTCTGTCAGCGAATCGGTTACGGCAGACGTCGTTTTCGCAGGTTACGGGCTGGTGGTGCCCGATGAGGATGGCTTCAGCTACAACAGTTACTTCGGTCTGGATGTGAAAGACAAGATCGTGCTGGTGTTGCGTTACTCGCCGGAGGACACAGAGGGCGAGTTGCGCGGCAGGCTAGCCCGCTATAGCGGATTGCGTTACAAGGCGTTACAGGCGCGTGAGCGTGGCGCGGCCGCGTTGCTCGTCGTCAGCGGCCCACGGTCGGCCACATCCGGTGAAACCATAGCGCTTCAGTACGATGCCGCTCTGGCGGGCTCCGGCATCATTGGGGCCAGTATCAGCAGTGCCGTATCAGATCAGCTATTCGCATCAGTCGAGGGTGGGCTGCGCGCCGCACAAGAGGCGCTGGATAGTGGCAATCCGCATATCAGTGGCTTCGAATTGCCCGGTGTCCGTGTCACTGTTGACGCCAGTATTGAGCGGGTGCGGCGCACGGGACGCAATGTGTTGGCGCAGTTGTCCGGTGCAGCGTCGAGTGACGCTGGTTGGGTGATGCTGGGCGCCCACTACGACCACCTTGGTATTGGTAATCACGGCGGCTCGCGCGCCGATGAAAGCGAAATTGGCGAGGTTCACCCTGGAGCAGACGATAATGCCTCGGGTGTCGCAGCAGTGCTGGAGGTGGGCAGACAGTTGTCAGCGCGCAAAGATCGTCCCAACACCGTGCTCGCTTTCTGGTCGGGCGAGGAGTTAGGCCTGCTGGGTTCTTCACATTTTGTCAAAGATGCACCGGTACCGCTGCAGCGATTCTACGGCTACCTGAACTTCGATATGGTTGGCCGATTGCGCGATAACCGGATCATCCTGCAGGGCACAGGCTCCAGTGACAGCTGGCAAGCGCTGCTTGAGCAGGCGAATGAACAGGCGGCATTCGACCTGCGGTTGCAACGCGATCCCTATCTGCCGACAGACTCTACACAACTTTACCAAGCCGGTTTGCCCGTGGTGAATTTCTTTACCGGCACCCACGACGACTACCATCGACCGGCTGATAGCGCAGACAAATTGAATTACCCAGGCTTGCAACGCGTCGCCGACTATGCCACGGACATCGCCATGAGGCTTTCAGGGCTCGAGACAGCACCTGTTTATGTCGAGGTGGAGCGTTCGCGTAAAAACACGGGCGGGCGACACACACTGAGAGCCTACACGGGCACAATTCCGGACTATGGCAGTGATGTGGCCGGGCTTGCGCTGAGCGGGGTCGTGGCCGGTGGGCCCGCTGCCGTGGCGGGAATCGAAGCCGGCGATGTTATCGTCGAATTCGCAGGGCACACAATCACCAACATTTACGATTACACGTTCGCACTGGAGACCATTGTCCCGGGTGCAGCGGTGAGCGTCGTCGGTTTGCGCGGGGACGCGCGAGTCGAGTTTTCTATCGTGCCCGAGATTCGTCAGTAGGCAGCGGCCCAGGATAGGCCCGGCAACGCACATGACACCACAGCAGGGGAGGCGGGATGCCAATACGACCGACGTCATACGCGGTAATCTACCAGGGCGAGTTCGATGTATCAGTCGTACGCGCCGACCAGGCGGTTGCTGACGCCATCGCTTACGGTAGTTACCAGGCGTCACTCGAGTCGATAGGCTGGGATATCTTCAAAGTCGAAACCGTCGACGCCTTTCCCGATGTGCAGCAGGCTTTTGCAGCCGGTTACCTGGAGGGCTACTGCAGCGCGTTCAGAATCTGGCCACACGCCGACAATCTGGGTTACTTTTCGCCGATCAAGGAGCCAGTTGCCACCTCACTCAAAGCCAGTATGCACTGGCTCGACAGCAACGTGCCGGCGCTTGCAGAAATAGATGAGTACTGGATGAATGTCTATCTATTGTGGCAGTACTTCAATGGCATGCACGCGGGAATTGATGCGGCGAATGTTCGTCCCGGTGAGTGCTTCTGCCGCGAGCGTCTGTTTCAAACTGCATCACTGGCCGATATCAGTGATTTAACCCACGCTCTGACTGCCGCCGAACACGGCGTACAGGAAGTTTGGCGGTCGCAGAGTGTCGAGGATTTCGAATGGTGGTTTCATGAAAATACCCACTGCTCGGCGCTGTTTAAGTCAAAACCCGATCTATCAGATGTTTTCCATGGTCACTGCACCTGGATATTCTGGCCATGGATGTCACGTATTTATAAGCATCTGACGCTAAATTACAACTCGCCCTCGAGCCACGCCAAAACAGTTTCAATGTCTTCATGGGCAGGTGCACTGAGTTCCATGGACGATTTCTACCAAACCAGCACTGGTCTGACAGTGTTGGAAACATCTATTCAAGTGTTCAACGAACAATTGTGGCTCGACGGAGAAGTTGGTCAGAACCCGGCCAATCTTTTGTATTGGATTCGAGCCATGGTTGCGAATCGAATGGCGACAGATGCTCGCTCATGGATGGACGTATTTGGTCGAAACAACGGCGGCACCTATAACAACGAATGGTATGTTCTCGACCGCAAGAAGTTCTCACCAGGCGATACATACAAAGAAGGCCTGCTAACCGCTATCAACCAGCTGCCGGGTAGCGTCATGTGTCAGGACATGAGCGCAGAACTCCAGCAGGGCTATGTTGCCAGCTATAACGTACCAGTAATCAAAGAAGTATTTGATCTGGCAGGTTACCCGCAGGCTGTGATCAAGCACGGGCCGGATATGCTCTCTTATGAAAACTGTGCGCGTGCGCGTATATTTCAGCGTGATCATGCCAAAGTCGAAGACCTGTTCTGCATGCGGCATCTGATGCAATACAATGACTACGAAAACGACTTGATATCCAAAGGTAACCCGATGTACGCAATAGCCTCTCGCGGAGACAAGCAATATGTGAAGCAGGCGAAACTCAGGAAGCACACCAAACCCCGTGCGTTTGGTGCAATTGATGCCAAGGTATCAACCATCTCACTTGCCGATGTCGGTGTCGTAGAGGCGTTCAGTGGGCCGACACCGCAACAGGGTGTTTTTTGCTTTAACGAACCATGGGTAAAAGTCGGTCCGCATACAGGCGTGCCGGAGTGTCCCGATTTCGAATGGCAAGTCATGAGCGATGAATAGACACGATTGACAACTGCTCCATCGCGACAGATCACTTTAACCGGTTACTCGATCTTTTGAAGCTCGTCGTCAGCAGCACATTATCCATACAAATCTGCCCCGCCAAAGGGCGGGGCAGATGGCACATATCGACCTGTTCGGCAAGCGCGGTTAGATCAAAAACACTCTCGACACCCGAATCGCTATTGCGCGGTCGAAGATCCATCCATAAAGCGGTTGAATTCCTCTTCATCGGCGCGACGTTTGGCATCGGCTCGAAACTCGTTAAAACGCTTTGATCGAGTTTTGATCTCGGCTTTCAGTTCTCGAATCCGGTCGTACTGAGTCTGCTGATATTCATCGAATACAACGTTGTGACTGGATCGTCCGTTGCGCTCGAATTTCGCACCGAATGCCTCCCATTTCTCCCGAATCGCGACGGGCAATTGTTGCAACTTTCTGCCAGTGGCGACCCAGAACAGGATGAATACACCGATCGGCCAGAACAGGATCAGTCCAATGGCAGTGGCTGCGATGTTGCCACCGCTCCACTTGCTGCCGCAATGGCGTCGGCTCGAGTGGGCGCCGGATTCGTGGTTGTGCGTCTCTGCTGAAGTCATTATCTCTCTCCCTTGTCAGTGCTCGCCAGCGATCGATTTGATCGGCAGCGTGGTGGCAAACACTCTGTTTCTTGGTTTATGTGAACGCTGTTAACATGAAACTGCGGGCGACCTGTGAATATTGCAAGTGGCAAGCAGATGAAAATCCAGTCGTGGGTGCGTGGCCGACCAGCAGGCACCTGCATGCGATACCGGCAAGGCGCCGGTCAGCCAACTTCCTGAACGAGGGTGCAAGCTAGTGCTGCAGCATTTAAGGTTAGCCTCGTGAGGCGTAAAGGGCCTGTGTGAAACAGAGCCTCGCCGATGGCCGGGCTCAGGGCGTTTTTCACTCGAATTTGCTTACTCAGCCCTTCGCTCCAGACGCATGCAAGTACCTGCCAGCGCGTTAGCGATTATCGACAATCCGCGCCATGATGGTTTGAAACTCACGGATTTCGCGTGTGGTTAAACCGCGCAACAGCGTCTGTTCTGCTTCAAGCACCCTGGGTACCAGTGATCGATAAACCTTTCGACCCGTGGCGGTCAATTCAAGCAGCTTGACTCTGCCGTCGGTGGCGTGGCTTCGTGTGCGAAGCCAGCCGCGCTTGCTCAATTTTGCCACTGCCCGGCTAACGGTGACCTTGTCGGTTCTTGACTGCGCCACAATCTGTGCCGATGTGAGCCGATGATCTGGGCCCAGGCTCGCCATGGTGCGCCATTCCGGTCGGGTCATGCCCAGCTCTTTCGTATAGCACTGCGACACAGTGGTGCTGACGTGTGAATAAAAACAGCGGACCTGATAGGGGAAGAAGTCTTCCAGGGTAAATGCCTCTGCTTCGGCTGGTTGGCTTGTAGTGGAATCGGGCTTCTTGGGCATAGGCTTATAACGATACGATTTTGGACACTATATGCGGTTCGGAATTTGCGGTATAGTTACATTTGAAACTAATTTGTCCGATGTCCATTGGTAAGTCCCAGTGTCTGCTGACGGGCGCCCGGGTTAGGAGCAATGATGACGAACCGCATGCGACAAGCAACCTCTGCCGGTCTGGCTGACGGTTATATGCCCGGTTTTGGCAACGACTTTGAAACCGAGGCTCTGCCACACGCGCTGCCTCAAGGTCGAAATAGTCCGCAAAAGTGTGCCTATGGTCTCTATGCGGAACAGCTTTCCGGCACACCGTTTACCGCACCGCGCGGGCAAAATGAGCGTAGCTGGTGCTATCGCATCAGGCCGTCAGTCAAACACATGGGCCGGCTGAAACGAATAGAGCTTGCCGGCTGGCGCAGCGCGCCGCACATCGTCGATGACATCGTCTCTCTGGGTCAGTATCGTTGGGATCCACTGCCGCACAGCGAGGAGTCGCTGACCTTCATCAGCGGTATTCGCACCATGACGACCGCCGGCGATGTGAATTGTCAGGAGGGGATGGCCGGCCACGTGTATCTGGCCAACACGTCCATGGACGATGATTACTTCTATTCCGCCGACAGCGAGCTGCTCGTGGTGCCGCAGGAGGGTGAGCTGCGTTTTGTGACCGAGCTTGGCATTATCGATCTTGCGCCACAGGCGGTCGCGATTATTCCTCGCGGGCTGGTCTATCGGGTCGAGGTCATTGCCGGTCCGGCGCGCGGCTTTATTTGCGAAAACTACGGCCAGACATTCACGCTGCCGGATCGCGGGCCGATTGGCGCCAATTGCCTTGCCAATCCGCGGGATTTCAAAACGCCGGTCGCCGCATTCGAGGATCGCGAAGTGCCATCCACGCTAACGGTTAAGTGGTGCGGGCAGTTTCATCGCTGCGAACTCGACCATTCGCCGCTCGATGTCGTTGCCTGGCACGGCAACTACGCGCCCTGTAAGTATGATCTTCGAACCTTCAGCCCGGTCGGGGCGATTCTGTTCGATCATCCCGATCCTTCCATTTATACAGTATTGACCGCGCCCTCGGCGGTGGCAGGTACTGCGAATATCGACTTTGTCCTGTTTCGCGATCGCTGGAACGTGGCTGAAAATACTTTCAGGCCACCCTGGTACCATAAGAACATCATGTCGGAGCTGATGGGTAACATACACGGTATCTACGACGCAAAGCCGGAAGGCTTCGTGCCAGGTGGTATGTCGCTACACAACATGATGCTGCCACACGGCCCGGATCGCGATGCGTTTGAGGGGGCGAGCAATGCTGAACTGGCACCGCAGTATCTCGCTAGCACCATGTCTTTCATGTTCGAGACGCGATTTCCGCAACATCTGACAGAATTTGCCGCAAAGCAAGCGCCACTGCAGACTAACTACGCCGATTGCTGGGCGGACCTGCAAAAGAACTTTAATCCTGACAAGCCCTGATCAAGCCTCTGCATGTGCAGTCTAACAGCCGGAACTGGCTGGCAGTCTACGTGGCCCGTGGCAATCTATTGCATTGCACCACGGGCATTTTTGAGCACAGACAACGCTTTCACGAAGGTGCCTTGTGTGGCAATGTTCAATGCACTTGTGATCGATAGTCTGGGTGCGCCCGAATGATTCGGCGTTTGATGTGCCAATGAACCAAAGCTACCGGATGCGCCCTCTCGTGCTATTGGTGCTGTTTGTCAGCGCCTGCGCGCTGGCATGCTGGCGACTGTGGCAGGTATCGGTGGCATTGCAGCATGAAGACGAAACGCCCATGCTTGCCTTTCCCTTCACCGTCATCTTGCCTTTTGTGCTGATCATGGCGTTGGGTTGCCAGCGTCCCACCAGCAGCCGCGAGGGCATACTGATGCGCACAGGGGCGATCATACACTTGTTGCTGATCATCGCATTCCCTGGCTTTGCGTTATATCTCGCCCTTGGTTTCCCGTTTGTCGCGTTAACGGTGGAGCTGTTCGAGACGCGCGCACCGGTGCAACTGCGCGATGGTGTCGCCCGTGCGTTGATCATATGCTGAATCTGGTCATTCCCGAACCGTGGCTCTGGGCCTTGCGTTGGCTGCTGTTTCTTGGGCCTTTGCTGGCCGTGGTCATACTCGCTGCGCGCAGGCGGGATTCGCCTCGCTGCCTGGTCGGCTGCTTGTTTGCGTTTTTATACGGCATTGCGATGATTTTTGTCACCCACCTGATCGCGATGCACTTTGGCTGGTGGCGATATGGCAGTGATGCGCTGATGCTCTATGGCCTGCCGGTGGATATCCTGACCGGCGGTGCGATTCTGTTTGGGCCGGTGCCGTATCTGCTGTTCCCGAATCTACGACCACTAACCACCGTCCTGCCGATTATGCTGTGTCTGCACGGCACGCTGTTTCAATCATTATCGCCAATGGTTGTGGCAGGGCCGGGCTGGTGGTTTGGCGTTGTATTTGTGTTCTTGATCGCCCATGCGCCGGCACTGTATCTGGCGCGCTGGACAGAACACGATCAACACCTGCCGCTGCGTGCAACGTTACTGGCGGGTGCCTACGGGGTGTTGGCGTTCGGTTTGTTACCGTCACTGATCATGGTTGCGATGGGCGGTGACTGGACGTTTCAAAGTGGTGCCCAGCTGTTTCTCTCGCTACCCGTATTGGCTGTAGCATTTATCATGGGGCTGTCTGCGGTACAGATGTTTGTCATACACGGGCAGGGCACGCCAATCCCGCTGGATCACACCAAAAAGCTCGTTACCACCGGCATCTATAGCTATGTCAGCAATCCGATGCAGCTTTGCTCGGCGCTGGGCTGGATCGCGATCGGAATCATGATTGGCAGTCTTTGGGTCGCGATGGCAGCGGCGATGGCGTGGGTATTTGTCGCAGGGCTGGTGCGCTGGCATCACCGCCACGATCTTTTGGTGCGCTTTCCGGTGGGCTGGCCTGAGTACAGGGCCAACGTGCCGGAGTGGCTGCCGCGCTGGCGGCCGTGGAGCAATACCGTCGCCACTGTGCGGTTCGATGCCGGCAATACCTGGCATTGCCGATGGATCGCATGCCTTCGTCGCCGGCACGCTGTCGATCTGCAGATCGATGCGGTTGCAACGCACAAGCTCAGCTACCGCGAGCCCGATGAAGGGCGCGAATTCAACGGTCTCGCTGCGATCGGCAAATCAATGAATCGCATCAACTTTGCCTGGGCGATGGTGGGGGCGCTGATTTTGTTGCTGGTGTTGCCAGTGGGTTATTTGTCTGCGATGTGGCAGCAGTATCGAACGGCAGGCATCAGCAATGGCTGACGTTAAACATGCCGATATGGTGATCCCGAAGCTGCAACCGTTCAGCTGGATGCTGGGTCTTGATCATTTGTACCGTATTCGCCGCGATCAGCTAGGTTTTTACCAATCCTTGAATGAGCAGTATGGCGATGCAGTGCGGATACGGCTAGGGCCGTATCGGGTCTGGCTGCTGTTTCACCCGGATCCGGTCGAGGCGCTGCTGACTCGCGAATCGGCATCGTTTATTCGGTTTGAGAAACTGATGAACGTGCTCGCGCAGTGGAACGGCGACAGCCTGCTGCTGGCCGAAGGCGAGGCGTGGCGGCAGCGGCGTCGCAAGGTGATGCCTGCTTTTCAAACGCGACGTCTGTCAGCTTATGGACAGACGGTTGTCGAGCTTACGACAGCGTTGTCGCGTAACTGGCAGTCGCAAGTCGATGAACGACAATCGATATCGCTGGACATTGATGCGGCGATGGCAAGGCTCGCGCTGGACATTGCACGCGTTACCTTGTTTGGCGAGCAGAGTAACGATGAGAACATTGAGGCGGCGATTCAGGTGTTGTCGCAGACCGCGTTTCGCGAAAGCACCTCGCCTGGTCGATTGCCAGACTGGCTACCCTTGCCTGCCAAGCGCGAAAAAAGGTGGGCGGTTGGCGTGCTGGATCGACTGGTCACCGGCATTGTCGAGGCTCGATTGCGTGATGATGATATTCAGGCAAGCAACCGCAACGATTTACTGTCGATTCTGGTTGAACACCACCAGCGCGATGCGAAGGCGATACGAGATGACTCGGTCAGTCTGTTAATTGCCGGTCACGAGACATCGGGTGCGCTGTTTTGCTGGATCTTTTCATTGCTGTGCCAGCATCCCGTCGAGCTCGATTTAACGATTGCCGAGATCGATCAGGTGTTGCAGGGGCGGGCAGCTTGCTACGAAGATTTACCAAAGCTTGTGCAAGTGCGAGCCGTGATCGCAGAGGCTCTGCGAATCTATCCACCGGCCTATGCGCTTTTTTCTCGCCGGGCTGTCGCCAATGTCGACCTGGCAGGGCTTGCTGTGAAAAAGGGTGATCTGGTGCAGATTGTCCCGTACACCATGCATCACCGCGCCTGCTGGTTCGGTGAGCCCGAACGTTTTAACCCGGCGCGGTTTCTATCCGATCCAACCTGGCCCCAATATGCCTATCTGCCGTTTGGTGCCGGGCCGCGTGTGTGCATCGGGCAGAATTTTGCACTGATGGAGGCCTGCCTGGTTGTGGCTACCTTGTTGCAGCGCTGGCGTCCCGTGCAGTGCGAGTTGAATCCACGGCCCGACCCAAAATTCTCGCTGCGTCCCGCCGGTGGTATGCCGATGCGCTGGCAGCCCAGACCATGATAACTACTGCTGCAGATGCAGTTTGTTGGTTACCTCATCGAAGCGCTGTTGCAACTGGGCCGAGTCACTTGCGGTGGCAGCGACGTAGAAGTCCGGGCGCAAAATGAAATAGCGCGCATCGATTGATTGCAGCCATTGTGCGTAGGTGCCATCCACATCAATCACCTCGCAGTCGCTATCGGGTGAACCAATCTGGACGGTGCGACCGCTCAATTGGTGGAGTGTGGCGATTTGCCGCTCATCCAGTGCGGTGGCGGGATCAGTGTTGAAGCCGATCACCATCCAGCCAATTCCCACCGCCTGATCAAAGCGATCGCGTACACCGTTATATTCGACCACCCCCTGTGTCGATAGCTCTCCGGCAGCCGGTGAGTCCTCGCACCAGACACCCGGGCCCAGATGCACCAGATCACCCGTGATCGGTTCGTAGTTGCGCGCGGCGAGTTCGGCCTTCATTTTGCGATCGCGTTCTGCAGCCTCTTGTTCATCGCTGATGCAGATAATGCTGCCAAGCTGCTGGCTGAAATCGATGTAGTGTTTGGCGTGGTGAATGCGCTCGCTGACGTAGCTGTCCAGCACGGTGTCTTGCAGCGTGCCATCGATGATTGCATTGAGCCGCCAGCCGAGTGCGACGGCATCGCGAAAGCCGGCGCACATGCCTTCGCCGGCGAAAGGTGGCATCAGGTGGGCGGCGTCGCCCGCGATCATGCAGCGACCTACGCGCCATTGTTCAGCCCACAAGGCCTGAAAGCGATAGACCGCACTGCGTTCCAGAGTGGCGTTTTGTGGATTCAAACCCCAGGGTTCCAGCAGACGCCAGGCGCTTTCGGGTTTGGCGATCTCTTCTGATGATTCACCCGGTTTGACCATGAACTCCCAGCGTCGCCTGCCGGGACCGCCGGGTACCAGGGTAGTTGGTCGCACCGGGTCGCACAGTTGCCACTGTGCCGGCGAGACGGTGTAATCGGCCGGCGGAATCATGTCGAGAATCAGCCAGTCGAAGAAGTAGCCCTTGTCGATAATTTCGATGCCCAGCTGCTCGCGTACAAAGCTGTTGGCACCATCGCAGCCGACGACGTATTGCGCGCGCAACGACTGCGTTTGACCATCGGCGCCAACCAGTTCTTCAGTCTCTTTCAGGCCGACAGTCACGCCATCGGTGTCTTCTTCCAGCGATACGGCCTCCCAGCCGCGTATTAAGGTTATCGATGGAAATTGTGCGGCGATGCCATGCAGGCGGGTTTCGAGTTCTGGTTGGTTGAACCAGTAGGTGACCCGCCAGCCGGAGGGCGATACGCTTTTCCAGTCGACGATTTGCAGATTATCCAGGTCGGCATTTTTCCAGTAGTACAGCTCTTCGTGATATTGGATGGCCGCATCGTTGTTGGCGTCGATGCCAAAGATCGCCAGCGTGCGAGCCACCTCGTGATCCATTGTCACTGCGCGCGGGCGATCATAGATCGTCGGCCAGCGCTCGATCAGCGTGACGCGCTTGCCCTGCCGGCCCAGTAGTATTGCCAGCAGCGTGCCCACCGGGCCTGCGCCGACGATCGCGATATCTGCATCGAGTGACATCAGCAGGGCCTCGATTCTGAGGTATCGGTACTCAGGCTGGATGCCGCGGATGTCGGGGTAATGTCAGTGGCGTTGAGCATACACATGTTTATCGGCGTCAATATCGACCCAGCTAGTGATAATGGTGCTGCAAATGGATCTGGCTGACGGGCAATACTGGTCTGCCATGACTCATCGGCATGGCAGCTGATGATACCGCAGATCCTGCAATGGTTGCCGGCATCGATCGCTGTCGCACCGTCACGGTTCGCGCATCTCGGGGGCTCTCAGCCAGTATCTCGGCGCAGACCGGTTGTTCAGCGCGTGGTTCACCTGGATCTGCCAGACGATGGATCTTTCTCGCATATAATGGGTCGAAAGCAGTAGTGGCTGCCCGGGGGCAATCTGGCAACCGGTCGCCGCCGCAAACACCAGATACAGGACAGTTTTCGTGAAGAAAAACCAGCTCAACCTCGATTCGTGCGTATTGCCGTTTCTGCCGATGCTCTACGTCGCCTGGTCAGACGCGCTGATGACCCCGTCCGATATGAAACGGATCGACAAAATACTGCGCGACAATCAGTGTCTCGATACCGCGCAGCGCAAGATGATCAGACAATGGCTGGACCCGCAAAATCCGCCGTCGGCGCAGGAGTTGAGCAGCTGGCTTACCTACATGCGCGAATCCGGCGCCACGCTGGCTGCCGATCGCCGTCACTCGCTGGCGCAACTGGGCAGCA
>CAZNIS010000027.1:0-70004 GCA_964573105.1 uncultured Granulosicoccaceae bacterium
CCAAGCGGGAAGAGAGCTCTACCCCTTGTTCAGAAGGCAATTTCAGTTGTTGTAAAATGGGTGGCAGGTCATCAGCGATGGTGCCTCGTTTGTGTTGGCGAATGAAACTGCCTTGAATTTGCTTGTCTTCGTTTAACAAAAAACAATGGCCTGGCGACGGCGAGCACGGAAATCCCGTTTATTTGTTGGTAAGGCGCTATACATCAATATCGTACACAAGCTTAGTGTCAGGGAAAGCCTTCAGTAGCATGGGTAAAGCTTCACTACTGTCAAACAAACGCTCTGCGGTTAATCTGTGGATTTGCAAATTCCGGGTGTCCCGGATTAAGGATGCATATACACACCGGCTATTGTAACTTTTACAGGATGGTGGAAGTAAACTAGTCAAATGCGACTGCGCCGTCGGTAATTCATGCACTATTAGATAGGGTCGATATTCCCGACGCCCATAACTGCGCTCTACAGGGTAAACATATGCCGGCAAGGTACATTGGCACACAACCAGAAAACACCCCGCTTTTACCTTGGAAAAGCGTCAACCCTGGCTGGCGAGACTCAGGTATGCGAAGGGATATTCATTATACCGCCAAGCACGCGGGTAAGTTTATTGTCGGCAAAATGCATAAATTTGTATGCATCCACGTGCATCGCCATCAGTTAAACCACCACGGCCGTGGAGCCAGCCCGGCCCCGCACAACCCTCCGGTACCATCGGTGCCTACACCATTGTGTGTATGTGCGGATTTCCTTGAGTATTCTTGCACTTTTGTTTTTCATGCCTGAACAATGGTATAAAGGGTAACGCATGGTGATGGGGTTCAAAAGGCTGGCCGGTGGACTCTTGAGGTTGGACTGCCGCGTACAAGCGCACTGGTATCAATGTTTGCTTCCAGGTTGCTGCATCCTGCTTGCATTGACTGGCGCTCAGGCACAAGCTGCCAGCAAAGATGACACCACTGGAGAACCCATTTCGCTCAGTACAGAATCAGCGCAACGGGGTAGTCAGTCCGCGATCGCGTGCAGACCCGTAACTAGTGCCAATGATGTGGTGACTGACGCCCAGCAGAGACTGGAAACGATCGGATGCCGCCTAGCGTTTTGGGTAGACGGCATTGGCGGTGGTACAGCGAGCGTCGCTGCCGCGAGACGCACAAAAGGAGGTTTACGCTTTACTATCAGTTATTCAAAGCAGTCGGAACTCGATCTAAAGCTTAAGGGTAGAATCGATGCGGAGTTACCTTTTTTACAACGGCGGGTGAAGGCATTTATCGGCAGGGAAGACACATCAGAAGTTGACAAAAAATTTGTAGATTCGAGTGGAAATTTGTTCTCAGACAGAACTGCAAAAAGCGAATGGCTGGTTGGACTCGGTTTTCGCATCCCCCGGTTTAAAAGAATTGATACTAATGTACGTATTGGCCTTCGAAGCCCAAACTTGCCGAAAGTCTACGCACAGGCCAATGCAGAGGTCATACTGCGCGACACCTCGATAAGTCTTGGTAGTCTTTTCGGTAAGCCGTTTTGGACGAACCGAGATGGCTTTGGTCTTGCGCTACAAGGTATATACAGCCGTGCGGTAACCGCCAGACGCTACAACTTTATACGCGCTACACAAGTGTTGAGAGTAACAGAGGAAACTGAGGGTACTGAGTGGCGAAGCCGTCTCTCATTGTTTCAGCGTATTAATGAACGAACAGGACTGGTATGGGCGGGCTATGCTGCTGGTGCGACACAAGCGTCGGCGTCACTCCAGGTTTATGGCGCCAGTGTCAGCTATTACCGGCCGACTGGCCGCGTAACCTCCCAATGGACGCTCAGCTACGAGTTTCCTCGAGAATCCATAGAAAAAAGGCGTGACAGGTCAATCGGGCTAGCGCTGGAGCTGTCACTGCCGTTCGGGCAATAGCGTCCTGCTTTTGGTCAGTTTAGAACCTCGCAACATCAAATCGCCCGCGTTGGTGCTGGCGGGAGCAGATGCTGCGAAAGGGTTATGCAACCAGCTACAAGTCTGCCGAGGATTGCCTTACTGCAAACGAGTGCAACGATCACCTGGGTAGTCACAGCAGGATAATCTTGCGCGTCAGCGAAATTGCTGGCTTTGCCTCCCACCTGAACCATTGGCTGATACACCTGACACGCTGTGCTGCGGAAAGACACTTACAACGGTGAACACAGGCGCAAAGCAGTTATTTTCGCGACACCTGCTTTATGGCATAACGACATTGTGTTGGGGTAGGGTCATCGTCACCAAGCGAGAGGCGTTCTTTTGCCAGTAAAAAAATTGCTATCGAATCGGTGGAGAAAAGCGATACGAGTGGAGGCTCTAGCGGTAAATTTTATTTGAATTTCGTCACGCGAGCTGCAGGCGATGCTGGGCATGAGCTGCCGCACACCTCATTGGATATGAGCGGCCATGATGGCAAGTAGCGGGGGGCGTTTGTTATTCCTCTCGACAATCATGACGAGAGACTTTTGTAATGTTTACATGTTGTTGGTAGGGTCAGCAATTGCTTGTTAGCATTCCAATGCCATGCAGATATGGCCTAACTGAAAGGAAATGAAATGAATAAAGATCAATTACAGGGTAGCTGGAAAATGGTTTCCGGTAAGGTCAAGGAAAAGTGGGGCGAGATCACTGACGATGAGATTGACCAGATAGAAGGAAAGGTAGAACAGCTGGAAGGACTGGTGCAACAACGTTACGGCTGCAGCAAGGAAGAAGCGAAAAAAGAAGTCAACGAGTTCATTGACAGCTTATAGTACTGTAGTTCGCTATATCCGCGTCTGGTTGAAGCGTTTATACCCCAAATTCGCTTTCAACCAGGCACGGTCTATTGGTCTTGTTTATCATCGCTTTTCAGCGAAGTTTGATCAAAGTTCAGGACTGATTTGCGCATACACCAGCAGTGTAAATATTAATGAGCTGCCGACAATGTTGCCAGGCAGTGTTGGAATAATGCAGGGAATATGCGCCCCTGCCCAGCATAGTGATCTTACCGGCCGACCCAACTTTTCATCGCCATCCTGTGCGATGATCGGTACAGCGAGATCACCTGCCAGTTGCAATTCTTCTTTGCTCATTCCCTCGGTTAGTTTACTCAATACTGATGTTTCCGATGGCACTTGAGATCTTAGTGGTTAAAGGTCTTTCCGAGCGTGTCAGCGACGTGTGCGCCACGACTCCCCATAGGTTTCTCGGGGCCAATTGTCGTATCGTGTCGCGTTTGGTGTTCGAGCTCGGCATTTAATAGTGCCCCTATCACGATGCTGTAGGTCGACAGGTAAAACCATATTAAAAGTATGGCGGCAGCACTTAGCGTTCCGTATGTTTCCTGAAAATTTCCCAGTTGACTAACATAGAGGGAGAAACCGAATGAAATGGTAAACCATGTAAATGTACCCAGAAGTGCACCCGTCGACAGCCAGCGCCATGTGGCAGGTGTTCTTGGCGGCGCGTAGCGATACAAAACGCCAATGGAAACCATTGATGTCGAGATGAACAGGAGCCAACTGGATGCAACAGCGATGCTGGTAGCATGTAACGGTAACTTCAGTAACTGCAACCCGAGCGGAATACCGATTATTCCGGTAATTAGAATTACAACAACGATTATCGCACAAAAGGTCAAAAAGTATGTGAAAAGCGATATATGGATAAACGATCTTGTTTCTTGTTCATTATATGCGATGGTGATTGCATGTATCAGGGCGTGCATGCCACGCCTTGCCAGCCAGATCGTTAAGAGTAGTCCAAAAATAGCAGTAGCGCCGAGCGACTGTTCCTCTTGATTTGCCATTTCAGTAAACTGATCGATAAAAACAGTACTGATCTCTGTTGGAAAAAAATCTGCTAGCAGGAAAGCATGCGCTGCTATATTGGCGGGTTCAGAAATCAAGGCGTACAGAGTAAACACAGCAGCCAGGGCTGGAAATATCGACAGTGTTGCGTAGAAGGAAACGCCTGCACACAAGTGTGACAGGTTTTCATCCATTAGTCGTTGATACATCCGTCTGGCGACGTCGATCAGACCCTTTGTCGGAATTTGCCCGGGTGTACGAGCGTTGCGTCCATGTCAGGCTTTGTTCATTGGTTCAAGACTTTATTCAGCGAGGTGACCCATCGGTGGTCAATACACAGTGGTATTTATCTGGGGGGCGTTCCTTGCGGCGTTTCAATGGTGCTGCGAATACCTCTGTCACTGTAGATATGCTTCACGATTGTCCACAAAATTGCCGCACCAGGCAGAGCCAGCAGCAGTCCCGTGAGTCCGAACAGTTGTGCACCAGAAGCAAGAGCGAAGATTACCACTACAGGATGCAACCCGACTTTGTCACCGACTAATCGCGGCGTAAGGAAGTTGCCCTCAATAAACTGTCCAATGGTAAATACTAGTATTACCTGTCCTGCCTGCCACCAGGTTGCGTTTTCGGATAACACACTGAGTAACGCCATTAGTAGTCCGGTCGCTGTTCCGAGAAACGGTACAAAACTTAACAGCCCGGATACGACAGCGATTAGGACAGCGAATTCTATGCCCACAATGAGTAAGCCCGCGCCGTAAATTACGCTAAGTGATAACATGACAATTAACTGCCCGCGCAGGAATTTGCCTAACACATCGTCCACGGCCCTTGCAATACCCGTAACGCCCGAGCGGTTGGCAGCAGGTACCCATTGCTGCATCGTTTCAATGATCTTGTTCCAGTCGCGCAGCAAATAGAACCCGATAACCGGAATGAGAAATAGTGAAGAAAAAAATCTGACCAGTGTGCCAAGTGAATGTTGAATCAGACTGATCGTCGTCGTCACTGTACCACTGCGATCTTCCGGAATTGATCGATTCACAAGGTCTATGATGGGATCAACCGACGAGTCGTCGCTGGATGCGTCGTTGTTGTGACCTCCTGTGTTGGTGTCCGTAACAATACCAGCTGTGGTGCCTTGCTGATCGGCTAATGGTGCTACCTCTGGCGATTGTGCCGATTCAGTCTTCGCACTTTGATCGACGGCTTCCGTCAGCTGACCATGTGATTCTGAATCGTACAGGCCCAGGCTCTCAAGGAATATAATTAGTTGATTTGCATACTCTGGTATTAGTCTCGAGAAACGGATTGCCTGGTCTCTAATGATTGGCCAGAGTAAAAATACAAAAACCAACAGCAGTATCACCACTATCAAGGTAAAGGCGATTATGGTGCCTGAACGTGCCAGGCCTATTTTTTCAAGATGGGTTACTGCAGGGTTTGCTAGATAGGAAAAGACAATCGCAAGCAGGAAAGGCGGCATTACCGGCCCAAGTTTATACAGCAGGTAGGCACACAGCAATAAACCAATCCACACGAGAGGGTGGGGTAGATGATCAGACAGCATGCTCGTCCCTTATATATGGAAGTGAGCCAATAGCGTTTGATGGTTTGAAATGGACCACAACAGTAATTCCAAGCTCAGGCGTCAGTCGGCTACTAACTCATTATCATATTAAATGCATGTGACAGGAAAGCCGATGTAAAGATTTCAAATTGGTATTGAGTGGGTAGCGCGTTACACGGTGCGCTGCGCTAGACGTTTATTGGGGGCAAGCGCGGGAAGGCTAGTTCTACTTTGGTCCACTCGCGTTCATTGGACGACAGTTCCAAAGTACCGTTTAACTCGTCCATCGTTTCTTTCACAAGATACAACCCGATACCGTGGCCGGATACGTCCGCTGCCTCAGCGGTATTTTCGTGTGCACGTACACGAATATTGAAGACCTCATCCTGCAATTCGGGAGAAATTCCCAGACCGTTGTCTTCGATAACCAGGTGACAATGACTGTTGGAGCTGTCGGGGTGCTTCAGTACGCGAACGACCCTTGACGGCTTATTTGGATCGCTGTATTTAATCGAGTTGGTCAGAAGATTGGTGAACACGAGCCTGAGTTTCGCAGTGTCAGCGACCGCGTGACCTAAATCTTTCGAAATTTCGACAGCGACACCACGCTCGTTGATCCATCCGCTGAGTTGCATTTTTACATCGTAAAACAATGCACTTATGTCTATTTCCTGACGAGTAGGAGAATCTTCAAGTGGTGGTGTTTGTTCTACCAGGTTTTCTATACTGCTTAACAAAGAAATTGCCTGCGCGATGGAGCCGTGTATACGTAACAGTTCCGGTGTATCTTCGCCAACCAGATTTTTTTCTTCCAGCAATATTTCGATGTTGAGCACTGCGGCTTGCAGCGGAGTTTTTAACTCGTGGCTGACAAAGCGGTTGAATGACAGAATTTTCTCAGTTTGCGATTCGATTTTCGCCATATAGTTCTCGACAAACGAATCGACAGTTGACTGCTGTATACGTCGAACAATTTTGGCAACCAGTGCCATTAGCTCTAGACTGTCTTCAGGTGTGACGCGCCCTGTAAAGATTTTGGTTTCAGCTCGGATAAACTCTTCCAGTCGATACGAGAGCAGATCGTATTCGCGAAGCAGCTGATTGACTGTGGCGCTTTGTGTGTATCGCAGCTCCCCCAGTTGCGCTGCTTTGCGCTCAATGAGAGAGTTAGTCAGCAGTGCCGCCGATTCGTCGGAGGCAATGATTCGCCCAATTTGATCGATCATGCCAGGGATATGGTCAAGGTACTCTTCGGTGGGAAAAATATCGCGAGCGTCTTCGTTGACCACGTTCTGTAAAGATGCCAGCCATTGGTCCGCAATTTTTTCGCTGACCTTTCCAAGGGAGTTGCCGATGTACTGTCGATAGTCAGGGTTTGAGTTGTCTTTCATATACCAGGTGATCTAAATTAGTGATCGCTCAACGTCACTGCTGCAATACTGTTACAGACGGCGTTGTCTGTGCAGTAGGGAAACGGCGTCTATTGTTTGTAGATATTACAATTTGGCGCAATCATTGACTCGGGGTGCTACGATAGCAGAGTGCAGCGTCTCGGCCAACTACACACCACATTACAGCCCCTGGTTGCTGCATTTGTGTCGCTGCACGTGTGTTGCTGCGCTTGTGTCGCTCGCAGGATCGGGCGGGCTTGTAGACAGTTACAAAGGCAAGCTCTCAAACCATTCCGACTTGTGCCAAACCCCTATGGTGATTAGCGGATGTACCCACCCGCAATTTACAACGAGGCGAAAAACAGGCTAGATAACATTCGCTCGTCGTTCTGGGCGATACCCTGTTTAATCATCGCCTTATCGATATTGCTGGCGATCCTGAATCTTTGGGTGGACTCCAACCTGTACCGATTTGTCGACATGGAGAGTCTCGGTTGGTCGTGGGTGAGCGGTATTGAAGGGATGCGGAGAACCCTCGCAACAACGGCGGCGGCAATACTTGGCGCGGCCGGCGTTTCATTTTCAATTACCATCGCGTCGCTCACGCTGGCCTCACAGCAATTCGGTCCACGGCTAATCCGTAATTTTATGCGGGATCGCTTCATTCAAACGGTACTAGGCTTTTTCGCTGCGACGTTTGTGTACTGTTTGCTGATCATGTTGCTCAGTGACCTTTTTGCGACTGGGGCGTACGCCCCGGTTTCGACGCTTGTATCAACACTGACCATTATTATTGTAGATTTGGTGCTGTTGATTCTGTTTCTCCACCATATTTGCGTCTCAATACAGGTCGATACAGTCATCTCAGGCATATTTAGCGCACTTGTGGGTCAGCTGGAATCACAGTGTGAGAAAGACAAGTTGTCACCTTGCGATCAGAGTCATCGATTCATGCTGGCGGAATCGCTCCAAAAACCGACCGACCAATGTGTCTCTGAGCATGACGGATACCTTCGATACGTAGACTATGACGGACTGATCGTGTTTGGCGAGAGGAATGATCTTTTAATGCGTATTAATGTCCGCGCCGGCGACTACATTGTTAGCGGGCAGGTGCTGTGCGAATACATAAGCGAGTCTGGCTGCTCTACGCGACAAGTAAACAGCAACTCGTTTTTTGTCATCGACGAGACCAGAACGCAACTACAGGACCTGGAGTATTCGATTCGACAGTTGGTCGAAATAGCATTGCGGGCTTTGTCCCCAGGGGTAAACGATCCATTCACTGCCATGACCTGTATTGACCGCCTTGGCTCAATGGTAAATCGCATAGCCCACAGCAGGCTTCCCGGCGAGGTGCTTTCTGACAGCAACAATATCCCCAGGTTAATCAGAAAGTGTCATGACTATCCGGCGCTGGTCGAGTTGGCGTTTAATCAGGTGCGACAGAGCGCTGTCAATCACGTCGATATTACCATCAGGCTCCTGGAAACCTTTAATTCATTGGCGCACTTAGTCCCTGAGTATAAGCAGTGCTCACCGTTGCGGCAACAGGCCAGCATGATAATGACAAAATTACACGATAATTCGTTTGCGCCTACAGACTATGCTGCCATGCAGCGCCGTTACGATACACTCATTCAAACTATCGATGGCCGCGAAGGGCTATGCAAATGCACAGTGGTATAGACAGCTAGCCTGAACAGAAAATCAGTTTCGTCTTGGGTGGCAGCTACTGTCGTCGTTTCCGTCGAGGCTATAACAGTGTCGTTGTGGTAAAACAATGCGGAGACGTGGAAATGTTTTGTAGGCCACTCGCCGACTGTGCTCGCAGGGCTAGCTGTTGTGATACTGACATGGTGCATTACCTCCTTGGTTGCCAGCGTTGGTGCGCGTTTGCTGAAAAATGCGATAAAGGGGGCTCACCCAAAGTGCTGATCGCGCGTCTTGCATCTCTTGTTTTTGATGCCCGGTTAAAGTCTGGCATCCTTTACTGCATTGCCTGCTCTCACACCGTCCAAGGCGTTGGGTGGAGTAGGACCTGTTTTCATCGCTTTGTATTTGGCAACAAGAAATCTGTCAAAATTTACCCAGAGAAGGGGCTGCTTCGCATCTGTTTGGTGGTTGGCGCCAGTGATAGCGCTGGTCAGGCAGAGGTTATTGAGGTGACGAATCGATGCCTGAAAAATGACGAGGCACATCGGCATGTGTAAGCCGGTACAGGTCACGGTTTGGATGTGGAAGTGTTGTGGCGGACTGACGCGGCACCATCAAAAGTACGCTCATTTCGAAGTGAAGTAATAATTACCAAAAAAAACGCACTCGACCAGCGTAGTATTAACATTCCATTTCCTGTCAGAAGGCTGCACTTTGCAGCTTCACCGGAAACATCGAATTTAAAGCCGGAATCCATAAAGAGGCCAAGCATGAGCAAAACCGCCAAACAGGTGAGTGATCAGATTACAGACAAGGCAAGTGAGACTATTGCCAACCTGGAGAGTAACCTACGCCAGGCAGAAGAGACACTAAAAGCGGTTAAAGCATCTGCCAGTGAGGTGGCTGAAGAGCTGGGTGTCGATATAAAAGAGCAGGCGGTTGATTCAGTGTCTGCCGTTGAGGACTACATCCGTGAAAATCCTCTGCAAGCAGCTGGCATTGCCTTTGGGGTTGGATTGTTTGCCTCTATGTTATTGCGCAGGAAAGGCTGATCCGATAGCACCTTACATCGTGATCGGTAGTGGTGAGAGCCCGGCTAAATAAATGAATGTCTATAGAGGCCGGTGGCGTGTCTTTACCAGTTTAAGGTGTCGGTGTCTGTATTGGCATCAGGTACGCTCGTGCGTACACAGGTTGATTAGGGTTGTCACAACGTTGGAGATTATACGATGCTCAGGACCATGTTCACTCGCCGAAGTCTGGACCAAGTGGCTCGTACGACCAGGGTTGTCGAGCATCGACGCAGACAACTGGATTTTGCACGCAACAGGCTGAAAGCCAACCTTCGACCACCAGTCGTTGCCATTGCGCTGGTTGGTTCGGCATCGCTCTTGTGGTGGCTCTCCCGACGCTCAACAGTACACCCGCCCTCGAACGAACTCGACTTGCACCCGCAAGGCGAGGCTGACACGGTTACTGATACTAATGTTGCAGTGTTAGCTTCGCCGCAACGCAGCAAGCTGTCAGTTGTCCTGCGGCTCACCAGCTCACTGCTCACCGTGGTAAAAATAGTATCTACCTTGCGCAGGGCGTTAGCGTTGTCCGGTGCTGGTTCGTCAGCAACAACACGCCGCCAAACGACACCAATACAATGAGGCGCTCCCGTGCGGGAACACCTCGGGCAGGCACACCCGGGAGTTATTCCTGAATGCCGCTTAACTTATTGGTAGTAGAAGACGATAGCATTTTACGTAGCACCATTGTCGAGTTCGCTGCGCGGCACTGCTTTAATGTCCATGAGGAGTCCTCCGGTGAGGCGGCGTTGCGATACATCGACAGTCACGCGGTCGATGTGCTCATTACTGATTGGGATCTCGGCGCGGGTATTGATGGCATTCAGGTTGCGCAACACACTGTCGCGCACCATCCATCAGCTAACGCGATACTGATCACGGCAAAGTCGGTTGACGAGTTACGTGAGCGCTGCGATTTTTTATCCAGTGTAACGGTATTGCACAAGCCGTTTAGTCTTAGGACTCTGCGCACAACTTTGGGTGAGATTCAGGAGCTCGCAGGAAAATAATTTTTGAGCCCTGCGCGGTTGTTATAGGGAAATGTCGTACGCATTTAAACGGTTGTACAGTGTTTTCAGGCTGATTCCCAACGTTTTTGCAGTTGCCTTTTTATCCGAGTCATGGAATCGCAGTGTTGCTTTTAACAGCTCCTTTTCGATCTCCCAGAAAGTAGTGCCGACCAGAGCATCGACAGCCATCGCGTGGCTGTCGTCAGCGCTGTCTTGAATGATTTCAACAACATCAAGCTGGTGCTGTGCAGCGACGTGCGCGCGTGTAATCGTATTGGCGAGTTGTCGAACGTTCCCGGGCCACAGGTAAGCAGTCAGAGCTTCCAATGCGTCATCTGACAGAACCTTTCGTGTTTTTGTCCTTGTATTGATACCCTGCAACAACTTCCTGGATATCGGTGCGATATCTTTCGCTCGGTGCCGTAATGGTGGTACCTTTAACGGAAACTGTGCCAGGCACAACCGCAGTGTGGTTTCTTGTTCGCCAACGGCAGATTTCTCCAGCCAGCCGGAGCGCTCTATAGAAATGATGCGAGGTAGACAGGCAGTGGCAGGATCTGCGATGATGCTCTCTGGCGACAGATATGCTAGCAACTCCTGCTTGTGATGGGTCGCCAGGTCTTCGATGCCATCGAGTACAAGCGTCACAGGTTTTTGTCCGGGGGTTGCTGAAAAAGCCCTCGCGAGGGTGTCGGAAAGCTGATTGCTGATTATCTTGCCGTTAAGCCGTGTGAGCCCTGTTGCGCACTGAATCTGGCATAGCGCGCTGTCGGTGGTTTGTCTGCGATACAATGCAATCGCAGCGGATAGCTTGTCGACACCCGGTTCTCCGGAAATCAATATGTTACTGTCTACCTGAGCAAGCTGCTGAACGGTACTGTTGAGCGTCTTGGCGAGACTTGAGTCACCGGTGAGCAGAACATCGTCTCGTTTGGCAGGCTGACGATGCCAGATTTTATCAGATTCGATTCGCCGGGATGTGGCGGGAATGCTGAAAGAGGGCTCATCGTTAACTGCACCTTCGCTTAGCGTGTCGACTACCGAGCGTAAATCGGTGAGACTGACAGGCTTAAGCAGAAAGTCGTCGGCGCGTAGCTGAAGGCTGCGAATTGCCACGGCCTGCGTGGCATCCCCGGTAATCACAACAAACTTCGAATTGCATGTCTGGATGAGTTCAAGTCCGTTTCCATCCGGTAGTGTCACGTCGAGAAGTACGAGTTCCGGGCTATGAAGCTCGATCAGTTGTCTGGCTTCGGCGACTGATCCGGCGGTCTGTACGCTGAATCCAAACGACCGGATTGCTTTTGTCAGTGCTATTGCTGTTGAAGAGTCGTCCTCAACGACAACCGCGTGCTTTTCTCCTGACAGTTTCACGGTAATCAGTATTCCTCAATCGTTGGCGGAGGCATTGCCATCGGCTCATCGATGCCTTTGCAAAGATCCGTGACCACTGCCTGTATCAGATGCAGTCTGTAGAGCATAACGTTTTCCAATCTCAACCGCCGTCATCATGTACGTCATCATGGTCTGTTGCAACCCGTTACACCAGCGGATGATCGAATTGCTGACATGCAATAGTGGGGGTTGTAAAAAATACACTGAGTAATGCTGTGCATGCGTGTACGCTGCCAAAGTGACGACGGAGAGGATATTGCACAAAGCCAGCACGCCGGAAAAGACGCCATCATCGTTTAAGTTGTTGATTAGCGGGTATCGCGACTATGTTGGCGCCGTGAAGAACCTGATTCTGGCCGAATGTCGCCTTTTCGCAACCAGCGTGGCACAACTGTTGTGCCTGGCAGTGCTGGCTGCGATGGTTGCCGCATCACTATGGATGGTGGTTTGTGCGATTATTTACTTAACTCTGCTGAACGCAGGTGCCTCTATCATCGAGGCGCTGGCGGCGCTGCTGATACTACACATCGCTTTGCTGGTCGCCATTGGGTGGGCAATCCACCACTCGATTGCCGGGCTTGAGCTCCAGCACTTGCGCCAGCAGCTGACGGCAGACAAAAGCCGGTAAGCTGCGGGCGACAGAGTGACCTGACCTGCTGTGCCGTCAGGGGTTCGACAGACCCAGTAGGGTGTAAGAAACTGAGACTCGGCTGCCAAAAAAAGGGCGGAGGGCCTAGAGTTGTGGCGCTAGTTCTGCTATCATCACGAGCGCTGTAGTGGCCTACACGGCATCGGCGTGTCGTTGTCTCAACTTGCTAACGATCAGACATGAACAACGCGCTCGCGTTAGCGTCAATTATTATCTTCGTTTGTACATTCCTGCCGCAGCTGCGAACGCCCGTTTGGTGGATTCGCGGTCTCGATTTCCCGCGATTACAGATTGCCATTGTGGCATCCACCTGGTTTGGCATCGGCCTGTTCGCTGCTGTTCGCGGCATAACCGTGCATTGGCCATGGTGGTTTTTAGTAATCGTCAGCGCTGCGTACCAGATTTGGTGGATATATCCTTACACGCGATGGCACAAGCTGGAAGTCGATTGGGCGGACGATCGTCATAACACTGAAATCTCTTTGCTGATCAGCAATGTACTCATGGACAACCGCGATGCGCAGCCGTTGATCAGACTTGTGCGGAAGCATCGTCCCGATGTACTCGCCACGCTGGAAACCGATGCCTGGTGGCAGGAGCAACTGGATGTGCTGGATGAGTATCCGCATCGGCTTGCGCACCCGCTGGATAACCGGTACGGCATGCATATCTACTCCCGCGTGCCTCTACTGCGCAGCACACTGTCGTTTCTGGTAGAAGACGACGTACCGTCCATGGGGGTCGAGTTGCAGATGAATAACGCCGGTCGGGTAAAAATCTTCATTCTGCATCCAAAGCCACCAGCGCCTGGTGAAAATTACAGTTCAATCGAACGTGATGTCGAACTACTGGTGCTAGCCCGGCACCTGCAGGACTCTGACTCACCACTGATAGTCAGCGGTGATCTCAATGATGTTGCCTGGTCGCGTACCACGCGCCTGTTCAGGCGTATTAGCGGCTTACTCGATATTCGCGTGGGGCGAGGCATGTTCAACACATTTCACGCTGAATATCCGGTGTTTCGGTGGCCGCTCGACCACATATTTGTGTCCGGGCATTTCAAAGTAAAGCGCATCGAGCGATTGCCGTATATCGGTTCTGACCATTTTCCGGTCCTCGCGCAACTGGCTTGCGAATCGAGCAATAAGCAGGAGCCGCATCTTGAACTTGAGGATGCCGATCAGGTACTGGTTGAAGAAATTATGGATTCCGAGGCTGCCGCGCAAGCCAGCAAACCCGGGTTGTCGGCGTAGCGTGCAGATCGCACAACTGCCCTGGGGCAGGCAATCTTACACGCAGATATCATATCAAACCGTCTGAAAATTGATGATCTGGCCGTACTAATCGGTGGAACGCCCGACGACTGTCCGCAAAGCCAGCCACCGCCGCGCTTGGAAAACGGCAATCCTCTTCCATCGGAACCTACAGGCCTGATGCCGCTGACGAAACTGTTTAACGGTGCAGCAGAGTTCCGCGCAGACTCTATCAGAGCCTGGCGGCGCTGATTATCCTACCTTGATATGTTGGTCGAACAGGGCAGCGTAGATGTCGGCACTATGGTGCTTGATACGGCGGGTACCGGGTTTATCGCTGACGAGCAAATTGATCTTGCCAGTGTGGAATTCAGCCAGACTGTTGGGACGCACCCGAAAAATGTCAGCATCATCGCTTCAAAGGTTTCAGCTTATGAATAATTCTTATCTGGAAAGCATTGCCGAACGTGTATACGACGCCATTTACGAAGAAGACGATGCCAGAGTGTGTCGGGAAATCTCCGAAGAAGCGTGTTCGAATGTACCGCACAACTTTTTCCTGCACGCCACCGCTATGGGTCTGAGCAAGCTTGCTGAGGCGGTAGCAAATACCAAAACCACCATTCCCTGGTTGTTAAGCAGTGCCGGCGCCCCTGGTTGGATCATCGCGGTTCTGGTGCCGCTGCGGGAAAGCGGCTCCATGCTGCCGCAACTTGCGATTGGCAGCTGGGTCAGGCGGGCATCGCGTCGCAAGTGGTTCTACGTTATTGGTGCTGTACTGCAGGCAGTTGCGCTTTTAGGTGTGGTCCTCAGTGTAGGGCTAATGACAGGTACTGCAGCGGGTTATTGCGCACTATTGAGTGTTCTGGTATTCAGCCTGGCACGGGGCTTTTGTTCTGTAGCATCGAAAGACGTGATCGGCAAAACCGTTCCGAAGACCCGACGTGGCAGGGTAACAGGGCTTGCATCGAGTATCGGTGGATTCGGCATCCTGCTGGTCGTGGCTTTGCTGTATCAGCTGCAGGCCGATGAAAAGCCTTACATTGGCGTCGTGGCAATGGGGGCTATTCTGTTTTTGGTCTCCGCGATGGTTTATACACGTATCGATGAGGAGCCGGGTGCGAAAGAAGGAGGGGCAAACGGTATTGCTCACGCCCTATCCAGTTTGCGTTTACTGCTTGATGATATTCCGTTTCGCCGTTTTGTATGTGCAAGGGCACTGCTGGTCGGAACAGGATTGTCCGCGCCGTTTATTGTTATTCTGGCTAATCAACGCGGTAACTCCGACCTTATTTATTTTTTGTTGGCACAGGGGCTCGCGTCATTAGTGAGCGGCCCGGTATGGGGGCGCTATGCAGACCTATCCAGCAGATACGTGATGATGTTTAGTGCAATGGCCGCCGGTTTGCTTGGTACCGTGATCGTTATGACTGAGCTGTTTGCAACTGCCCTGATGGGCACAGATTGGTTTTTGCCCACCTGCTTTTTTGTACTCATGCTGGTACATGATGGTGTCCGACTTGGACGAAAGACGTATCTTGTTGATCTGGGCGAGGGTTCAAAGCGTACTGATTATGTGGCTGTCTCCAACACCATGATCGGGATCGTGTTGCTGATTGCGGGCGGGGCCGCATCCTATGCTCAAACGCTTGGTATAAGTCTGGCCATTGTGCTTTTTTCGGCGATGACATTTGCGTCATGCCTGTTTATTCGACGTTTACCGGAAGTGCAGTAATTGTCCTGGTGAGAATGTCGATGGATTTTCTGGCTATGCGGTCACAGGTCCAGTGTGTAGCAGCGTTCCAATTTCGCCAGTATCCCTGCCTATAGGATGGCCTGTCCTGAGAGGTGGGCCTTGCCACTTTTGATACTGTCGGGCAAGCACGGATGTCTAGCCGTGGGGCAATTCGTTATTGCCTCACTCCCATTACTCTCAGTTTACCGATAAGTTTTTCAGCCATCGTGATGCAAGCGAATATCTGACCTTATTGCCTGAGCTATTGTGGTCGACGAGCGGCTAAATACCGCTGCTCCTGCCTCGCACAAACGATACGACTGCCACAATGATAAAAATAAAAAACAAAATTTTCGCTATTGAAGCGGCTGACCCTGCAATGCCGCCAAACCCGAGTACACCAGCGATGATGGCAATAACGAAAAATATCGCAGACCAGTGGAGCATAGGTGATTCCTTCTGTTGATCAAAAAACATGAGAATTCGATTGATGACTTGAGCCAAATTGAGTGACAAAGATGGACCGTCAACCTAATATTTCAGTAACAGTACTGAAACCGCACGGAGCCGGCTTGCGAGGCCTTGTCCGTCCAGTGAGGTTCTCAGAGTTGTATCGCTAAGGGAATCGGTATTGTAGATATTACAGGAGACTTTGTATGTTTGACTGAAAAATCCCGTTAACAAGGTTGCTAGTGTGTCGCGGATCACGGCGGGTTTACTGTCTGCAAACTACGCTTAGCCCACTACGACCAACAATCAGTCCAGGCCAGTCGTTTATAACTATATTAGAACTATTAGAACTACATTGTGTGGGTACGATAAAAATAGACTAATTGGGTGTAGGATCGCTGATGGCAATTGTCGTAAAACTAAATCCACGGCCGAGTACACATAACCAAACTGCAGAAGCGGTAGCGCAGCAATTCAGTCTATGGCGTTCCGGCCTTCAACATCCACATTATCAGGTACTGCCATGATTAATCGAAGTTGATATGAACGTGCTAGTTCCGGCGATTTCGTTACCACACTAATTCATCAGAGTTTCGGAAAGTTCCAGGCAATGATGGCCTGTGGCGAGTATTGAGAACTGCATGCCAGGGCACGTTTCGTTAATACAAAAGTCTAGGTCTACTGATGACAGGATTTCGGGTCGATATTGTTCATGAACTGAATAATGTAGTCAAAACTGTCGTTCAGAAACATCAGCGGTGTAGCTAAACCGATTAACGTTGACGCGTGACCGCCGCCATCCAGAATGACCACTTCAGTGGCTACCTTTACCTCCTGCAACGCCTGAGCATATCGGCGAGTGTGGGATTTCACCACTCGTTCATCATCTGCACCGTGAATAAGGAGTGTCGGCGGATGGCAGTTGTCTGTCAGTAATGGTGGCTTTACATCGCGCGGTTCAACCGATGGGAAAACGTTGCTAACCTCATCGTTGTCAAGAGGGAGATCGTAAGGGCCTGACAACGCTACCAGCCCTGCGATGCTGACTCGGCTGCCCTTCCACCAGCGCTGATCACTTGCCAGTAGTGCTGCGGTATGTGCACCGGATGAATGCCCCATCAGTACTACGTGGCTAGCCCTTGGCAGTGGTTCGTCAGCAACAGGTTCGCGGGCATAGTAGTGATTGACAGCGTCAACTATGTCTTCTATAAACAGTGGGTAAGTTACCTCGGGGTAGTGGCGATAGTTTGGAATTAGTACAGTGAATCCCGCCTCAGCAAGTGACTGGCCGACAAACCGGTATTGTTCCTTTGTTCCAGATCGCCAGGCGCCGCCGTGAACAAATACAATAATGCTATCGTCTCCGTTTGGCTCAGTTGGCTGAAACAAATCCATTGTTTGACGAGCTGCCTGTCCGTAGGCAATGCTTTCCACCAAGGTGTAGCCACTGGTTGGAGTTACCGCATTCAATGCTTCAAGTTTGGTGTTCTCGCTGCAGGAAAATAATAGCCAGCACAAGCACGCCAAAGCGTAAATTTTCAGCTGTGTGTTTTGCCGGTACAGCCGATTGCAGATCAGTGCAAAAAAAATACGGACTCGCATTTGTTGGTTACTCTTTAGTGAGGCGCGTCGCCTTTGACCGTAGACACTTGCGACCAGTAAGCGTTTGAATGTGAGTGGCGATATGGCAGCACTGCCAGTTTTCAAGGATCAAGAAACTGAGTGTTCCAGCAAACAGCAGCCTACGCTGTATCACGTACCTGCCACATCAAAATACTTGTACCTCAAAGGAGCGTCTGAGCGGTTTACGCCAAATTGCACTTTATTGCCAGGATACACCATGATTCCCTTCGTCCCGACAGTGGGCGTTTCTTTTTTCCTAATCCACCATCCCATAGCTTCAGGGTCCAGACTAACATGTTATTGCTGCTCGAACTACTGTGTAGCAAATTCACGCACTAGTGGCAGTAGTTGACCGGAAGACATCATGCATATGCTGGGTGTTGTACTTTTTACACCCCTGAGTCAAACGTAATGTGCCACCATTTCACGGGTGTAGTAGAGATTACCTGTGTATTGCACGCGCGTGTACAAACTAAACCTATTCAAAAACTAAACGGAGTCACTCATGGGAAAATTCGTCCTTGGTGGAATATTTACGGTCGCCATAATAGCGCTAGTGCTTTTTATGCTAGGCGTTTTTGAAGAGTCGCAGGACGGTCCACTGGAAGAAGCTGCTGAATCTGTAGAAGAAGCCGTGAAATAGTGTGTAACATGGAGGGATGTAAACCGTCACAGCCTTTTGTTACCGACTCGGCTTATTGGTCATCTGATCGGAAAACATGTCTCTGGTAAAGCGCGATCAAAGCTTGTTGTTGTAAAACTTACTATAGTGCCGCCGTCGCCGTCGCCGTCGCCGTCGGCGGTGGGCGGGGGTGGGGGAGGGGGAGGGCTGATCCTTCCCGGTCCCAACGGACACCTCTTTAAACGATAATCATCGCAACCTTGCTAGTTGCACTATGAAAACACGAAAAATGGTGTTGGCTTCAGGTATCTACCAGCGGTAACTACGACTGGAAGGTACGGAAGGGTCATGCGTTTGGTGGGCGCGCCTGGCGACAATAAGAAATCGAACAGGCGGTCGAGATGGAGTTCAGCAGGCGCCCGGAACGTTATGGCTCTCCCGCCTGACGGTGGATCTGTGCGAGGCAGGCTCCCTGATATCGGAAAATACGGTAGTGGCCAGTATGCGGCGTCTGAACCTGGTTGCAAAGGCAGGACGATGAACCAGATCAGGAAGTTCTGCAGCGGTGAGCAAAGATCGGTCAATTGCCCGTGGAAAACGATTTATTTCAACGCGGGCTCGTGAGCACTAACGGGCCCGGAGGAAAGACATAGTCAGCGCAGAAGTCGAACTGCCATTCGGTTGCCAGCGCGAGTTTCTGGATCTGTCTTGCTTAACCCGCATCTTCGACCAAGTCAAGTCGCCGCGTTATCGCTCAGGGACGTCGATCATTTCGTGATATCCAGCATGGTATCGGTGTGAAAGGTATTACACCACAATGGGTGAAAGGTTAAACTTAAAGGCTTTCATTTTTTTAAATGGTTGCCTGCGCCAGTATTATGCTGAAGAGAGTAACGACTGCGTCTTTTTTAGAGTCCACGATCATACCCATTCCTCTTGAGGCCGTTATAGTGCCGCTCATGCAGGCAAGACGGGAATTGCTGTGGAAAATTGCATTGATGGCAACTGTAGGGTGTGCCGTGGGTGCTATTTTTGGCTATGCGCTGGGTTATTATCTGTTTGATTTGGTGGGTCAGTGGATAATTGATAATTTTTTTAGTCAGGAGCAGTTCGAAAAGGTCAAACGGCAAATGGAAGTACAGGGATTTTGGTTTGTTATGACATTGGGGATCGCTCCCATACCGTTCCAGGTCGCAATGCTCGCAGCGGGTGCTACACAGTTTTCTCTACCACTTTTCATCGCGGCTACTGTGATAGCGCGATCGATTCGCTATTTTGGACTTGCACTGGTGGTCTATTTCGCTGGTGATAAAGCTGAGCAATTAATCAGACGCTACAAAATGCAAGCCGTCGTGGTTGTCTCGCTTGCCGTGATAGCTCTTTGGTGGCTGTCTAACGCTCTGCAATAGTCGCTTTAGTATGCTCCATCGTGTTCGCAAGGGTAATGGGTTGCTGTGTCAACAGTGTTGAAGTCGGTACGACCGTTCGTTTGGTATGCACAATAGATAGCCAAATGGATAGAGTTCGACGATTTTATAATAAACCTATTGGTCTATGAAGTCATTGACGGACACAAGTAACTACACCCGGTCTATGGTCTCGATTGCACTCGCACAGAGTCACTCATTGCGGCGCCCCGGGAGATAGTAGGCGATGGCTGTTATTGGGGAGTCAATTGAGTTAACCAACACTGTTTACGGAGGTGCTGTCTTTGATGCCGGGCGTATTGTTCAGGCATTCATTAGCACGACGAAAAAATTGCGGCTGCTGGGAAACTCAAGGTGCAGGGAGAATTAGGTGGGGTGTTGTCGATTCCTGTCTTTGATATTCGTCTCTATCAGGAAGACATCCCCTGAGTCCATAATGCTCAAGGCTATTCTCGGATTTCTGAGGGGCGGTTGAAATGTTTTCGGGTTAGAAATTGTTGGTGCGATTATGAAAAGTGGAACAAGCGGAGCATGCGCTTGTTCCATGGAACACCGTTTTACCCAAGTGCTTAAAAATCTGCTGCTTTTATCACGCTGGCGCTTTTTTCGCTGGTGATAGGTCTCGTGGATCTAGCAGCGGCGAAGCCGGCATTGCATTGCCCTGAAACCAGAAAGCTCAGTCCAGCGTTTGTCAATCCTTCAAGGCGACCGTTGAGAGTGCCAAAGTCTTGTGTGAGGTCGTCGTTGGCGACGCAGTCCGCAGCTATGCCATCGCCGACGCTGACACCACTCGCGTTAACACCTATCGCCTCTTGTATGTTCAGTGCGAAGCCACAGAAGGGGTTGACGACCGAAATAAATGGTTTGCCCAGTGTCTTCTGGCCCACTGTAATGACATCGATATAGGGGCGCAGTGAATTGATCACGATTTCTGATGCTGAGGCGGTTGACGGCGAAGTCAGTACGACTACGCGACTTAATCCTAGCTGTTCAACCTGACGCGAGAAGTCAAACCCAAAATTTTGTTCCTGATACTTGTCGTTGTAGACAAAATCGTAGGCCGGTGAGCCCACTATTGAGTTACCCGCAATCTGTGATGCGAGTTTATTGCTGATGCTGATACGTCCACCGGGGTTGTAGCGCAAGTCGAGTATTAGATCAGAAATCTCCGCTGATTTGAATTCAACTATAGTTTCGTCAAGTTCTTCAGCCGATGTGTTTAAAAACAGGTTAAAAACCACGTAGCCAATAGAGCCATTGTACTGTGATGGAGTGAGAACCTCAGAATACACCACGGTATCAACTGTGTATTCATCGGGAGTCAAGCGCAGCGTGCGTTGTTGACCGGATTGTTCATCAATGTAGACCCAATTCGATTGTGTGGCTCGTGCTTCCTCCAGGAATTCCTGCGTTGTGAGTTCGTCTACAGAACGACCGTTAACTGTTATCAGTTTGTCAGATCGTTTTAAGCCGGCGATACCCGCTGGCGATCGCGGGTATACCAATGCTACTCTCGTGTTGCCATCGTTATCGCGGCGAGTGGAAAAGCCAAGTCCGAAAGAAGTGCCCTCGTCGAACAGGCGCGCCTGTGCCTGTAGCGGTGAGATGAAGCTAAACCGCTCAGAGGTCGTATCGTTGATTAGTTCCTGGGTTGTGCTATAGACGCTTGGGTCTACTACCGGTACCCGGTCATAGAAAATGTAGTAGTCAAGCAAGTTGGTGTACGTCCAACGGTTGACTGTCTCTACGGAGCAATTCTGAGTTGCATTAATCGTGTACTTTGAATTGGAAGTGACGTCATCGGTCGCCAACACGGCTGCATAGTAGCTGCCACCCTGTGCAGGTGTAGAGCAGGAGTCTTGCACATAGGGGGTGGCTGAGACGCAAGTGACCTCTGCCGCTCTGCCGAGGCCGTCAAAGATCGCCAGATTGGGGTTGCCGGACTCTCGTGTTACGACGAGTTGCGTGTTCGCGGGTACTCTGTATACATCAATGGTGGTGCCTGAAATGTTTCCGCTCTGGGTTGTTTCAGCATTCAGGTTGTGTATTATCAGTCGGTTGTCGTTGGCGGCGCATAGTTCAGCAAGGAGCACGAGCCCGGATTCAAGCAGCGACTCTGGCCCTGCGAGGCAAAGCGCTGATAGGTCGGATTCACTGTTGCCTTGTGATAGTGCTCCCCGCAACTGTGTTTGTAATGCCGAATTTGGTAGGCCTGTCGATGGCCTGACTCTTGGCAAAGTGTGATAGTCAAGTGGTGAAACCTGACTGGTAAGTGCCGCTACAGGTCCGTCGATTACCACAGCTTCGTCAACACCGATTAGTGGGCTGTTATTGGTGTCTACTGCCTGACCAGCTGAGTTGTTTGAGGGCAAGCTGCCCCCACCGCAGGCAGTGATAGTGGCACTGATGCTAACTACCACCGTGAATCGCAGCAGTGCAGTGAGGCGTGTTCGGTGTTGCATTGTGAAGCTCGCTATTCTTGGATGTTACGAATCATAAGTTGGTAAGGATAATACGGAAAACGCCATGTTTTAAGCTTCCACAAATATAGGTAGCCTAAGGGGCTGATATTCGAACGGTTGAACTGTCACTGCTTCGGAGGTTATTTTTTACGCAGCATAGTTTGCTCGCAAGGTGCTTGTCCACGAAAGCGTTCCTGGATGGGTGTTGTTGGGTTGTACCCGGTTACTGTTATCGGCTCGTTATCTGGCGCTGCTACGGAACCGTCACAATAAGCCACAACTGGCATCCTAATCAATAATCCGTATAAGGGTCTTCACAAGGGAATGTGTTCAATGTGTGGATTTCGGACAATAATCCATCTGAGTTTGAGTCGACTCTTCTTTAAAAGTTTCTGAAAACAATCACTGGGAGTAGTGATCGTACGATTGCCTGTGACAACTCCGTGGCCGGAATTGCCAAACAGGGGGGACTCGGAGGTACAGAGAGGCTGCCAGCGATATGCACCCCTGGGGGCCGGGTATTGCCTGGCGGGTAGTGAAGAATGAGGTGTGGTTCACGCTTCTTTTATCAATGGCAGTGCCTGGACTTTAGTAGGATATAGTAGTAAGAAAGTAGTGGCAACTACGGCTGGCATAGTTTGCTGTGTAGTGACGCGTTGTTTGCCGCGGTGGCTTGTCCAGGTGGTAGCCTAACCGGCGGCGGATACCTTACGATCTCCGGTAGTGGCCCCGATACCATGCAAGATGTTCATGTCGTGGCCTGGTTTGCTGGTCGTGAATATTGAAAAATGTAGTAAAGGTATCAATATGCTCGCGATAGCGGCAAACTATGAAGCCGCGCTTTGGCTTAACGAGGCCATTCACGTGCAGGCGTTATTCTCGCAGTCAGATTTTAAAGTGTGGGAATTCCAACAAGACTTTTCGGCCATAAACCGCTGATGCCCTTCGACACGAAAGTACCAAAAATAGATGCCTGTCCAGATATGGAAAGGAGGGTCAACTTGCTGGCAGGAGAGGTATTGTCCGTCGAGTTTCAGGAGCCGGGGATAGCCGGGGAAAATTTAGAGTGTGGCTGCCGAAAATGGAAAGTCTGTAGAATAGTGTTGAGAGTAAATGCAAGTGCACGAAATAAGGCGTCAGTCTAAGAATGGCGGTTCGTCGAGTAGGGCTGGTGATAGCGAAAAAATAGCTTCTATGCTTCCTATACTTAGGCTGCCGGCGGAATCAGGGACGCGATTGCTATTGAACGCTGTGTTGTTCTAAGCGCATCACGGAGATATTAGTTGCAATTGGTATCGTCTGCGATTCTGATCAATGCCGCGATTCGTTACGAATTAATTTTCATACCACAAATTATCGGTAAGTGTGAGATCACTCACGCGCCTTGAGAGCCACCATGACAACTGACTTCAACCAGCCATCTGATCATTATTACGACGAGTTTGAGCAGAACGGCTACAATGTCTCTGAGCGGGCAATAACAACTGACATGTGTGCAGAGTTACTGAGGCAAATCTTGCACTGTGCTCAGGGGCACCAGTCAGACTACATTCTGCAGTCAGACTACCGCATTCATGCGCCGCTACCATTATCCTGGCAGTCAAGGCAGGCAATGACAGCCATCATTGAGCCCTACGCAGAGATGCTGCATCGGTTTTTCTCCGATCCGGCGAGTACCCAGGAATCCGATCTGGTAGAACTGAGCTCAATCACGGTGTTTCCGCACGCTGAAGCCCAAACGATCCATCCGGACGAGCAAAACGAGCATGCTCGCGTAGTCTCTATTTTTGTCAATCTTTCACCCACAAAAGCTGAATCGGGTGCACTGCAGATCATTCCGGGATCACACAAAGACCTCGACATAAAAAGATCAGCCGAGGAAGCCAGTGCGGTTATATTACCCGAAGGGTCTGCTGTGTTTATGAATAGTAAGACCTGGCACGGAGGTGGCGGCAATGAAACTCTTGAGTCCATACGCCCGGTTTTTTACTTTTCGTTCGGCGCGCCAAACTTGCGGGGGCCCACCTACAGTATTCGAGACAGTGTCAAGGGTATGGGTCTGACACTAGCTGATTTTATACCACGGGATGGTTTGCGCTACACAGGTTGGGCGGCGGAGTCGCAACCAATGCTTCCGCGCAACCTACAGGTTTATGAGTCCCTGCAACAGAAATCCATATTTATCGCGATGAATGATGATCAAATCGTGGATCAAATTTCCCTGTCACATTTGCCACTGCCAATGGTAGAGTTATTCCGTGAAATCGTGAGTCAGCAGCCAGCCAAGACGTTGGAAGAATACGCTCCTGCACTTGAAATTCAATTGGCCGACGTGATCAATTTTGTCGCCCCGCTTGGCAAGCGTGGATGGCTCTGCTGGAACCCTGCAGCGAAGCCCGTTTAATTGGCAGCAGCGGCGGATTTGTCAGGCACCGGGTTGGACGATCCGTTCTATTCGTGCAGCTCCGCTCCTACAATTGGAAGGGGTTTTCAAGGCACTGCGCTAGCGTTTCAATAAGTTATTTAGACAACCATAATAGTTTTATAGTCAGGAAAGGGACGGAATCTGATCAGTGAACAGGAATACAGGGCACACGTAAGCTTGCATGCAGATGTGCCGGCAATAGATATAGTGGTGTACGAGTGAGTGAGCGGACAGTTAAGAGCATTTTGCTGTTTGTAAGATTGACGCAATATCCGAAGACAGGCACCGCTAACAAACCACCGCCGAAGTCCGCTGGTGTAGAGTTGAGTGTACACCGCAGATCTCCCTCCGTAAGGATAGTTACTCATCTGGGTGCTGCTTTGTACTGACGCGTGACGAGAATTAATCATGCTGATCCTGCTCTGTAAAGATTTCCCGACTGGGATTGCTATTTTGTGTTACTCGAATTGTCTTTTTCTTTTGCCGCATGATGACGTCGTATTTGAATGTGGGCCAGGCCCCACAGTATGGAGAAGATGCCCAGAAATACGGCAAGAGAGATGGTAGATAAGTCTCTACCGGCTGGTGTGTACTTACTGCCCAGTGGTAATTCGTCTGCGAAAAAAGCAGTCAATCCCCATATCGTAGAAGCAAGGCCGAGTATTATGACGAATAGTGCCCAGATGATTCTTGCTGTATACAATTTGTGTCACTTGTTTGTGTGGCGTTTACTTTGATTTAGGCGTTGTCGCAGGATTGTTGACGTCATACTAACCAGCATTACTTTGGATGATCAGACCGAATTCGAATTAGCTATTGTGTTTAAAGACCAGTTGCTGGTAATGCGGATTTTGGGGCTGATAAGTTATTCTAATAGGTTGAGTGTTGGTGGTCTATGTTTGCACCGTGCCATGACAGTGTAACTGTGGTAGTGGAGTAGTTTCGACAAGGTTTAGCAGGTGTGTTGGGGTAACTTTGTTAATTCGGTGCTAAAGGGACGGCTAGTACTGTGGTTCTTCCTTTGCGCTGTTTGTAGAGGAATTTGCCAGTGTCTCGGACCAGTACTTTTGGTTTGTGTGCTATGTGGCTGTGTCAGGTTCGGGTGGATCCTGCGCATGAACTTCGCGTGTGCGCCCGCCCATAGGCGCTGTGGATCTACAAACATTTGAAAACAATGCGCACTTATTTGGTGACGGGCGATGAGTTGACAGGTAGCCTGTTATCGAAAGCAAGGGAAATTCAAGTGTCACTATCATTATCAACTGTACGTTCGGCCTGGATGGGGGTTGTTTTATTCATCTCTCCTGCAGTGTGGTCGGCATGTGATTACAGCCTGGCGGATATCAACGATGGCTGGGGCTGGAATCCAGTGACCCGACAAAGTTGTCAACCTCGTGTTACAGATGTTGTTGCCGGTGGTGACAATGCACCCGCGAACGTACAGTGCGACTATAGTCAGGCT
This sequence comes from uncultured Granulosicoccaceae bacterium, assembly GCA_964573105.1. Lineage (GTDB taxonomy): Bacteria > Pseudomonadota > Gammaproteobacteria > Granulosicoccales > Granulosicoccaceae > CAKZSB01. The sequence continues at coordinate 26,005 of CAZNIS010000027.1, forward strand.
GTGCAGAATGACGGTTGGGGCTGGAATGCGCAAACCGGTGCCAGTTGCCGCCCGAACGCGGAAGCGGTAACTGACGTTGCTGATGAGGGCACAACCACCGGTGTGTCTGTGACTGCGGGTTGCGACTACAGTAATGCTCAGGACAATGGCGGCTGGGGTTGGGACGCGGCAACGGCGAGCAGTTGCCCGCCACAGGCGTCACAGGCTGTGATGCCGGCAAGTTGTGATTATTCGGCTGCGGCTCAAAACGGCGGTTGGGGCTGGAACTTCAGCACGGGTGAAAGTTGTCCGCCTGGCGGTACTGATGGCGCGCCGGATAGTCACGATTCTGAAACGGATAGCGGCAGCACGAGCGGCGGTATTGCCAGCGAGCCTGTTCACGGCTGTGCGGCCTGCGGCGCGCTTCCCGCGTTTGTTGCCGATCGATCTGCCAGAGCGAGAACAGTGCATGTCTCTGAGTTTGGTGCGACTGGTGGCGGTGGCGCTGAGCATGTGGCGGTACAGCGGGCTGTTAGCGCTGCCGGGGCCGGCGGGCGTGTATTGTTTGAGAGTGGTCGTACTTACAATTTGTGCCAAATGATCACTGCAATGCCGGATCAGATTTGGCAACCCAGTAGCGATCGCCCGGCGACGCTGCGTCGATGCGCAGCGCGGGTAACAACGCTCACGGCCGACGTGTCTGCTGGCAGCACCTTGCTGCCAGTGGCGAGTGTCGGCGGTTTTGAAACCGGGATGTGGGTATCACCGGTGTTGCCCGGGCGCAATGATTTCCCGGCGGGCGAGTTAGTCCATCATCCGATACGTGCGATTAACGCCACGTCGCTGAGTGTACTGCGCGGTATGGAACAACGATACCCGGCCGGGTCTAAGGTCGTTACGTCGTTTAGTCTTGTACGTGGTGTGGACAATACGATTTTTGAAGGGTTGATATTCGATGGCAATGCTGCCCAGAACGATCACTTCGTTAGTTGGGCCAGGCACAGTTCGCTGTGGCTGGCCGGGCAGGGTGGCGTTGTGCGACACAATCGATTCATCAACTCGCAGGGCGAGGCTATTACCGCGCAGGGGCAGGGCACCACGATTGAGTACAACGAATTCGATCAACTAAACGGCTCTGCCGTTCATTTGAGCGACGCGCGCGATACCACTATTCGTGGCAATCACATCCGTAACACCAATCAACGCGCAGCAAGAGTGCATCACTCTGAAGCAGCTATTACCTGGTCCACGGCCAATCGTAATATCACGGTCGAGCAGAACTGCTTGCGGGATACACCGGTCGCAGCCTTCGGTGAGATTAATGTACACGGGCGCAACGATGGTGCAACGATTCGCGCCAATCAGATCTGCCGCACAGGGTCGCTGTTGCTCGCTCGCACGGTAGAGAACCTTTCCTTAAACCTGTCTTTCAATAACAATGTGGCGGAGCAGGCGGGCTCAGTGGTGGTGACTGGTTTGCGTGGAACGACGCTTGCCGATGTTGAGTTGCGTGATAATCGCTTTGACGATACTACCATCGAGGCCACTGACACTCGTCGCCTGCTGGTCGATGGCAATCGCTTCTCGCTGTCTTCAGATGATGCCGACGCTCTGGCAGTCAGTGGTGGTCTGGATACCACTCTTGTTAACAACCACATTACCGGCGGGCGCCACGCGATTACAATCACTCATTCCAACCGAAAGCTGACGACAACGACCACCATCGATGGCAATACCTTGCTGCAACAGTCTGACAGCGGATTGCTGGTGGGCAATCGCGCCACCATTGATAGCGAGAATCTCCGCCAGAGCGATTTCAGAGCCGTCAGTGCCAACGGCAATACCGTCAGCAGCAACCAGATCACCGCAGGACGTGCGGCGGTGGAGTTGGGGCGCGGTGCCAGTTTCAGTAATGGATGCGTCGAATCAAACGCGCAAGGTATTCGGCTGCATGGTTATGCCGGTTCACTGCTGACACCACTTGCGCGCGTCACCGGCAACGATATCGATTCCGCCGGTGTTTCGATCGTCGCAAGTCCGCCTTATACCGCAGGAATTGATATGGCTGGCAATGCGGCGACCAACGGTGTGGTGCCTTCACTCCTTGCCGCAAACCCTGGAGCGCAGGCCCCCGGTCCGTTAGCGAACGGTTGCACTAATCGGTAGGGTGCCGGGATAGTTCACTGGTCCGTGCAGGCCCCCTGGTGAGGGCTGCCCACAGTCTGTTGTGCGTAGGGAATACAGATTTGCTCGGGGCCAGTCAGTTGTTTCCTGAACACGCAAAGTGGCGTGTTTGCCGAGGATTCAGCCGTTGACATGAGGATGTCGGTTTTGCCGGAAGTATTGTTGGGAACCTGTACTTCCCCGAAGTAATAATTGCCACCCATGACGGTATCGTTGCTGGTTACCGATCGCCATGAGTTAATCACGGTATTGCAGCTCACCGTTTGCTGGTGGCCCAGAAACATGCCCCATATTTTTGAATCGACGACTACGTTATTTGTCCAGGTATGGCTATGTGTCGTATCCAGATCGAGCATTGCATGGCCGGAGTGACTGTTGTCAGAGCCGATATCGTAGAGGATATTGCCGGATATATTTATCGAATGCGTGTTGTCACCGCCGATATTGATTCCGCGGTCGTTGCTCATGATGATGTTGTCTTTAATCGTGACGTAGCTGACATCCCTGCCGCAACAAATGTTAATGCCGCCTCCCCAGCTTGTACCGCCCAGCGTTGGGTCCGTCGCTCTGGCACCCCAGATTCGATTGCCGATCACACGGATACTTTGATCATCCGACGGGCCGGTGCCACCGCCCTTAATGTCAAAGCGGCCCTCTGCGCGTGAACAGTTTCCGGCAGGGTCGCTATTGCCAGCGCAGTCGGTATACATGGCGCTGGTTAGATAAAAATCGTTGTTAGCGACCAGCGTTCCGGGGAATGTCAGATTGCCTTTGCTGGCTGCCAGCGTAACCAATTGCAGGCTATCGGTGCAGTCGTAAACTTCGTTGCCGACGACCTGATTGCCGCTGACGGTTTGACCCGGGTCGCCCTCAATGTTGATGCAGTTGCTGTCACCATCGGTCAGTACGGTGTTTCGAACAACATTATTTTGCAGCAGGTTGCGGTGCGATCCGTGGATTCGTATGGCAACCCGACCACCCTCGACCAGTGATCGGTGGACTACATTGTTTGATGATTCATTGACCATCTCGATGCTGCGATTGGCAAGACTGGTGGCGGAGTCTTCGTTGATGACAGAAATGCCGTCGATCACCCAATGGCTGGCATTCGATAAGCGGATTTTTGAAACTACTGTTCTTGCGTCGGGTGCTTGTTGAACAGTGTTTGTCAGCGTCTCTGGCCAGTCTGCAAGCTGGCGTAGAATTCTTGGTTTGTCCGCGCTGCCACTGCTGGACAGGTTGACGGTGCCAGCGGCCCGATAGTCGCCGGGTTTGATACAGAAAATGCGGATATCGGGGTTGTTGATGTCTGCCAGGTCCTGCACCGACTCAATAATTCTCACATCCATAGCACCGGGATCGCAGGCTGCGGTGGCGATGATCCGGTTGTACTGATTCGTCGTATTTACCGCTGTGGGTTCTGGGGCGGTTTGCGGTTGTCCGGGCGTAACGGGTGCTTCAACACCGGGATCAATTGGTTGGCTTGTCTCTGATCCGGGCGCGATTGGTGTTGGTTGCTCTACGTTTGAATCGCTCGGGCCCGCGGGGTTGGTTTGATCGGTAGATTCGTTGTCTGGTGTCAACTGATCCGACTCTTCCGCTTCTACGGCCGATCTTAGGATTGAGATTGTGGGGTGGCCCGGGGTGGATAGTTCTAGCGTAGATAGTTCTGGCGTAGAGAGTTCTACCACAGAGAGCTCGTCTGCAGGCAGAGCGGCCGAGAATAGAGTGACCGAGCTAAATACGGCGACTAGGGTCGAGATGTATCTGGACATTGGCATCGGGCGTACTGATTTCCCCGTAGGCTATCGCGATTTTTTAAATTGTGAAGTGTCTTTCCTGGCGTTTCACAAGATATCGATATGGGTTGGGTGACATTAATAGGTACTAGTCGGGCGTCAGGGGCAATCCTTGATTGGGCGGGATGGACTGGAAGCCTGTCAATCCCGGCGCGAAAGGGGTGCCTGCGTGGCCTGTATGGCTGTTGTGAAAATTTGTAAACTGCAACATCGACATCGTATGACCAGGCACTGACTTTTGACAGGTGTCCGGGCAAAAAAGTGTCCGTCGATGACGGTGGGCTTCGTGTTTGCCCGCTCGCTTGTCGAGGCTGAAGGGGGTGCGTGTTTCAGCTTGTCGTTTGGCAGAAGCTGCGTGAGAAGCTGGTGTGCGTTGATTCACATTTCTGGTAGTGGCTGCTATGGAACAACAGCATCACTCTGTCACACTCAGTCGCGTTAATGTGACCCCTTTGTCTGCCCTTCTCGCGACTGTCTCCGGAGTTTGCTGTGCGCGCTATTTGCCTGCTCGTTGTCTCTGCCGTGATGCTTTCGGCCTCGGTAGCTCACGCCAATTTTGACCGCGCGCGCGACTTGATCGCGCTGCACTACGACCATGCCCCCGATCGCGATGACGCGCATGCGGCGGTGGCCGGTTTGATGGTTACCCGTTCACTGCAATTACAGGTCATTGTCGTGGGTGGGGCCTACGGGCGGTGGAACGCTGATCGCTATGACGCCGGGTCTGAGGCGGTAATGGATGCGACCTGGGGTGCGGACTGGTTGAACGCTCACAGCAACGGGCAAGCGGCATTGACAACCAGCCTGGCGCGCTGGTCGCAGACGCTTCGGGCCGGTGCGGATGTCTGGGTGGCGGAAGGTGGACAGTCGGATTTTACGGCAAGCCTGGTCCGGCGAATTCAGCAGGATTTACCGGGTATCGACACAAGAAATCGCATTCATGTCATTCAACACAGTGACTGGAACGAGGTGCACGCAGACCAGCAGGAGCTTGATTACACGCGCAACAATACTGATTACATCCGGATTGAAGATGGCAACTTCGCGAACTCCACGGCTGACCTCAATCAACAGAGTCAGGCGTTTGTCGATACTGTGCTCGCAAGCCAGTATGCCTCTGCCTGGCAAGCGGCGTTCGATTATCTTAGCCCCGGTGAAAAGCTGGATTTTTCCGATGCGGTCGAGTTACTGCACATTGTTGGCGTGGGGCTCGATCAGGTGCGCACGCCCGACGATTTTGCCGCGCGTTTCATCGGCGATGGTGCCGTCAGCTATCAGCCTCCATCCATGCCTATGTACTGGAGTGATTCCTATTCGGTAGACGGGCAGTGCTTTTGTGATACCAACTTTGACCACGCTCTGGATACCATTCTGGTAGACACACCGTTGGGATCACTCTCGGTGGTACGTATTTGCGATGACATACGGCAACGCTACGGTGAAGGAAGCGGCAGTGGACGTCTGTATTACAACACTGTCCAATGTGGTCACGGACCGATCAATGATGCACCGGATGAAGTGCGCTGCCCGGGTTTTTTAACGGATAGCACCGGCAGCGTACAGGAATACAGTTGTGCAGCCACGGGCGCGCGATGGAATCTTGAGCGTCTGTACGGCAATTCCAGCAATGACACTGGCGAGAGCGACGCTGACAATCCGCCTGATAACAACGATCAAACTGATGCAGGCAACAGTGGCTCAGGTGATGCGGCGGATGAGGATGGTGATGCCAGTGGTGATGCCAGTGGTGATGGTTCTGGCGCAGTTCCGAATGATGATGGATCGTTTCCCGTTTGCGTGGCCGCGGATAGCGATCCGGATGGTGACGGGTTTGGCTGGGAAGACGGTCGCAGCTGTACTATGCCAGTGGATTCAGCCGATGTGCCCGGGACGGATCAGGACGTTGGAAACAACGTTGGCACAAGCGACGATGATCCTGCGAATGATGACGGACAGGATGGCGCCAATGAGGCGAACCGTGATGCGATCGGTGTTGGTCCGTTTTCAGTGTGGTGGCTTTTGCTATGTGCCAGTATCACGCGGCTGAAGCGGGTGCGTACGATTTGGATATGATGCTGGATGCTGACGACTTTTTTTGCCTGGCTTGTGGTTGAGCCAGGCGGCGAAGGGCGAGGCTGAAGTTACAACCTCGGCTCTTCGATTGATTTCGGCTGCACGGACTGCAAAAAGTCCATATACGGCGACACCTCAGGCAACAAGCTGTGCGTAGATTTCAGGATCGGTGGCGCCCTCCGAGCCGATGACCAGAACCCTTGAATCGTCGGTAAGTTGCAGCGCTGTGCCGAGTGCGGGTTGACGGCATGCGGCAATCAACGCCGCCATGCCGCACACAGCGCTCTCGCCTGCGACAATGGCCGGATCGCCGTTGTCGGGTTTGGCCAGCAGCTTCATGGTGGGGGCCACCAGTGACTCGGGGATTGACAGATAATCACCGGCCTCATATGCCAGAACGTCCCATGCCAGTGCCGATGGCTCGCCACAGGAGAGGCCGGCCATTAGTGTTTCTTCGTGAATGGGCACCGTGGTCGCGTGTCCGCTGCCCGCGCTTGCCAGCAGACAAGCGGCGAGTTCCGGCTCGACCACAACGATGCGAAAGTCATTGCCATAGTGCTGGCGTAATCTAGCCGAGACCCCAGCCGCCAGGCCGCCGACACCACCCTGGACAAAGACATGTGTGGGTGCCTGAGGCATCTGCTCTGCCACTTCATCGATCATCACGCCGTAGCCTGACATAACGTCTCTGGGTGGTTCTGTGTAGCCCTCCCACGAGGTGTCTGAGACGGCGAACCATCCGTTTTCGTCGGCCTCGCGACGCGCCTCGCGCACGGACATATCGTAGTCACCGTCAACCCGGATAACTTCTGCACCATACTTTGCGATGGCATCGGCGCGGCTGTCGGATACTTCGCGATGAATGTAGATGCGACAGGTTGCGCCAAAATTGCCGGCGCCCCACGCTAGTGAGCGGCCGTGGTTGCCATCGGTGGCAGATACCAGCGTGATGGTGGCTGCCTGTTCGGCCAGTGCACCGCTGCGGATCTCCTCCGTTGAGACTTCACGACCGAGCATGGTGGACAGTTCGCGCCGCAATATTCTAAGTGCTGCATAGGCGCCACCCAGCGCCTTGAAACTGCCAAGCCCGAAGCGTGGCCCTTCGTCTTTATAGAAAATTTGCCCGACGCCAATTTCCCTGGCAAGGTTAGACAGCTGGTATAGCTGCGTGGGGGCGTAGCCCTGCCATTGCGTGATTTCATTAAAGGCGGTGGCGAAGTTGTCTGGCGTCAGTGTGGTCGTGGCACCTTTTCCTGGCTGACAATCAACCGCCGTATGGGCGAGTGTGGCCGAATCGAAGTGTGGATTCATTAAGGGTGATCCTTGCTCAGTCTGTCGCTGACCAGTTGTGCCCAAAAGGCGCTGCCGGTCGTCAGTACGGCGTCGTTGAAGTCGTAGTCGCTGGCGTGCAGTGGTTGTCCATGTGGCCCGTCTTCTCCGTTGCCGAGCAACAGGAAACAGCCCGGACGAGCGGCGGCGAAGTGGGCAAAATCTTCTGAAAAAGACATAGGCGGGCGATCCGCTATCGTCTCCAGACCCAGTGCGCGGGATGCGGCGACGACGGTGTCAGCCTGTGTGGCTGAATTGATGGTTTCAACAAATTCAGTCCAGATTTTAAATGTGATTTCGACCTGATGGGTCGCCGCAATGCCATCGCAAATCTGGCGCATCAGGGTTTCCACACGGGCGCGATCAGCCGGGTTGCGCGCGCGGGTATCGCCTTTTAACACCGCGTTACCTGGCAGTACATTGCGTGCGCCATCAGTGTCGAATTCGGTAACCGAAATGACGGCACCGGTATCGGGTGCCAGTTTGCGCGCGACGATGGTTTGCAAAGCCATGACAAGTTCCGATCCCACTAAAATCGCATCAACTCCGACCTGCGGCATTGAGGCGTGCCCGCCCTGACCCTTAATGTGTATTTCGAACAGGGTTTCGCTGGCGCAGATGTTACCCGCGCGGGTCGAGATTTGTCCTGCGGGTGCGCCAGGGAGATTGTGAATACCATATACCTCGTCGGCGGGGAATCGATCCAGCAGTCCATCGTCGAGCATTGCACGGGCGCCGAGGCCGTGTTCTTCGTTGGGCTGAAAAACGAAATAAACCGTACCGCTAAAGCTGTCGATACGCGCCAGGTGCTGTGCTGCACCCAGCAGCATGGTGGTGTGCCCATCGTGGCCGCAGGCGTGCATCACGCCGTCACGGGTCGAGCGATAGTCGTGACCGGATTTCTCCGCAATTGGCAGCGCGTCCATGTCGGCGCGCAGCAGAATGCTGTCGGTGCCATTGCCGCGTTTCAGCACGCCAACGACGCCGGTGCCACCAATACCGGTGTGCACTTCAAGGCCGGCATCGGACAGCGCCTGCGACACTTTTTGTGCTGTGCGCGTCTCTTTGAATCCCAGTTCCGGGTGGCGATGCAGGTCGCGGCGAAACGCAATCAGATCTGCCTCCAGATCCTGTAGGTCGTCAACAGATATTGGCATAGGCGTGCTGGCTCCTTTTGAACAATCGTACGCAAGGTGTCGCAGGTGATCAATGCAGCCAGCCTTCTGTACTCGGGCTGTACCTGACGTGTGCGGTACGATAGGTTAACCGATGCACGTAGGCTTTACCGCATGCCCGCCAAAAACAGTCGCACTCTGGCAACGGTCGCCTGCGATAAGCCAACCGAAAAGCCAAGCAAATTCATCTGCTGGAACAGCATTGATGATAGGGGGCAGGAATGTGATTGGGATGCACAACCCACAACCAGAAAACGGCAGCCAGTGTCTCGCCAGCGCGGTGGCGGTGTGCGCAGCACAGCAGAGTCGAACAACGGGACAATGCCATGAGTGATGACTACCAGGATGCGATACTGATCGACGGTCTCGTCATCGCGCGCTTTTCCAGAGCCTTATTCGAGGACATGAAAAAAGGTGGCATTACCGCCGCCAATTGCACCTGCAGTGTCTGGCACGACTTCCGTGCCAGCATGGCGAATATCGCCCAGTGGAAACAGTGGTTCGACGAGCATGCCGATCTGATCTGCCCGGTGGCCACAAGCCAGGATATCCTGCGTGCAAAGTCACAGGGGCGAGTGGGCATCATCCTGGGTTGGCAGAACATGAGCGGTATCGAGGACGACCTCAATAACCTGGTACTGTTTCGCGATCTGGGTGTGCGAATCATGCAACTGACTTACAACACGCAGAATCTGGTCGGGTCCGGTTGCTGGGAGAGCAACGACGGGGGCTTGAGTGATTTTGGTCGCGATGCGATAGATGAAATGAACCGCCTGGGTATTCTGATCGATCTGTCTCACGTAGGCGCAAAGACCAGCCACGATGCGATCCTGCACTCCAGTGCGCCGGTCGCCTACACGCATTGTTGCCCGATGCTAAAAGAACATCCGCGGAATAAATCTGATCAGCAGCTACGGGCCATTGCAGACGCTGGCGGATTTGTCGGTTTTGCCAGTTACACCCCGTTTTTACCCAAGGGCGCGGACAGCACACTGGATGACTGCATCGTGGCGATGGACTATTTGATCAACCTGGTGGGTGAGCAGAACGTTGGTATTGGTACTGACTGGGTGCAGGATCAGGATATTGCCTTTTTCGATTACCTGACTGCTGACAAGGGCCGTGGCCGCGCGACGACTAATCGGTATGAAAAGGTGCCGCCAATGCCAAAGGGGCTTGCGACGCTCGGCGACTTTCGCAACTTCATACCGGCAATGCAAAGAGCGGGCTGGTCAGAAGCGCGCATACGCGGTGTGTGTGGTGAGAACTGGCTGCGTTTTCTGGGTGAGGTGTGGGGTGAGTGAATCGGACACGCAGACGCTTTGCGTAGTAGGTATAAAATTCCGTTGCCTTAGGCAGACGCAGCCCGATGCCACATCTCTCCACCCAATACGACTCCGGCCACCGTTAACCTCTGTGTACCGGTACAACTTTTACCGGTCGAGTCGACGAAATCAAAGCTGCCCTGCTGCAAATTCATAATGGCTGCATCGCCGGCGGAGCCGGTTTTCAGGTTGCCGATGTCCGGCCGTTCCAATACCTTTGATGCATTGTGTGTGGATGCGGCGATAACATCGTTCAACGGCATGCCCAAATGCAGAAACTTCGACAGCGTTGTCACCTGATCGTACACCGGGCCATCGATACACAGCTGGTGCACGTCTGATGAAATGGTATCCGGATAGAAGCCGTTGTTTAACATGTGCTCGCCAACATCAAACGAAAATGATCCCATGCCGTGGCCAATATCAAAGTAAACTCCACGTTCGCGGGCGGCGAGTACTTCAGGGCGAATGTCGCCATTGGGTAGCACCGGTGTGTTTGGAAACGGCCGAAAACAATGCGTGAGCACATCGCCTTTACGCAGGCTGGCGACGACTTCTCTGTAAGAGGGGGGTGGTTCATCGATGTGTACCATCATCGGCAGGCCACATTGTTCTGCGACCTGATAGGCGTATTCAAATGGTTTCATGCCCTGAGTGCCCGAGGCGTGTTTGCCCAGGCGCACTTTGATGCCGACAATCAGGTCGCGATTGGCATCGGCTACTTCCACGGTGGTTACCGGATCCATCAGCCGCAGGTTTTCACTCTCGCCCACCATGATGCGATTGGAAAACCCGAAGATGCCGGCATGCGAGACATGCAGATAGGCCAGAATACGAACCGGTGACGGTTCGATCACATGCTTGCGAAAACCGGCAAAATTGCCAGGCCCGGCCGAGCCGGTATCGATGGCGGTGGTGACAGCACTGCTGCGACAGAAGGCTTCAGCGTCAATGCCAAGCGATGTGCCACCCCAGTACACGTGGGTGTGCAGGTCGATCAGTCCGGGGGTGACGAGACAGCCGCTGACATCCTGCGTGTGGCTGGCCGATTGCTCATCAATGGCGGGTTCGATGGCAGCGACCACACCGTTGGTAAAGGCGATGTCCGCAGTGCTGTCGATCGACTGCGCAGGATCGATGATCCTGCCCCCTTTTAGTAGCAAATCATATTGGGCCATTGGCTTTCTGATTCTATGCTGGAGTTTCGATTGAGTTTTCTATCGGGCTGCGCAGGTGGCAGGCTGTGGTGTGATTGTCTGCGACAGTCACCATCGCCGGAGCCTCTGTCAGGCAGCGGCTCTCGGCATAGGGGCAGCGCGTGTGGAAACAACAGCCCGTCGGTGGATTGATCGGGCTGGGGATGTCGCCTTCGAGAATGATCCGATCGACCTTGTGCAGCGGTTTGGGATCGGGGATTGGCACGGCCGATAGCAAGGCCTGTGTATAGGGGTGCTGCGGATCGTTGAAGAGCTGATCTTTATCGGCGATCTCTACAATATGCCCCAGGTACATGACGGCCACGCGGTGGCTGATGTGCTCGACCACGGCCAGATCGTGGCTGATGAAAAGATAGGTCAGGTCCAGTTCGCGCTGCAGGCGAATCAGCAGGTTCAGCACCTGTGCCTGTACCGATACATCGAGTGCGGATACCGGTTCATCGGCAACGATTACACTGGGATTGAGCGCAAGTGCACGCGCCACACCCAGCCGCTGGCGCTGCCCGCCAGAAAACTCATGCGGGTAGCGTTCGAGTGCGTCGTGACGCAGGCCTACGCGATCCATTAATTCGGTCGCTCGTTGCCGGCGTTGTTCCGCACTGAAGTTCTCGAAGTTCTCCAGCGGTTCTGTGATGGTTTTGCCGGCTGACAAACGCGGATTGAGCGATGCATAGGGATCCTGAAACACCATCTGCATTTTGCGCCTGGCCGCCTGCAATGCACGACCGCTTGCGGTAGTGATATCTTCGCCATGCAGTTTGATCTGCCCGGCTGTGGCATCGAGCAATCTCACGATTACTTTGCCCACCGTGGATTTGCCCGAACCACTTTCACCCACCAGGCCCAGCGTTTCGCCTTTGCGTATGCTGAAGCTGACGTTGTTTGCCGCTTTAACCTGGCCGATGGTGGTGCCCAGCAAACCGCCCTTGACAGGGAAGTGTTTGGTCAGTTTGTGTACTTCAAGCACGGGTACGTCGGCTTCGATCTTATCCATCGTGATTCGAATCCTTTGCCTGTGCCAGCTCGTCTGATCGCCAGCAGGCGGCGTAGTGCCCGTTTTGCACTTCGCGAAACGGCGGTGATTCGAGGCGACATTTTTCCTCGGCCATATCGCATCGAGCGGCAAACGCACAGCCGACAATCGGATCGATCAGGTTGGGTACCACACCGGGAATTTCGTGCAAGGCATTGTCTGCTAATGCCGATGCCGATGCCTTAGGGCTTTGCGATGCCTTGTTAAAACCGGGTATTGAGCGCAGCAGACCTCGGGTGTAGGGATGCAGTGGCAGGTCGAACAATTCCTCTACCTTTGCCTGTTCCACCTTGCGCCCGGCGTACATCACCACCACACTCTGAGCCGTTTCTGCAACGACGCCAAGATCGTGGGTGATCATGATGATGGCGGTGCCGAGGCGTTCTTTTAGCTCGAGCATCAGGTTGAGTATTTGCGCCTGAATAGTCACGTCCAGCGCGGTGGTGGGTTCGTCGGCGATCAGCACCGCCGGATTGCAGGCCAGCGCCATTGCAATCATCACGCGCTGTCGCATGCCGCCGGATAACTCGTGTGGATACTGTTTCAGTCGCTTGCCGGGCTCCGAGATCTGCACCAGTTCCAGAATTTCCAGTACGCGTTCGCTGGCTTGTTGGCGAGTGACGTTCTGGTGCAGCAATAGGGCTTCGGCGATCTGTTTGCCAATTGTCATCACCGGGTTCAGGGATGTCATCGGCTCCTGAAAGATCATGGAAATCTGGTTGCCGCGTATCTCGCGCATCCGTGCTTCGGTCTGCTGCAGCAGGTCTTCACCACGAAAAAGGATTTTGCCATTTTCGATCTTCGCTGGTGGTTTTGGCAGCAGGCCCAGAATGGATAGGGCGGTGACGCTTTTGCCGCAACCGGATTCACCGACGATGCACAAAGTCTCGCCACTGTGCAGATCAAACGAGACACCATCGACAGCACGCACCACACCATCGCGGGTGTAGAACGAGGTTTGCAGATCCTCTACCTGCAAGACCAGTTCAGTGGCGCCGGATTGTTCAGTCTGTGCCATACGCTACATGCGCCGTGCAATTTTGGGGTCCAGCGAGTCGCGCAGACCATCGCCAAGCATATTCACCGCCAGCACGGTCACGGCGAGAAAAAGACCGGGGAAGAAAATGATCCACGAGGCAAACTGAAAATACGAACGACCTTCAGCCATCACATTGCCCCAACTGGGTGTTTCGGGCGGCGTGCCGGCACCGAGGAACGACAGAATGGCTTCGACCACCACGGCCGAGGCACAGACAAACGTGGCCTGCACGATCAGTGGCGCGATGGTATTGGGCAGTATGTGCCGAGTGAGTATTTTCCAGGTGGGCGAGCCCACCGATACCGCGGCTTCAACGTAGGGCAGTTCGCGAATTTGCAACACCACGCTGCGCACCAGCCGGACCACACGTGGAATTTCCGGAATGGCGATGGCGATGATGACATTGGTCAGGCTGGCGCCCGCCAGTGCGATCAGCGCGATGGCAAGCAGCACACCGGGGATCGCCATCAGGCCATCCATGATGCGCATGACAATCGCATCCACCCAGCGCAGGTAGCCCGCCACCATACCGATCACCAGGCCGATGAGGGTGCTGATGATGGCGACGGCAAAGCCGACAGCCAGTGATATGCGCGCGCCATAAATGGTGCGGGCGTAGATATCGCGGCCGAGAAAATCGGTGCCGAACCAGAATTCGGCACTCGGTGGTTTGAGCCGGTTGATCGGGTTGATGCGCAACGGATCGCCGGCGATGAGCGGCGCGATCAGGGCCATGATGATGACGGCGCACAACACTGATGCACCGATGGCGACAGACGGGTGACGCCGGCAATATTCGATAATACCGCCCTTGCGTCGGCTGCTGGCCGGGGCCTCGGGTGCGGCCACAGTAGATTCTAGTGTGGCCATGATCAGTACCGAATTCGTGGGTCGAGCAGCGTGTAGAGAATATCGATCAACAGATTGACAAACACATAGACGCCGGAGAAAACCAGTATCACACCCTGAATGATCGGGTAATCGCGGCGCAACACGGCATCGATGGTCAGCCGTCCCAGACCGGGAATATTAAATACGCTCTCGGTGACCACCACGCCACCAATCAGCAGTGCGATACCAATGCCGATGATGGTGACGATCGGCACCGCCGAGTTGCGTAATGCGTGCTGTAACAGCAGGCCAGTATTGCCAAGCCCCTTGGCCTTCGCGGTGCGGATGTAGTCTTCGGTCAGCACTTCCAGCACGCTTGCCCGGGTGATGCGGGCAATCAGTGCGATATAGACGATGCCCAGCGCCAGTGTCGGCAGCGCAATAGATCGCAGAAAGGGGCCAAAGCCTTCGCTGATCGGCTTGTAGCCCTGTACCGGGAACCAGCCAAGCTTGAGTGAAAAGATATACATCAGCACATAGCCCACGACAAACACCGGCACTGAAAACCCCAGTACCGCGAAACCCATGACACAGCGGTCAAGCCAGCTGCCGGCGCGCCAGGCGGCAATCACGCCGATCGGTATGGCGACGATGATGGCGAAGATGATGGTGGATATCGACAGCGCGACGGTGGGTTCGAGGCGCTGCCCGATCAGCTTGGTGACCGGCAGGTTGGAAAAAATTGAAGTGCCAAGATCACCGCGCAGCACATTGCCGACCCAACTAAAAAACTGAATATGCAGTGGCTGATCCAGCCCCAGGTTGGCGCGAATGCGCGCGATATCTTCCGGGCGTGCATAGTCGCCGGCGATGATGGCTGCCGGGTCTCCAGGCGTCAGGTGTAACAGCAAAAACACGACGATCGCTACCACGGCCATCACCGGGATGGTCGCCAGCAATCGTCTGAGTATGTAACCGTACATTAATCGGGGTCCAGGGCAGGGCCGGGCAGTGGATGCGGCAGTTGGGGGTCATCAAGCACCGGGGCCGGCAGATATCAAACCCGCTGATGTCTAGCCGGCCCCGGATCTACAGCGACCTATTGTTTATCGATGTTCCAGAAGAAAGGCACCGGAGACACCAGTACGCCATCGAGGTTGGATCGCCAGGCCATCGGCTGAAACCATTGTCCGAAGTTGACGTAGGGCACGGTCTCGAACAAACGCGCCTGCAGTTCTTCGATGATTTCAGACTTTTCATCTGCGGAGACAGCGCGGGCGTAGCCATCGCGCAGCGCTTCTGTTTTTTCATCGGTTGGCCAGCCAAACCACGCCTTTTCAACGCCGCCACCAGAGATGCCGACATTGGCAATGGGTGAAGTGACATCGGCGCCGGTGCTATAGGTGTGGAAGATGTTCCAGCCACCATCCGCGGGGCTCTTGGTTTCAGCGCGCCGCGAGGTGAGTGTCGACCAGTCCATCGCCTGTACTTCGAGGTTCATGCCGATGTCGCGCAATACCTGTGCGGTGACGAGTGTTGCACTGTTCAGAACGGGCAGGTCGGTGGGGTGCATCATGATGATTTTCTCCCCGTTGTAGCCGGCTTCTGCCAACAGCTTTTTCGCCATATCCAGATCGACGTTGTCCAGTGCCTCGGTGCCGACTTTGGACTCGTTTGGCGTGCCGCAAACAAAGTAGGCGGCGCAGACTTTGTAGAGCGCAGGATCGCCAACCAGTGCCTGCAGATAGACTTCCTGATTCACCGCGTGCAACAGAGCCTGACGCGCTTTGGGGTTGTCGAATGGAGGATGCAGGTGGTTGGGGCGCAACCAGCCCTGCGTGCCCAATGGGTCACGCACTTCGATGTTGATATCCGCATTGGTCTTCAGGATTGGCACCATGTCTACCGCGGGTGTCTCCCACAAATCGACTTCGCCGTTGACCAGTGCGTTCATGGTGGTGGCGGGATCGGGAATGTAGACCCACTCGACACGATCGACCTTGACGACTTTGCCGCCAGCGGCACCGGATGCTGGCTCTGAGCGTGGCACGTAGTCTTCGTTTTTCTCGTAGACGATTTTCGATCCCGGCACCCACTCGTCTTTGACGAATTTGAACGGGCCGGAGCCGATGATTTCGCTGACCTGCTCGAAGGCGTCAGTCTCTGCCAGTCGCTTTGGCATCATGAAAGGCACGTTTGAACTGATTTTGCCCAGAGAATCGAGCACCAACCCGTAGGGCTCTTTGAGTACCAGTGAAAAGGAATTGTCGTCGATGACATTGATGCTGTCGGTAAAGTCCATCAGCTTTTGGCCCATACCGTCGCGTTTGGCCCAGCGCTCGATCGAGGCGACGCAGTCTTCAGCTTTGACTGGTGCACCGTCGTGCCACATCAGGCCGTCGCGCAATTTGAAGGTATAGATGAGTTGATCGTCGCTGACTTCCCAGCTGTCGACCATTTGCGGTTGAATTTCGAGGTTTTCATCGCTGGCAAACAGCGTGTCGAAAACCATGTAGGCATGGTTGCGCGTGATGTAGGCCGTGGTCCAGATAGGATCGAGATTTTTAAGATCGGCGTGCGGGACAATTCGTAAGACTTTTTCCGCCGCTGCCGGGCCGGAGATCGCCAGTGATGTTGCAAGCATAGCTGGCAGAACCCATCGCTGGTACAGATGTTTGAATTTCATAGACGCTCCCGTTTGGAACTGCTGTTCCATGTGTTGAGGTGATCTTGATTGAGTCAGGGGCAAAATGTATTTTCGTTACCAATATTCCGTTTACTTTTTTTCAAGCTATCACAAAAAAACTATCGAAGAAATCGAAATAAGCAATTCAGTTATTTTTTCTTATCGAAGAAAATTTGTATTGCCAGGGCATGCGTAAAACATCTGGTTTTAAGACTGCGAAATATCGTTACCGGATCCTTCAAGTCTTTGTGGTTACAGTAATTATTTTGTTGATTCCAGGGGGCTGCAATTCGTGCATCAGCGGTAGTTAAAAAACGCACAAGGCATGCGTCGCCGATATTTTTCTCAGCGTACTTTTGGCCGTGCCTTGTTTTCATGCATCCATTGCATTGATAGATTCTATTGATGAATTGTTTTTACGATTTATATAACCTTTATTAGTGTTGTTTAATTGCGGCTCAGGCGATTGGCTTATGGCGCCACTGCGCATCCGTCACGACGCGCATCGGCAGCACCCAGCAAAGCACCGGTTGCGGGTTGTCGCTCAATGGCCTGAACACCACCGACCACACGGGTATAGGGGTCAACCAGTTGAATGTGATGGCCGGCACGTCGCAGCTTCTGCACTTCGAGTGGCTCGATTCTATTTTCAAGATAAATCAGATCGCCGTCCCATAGCCGCGCGCGCGGTGCATCGATCGCGTGGTTCAGCGGTTGCTGATAGTCCTGCTGTTGCACCATGACCTGCGTCTGTGTTTGCAGGATTCCATAGCTGCCGGGCGTTCCCAGTGCGAGTACCGGCTGGTTGTCGCGCAGTGAAATACTCGGGGCCAGACACATTGACATCGATTGCCCGGCACTCAGTCTGTTCGGCGATTGTGGGTCGAGGTCAGTCCAGTTGAGAAAATTGTTCATACAGATGCCGGTGCCAGGCACCACGACACCGGAACCGTAAATCGAACCAAGGCTTTGCGTAATGCAAACCATGTTGCCATCCGCATCGGCTGTAGAGAGCGACGTGGTGTGCTCGCGTCTGCCGACAAGCTCTGGATCGGTGATTGGTTTCCATTGTTGTGTGCGGCCGCTTACCGCAGCGCCGTTTCGGTGGGATTCGCACAGCGCGTCCAGCGCTTTGCCGTGCAATAAATCGAAAGCGGTTTGTGGATCGCAGCGGTTGTGTTGAATACGCGCCTCTGCCGCCAGCCTGATCGCGCGAAACACCTGATCCAGATGCTCGGCACTGTTTGGTTCGAATCGCTGCAGATTCGTCTGCTCGAGAATCGCCAGTGTCAGTAGAAATTGAAACGCTTCGGTGGGTGGCGCGAGTGAGTGGACCTGCAAGCCGCGGTAGTGGGTGTGCAGTGGGTCAGCCCATTGCGGATCAACCGATTCAAGATCCTGCATCGACAGGACGCCACCGTGCTGCTGCAGGTGGTTGACGACAGTTTCACCAATACGGCCGTGATAAAACGCGGCTGGTCCGTCAGCGGCGATGCTCGCAAGCGTACGGGCCAGATCGGTCTGGCGCAGAATCCAGCCGGATTCGACATCTGCATGCCCAGGCGTATACACGCGCACCCATTCGGGGTCGCGGCTGCGCAGCGGCCAGTACTCGGGGGTGATGGTGGGGATGCCGCCGGTGACCGGAAAGCCGTCGGCGGCGAGCCTGATCGCCGGTGCCAGCAGATGTGACCACTCGAGCAATCCATACTCACGACTCAGACAATGCCAGCCGGCCAGATTGCCGGGCACACCACTGGCGCGTGCGCCAAGGTAGCAATCTTCCTTGCTATAGCTGGCGGGATCGAGGTTGCGGGGCGTCGGGGGCACAAAGTCGATGCAGCGGACGCGGGCTTCGCTGGCGCTGTAGACACAGGCCATGCCCAGTCCGGCGATACCGGACATGAAAGGCTCGACTACATTGAGCGCCGCAGCCGTGGCCACCGCTGCATCAAAGGCATTGCCGCCATCGCGCAATATCTGCGCACCGGCTGAGGCCGCCAGCGGATGGGCCGCTGCCACCATGCCGTGCACAGACGCGACGAGCGGTCTGTCGCCGTTCATCTGTTTTTTCCTCCGCGGGTGCCGGATGGTTATTCGACACCGGAGTAACAGACTATCCCTTCAATCGGGTGTTGTCTACCGGGGGCCCAACGCCGGTCCGCTCGGTAATCAGGCCATAGTGTTGTGGCTGGCGATGCAGAGCGAAGTTGAAGATGTTCTGCTGAATCTCCTGGCAGCGATCCAGATCGCATGCTGCGATCGCCAGTTCATCCGCCAGGGTGCTGCACTGGCTGACAATTTCACCAGTCGGTGCGACGATGCAACTGCCGCCGATCAGATCGCAGCCTTCCTCGCAACCGGCTTTGGCCACCCCGACTACCCAGGTACCGTTTTGATAGGCCCCGGCTTGCAGCGACAAGTGATTGTGAAAGTCCTGCAGATAGTCGTGTTCCGGTGCACGCGGATAGTGTACCGGTGTGTTGTAGCCGAGCATCACAAGTTCTGCGCCCTGCAGTCCCAGCACTCTGAACGTCTCCGGCCAGCGGCGATCGTTGCAGATGCACATGCCGAGTCGGCCATCCAGTAAGTCAAATGTGGGGAATCCCAGATCACCCACTTCAAAGTAGCGTTTTTCCAGATGCTGAAACGGGAAATCGGGTTCGTGATCGCGGTGGCCAGGCAGGTGTATTTTGCGATATTTGCCGGCTATTTTGCCGTCAGGGGTAACGAGGATAGCGGTGTTGAAGCGGCGCGTTTTGCCGTCGATTTCGCAAAGCTCTGCGTAGCCCAGATGAAATGCCATCTGTAGCTTTTTGGCCGCGTCGAACAGCGGCTGGGTATCCGGCCCGGGCATTTGCGATTCAAAATAGCGATCGACGTCGCTCTGATCTTCCATATACCAGCGAGGGAAAAAACTCGTTAACGCGAGCTCCGGAAATACGATCAGTTGGCAGCCCTGTGCTGCGCCCTGTTCCATCAGATTAACCATTCGGGCCACGCAGGATGATCGCGGTTCATCGCGCGCGATCGGGCCGAGTTGGGCAGCGCCAACAATCAGTGTTCTGGACATAACAGTGGCCACTTTTTTCCTCCGATGTCGCAAGGCTAAATGGCATCGGGTGTGCGGTCAAATGCCTGGCGATGCGGTGCCCCGTGTCTGTCGGGGGTCAGCATTGCAAAAACTTTACTCAAGCCGGCAGGCCAATCTCATCCGGGTTCGTGAACCTTGTGCACCGGGTGCAGTCACAATGGGTAAGAGACAACACAAGAGAGACGAGCGATGGATATCTTCAAAACCAAAAACATGTTGGCAGTGGGTCTTTCCGGGATCATGTCCGTGGGCGCAGCCCAGGCCAGCGTCGTGTCCGATGATCACGCTGAAAACGCCAATTCTATCGTTGCGGTCAGCGGGCCGAATGTTCGGGTCACTTTGTACGATGGCATCGCGACTGTGGTCGGGGTGGCGGAATCCGGTCAGGAAGCCAATGACATCGAAAGGGAAATTGCATCGCTTGACGGTGTTGACCACGTGATCAATCTGATCGCCTGGTAGCGGTTTTTCGGCATGCAGAATGGCTGTAGTGGCCAGCCGGCGTCTTACTGTGCCAACGCGGTTAACTCGTTGCGCGGTGCGACATCGCTGGCACGCAGCTGCTCGTCTGCAGGCAGCGCCGGTCAGCTGCGTTTGCGTTTACCGACAATCGAAGGCGTGGCCGACCTGACCTTGAGTGCCGGGTCGCGCAGCAGTTTTCCGATCAAATCAAAAATGACGGTTGTGTTGTTGTCCAGCAGCCAGGTACCGCCACCAGAAATGCGGTGAATGGTAGCCTGGTCCAGGCTTTCCGCCAGCATTTCAATATCCCCAATATCGACGTGTACGTCCTGCTCGCCGTGAATAAAATGAATCGGCACACGGCTGTTAGCCAGCGGTGATGCGTCCGGTTTTGCCAGATGATGTAAATCCTGCAACAGCGAAGGCGCTGAATGAATGATCCGGTATTGAAGCGCGGTAGCGGCGTGTTCATCGTTGAAAATATCTTCCAGCACCTGTTGGTCGGCCGGACTGCCGCGGTGTACCTGGGTATAGAATCTCTTCAGGTTTTCACGGTCGCGAAAGGATCGCCGCAGGTAGGCGAGCATCGATTTGAATAACAGGCGATTGCTGCTGGCAAGTCTATAGCCGGATCGGATGTATTTATCGGTCGAGTGCAGCGATGAGTCTCCCCTGAAGGAGGCAGCAGTGAGGATAAGCTGGTGCAGCTTGTCCGGATGGCGATCGAGGAATTGCAATGCGTAGGCGCAACCCGAGGTGCCGGCCATCAGGGTGGCCCGGTTAACACCGGCAATCTGAATGGCATTCTGAATACCCTGCATCGCGTGGCTGAGGTGATCGGCAACGCTAAGCTCCGGATCTCTGGGGGCGACTGCGCCATTTCGAAGCGGAACCAGCAAGCGAATGCCATAGGCTTTTGCGTGCTCGATCATCTGGAGAGAGCAGTGGAACGCGCCAAGCTGATGCAGATAAATTAGTACATCACCTTGCGGGTCACCGCAGTCCAGGCAGCGGTAGTGATGACCACTATTACCTCGACTGACGTGATAGCGCGTGTCGGTCGGAAAATATCGGCGAATATAACGCGTCAGCCATGCGTCCGGGTCATCCGGCTTAGTTGATTGCTGCTGTCGGTTAGAACTGAGCTCCAGTGCCAGATGGGCGATCAGTGCACTGCTCAGATCTTTCTGGCTGGAGACAGCCGTTTTGGACATGGCTGACTTTAGCTGCGTGCGTTTGGTCTCTGAAGATACGTGATCGATCAGTGCGGCGGCCTTGGGTGACAGACCGGCGACCACCTGCATGACGATTCGCTGCTCGGCGGGTGTCAGGCTTGTGTGAGGATAGAGTGTCTCCAGCGCTTGCAGCACTACCGAGTGGTGCAGCACCAGCAATTTTCCGGTCTGTCCTCCGCGCGGGATTTCCAGCCGCAGTAATAGATAGTCGCCATCCAGCTCCCCCCACTGATCGCTACCGAGATTCTCCAGCAGCTGTGCAAGGCTCGCCTTGAGGGTATCCGGCAGTGCCTGGGCTCCGATCAGTGGATTGTCGAGTTCGAGATCGAAGTCCACCACCAGTTGCATCGGCGCCGATGCAAAAGTCTCGGGGCGCTCCACCCACCTGGCGAAGTCGTTTTTTTCGGAAGCCGGTAAGATGGTGAGCACTTTCACCGCTTCTGCATAGGCCACATCAGGAGGCATTGGCTGCGAATCAGACATCGTACTAGCGCAGCGCTCGTTCGGGATGAGAACGCTGTAGGGTCGATGGCAGCGCTATCGCGCCGCTGAACAATATTGCTAAATTCATTGCACTCATTCCTGCCCGAAATGCTCGATCTGCGCTAGCGACGCTGTTACGGCGCGCCGGTCGCTGATCGTGGCACTTTTAAAAACATCACCATTCCCAAGAGGAACAGCAACACAATTGAAAGCATGCCGAGCCTTGAGTCTCCACTGAGCCGAGCGGTTACGCCCACCATAACAGGGCCGAACACGGCTGCGGCCTTGCCTACAGTGTTGTATAAACCAAAAAACTCGGCCGCCTGCGCTGCCGGGATCATTTGGCTGAACAGCGATCGGCTCAGTGCTTGTATACCTCCCTGGAATAGTCCGATCAATGCTGCAAATAGGTAAATTTGCGTCGTCGTGCTTAGCGTGGCCGCAAACACGGTCAGGCCAACATAGGCCCATAGCGCGATCCAGATGCCGCGATGTGCCCCGTAGCGCTGCCCGATTCGGCCTGCCAGCAAAGCGGCCGGGAAGCCGACAAATTGGACAATCAGGAGTGCGGTGATCAGGTTCCCCGAGTCCAGGCCGATCGACAGACCATAGTCGACCGCCATGCGGATGATGGTCGCCACGCCATCGAAATAGAACCAGTAGGCGAGCAGGAACCACCAGATAGCCGGGTGCGCTTGCGCACGCCGGATCGTGCCGATGACGCCGGCAAACGCCGCGCGAATGGACAGCTCCGAGGCGTCGTGCGTGGCCTGGGGTTCGCTCACATTCAACAGCAATGGCAGCGAAAATGCCGCCCACCATAGCGCGACAGTGAGAAATGACCAGCGCACACCTTCGGCACTGCTGCCAAGGCCGAACCAGTCGGGTTTCAGAGTCATCAACACGTTGATCAGAAACAGCAGGCCGCCGCCGAGATAGCCCAACGCATAGCCCAGCGCAGACACGCGGTGGCGGGATTCGGCCGGTGAGACGACAACCAGCAGTGCGTCGTAGAACACGTTGGCGCCGGCGAAGCCAAGAACAGCGGTGGCGTACAGCAGGATGGCCAGTGGCCACTGACCTTGCGCCACCAGAAACAGCGCGCCTGTCATCACGCACCCAAGTGAGGCAAACGTCGCCAGCATGCGCTTGCGCAAACCACCGCGATCAGCCAGTGCACCCAGCACCGGTGCCATCAGCACCACCAGCAGACTGGCAATCGAATTGCCCATGCCGAGATAAAAGGTGCTGACTGTAGCCTCGGTGCCGCTACTCCAGAACTGCTTGAAGAACAGCGGAAAAAATCCCGCCATTACTGTCGTGGCGAACGCGGAATTGGCCCAGTCGTACAGAGCCCAGGAAAAAACTGCTCGCTTGTCAGCCGGTTGTTTGGATGTCGTCATAGTTCAGTGCCGGAACGATGAAAACTACTTGCCATACCGGTGAATCTGGACGACACGTTGTCTGTGAATTGGAGTTTTCATTCCTTGCGGTTATAGCCTAGCAAAACAATGCTCGCGCATCCTGCCGCTTGTCGGAAATGCGATATACGTGTTTATACTAACCCTGTTAGGGGGTGATAAACATGGCGTAGCGCGAGCGCCAACCGCGTCAGGTGCAGTCGACGCTGGCGGGACGGTTGATTGGCAAGTTTGAAAACGAATACCGTATCGACGAGTGGTGACGGACGGGTCAGGTGAGTGCTGCAGCCGATATCGATTGCGTGTGAGTCTGCCGGTTAGGTGGATGGCGCGAATTACTGTTTATGTGTGTACGCCAACCAGATGAAGCTGCCTCGGGTAATGATGAGAGCCGGTAAACAGGCTATTGAAAAACGATAGCGCTCATGCAACTGAAGATAAATAGCCGTGGGAGCAAGGATCAAGCGAGAAATCGTCATCGTGGTGAAATATCCGGGCTAGCCATTGAAGTTTAATTTCAACCCGCTGCAATGCCACTGCGTTTTATACAGGATGCCGCGCCCTGAAGAGGTGATAAAAGCACTGCGCATGTCGTCTCCGCCGAAACATATGTTAGTCACCATCACATCCGGCTCGGGCATCGGTAGTATCGCAACCAGTTGGCCTGACGGGCTCACTGCGCTGATGACACCGGTGGCAAGTGTTGCGACGCAAACATTGCCCTGTCCATCTACGGCCATGGAGTCCAGTCGTTCAAAACCCTGAAACCCGTACAAAATATTACCGACGCCAAACGGATCATCATGCGGTGCCAGTTTGCCTGGCGATTCTATATCCCAGTAGCGTAATTTGGCGCTGAAGGTTTCTGCGACGTACAGCCTCGTGCCGTCCGGTGACAGGGAGATGCCATTGGGTTGCTCTATCGGTGAGACAACACGTTCTATACGGTTGCCATCGATACTCGCGTAGTACACCGCGCCTCGCTGTAAGGCGTCGTCAGAGCGTTTGCCCAGATCGGTAAAATAGAAACCGCCGTGTTGATCAAAAACGATATCGTTCGGGCCTTTTAGAATTTTACCGCCGCACTCGGTGTACAGCGTATCAACGCTGCCGGTGGCGAGATCGACGACTTGAATGCTGCCGTTGGTATAGTTATCCGGTGTGCCAACCGGACGCAGTAATCCATCGATCGTCGCCCAGCTGAAGCCGCCGTTGTTGCAGATATAGACACGTCCATCCGGACCGATAGCGGCGCCGTTGGGGCCACCACCGCACTCTGCGATGACGGATATCTCACCTGACGAGCTCACGCGGCTTAAAGTACCGCGCTCAATCTCAACCAGTACGATACTGCCGTCGTCCATCGCGATCGGGCCTTCGGGAAATCTCAGGCCAGTGGTCATTACCTGCATAGGATTGCTCCTGTATTCTGGTTTTTGCGTCCAGTTGGCTGTGGCGTGGTTTGACTGTCAGCCTATGTTGGGCTGTGCAACAAATTCCAGATTTTCTGCGTGGTGGCCGGCATGTCGACGTGGTTCAGCCCGGTTCGGGACCGCAGCGCATTGACAACCGCATTGATGGCTGCCGGTGGAGAGCCGATCGCGCCTGCCTCTCCGGCCCCTTTTATCCCAAGCAGGTTATTTTTACAGGGAATGTTTTGCGTGGTGAAGTCCACGTGGGGAATGTTGTCAGCGCGTGGCATGGTGTAATCCATGAATGATCCGCTAACCAGTTGCCCGCCTTCGTCATAAACGGTGTGTTCCAGCAATGCCTGGCCCAGACCCTGTGCGATACCGCCATGCACCTGGCCTTCGAGCAGGTTCGGATTGACCACGTCGCCAAAGTCGTCCACTACCAGATACTGCGCAATATCGAGTACGCCGGTGTCCGGGTCGATTTCAATTTCACAGATATGGCAACCGTTGGGATAGGTGGCCTCTTCGGAGGTGAATTCCTGTTCGGTATCAAGGCCCGGCTCAACGCCTGCCGGAAGTTTCGCTTCATCGCGCGCTGCGCGTGCCACTGAGAACAAATCCATCTTCATGTCGGTGCCGGCGACGGTGAAGCTGCCCTCGGCAAATTCGATGTCGGCCTCGGCGGTCTCCATCACATGCGAGGCGATTTTTCTACCCTTTTCAATGATAGTGTCAGCGGCGACGATGGTCGAGCTGCCGCCAATGGGTATCGATCGCGAACCACCGGTAAAACCTGCCGGCGTGCGATCGGTGTCGCCCTGTACGAATTTAATTTGCTCGATGGGTATGCCGAGCCGGTCAGATAAAATTTGCGTGAAGGCGGTCTCGTGGCCCTGGCCGTTGGTCTGGCTGCCACTCAACAGCGTGAGCGTGTCATCGTCGTTAAATTCGATTCTGGATGGCATGCCACCGCCGCCACCGCAGCGCTCGATATAGACTGCCATGCCGATACCGCGCAGCTTGCCGTTGTTTTCAGATTGCTGTTTGCGCTGTTCAAATCCCTGCCAGTTGGCCTTTTTCATCGCGGTATCCATCACCGCCTGAAAATCGCCGCTGTCATAGGTGTTGCCCAGTGGGGTGGTGTAAGGCATTTGCTCTGGGCGAATGAAATTGCGGCGTCTGATCTCGTCGGGGGCGAGATTGTGGTCATCGGCGATCACGTCCATCAGTCGTTCAATCAGATAGGTGGCCTCTGGTCGGCCGGCTCCGCGGTACGCATCGACCGGGACGGTGTTGGTCATCACGCCGATCACGCGGTTGTAGCACTGCGGCATGCGATAGCAGCCTGGAATCATGTGGCCGCCAGAACCGGTTTGAATATAGGGGCCAAAGTTAGACAGGTAGGCGCCCATGTTGGAATAGGTAGTCACGCGCAGTGCCTGAATCACGCCGTCGGCATCGGTGGCCGCCTCGACGTGGCTGACTAGATCGCGGCCGTGCACATCGCTGGTGAACGCATCGGAACGGGTGGGCAGGTAGCTGATATTGATGCCGAGCTTGCGCGATGCCCAGGTCACCAGTACGTGTTCGGCGTAGAGAAAAACTTTCATGCCAAAGCCGCCGCCAACATCGCCGGTGACGCAGCGTATTTTTGCCGCGTCGATCTTCAGCACTTGCGTTGCCAGCGGCCCGAGAATGAAACTTGGCCCCTGTGTCGAGCTGTGCAGGGTGGTGCGATCGCTGCCTTTGTCGTACTCGGCGTAGATCGGTCGTGGCTCCATTGAGTTGACCACCACGCGGTTGTTCTCCAGCCGCAGACGCGTGATGTGGCTGGATTGCTCGAACAGCTCGTCGACGGCTGCTTCATCGCCAATGTGCCAGTCGAACGCGATATTGTTTTTCATCTCAGGCCACAGCTGGGTGGCGCCATCAGCGGTGGTCGCCTCGGTGTCGAGAGACACTGGCAGATCGGTATAGTCGATGTCGATCAGCTCGGCCGCGTCGCGCGCCTGGGCCGCAGTTTGTGCGATCACGATCGCCACCGGCTGGCCAACGAAGCGCACCCGATCGCGCGCCAGTGCCGGCCACTCGGTGTAGTGCTGCTTGCTGCCATCGCGGTTGTCGAGTTCAGTCAGGCAGGGCAGGTCGCCGATGTTATCGGCGGCCAGATCTTTTTCGGTCAGCACCGCGATCACGCCGGGTGCGCCGGCTGCAGCGCTGGTGCTGGTGATCGCGATGTCGGCATGAGCGCGGTCAGATCGCAGGATGTAGGCGCGTGCGGCGGCGGGGTCGACGCTGTCATCGGTGTAGCGGCCGCTGCCAGTGAGCAGGCGCTGGTCTTCGATTCGGGCAGCGCTCTGGCCGATGCTGAACTTGATCAAATGGAAAGCCCTCCGGTTAGAGGTGCATATTAGCAAGGCGAGGGGTCTGTCCGCACGTGTGCTGAAGAATTGACCATCTCGACAACATTTGCATAGAATGAGTGGCTCGGGCGAGACCTCGCAGACAACCCGGCCAGCGGCCAAAAACAGCATCATTGTGGAACCTTTGCGCAATGGTGTTGACTCGTCCGCTGGCAAGCCGGTCCACTCGCGGTACGAAAAACGGACACCGCCTCCAGGTGGTCCAGCATTGGCGTGAACAAGAGTGCATGCGTGACAGACCAGACGAATGATGTCCCGGTGCCCGTGCCGGGCGTCATGGATGTGCCGGACTATTTTCAGGGTGCATCGTCCGCTCCCGGTATCGACCAACCGATCAAACTGTCGTCTAACGAAAATGTCTACGGTTCATCACCGCGTGTGGCCGACGCGATCTGTGATGCTGCAACTGAAGTGCATCACTATCCAGAGGGTACGGCACAGGCACTGAGTCATGCCATTGCTGCGGTTCACGATATCGATCCTGCGCGCGTACTGACATCGACCGGTTCGGATGATCTGATTCCTACGCTGATGCGCGCATTCCTTCAGCGTGGTGACGAGGGGCACTTTTTTGCCGATGCGTTTCCAAAGTATCGAACCAATCTGATTGGCATTGGGGCTAATCCGGTTCAAATGCCACGTGATAAGGATCGGGATTACGCGTTGTGTCTGGAGTCGGTCTCGCGTCAACTCACCGCGCGCAGTAAATTGTTGATAGTTGATAATCCCTGCAACCCGACCGGTGCGGTGTTCGACGCCGATGCGCTATCGCGTCTGCACGCGGCGCTACCGGGCAACGTGGTACTGGCAATCGATGAGGCCTATGTCGAATTCAGCGATATTGGCGATGCGGCATTGCGTCTGGCGCAAGGGCATCAGAATATCGTGGTGTTTCGGACCTTTTCCAAAGCCTTTTCACTGGCCGGTTTGCGAATTGGCTGGTGTACTGGGGCGCCGCCTCTGCTGGCCGCGATGCAACGGCTGCGACCAACATTTCCACTGACCAATCTATCGATTGCAGCGGCGATTGCCGCATTGGACGATCGGCCGCATATGGAAAAATCAGTGGCGATGATTCGGCAAACGCGATCACGGGTGGTGAACGCATTGCGTGCCGCTGGCTGGAACATCCAGCAGCCACACGGTAATTTCCTGATGTTGCGTGGCGCGCTGAGCGCGCCACTGACAATAAAGGCTGCGCAGAGTTTACTGTTGTCGATGGGAATTCTCGTTCGACCCCTGACGATACAAGGTGGTGAACCGGTGTTGCGCATCACCATTGGCACTGATGCGCACATGCAGTGCGTCATCCAAACCCTGTGCCCGCACGGATGATGCGACGGGTGACTTGATTTGTCCTCCAGCGCTGATGCTGACTACCCGTACTGAAAACACGTTGACTGTTTTCGAAAATTTGCACTCCGGATAGCTATTGATGGTATTTCCCGGCGTAGGCTAGTTGCGTGGGTTGCGATCGGTATCGCAAACCCGACAGCAGGCAGTCTTAAGAAAACTGCGCATACCAAAAGGAGAATCCAGTGTCTGTAGCAAAAGTTACCGAAATCATCGCATCATCAACCAAGAGCTTCGAGGATGCGGTACAGGCGGGTGTGTCTCGCGCCGACAAAACCCTGAACGATATCACCGGTGCGTGGGTTAAGGACCAGAGCGTCGTGGTAGAGAAAGGCAAGATCACCGAGTACCGAGTGGTACTGAAAGTGACTTTCGTCCTCAAGGACTCCTGATCCGCAAGCAGTTAGAGCAGACGGCATCGGCGCAATGCCGGTGCCTGCTTTGACAGGCGGCAATACGTAATAGTCATCGCGACTGCATCTGCAGCCGCCGCATCCACTTGGCCACGCCCGCGTTGACAGCGCGCGCAAATCTATCTATTCGACATTGCCCGGTGATCAGGCTGCCTTTATGTGCGCGAGTGGCGGGTGGCGATTCGTGTACAATCCGGCCATAACTCACAGGCACTAGCCGTGGGTGCTGGACCGTACACGCACCTGTGCCGAACTCGCAGCAATAATAGAGTAGACGATGACCCCCACCAGACTGGAAGCCGACTACCTGATCGTCGGCAGCGGTGCTGTCGGCATGGCCTTTGCCGACATCCTGTTGACAGAAACTGATACCACTGTGGTCATGGTTGATCGCTATCAGCAACCCGGTGGTCACTGGAACGTCGCCTATCCATTCGTGACGCTGCACCAGCCGTCGAGTTTCTATGGTGTGAGCTCTCGCGAATTGAGTAGCGGATTGAGGGATCAGGTGGGCCTGAATAAGGGCTTGGCGGATCTTGCCTCAGGTGCGCAAGTGCTGGCCTACTTTGACGACGTAATGCGCCACCAGTTTCTGCCCAGCGGCCGGCTGCAGTATTTTCCGATGTGCGAATACGATGGTGACTTTAACCAGGACCATTGCTTTCACAGCATGCTCAGTGGCGCGCAGTTTGAAGTCAGCGCGAAAAAGGTCGTCGATGCGACCTGGCTCAACACCAACGTGCCGTCGACCCACCAGCCGAATTTCACCATCGATGCCGGTGCTCGTTTCATGCCGCTGAACGATTTGCCATCCATTGCTGAGCCGCCGGAAGGGTTTGTAGTGATCGGTGGTGGCAAGACCGGCATCGACGCCTGCCTGTGGTTGTTAGCCAATCACGTTCCGGCAGACAAGATTACCTGGATCGTTTCGCGCGATGCCTGGCTGTTGAATCGGCGCAATGCACAGCCTGATATCGAATTCTTTAACGACTCGATCGGCGCGCAGGCCGCGCAGATGGAATCCATCGCGGCGGCAACTTCAATTGAAGACATGTTCGATCGGCTTGAGGCCTGTGGCTATTTTCTTCGCCTGGACAGCAATCACAGGCCCAGCATGTTTCACGGCGCGACCATCAGCATCGCTGAGCTTGAAGTGTTGCGAAAAATAAAAAACGTGGTTCGACTGGGCAAAGTCAAGCGTGTTGGCACGACAGCAATCGAACTGCAGGACGGATCAATCGAGACAACGGCGGGGCATGTGCATATTGATTGCTCTGCGACGGCGATAACCAACAAGCAGATTAAACCGATATTCAAGGATCATTTGATTACGCCGCAGATGGTGCGCTCCTACCAGCCGGTATTTAGCGCGGCGCTTGTTGCGCATGTTGAAGTAAGCGTCGATGACATTGCCGAGAAAAATCGCCTTTGCGGTGTGGTGCCGCTGCCGGACAAAGACACGGATTTCCTTTGGTTCACCGCAGCCTTCATGATGAATCAATTCAATTGGTCACAGGACAAAGCCCTTCGTAGCTGGCTGGTCGGCAATCGCCTTGATGGTTTCGCCCGTATGGTCGCCAGCGTGCCAGAGGATGACACCGAAAAACGGGAAATACTGGCTCGGCTGAAAGCCGCATCCATGCCTGCCATGATGAATCTACAGAAGTTTCAGGCGCAGCTTGCCGGCCAATCTACAGTTGAAGAGACACAATGAAAGAATTCCAGGTCAGCCGACAATCGCTGACAGAACATCGAATTGTCGAAACTGAATCCGATCCGCTGGCTGACGGCGAAATTCGCATGGCGATTGATCGATTTGCGTTTACGTCTAACAATATTACCTATGGCGTTGCCGGAGACATGCTGGGCTACTGGCAGTTTTTTCCGGCAGCACAAGGCGATGCTGATACCTGGGGTGTATTGCCGGTCTGGGGCTTTGCAGATGTTGCGGACAGCCGTTGCGAAGGTATTGCCGTGGGCGAGCGGTTTTATGGCTATTTTCCGCCTGCCACAGAATTGAAAATGGTGCCGGGCAATATCAAGCCAATGAGCTTTGCCGAGAGCGCGCCACATCGTGCCAGCCTGCCACCGGCCTATAATCGGTACCGACGCGTCTCGAATGATCCGGGCTACGACAGCCGACTGGATGAACTGCAAGCGCTGTTGTTCCCGCTGTACGTCACGTCGTATTGTCTGTGGGATTCGCTGCAGGATAACCACTGGCACGGTGCTCAACAGGCGGTTGTACTCAGTGCGTCCAGCAAGACTAGTATTGGATTGGCCTATGCGCTGTCGGCGGATGACAATGCACCAGAGGTTGTGGGGATTACATCAGTACGCAATGCAGAGACTGTACAAAACATTGACCTCTACGACCGAGTGATCAGCTACGACGATATCACAACACTGCCCGATGTTCCGACAGTGATCGTCGACATGTCCGGCAACAGTGCGGTGCTGGGTCAGTTGCACCAGCACCTGGGCGAGCACATGTGCAAAACCCTCAACGTTGGCATCACCCACTGGACACAGCCGCGCAGCAGCGACGGCATTAATACCGAACGCAGTGAAATGTTCTTCGCGCCCGGCCATATTCAAAAGCGCTATAAGGACTGGGGGGCCGACGGATTCGAACGGCGCTCCAGTGAATTTCTGCAAGCGGCGATTGCCGATAGCCTGAGTTGGCTGCAGATCACAAAACTACAGGGGCTCGATGGCCTGGCGAGCGTCTATCGCGATGTGTGCAAAGGCAAAGTCGCCGCCGACGCCGGATTGATCATAACAATGCGTAGGTAGGGCAAAGCCAGCGACGCCGGATGGCAAATACTAAAAACCAGCACAGCATCCACACCCTCACAAGCTTAAAGACAGCGTGCCCAACAATGCCGTGAGGGAAAAATCTATCTCCGTACCACATACGTCGGGCACGCTGCGCTTTGCTTCCCTCCTGCGTCGGCCGACCTACGGTTTCAACACTCAACCCCGTACAGACACACGCTCTCGTAGGTAGGGCAAAGCCAGCGACGCGAGATGGCAAATACCAAAAGCCAGCACAGCATCCAAACCCTCACAAGTTTCAAGACAGCGTGCCCAACAATGCCGTGAGGGGGCGAGCCATCTCGAAACACATACGTCGGCCACGCTTCACGCCGCGCAGTTGCGACCCGACCGACGTTCGATAAAATTCGTGTGATTGTAGGTAGGGCAAAGCCAGCGACGCCGGATGGCAAATACCAAAAACCAGCACAGCATCCAATTCCGCACAGTCTTAAAGACAGCGTGCCCAACAATGCCGTGAGGGAAAAATCGATTTCCGTACCACATACGTCGGGCACGCTGCGCTTTGCTTCCCTCCTGCGTCGGCCGACCTACATCGGTGTATCACGAAGTTTCAGCAAATCCGGATACTCCGGCTCGCGTTTCTCGGCTTGCGCGGTGAACGCCTCCTGCATGTGTGACGGTGGAATCATGCCGGCGTTCCACACGCCAATATAGTCAAGCGTGTCGCGAGTGGAGTGATCGCGACCGTAGTTGATCATTACCTTGCAACCGGTAACGGCCAGCGGGCTCTTGCGGGCGATCTCGTGCGCAATGTCCATGACCACTTTGAGCATTTCCTCGTGTGTATCAAACACGTCGTTCACCAGGCCGATCTCCTTGGCCTTGGCAGCATCCAGGCGCATGCCGGTGTAGGCCATTTGTTTGACCCAGCCCTCGGGGATGTAGCGCTGCAGGCGCGGAAAGGTGCCAACGTCTGCGGTCATGGCGATGTTGGTCTCGGCGATACAGAAAAATGCCTCCCTGGTACACCATCGGATATCAGCCGCGGTGACCATATCGATCGCGCCGCCAATGACACCACCCTGACAGGCAACCAGTACCGGAACACGAGCATCCTCCAGCGCGTTGAAGCTTGACTGGATTTTTTGAATGTTGGATCGAAACGCTTCGGCCGCGACGTAGCGATCGGCCCCTGCGTTGGAGATGGCGCCCTGTTCGGAAAAGACAGAGATGTCCATGCCGGCGGAAAAGTGCTTGCCCTGTGATGAGATGACAATAACCCTCGCCAGCGCCTCGGCATCAATGGTGCGGACAATCTCTGGCAATTCATTCCAGAATGCCCGGTTCATCGCGTTCATCGCATCGGGGCGAGACAACTGGATGTGTGCGACTTTGTTGTCTATCTCGACTGAAAAGCATTCGTAGTGGTCTTTCAGCACGGCGGCAGGCTCTGTGTTGGCAAGCGCGCAGTGTAGCGCCGGGGAGGTTGGGTGGCCAGTGTTGCAGGCAAGCGACTGGGTCACTGGCCCGCCCGTAAAGGTGCAGGTGGGTGTAGAATGGTCGGCCCCACCGTTCACCCCGAGCCATAAAATTCCTGCCTTTTGTTTTTTGACGCGATCGTTTCGATTAATTGTCGTCTGGATACTCAGCGCACACAATGATGTGTGCCCTGCAACTGGCTTGCACTAGTGGCGTCCTTTCGTATCGGTATCGCCAGTGCACTGACTGCCCAGATCATGTGGGGGCTTTTCCCGATTTACTGGAAGTGGCTGGCGCAGGTGCCGCCGCTTGAGGTGTTGAGTCACCGAAACCTGTGGTGTGCGGTGTGCCTGGGGCTGCTGGTGCTGGCGTCTGCCGAGCGGCGTCGCATAGTGGCTGCGGTGATGTCCAGCGGCCGGGAGGTTTTGCAACACCTGTTTGCCGCGAGCCTGCTTGCCGGCAACTGGCTGGTCTATATCTGGGCGGTCGTCAACGATCATGTGATCGATGCCAGTCTGGGCTATTTTTTGTCGCCGCTCGTCAGTGTTGCGCTGGGCTATTTTGTATTTCGTGAAACCCTGGATTTTCACAAGCGGGTGGCGGTGGCACTGGCTGTCGCCGGCGTTCTGATCATGGTGGTGGTCAGCGGCGTGCTGCCCTGGATCGGCTTGACGCTGGCTGCTACTTTTGGGCTTTACGGCATGGTGCGCAAAAAGGCATCCACCGGCCCGATCAATGGCTTGTTTGTAGAAACGGTGTTGCTGGTGCTGCCGACCTTTGTCGTGTTGTGGTGGCTGGCGCAACAGGATGCACTTGCCTATCAGTCACCTGTCGGGTGGACGGAAATATTGCTGGCAATCGGTGGGCTGGTCACGGCGCTGCCGCTGGTGCTCTATGCACAAGGTGCGAGATCGTTGCCGTTGAGTCTCAGCGGATTGCTGGTGTATGTCACGCCGAGTATTCAGTTTCTGATTGGCTGGATTTACTACCAGGAGCCAATCAGTGGCGCGAGCTGGGTGGGGTTTATCTGTATATG
Organism: uncultured Granulosicoccaceae bacterium; assembly: GCA_964573105.1. GTDB lineage: Bacteria > Pseudomonadota > Gammaproteobacteria > Granulosicoccales > Granulosicoccaceae > CAKZSB01. The sequence goes on from CAZNIS010000027.1 coordinate 60,270, forward strand.
GCTCGCACTTGGCGTCTATAGTGCCAGTCTGGTCAGGTCGGTGGCACAGGGACGTTGAGGGTAGCGATTGGCGTTCGGCTCAGGTTGCCGGAGAATGAGGCTCAGTGCTGACGGCCGGTAGCCAGCCGAGCCTGTTCGTTCGCACAACAGGGCTTAAAGCTGTATCTTCCAGTCATTTGGCAGTCATTTGGCGTGTGGGTTCGGGGCGACATGAAAGAATGCAATCAATGCGGTAAGTGTTGTACCAAATACAGCAATGGTGGCTTGTCTGCGACGGCTCGTGAAATTACCCGCTGGGAGCGGCATCGCCCCGATATTCATCGCTACGTCGCCGATGGAAACATCTGGATGGACCCGGACACCGGCGAGCAGATCGAGCTATGCCCCTGGTTGCGCAAAGCGCCCGGCAAGAACATCTACACTTGTGATATCTACCATGATCGCCCGGAGGACTGTCGTCACTACCCGGTCACGATTGAACAGATGATCAATGACGATTGCGAGATGCTGGACAAATCGGATTTGCTGGATACGTCAAAAGCACAGCGGGCACTTAACCTGATCATGATCGACAGCCGTCCGGCGTATGATTGAGCACCTGAAACCGCGGTGAGAACAACATGCTTGCAAACCTGACCCTGATCTTCAGCTGCCAGTTGGCTGGAGAAGTTGGTGTCGCGGCACTGGGCTTGCCGGTGCCAGGGCCGGTAGCCGGTATGGTATTGCTGTTTCTGTATTTGTGTGTACGCGGAGAAGTGCCCGCCTCACTTGGCTCGGTCAGTGATGGTTTGCTCGCCAGTTTGTCGCTGTTGTTTGTGCCCGCCGGTGTCGGCGTGATGCTGCATTTACGGCTGTTAAAGGAAGACTGGATCGCCGTGTCGGCATCGTTGCTGATCAGTACGATTTGCACGATCGCGGTGACGGCGTGGCTGATGGTTCGGCTTGGCAAGGCACGCGGCGATGCACAGGATAGTGCCAATGGATGATTTAACGATTGCGGTTCAAGCGCGCGATATCTGGGTTTACCTGAGTGCCAATCCCCTATTGCACCTGACGCTTACGCTGGTTGCCTTTCAGGTGGGCTCCGCGATTTATCAGCGCGCGGGACTCAATCCCCTGTGCAACCCGGTGATGATTGCAGTGGCGTTGATCGTTGCTGTGCTAACACTGACCAATACCTCGTACACAAGCTATTTCCAGGGTGCGCAGTTTGTACATTTTCTATTGGGGCCTGCCACCGTTGCGCTGGCGGTACCGCTGTATCGGCAGTTTCACCGAGTGCGCCGTTCGATGGTGGCGGTGTTGGCGAGCATTCTCGCAGGCTCTGCGACGGCCACGATTTCTGCGGTTTCAATTGCCTGGCTGCTCAGCGACTCGAACGATCTGTTGCTGTCTCTCGCGCCCAAGTCCATTACCGCGCCAGTGGCGATGGGCATTACCGAAAAGCTTGGCGGGCTGCCGTCTCTGACGGCGGTACTGGTGCTGGTGACCGGCATACTCGGTGCGATGCTCGGTCCGCCATTGCTGAATCTAATGGGGATTCGCGATTGGGCGGCACGTGGCCTTGCGATTGGTACCGCCAGTCATGGAATCGGCACCGCGCGCGCGTTACAGGTCAATGAAGTGGCGGGTGCTTTTTCAGGGCTGGCGATGGGGATCAACGCACTGGCCACAGCGATATTGTTGCCGTTGATCTGGGTGCTGGTTTTTGAGTGATCGATTAATCTTTCAATCGTTGTTGGCACTTTGCTCACCCAGCGTAATGCCAATCGCTGCGGTGACCACCAGTGCCACTGCAATGAGCCCGCGCAGGCCAATATTTTCGTTTAGAAAAACCACTCCGACCAACGCTGCCACGGCAGGCTCCAGACTCACCAGCACGCCATAGGCGCGTCTGGATAGTGTCTTCAGCGCCTGAAACTCCAGCATGAAGGGCAGTGTGGTTGAAAGCAGTGCCACTGCCAGTGCGGCGAGCAGTATCAGCGGGTTGCCGAATAGTGCCCCACTCACGGGCAATGCAAACGGCAGCATAATCACCGCAGCGACGCTCATGCTGATCGCCAGTCCGTCATCACCAGGCACAGCAGTGCTGACTCTGCCAACCAGTATGATGAAGGTGGCCCAACCCGCCCCGGCCAGCAACGCGAACAGAATGCCCGTTGTTGAAAGATTGGCACCCGATAGTGGAGACAACAACAGGATGCCAAAGGCCGCCAGTGCAATCCAAAGAAACTGCGATAGTTTTCTGGAGTTGAAGGTGGCGACGCTCAGCGGCCCGATGAATTCAAAAGCGACTGCCACACCCAGTGGTATGCGCTCGATGGCGAGATAGAAGAACAGATTCATCGCGGCCATGCAAAAGCCGAAGAGCAGCAATAGTCCGCGGTGTTGCCAAAACGTTCGCGCAAAGGTATGGACACGGCCACGCGCCGCGATCCACAGCAATAGGGCAGATATGATAATCCGAAAGGCGACGGTGCCCTGCGCGCCAAGCACCGGGAACAATTGCGTCGCAATCGCAGCACCTATCTGAATCAGGCTGATCGCCAGCAGCAGCTTTGCGGTTGGTGGGAATGTTGTCAGTGCAGAACCGGCCTGATGTTGATGGTGTATAGGGTGGGAATGCGTATCATCCCGTGCTAGTTGGTGTGATTCTGCAGCCAGCTAATGACAGCGGCTGCGTTTTCATCGGGCGGGAAAACCGGATAGATCGTGTGAATGATAACCCCATCCCCGATGATCATGGTCAATCGTTTGAGTAATCGATCGCCATCGACTTGCATGGTGGGCAGCCGCAAGGCCTCGCACAATTGCAATTGCTGGTCTGATAGCAGCGCAAACGGCAGATGCAGCCGCTCTGCCGCTTCACGCTGATAGTCGGTATCCTGTGTCGATAGCCCGAATAGTTGTGCCACACCCAGTTGCGCCAGTTCTTCAGCATGATCTCGAAAGGCGCATGATTGCGGTGTGCAGCCACGCGCACCCGGCAGCATGTTCCAGCCATCTGGCAGCGGCCGGTCAGGACGGCCGGTCATCGGGTAGGCATAGATCACCGTGATACCGGCAAGCGTGCTCAGGTCAACCGTGTTGCCTTTGGTATCAGGCAAGGTACTGGCTGGTATCGACATGCCCACCAGATGATTGGCTGCGCCATCATCGGTTGGTGCCGGAATGTCGTTCCAGTCGACATCGTGCAGGTTACTCATGCAAATCCCTCCAGTGCCTGTTGCAGATCGGCCAGTAGATCATCAGCGCTCTCGATGCCGGCAGAATAGCGAATCAGGCTTTCTGGGATGCCCATCGCGGCGCGTTCCTCGGCGGTGCATTCTACATGGCTGGTCGTCGCTGGCGGCCCGATTGTAGTTTCCACCGCGCCCAGGTTGGCGGCGGCGTGGGCAAAGTGCAGGCGTGGCACGAATCGGCGAACCGCGTCGAAGTGATTTTCCTTCAGCATAAAACTGAGCATGCCGCCAAAGCCTTCCATCTGCTGTTTGGCGATGGCGTGGCCGCTGTGTGATTCCAATCCTGGGTAGAACACCTGTTCGATCGCGGGATGTTGCTCCAGAAAACGTGCCACGTTCAGTGCATTGCTGTTTTGACGCTGTATGCGAAGGTCGAGGGTTTTCATGCCGCGCAACAACAGATAGGCGGCCATCGGGTCGAGGGTCGCGCCATTGATCTCGCGGTAGTGATAGATGCTGTGGATCAGATCCTTGTCGCCACAGATGACGCCGCCCAGCGCGTCGGCGTGACCACCGAGAAATTTGGTCGCACTGTGCAAAACCAGATCGGCGCCAAGACTCAGCGGGTGTTGGTTGATCGGTGTGGCAAAGGTGTTGTCGACCACCACGGTGGCGCCGGCCTTTTTTCCAGCCGCCGCGAGGCGTGCAATGTCGACCACCTTGGTGGTAGGGTTGGTCGGGCTTTCCAGATACAAAAGATCACAGCCATTGGCCACTTGCGCTTCGATTTGATCGTGATCGGTGGTCTCGCACAGGACTACGTCGATATTAAACTTGGGTAGAAACTCGGTGAACAGCACATTGGTGCCACCGTAGGTATCCTTGACTGACACCACGCGCTGTTTCGGGGCCAGCAGTGCAAACAGGGTACTGCTGATGATGCCCATGCCGGTGGCGGCGCTGGTCACGGCTTCGGCGTTTTCCAGTTGTCGCACTTTCTGCTCAAAGGCGTGCACCGTCGGGTTGGTGTTGCGCCCGTAGATATGTCCGGGTTTCTCGCCCAGTGCTACCTGCTGCCATTCATCGACATCCTTGTAGCCAAACCCGACGCTGTGCACCACTGGTACCTGGGTGGCACCCTGGAGCAGGGATTCCTCTTCGCCGGCCCAGATACACTGGGTGCCGGCCGCGGGTGTTTTGTTCACGATGTCAGTCTCATTATTGCTGGGTTTAGGGTGCCGCCGAGTGCGGCGCCCGGCACGGTATAAATGGTGGCTGATGGACAGTAACAGGACTGCTTTCCGTCTTCCCGAGACGCGCGCAATGATGTCGCTTTCAGAACCACCATCGGGCGTTCGTGTCCGGCGTTTGGTCGGTGGGGGGTCGCAGTCGCCGCTATTTATCACGTGCCGGTCTGTGGCCGATTGCGAAATTGTGACGTGGCTTCTGGCCGATGATAGTGATCTGCCGATCACATTGGTACACCACGCTCAGTACCCGGAAATTCCCGCCCGTAGTAGGAGGTACCCACAGATGACAAAACTTCACTGTCTATCTGCACCACGATACGCCACTCGCCATCTGATTAAACAGTCTTTCTGCGCGCTCAGTGTGTTGCTGATCGTGTCGTGTGGCGGGTCATCGCAGTTCAACGGAGGGGGCGAATCTGAGAGCGTGCGACCTCCCGACAGTGCTGTGGTCCACACCGGTGTTTTCTTCGATAGCGCTGTGGGGAACCTTGCCTATCGAACCGCCACGCAATCGGGGCTTACCAATGCGCGTGGAGAGTTTCGTTACCTGGAAGGTGAGACGATCATCTTCTCTATCGGCGAAATAGTGCTGCCCGCTGTGGTGGCTAAATCCCGGGTCACGCCGGTGGATCTCTTTGCCGATGGCGCGATCGATCATCGTGGCGTTGTCAACGTGAGCCGGCTGCTGCAATCGGTTGATATCGACGGCAACCCGGACAATGGCATTGACATCGCCGAGGCGGCACATGCCATTCGCAGCGTCGGGCAAACCGATTTTGAATCGGTCGAGTTTACCGCGGCCATCAATCCGTTGATCGAATCTGTGGCATTGCCGGCAACGGAACTGGTTCCGGCTGCACGTGCAATGCGGCATCTCACCAATAGTTTGCTGGCCGCCGGTGTACCGGTAGAGATCGATACCCGCGAGAGCGTGGTGCTGAGTGATACCAACGGCGACGGTGTGCCGGACGATTTCGACTGGGACGACGACGGTGACGGGGTCAGTGATGATATCGATCAGTTTCCTTACGATCCCCGGGAACAGTTTGATTTTGATGGCGATGGTATCGGCAACAACGCCGACCTGGACGATGACAACGATGGCGTTGCAGATACCGAAGATGCGTTTGCTCATTCCGCACTGGAACATCGCGACTCAGACGGCGATGGCATAGGTGACAACGCGGATACCGACGATGACAACGACGGTACTCTAGATCCCATGGATCTGTTTCCGTTCGATCCCAGTGAACAGCGCGACTACGATGGCGATGGCATTGGTGATCGTGCCGATCACGACGATGACAATGACGGCGTGGCGGATTCGGTTGATGCGTTCCCGTTTGTGATCAGCGAAAGTCGGGACACTGACAACGATGGTATCGGGGATAACACCGATACGGACGCAGACAATGACGGGGTGAACAACTCGGTCGATCGATTTCCGTATGACAGCAGTGAACAGTTCGATTTCGACAACGACGGTATTGGCAATAACGCGGATGACGACGATGACAATGATGGTGTGATCGATGCGCTGGATACGCACGCATTCACATCATCGGAGCAACACGACCATGACGGCGACGGCATAGGTGACAGCGCCGATACGGACGATGACAATGACGGTGTTGCCGATACTCAGGATCTGTTTCCTCGTGACAGCACCGAGTATGCTGATTTTGATCGCGACGGCATTGGCAACAATGCTGATACGGATGATGACAATGATGGCTTCATCGATGCCGATGATGCCTTTCCATTCTCACCCGGTGAACACAGCGATCACGATTCAGATGGCATCGGCGACAATCGTGATCTGGACGATGACAACGATGGCGTGCTGGATGCGGTAGATGCGTTCCCGCTCGACAGCAGCGAGTACGTCGATACCGATGGCGATGGAATCGGAGATCGCGCCGACGCCGATGATGACGGCGACGGTATCGCCGATGATATCGACGACGATACCGAACAACCGATTAACACCGCGCCGGATGTTGTCACCCCTGATTCACTGCAGATCTCGTATCGGATTCCAGTGGTTGCGGGAGTCGAGGTTAGTGATCGGGAGAACAACGCCGTTCGGTTGAGCTGGACGCCGATCAATGGCCCCGATAATGGTGATCTCACCATTTCATTGCTGGAAGACCCCACCACCGCGATACTCAGTGCAACGGTAACTGGCATCTATACCATTGGCATCAGAGCGACTGACGGCATCGACTTTACCGATACGACGTTTCCTGTTGAGGTTGTAAACCACAGCCCGGTGATACCACCGATTGCCATCACACCGGCAGAACCGGATGCCTCAGTCGAGCTAGTGGCCTATCACGAGCCGGTGTTCGATGCAGATGACGATACGCTGGAGCTAAGCTATCTCTGGTGGATCAATCGAACGTCGCAAACCGAACCGGTCGTCACCTCGGAACCCTATCTGCCGGCCGGCACGGTATCGCGTGGTGATGAGGTGAGCGTGGAAGTGCAGGCCAGTGATGGCGAGATGCAATCCGCTGCAATATCACCACAGGTTGCGATCGGCAATGCCGCACCCTCGTTACAGGCGATTGATATCCTTCCGCAGGCTGCCGGTACGCTCGATGAGATCAGTCTGTCGCTGTCGGGCCTTGCCGATGCCGACGACGATGAGTTGGTCATCTCTTATCAGTGGTATCTGAACGGACAGTTGTTGCCGGACCAGACACAGCCGACGCTGCCTGCCGGTGTGGCGAAATATCCCGATCATTTGTCCGCACAGATCAGCGTGAGTGATGGCATCGACGCGCTGACGCAGCATGCCGCGGAAATTCAATTGACGGATACACCGGCCTATTTGGATATGTCAGATGTGCCGCAGGCCTTAGCTCATAGTCAGCTCACCACTTTTTCTATCGCTTTTGTCGATCCGGATGGCAGCGATGTCAGCACGTCACTTGCCGATGCTCCGCCGGGCTTTGCCTATGATAGCGACACGGCCACAGCCAGCTGGGCGCCTAAGATTGCCATGTTGGGCGCATCTGAAACCTACTATGTGAATTTTCGCTCCTCAAGCGGAACAGAGCAGTCGATTGCATTGAATGTAGTGGATGCCGAACGCGAAACGGTATTGGCACGAGGTGGTATCGCCATACCGAAAATCGATATCTCACTGGATATCGGTGATTTTGATCAGGATGGAAAATCGGAGATACTATCAACCAATGGTGAGAATAGTGTTTTCACGCTGGAACTACGTGACGATAAAATCGTTCAGGACTGGCTCTATCCGCACCCGGTGGCAATAGATTGGGACATCATCAATCTGTGGTCGTTTGGTGCTGACGGTACTGAGATTCTGGTGGCGACGGAGCACGCCATTTTTCATATCTCCTCTCGCGCATCGCAACCAGTGGTAGTTTTCGAATCTACAGCACCGTTTCGCGATGTCGAGCTTGCCGATGTCAATGCCGACGGTAACCCCGAGATGGTAACACTGAGCGAGACAGGACAGTTGCTGATCCTCAGTACAGACACCTGGCAGCTTGTACATGAATACGTGCTCGATACCGACTATCACTATTGGGACTATGCGCTTGAAATCGGCAATCTGGATGCCGACCCGGGCCTTGAAATCGTTCTCAGTAGCGGTGAGATCATTGATGGTGGCTCTGGTTTACTGCAGTTGTTGAGTAGTGAACCCTTCGGCCGGTATATGGCCATAGGTGATATCAACGGTGATGGCAGCAAGCACATTTTTAGTCGAGGTGATCAGGGAAGGCTGACCCAAACCGACCCGGTTACCGGCCTTGAGATAGCGTCGTTCGATATCACCGGCTTCTGCGGATTGAGAATGCGCAATGTCGATTTGGACCCTCAGGACGAAATAATCTACGGAGCGTGCCAGCACGGCGCGGTAGAAGTCTACGATGGATCGACCGGCAGCATGGTGTTGCAGGCCGAGTACAGAGAGCATAGCTGGTACTCCGGGCGCGACGCGATTAGTTTTGGCGATATCGATGATGATGGAATCGATGAACTGGTGTTCTCCACAGGCGGCCGCTCCAGCGGCACAGATCGCATGGTCGTGGCGGCGCTGAGTGACGTCACGCCGGCGTCAATCATCACCAACACCAACCCGGCGCAGATGTATCAATTCCAGTTGGCGGGCTGGGACACCAGTGATTCAACATCGCTGGCCGCGATCTACACAGCGCCCGATGGTGAGTCGGCTGTAAGTGGCCGAAGACTTGTGCGGATTTCAGAGCAGGGTGAGCTGGAAACCGGGGCTGAGACCGATGGCAGATCGGGGGTATGGGACGACAGTATCGTCATTGACAGCAACGGTGACGGGGTATTGGAAGTTCTGATGGCACAGGGAGCCTATGATGGCAGTCTCTATCATTTGAGCCTGGCCGATTTCTCGGTTGAGCATAGCTATAATGATTTTGGCTACGACAATGACTGGCAGAATCCTGTGTTGTCCGCTATGGCGATTGGTACCGCGGCAGACGGCAGTCTGCAGGCCGTTATCTCTGCCGATGATGACAAGTTGCGCTTGTACGACATATCTACCCGGCAAATCACCTGGACCAGCGCAGCGCAAACCGATCTGTTGCGGCGAGTGTCCACGCTACCGCATGACAGCGGGTTTAGCATAGCCGCTGCCAGTTACAGGCAGCTGACCCTGTGGACTGAATCAAGTGATGGATTCGTCAAGAGCTACACAACAGACGCCATCTGTGATGTGCTGACAGCGGTCAGCATCGCCGATGAGCAATACGTCGCCTGCGTGCGCAATGAAAACTGGCAGCACAGCTCTGCGCTGATGCTGTTCGATTTGCAACTGGTCAAACAAAACGAAGTTGAGCTGGGCAATCCGGTGACCGCGATACAACCCGATGGTGCCGGAAATCTGCTGTTGGCAAGCTGTGATGCGCGAGGTCTAAACTGGTGTGATGACGAACCACGGCTCAGATTGGTGAATCCGCTGAGCGGACACGAGTTCTGGGTTTCCAGGCCATTGCTTGGGTCGATTAACCGCATTCGACTGATCGAAGATGCGAACGGCAATCAGCGTATGGCGGTGAGTACTTTCGAGGCGATGTATCTGAGTCACTAGGTTTGTTGGCTTTGGTAAAACGCAGCTCTGTTTTTTCGGTGACTGGCTTGATGGTTAAGGGTTGAGTCGCCTCGCTTACGCGTCGGGTTTCCTCGGGCTTTGCCCGTCTATATTGTCGTTGTCCGGTGATTGCTGGGGGAGCCTGATGTTCTGTTGGGCGGGGTTTTAGATTGGAGTTGCCTCGCTTACGCGTCGGGTTTCC
>CAZNIS010000028.1:0-69716 GCA_964573105.1 uncultured Granulosicoccaceae bacterium
GTTGGCAACCGCTACCAACTACAACTCGCGTTTGTCAGACAAACATATACATGATATTCCAAATGTGATTTATGTATATGCCTACAACAGGATGTACCTTCAATAAAAGGAGCGATTTAGATGGCTAACAACGCAGCCGCAATTGCAGATCGATTACAGGAAGTCAAACAGGAAATTGCAGAAAAGTGTGCGCAGGATTCAGGGTTCAGATCATCACTGATGGCCGACCCAACTGCCACCGTCGAAGCTGAATACGGCCTGGAAAAAGGCACACTTGGCGACGTACATCTCAACGTGGTCGTTGAAGAACCCGGTAGCATCGTACTTCCGATCCCACCGGATATGTCTGAAATCGAACTGACAGACGAGCAACTCGACCAGGTGGCTGGTGGTGCCGCATTCATCGGCGCTGTAGGTGCGATTGCAGGTGCAGTCAGCGCAACCGCTGCTGCCGGTGCCATCGTACAGCGAACCAGAGCCGGTCGTCGCTGGTAGACGCTTACAGCTGTATTGGTAAAGCGTATTGGTCATCCTAGGACCAATGGACCGCCCATAACTCATTATGGGCGTTTCTACCCTATGGTTACATCCAAAATCAGTCTCGACTATATTCCCTGTCAGCAACATCCAACATCACAATTAGATAAATATAGCGGGCATCAGCTCTGTCTTATCCACCATCCGCCTGAAATAAGGGACTGATGTAGATAAGTAAGGATAGCGGTGGGCGACCAAGGCGTTTAACACGTCGGCGGGTTCAACCTCGCGACCAAGCCCCCGCTGGTAGGCTAGAAATAAAGTTCTGCTGCGCTCACAAATCTCCAATAACACTGTAGCCGCCTCATACGCGACCCACGCCAATTCAGCATCCCCAAAATCAATACACTTGATTTCACCGTCCGGTTGAACGAACAAGTGGTCAAGCTTTAAATCAGCATTTGCAAAAACGTTGGCTGGCGGCGGTTCCACGGACAAACATGAGCGCACCAGTTGCTTGTCAAGTCCGGTGCACTCTGGATCGCTGAGATTCCGTTGCCACCATTGATGAGCAGATGTAAATAACCAGTTCTTTGGTGCACTTGTACCAATCTCCGCAACCATTTGGCCTATTCGCTCAAGAAAACCCTCTTTCTGGCCTTTATCCAGATTTGGCCATTGTTCGACTAGTGCTACGCCCTGTACTTTCTCAATGATATTGTATCGGTTGGCATCCAATAGGCCTGTCTTTACCAGGTTTGGCGCAAATGCTTTGTTGGCATAGTGCTGCAGCGCCAATAATTCTCTTAGCGATTCATCCTGATTATTCGTATAAATCTTAAGATAAACTTCTCCACAGTCAATAAGCACATTACTACCGGAGTTCACACGCTTCCAGTTAGCGTTTGCGAGCCCGCTTTCTTCCAATATATTTTGTACAAAACCATCCCTGGAGGCGAGTTCCAGCCCGTCTGATTGTGTATCTTCACTATAGCCCTTGACGTGCACAGCGCTATCTCCATTTTCCAATTTTCGCTTTGAACTTAATCAGCTTAGTCACGAACCGAACCTGGTAGGTTTATCCTATTAGCAATTTACACAGAAATAAGGGGATAGCACCTTTTTGAATAAAACGCAGCAATAGCAACCGGTCATTCACGTACCAGTCTTCTTTGGGAGTTGTTGTTGTTTTAACAGTCTTCCCGCTCGACCTTTATTAAAACTGCATATCCTTGGTACTATCTCTTGCCCATTAGATCACAATATCCAGTCCGATTCGACTCAGGGCTATAATTCGAGCTAATAGAACATTGGATATTCCGGGTAATATTCACCGAAACGTCAATAACTTACATCAGCTATTGACCCACGATCTTAAACACTTCTACACTGGCACCAGGTTGAATCAGCACGTAGAACAACGTGTGTATTGGGTTCAACCTCCAGGAATGTATTTTGGAGTTAATCATCGTTCAATTGATTATTTATCTGCAGTTTCTGTGTTTATCTTTTGAACATTATTTTTAGTACAATTACTTTAGGGAGAACACCAATGTCTGTAACTGATCTTCAAGATCGTCTGCTGGAAGTTAAAACGGAGATAGCCGAGAAATGCGCGCAGGACAGCGCCTTTCGAAGCCAGCTTCTGGCTGATCCCAACGCGACGGTAGAGTCCGAATACGGCTTGGAAGCCGGAACACTGGCAGCGCTAAAACTCACACCGGTAGTTGAAGAACCGGGGTCCATCGTATTACCGATTCCGCCCGACATGTCAGAGATGGAACTCACTGACGACCAGCTAGACCAGGTAGCCGGTGGCTCGATCTGGATCGGACCCTGCGGCCCGCTTGGCCCGATCATTCCTCGACTGCCGCGTATACCGATTCCTATCCCGGGTGGTCGTATCCCGCGGCCTTGGTAGGTTGCGACTAAGTCAAATCAAGACTGGGATGCCTCGGCACGACAACTGCAGTTGTTAGAGAGCATTCTGTGAGTACGTTATCCAAAACGCCCCGATCCGGGGCGTGCCTGACCGACAACACCAAATACCCAACACGCTCGCTGATATCCTGACCAATCGCGTGACCAGCCCCAAGTGGTATGCAAATCACGATCACTACCGCATGTTGCAGACGATACGCCTGGCAATCCGCACTGCCAGGATCAAAGGGACTGCCGGCTACGACATCGGATGCCCTTGATTACCCGCCTGTTTGCCATGGTTAGGAGAGCTTGTTTCGCAAATAGTTTTTGACACGCCGTCACACTACTTCGCGTGAACACTACTCTCATCTTGTTCCGCTAGGCTTTTTGCACACTATTAGCCCACGCAGACAAATCACTATAGGGCTACAGTCAGCTGGTTGTTACGGCCCCTTCGACAGAGCGGAGTAGATCCGAACGACTTGCTCTTCCAGGCTGCGCCGCAAGATAAGCTTTGGCTGATAACGTCTCGCCAGGTTTAAAATCAATTTTTACATGGTGTATCCAGCAGGCCAATAGGTTGACCATATCGCCACCAATTAGGGCTGATTGTTTGCGCAATTGGGCAGGCCAAAGATCCTGATTGGTATCATCATGAACCAGGCCGTTATATGCCAGCAACCCGTCTGCTTTCCTGCGTTCTACCAGACCGTCGTCGACACATAAATTTAAGAACGACGTCATTAGTGATAAGGTTGAGGGTGTGTTACCAAACGCAAACTCAAGACCGACTTTCTGACCCAGCTCAGCCCCAACATCCAGATCAATATCGACAGACTCGAAGCTGCCATCAAATCTTTTCAGCTGGTGCTTTAGTCGATCGATATCACCGTTCCATGCCAGTTTCTCTAGAAAAGTGGTGACCTCACCTGCCTTTATGTTTCGGATACATACTCTGATAGCAGGCATCTTGCGCGATAACATAACGCCCACCTGAAAGATATGCGCACCCTCGGGCAACGATTGCATCACCTGCCTTAATGTCGCCAGCCTCTCTCCAGCGACTGAATCACTATCAATCATTGGCAAAACTTCCAGAACCTTGTGTGACATAGCCTCGGGATTGATATACTCAGCCGGATCCAGGCCAAAGAATATACTGGGGTGCCAGGGTGGAAGGGATTGGCCCACATCGAACTCGAGCCAGATGTTCTGCAGGTGCGAATTGCTGGCTGACCCGGGCCTCTGCCACTCTTTGCAGAACTCGTGTACTTTTTGCCAGGCCGCTGATTGGCTGACGTCAGGCAGATTGTTAAACGACTCCGGGTTAGCCAGCAGACCGGCCTGCCTTTCCGACTCATTCGAACAAAATAGAAAATCGGCATCATGGCGACCCGTATCCAATGGACACTCGAAGCCAAAAAAGGTACTTAGCTCACCAGGGAGCTTATCGGTAAGTTGGCGAATTCGAGAGAGTTCGAGATCACCGACGATCTCTGGTGTCAGGCGATCCGCAACAACGGAAACATAGTCACCCAGGCTGTAGTTCAGTGACATCGATCGGCCACGCTCATATCGTTGGTAAGATAAAGCGACAGTGCGGCCGATTACTGCTCGGCCGCGCCATTTCGAAATTCAACAGCAAACAAGGTCGTTCCGACTAACTGACGACTCGCGCGTGTGCTGCATCTGATAGCAGTGCTATCCCGTTCTCCATTTCGTCTTTAACCATCGATGCTGGACCAATGCTCGTTTCCAGAACTTCCCGAAGTTTCGGTAACAGCAGATCGGCGTGTTGCTCCAGACCGCTTTGCTCCATCCGCTCAAGTGCCGCCTCGATCTTTTTGGACACCTGTGGGCGCTGGAAACCATCTTCCCCCATCGCCCTCTCAGCCAACCCGCCCAGCACATGGTGCAAATTGCTGAGATCGATATAATTTTGTGTAACGGCTATCGAGTACTCGATATTGCGAACCGCGTGTATGCAGCGAGGTGGCGTCCAAACAATCTCACCGGGCTTCTGCTCTGTCTCCCATACCGGCATGCCGGCAGTTGCAGGAAATTGTTCTGCATCTACATCGAATAGATCTACCATGCCACCTCGGGAATGGCAGCGGTCGTAGTGATCGCTGTGGACCATGCGCCAGTTTTTCTGGCCTGTGGCCAGCAATAGCCAGGCACTCGAATTCATCACATCAATATGCGTTGCGCTGCCAGTGCCAGGTTCACCGAAATAAATCCACTTGAACGAATTTTCATCACCGGTGAACAATGGACTGATATCCATATTGAAGAAAGGGTGAACGGGTATGTCCGCGACCAATTCAGGGTTGCTGACGCGAAAGCCCCAATCGACTATATTGTATCGTTCGTCTTGTTCGGTGAGTGTCGCCAGGCTGCGCTGTCGCATTAACGAGAGCATATCCCACAATCCTACCGTTCGAAGCCGCGCTGTTGAATGTTTGAATAGTTGCGAAAACACATTTATCTGGATAGCGTGTTGACGGTTGATTTTCTGCAGAAAATATTCAAAGCTCCATTGCCGGAAATTGTCCGACAGTTCGATGTCAGTCAACACCAGGGGTATACCCGGAATCACGTGCTGTGTTAGAAAAGTCTGGTAGTCCAGATCCAGGATAGACTTACGAGGCACGGGTTCAAGTTCGAGCCGAGTCGACCCTACACTGGATATCGGCGGCAGTTTCTTTAAAGGTACCGTTTTTTGTGCAGCGGCCGCTTCCTGACTTGTTTCCACTGCCTGCTTTGATGCCGGTTGTTCCTGGTTGTGTCGTTTGCCCGAACGATAAACCGCATCGGTCAGGTGGACCAGCAAAGTAGTGGTATCACGCTTGACAGATTCGTCATCCATCTTGCCGTTAACACAGTATTCAACGATATCAGCTCCGACAATGTTCAACATATCGCCTGCAGTTTTTACAAACTCAAGCAACTGGTACATCTCAATACCGGCACCCGCTGGTGTTGAGAGCTGCCCTCCCACTGCACCCGCCGACAGAACATCCAGATCGATCGTCATGTAACAGGGTACGTCGGCGCCCACTTCTTCCCGCAAATATTTCTCGAGTTTCTCTGGATTATTCAGCAGCCGTTGAAAGGACGATATAGAGTGCAATTTGACTCGGTCGGCGAACATTTCGTCGGAGCCGAACAGTTGCTCAAGTTGCTTTAAGCCGGTCGTCCGTTCGTCAAGGTTGGTCCGCAACCCAAAGGAGTGTAACTGACGCAGCCCCGATTGGACGAGCAGGCCGTGCATCGGACCCGCATGATTGAATTCGACGCGCTGCGTGTAGAAAAGATCATTGTGTGCGTCGAGCTGGATCAGTACCATTTCCGGATATTGCTGGACGAATGCGTCGGCAATCGGAAAAGTAACGGAGTGATCACCGCCAATAAATATTGGTCGAATGCTATTCGGAAATATGGTTTGTTGTAGATACTCCCGGATTTCGGTAAACAGGTCTCCCACGGTTCTGGAAATCTCACCCAGGTTGCCGTAATCCTTCAATACGATATCTTTGCCGATTACACGCGGTGCGGTACCCTCGCAGCCGATTTCGGTATAGACGCCATTTTTGTAGTAGTCAAACCAGAATCCGGCAGCCTGACTGTTCTGGCGCATGCGATCCGGACCAAAAATCGTACCACTGGACATGTTAATACTGGATACGGGTACACCTGCAAGACCAACGTGAACCTCATGGTCCGGTATATCGGCGGGAAGATTGAAAAACACCGGACGCTTGAGGTAGTGTTTGACTACATTGCTTTGGAAATGTCCAACCATTTCTGCACGAATCGCCTGTGGATCAACTGGCTCAGCCTTGTCTGCGCTGTCATCGTCTCCGTGCATAGTCGGCATCTCATCTGGCATCAGCTCGATATAACCAGACGAAAAGAGTATGCCCACCCGTTTGATATCCGCGGCTGAATCGAACAGACTCTTTATTTCATCTACCGTTACCCCTTCACCTTTGGGCCAGCGCTTCTTGATCGTTTGAACCACCTCCGACATCGCTTTCGTGACTTTCTGGGTGGGTACGAAAATAACGTTGTCGCTGCCAGCAGAACGATCAAAGAGGTAGTAGGACTCGCCTAGTTTGCGCGAATCTACTGTTGGAATCAGGCGGTATTTCTCGTCCATTTCAATCTTCCATGTTTGTTGTTTGCTACGGATAATGTTCCAGCAAAACCGTCCAGCTAGAATGAGGCTTTGCGCGAGCCTTTAAATTTCGTCGCCATCGTATAACGCGCGATTCGACATTCTCTATTGGGTATACTGCCAACGTGCAGTACTGAGCCACGAAACAAGGCCAGTCGTCCAGGTTGTGGCAACACACCAACTGACGTGCCGTCGTCGTCGAAGAACTTTGTCTCACCACCGTATTCGACCTGCCATTGTCTATTCAGGTAGGCCAGCGCAGTGATATTTTTGCTCATTGAGCCCTGCGCGTCCCGGTGCGGATACGCCATATCTCCATAACGACTCAGATTCACATAGGAACGCTCGGCACGATGTACCTGACGATGAAAGCAAATGCATACCAGTTCAGCGATGTGCCGATCAAGCGAGGAAACAGGCAGGCGGTTGTCGTCGCCCAGTTCGGTCGCGAAAATCGGGGATTCGCCACTACTTAAATCCGATTCGGTCAGGGTGTAGTGCTTTTCTGCGAGTGAGGCGTCAATCGCGTCAATGGCGGGTGTAGGCAAGACGTTGTCGAACACATGCAACTCGCGCCCGGCAATGCGAAATTCACGATGTTTTATGCGCGACAGCAGCCTCGCGCGGGATTCACGCCATTGCAACGCAAGCACTTCACTGCCACCGTTGTCGACCACATGCTGATCTACGACCCAGTGCTGTGCCGGATTCTCCAGCGCCTGCTGTAGTGATAACGGCGATCTGTGCGACAGCAGGAAACTGATGTAAGACGCTTCAGATTCGGCCTCAATCCGGTCGGCCGGAAGTGGTGTCAGCTGACGAATCTCCTGTTGCATGTACCCGGTGTTCCCTGTCCGAATTTACGCAAATCAATATACCACCGACACACCCGCTGAGCTTGTGAATATTACCGCAAGCACCGGTGCAGTAAGGTGTGTCCTGACACTCATCGAAATGCAGATCTGCACAATTAGATCGCACGCAACCAGCGGCTCCTGGCGACATCCGAATAGAGCGTGGCAGGCAACGGCGCCAGTCGTTCTGCCCGCATTGCAGCGGCACCATCATAACGGTTCTGCGATTCGTTGTAGCGCCGCATCGCAGCTAGATTGTTTCGACTCCTGGCTAACAGCGCCGCATCATCTAATACAACGTTGGCAGGTATGGCTTCATCATCGTCGAATGCAATGCCGCTGGTATCGCCAAGCAGATTGCGCAACCAGCCGGCGTAGTCATCAGGCCTTTGGGTCATGTCATAGAGCCCCACCAAACCATCGTAAAAAATAGCGTACTCGCGTCTGAGCCGTGTCTCGTATTCATTGAGCGCCACTTCTTCCACTACCGTACCATCGAGAATCGAATTGACGGACTGGGCAGCCAGAACGGCCGCATAAGTAGCCAGATGCACCCCGGAAGACAAGAGTACATCGACAAAACAGGCGGCATCACCCAGGGCCAGCGCACCGGGCTTCCAGAACGACGACAGACTATAGGAGTATTCGCTGCAAACACGGGTCTGATCGTAGGGTGCCACCGGGGTTACCGAGGCATTCGCTAGATACTCAGTCGTCAACGGACAATCGGCGATCTTTTGATCGAGAAACGCATCGACACAGTCACCCTTTGTCCAGTCCGATGCCGGTGCTACCACTCCGACGCTGGTAGTTTTGTCGTCCACCGGGATATACCACAGCCACGAGTCGCCGGCTGTTTGAAACAACACATTGCCCTGCAAAGGCTCGGGTAGCCTGCCACCACCATCGTAGTAGCGCCAGATGGCAATCTTGCGGAAGAAACTGGAAAATGACCGTTTACCAAAGTGACGGGAGAGAGTCGAACGCTGTCCAGACGCGTCTGCTACATAGCGTGCGCCGACATTGACCTTCCCGCCAGACGGATCGGTATATTGCAGCCCGGTTGTCGTACCCTCGTCTTCAATCATGCGTTCAGCACGACATCCGAAGCGAACCTCTACCCCTTTTTCAACGGCATTTTCCAGCAAGATGCGATCAAAATCCTGGCGTCGAACATTGAGGGCGGCGGGTATGTTGGGGTCGAGGTCAGTCTCCTCAGAACGAATACCGCCAAAATTCAGATGCCAGAGATCGTCAGGCGTCGCCCCCCAGGAAAACGTAGCCCCCCGCTTGCTGACAAACCCGGCCTCAGCCATCTTCTCGCGTACGCCGAGCATGTCCGCCAGATCCCTGACCGTCGCCGGCAACAGCGACTCGCCGATCTGGTAACGTGGAAAGGCGGACTTTTCGAGGATCAGAACTTTGCGCCCTGCCTGTGCCAGCAGGGTCGCCATGGTAGCGCCGGCGGGGCCACCTCCTACAATCACAGCATCGTATTCCATTACCTTGTGTTCCCTTCGCTGATGCGATCAACCCGTGCTTGATAGCGCACGCTACCATCTTCACCGAATGCTATCGGTGGCCGAGTTCCGCGAATGGCTAACGATTTATTGCCACGACAAATGCCCGGCCGCGACAGGATCGATCAGCCGATGACCGATACCACTGGTTTATAACATGCTCGAATCCCGCTGCACAGCGATCCGGGAAACGTTCGGGCTTTCAGGTAAAATTACCTGCGACGCTCTACCAAACAGTTCAGGCTCATTACCCTACGCCATCGATAACACGCTACACTTTAATTCCCTTGTCGATAGCCGCAAAGGCCGCGACTTATTGCGGTGATGATTTCGTCCAGCATGCTACTTTCGATCAGCCTCGATTCCACCACGCCAGGTCTTCCCGGTATTCCAGCCGAGCAGCAATTTGCTACTTTCCCGATTAGTATCGGACGAGATCCCGAATGTGATCTGGTGCTGCCAGATGCCAGCAAATACGTATCGTCCCGACACGCGCAGTTGAATGTCAACCAGGGGCAACTGGAATTGCGCGACAGTAGCGCGAATGGCACGTACATCAATGGGTCAACCGAACGCATACGGCATGGCACCAGTGTCGTCCTATCGAATGGCGACGTGCTGGCGATGGGCACGTTCCGACTTGAGCTGACTGTATTATCAACAACACCCACAGCATCTGCACTGGTCGATCCACAGGCCGAGACTATCGCCTATCGCGCCAACGAAGGCGCCGCACCTGAGCGACCACTCGGCGATGCTTCGGTTGTAACCGACGACTCGACTGACACCCAGCCCGTCAGTAAACCTGCGACAGCGCGAGCTGATACCAGCACTGAACAGCGAAAGCTTGATGCTTCAGATACGCCCGGACAAAGAAAACCCAATCCACTCGACCAGCTGCCGCCACAAAAGCGGATTGCCCAGTTAGATCAAAAAAACACCCCGGCATCCACTGATGCCACCCAGATCAACCCTCAATCGGCTGCCAATGCGAGCAACGCGAATGCGCCCGACTCGGCGACAGGATCCCTCCAGGTCATGCAAACGCTTTTGACCGCAGCAGGGCTCGATCCGGATGACTTCGCCGATATCGACGCAGAACTGCTGGCGGCGCACACAGGTCAGGTATTAAACCGCAGCATTCACAGCATGATGCTGTTACTCAGAGCGCGCGATGAATTAAAAAACACCATGCGCGCGGAAATGACGTTGCTGGCCGCCGAGGACAACAACCCACTGCGGTTTTCTGTATCTGCGGAGGATTCGCTTGGCAAACTGCTGCAGCCCAATGCGGTCACCGGCTTTACCGATGCGAATACTGCCCTCGATCAGGCGTTGCGTGATATAAAGATTCATCAAATGGCGATGCTGGAGGCGACGCGCTCGGCGCTGAATATCGTGCTGTCCCACTTCGATCCTGAAACGCTTGCCAGTAACATGCGCGCAAACAGCCCGCTGGCTGCCAATATGCCGCTGGCGCGCGAGGCAAAACTCTGGGACGAGTTCAAGGCACGCTATGACGGAATCAAAAACGACGCCATGGAAGATTTCAACGATATTTTTGGTCGCGAGCTACGCAAGGCGTATGAAAAGAGCGTCAGCGAACTCAAAAAGGCAAGCGACCCTTTGTAGCGGACAAAGTCGCCCGGTAAAAGGTTGTGTGACGGCGATCACGTCCAGGCCACCGCACCCGCACTATTCGGGTAATGATACCTCGATTTTGACGAACCGTTTTGACAGGATAGACTAGACAACGCGGCATAGAATGCCGTCAATGGCCACACGCACCTGCCGGATCTACGCAGGTTGTACGACCATGCAGTGAAAAACAGGATTAAGCGTCCGCAACAGACAGCACCTTCAAAAGCGTTACGATTTTTCAGGGTGCAAACAGACAAGGGACTCGATGTGACAGGGAACGTGTGCGATCAAACTGAACACTTGCTGGTGACAACCTGTCGCGAATGCACGAGCGCCTGTGTGTCTGATGTCTGCGCACGGGTCCGGCCGGCCGGCAAGCCGAATACCAGGCACGTCATTGCCCACACACATCCGCGTGGCTACGCACCCACCGTGTCGGCATCGCGATGAAAAAAACAGGCTACTACGGCAAGATCGCCGCACACGGCGGCTTCATCTCCAATCGCCTGCCGCAGACTTTTACCGCTGTCTGGCATGACTGGTCTGAGCAGCTGGTGAATATTTGCCTGCAAACCAATCCCGAACAAACAGACTACGTCTGGTACCAGCTGCCCACTTACCGCTTTGCGCTGTCCGCAGGGGTCGCGGGCGAAAATGTCTGGATAGGATTGCTGATTCCCAGTCGCGACTCAGTTGGTCGCAAGTTTCCGTTTTGCCTTGCCCGCCCGCTGGCTGATCACACATTGCCAGGCACCGCACTCACGACCAACGAAGGCTACTTTCGGGCACTTGAGGAGGTCGTCACGCAACTGGATGAACATTACACAGATGCGCACCTGGCATCGGCACTTGAGGCCATTGATCTGGCCCACGAACTCGCCGATCCAGAGACCAGTGAGTTTGACGACCAGACAGCCTATCAGGCCGAATCAGATAGCCTCGCGATTCGACTGACCGCACGCCTGACCGGTGGCGCGAACAACAGAGAGCTGTTCCAGCACGCCATGCTGCGTGCCGCCTGCGGCAGTTATAGTATCTGGATGACAAGCGACATCAGCAGCGCATCCGATGAGACCCTGCTATGCGAGGGACTACCCGCAGCAAGCGCCTGTGCCGCACTGTTCGACGGCTACTTCGATCCGATGAACTGGAGCAATGTGGTACTTGCCAACGCCGGCCCACAACATCGAGCGACGCCACCCGACGAGGTCATATCCTATATGGAACCCGCGCAGTCAGAGTCCGACACGACGATGAAATCTCCCTTGTCGGCTGCCGGTGAAAACCCGACCGGTCATCGGTAACACTCATGCTGCACTGGCAATCGCACGCGGTTACCGACACCGGCAAAAAGCGCCGCCTCAATGAAGACAGTCTGTTCGTCAACGACAGCGAACTCGTGTGGGCAGTGGCCGACGGCATGGGTGGCCATCACCGGGGCGACTACGCCAGTCAGTCGGTCGTCTCGCAATTGGCGAGTTACCGCTACAGTCGGCGCACGGGCGTGGCGCTCGCGCGAATCGAACAGCTACTGCGCACAGCCAACACCGAATTGATCGAAAAAGCTGAAGCGGAAGACACCGGCATTTGTGCCAGCACCGTCGCGATCCTGATCGCAAGGGAACAGTCGATTCTCTGCACCTGGGTTGGTGACAGTAGAATTTATCGATTCCGCGATGGCGAACTGACCCAACTCACGCGCGATCACAATTATCAATCACTGCTCGCCGACTTACAGGACACCGGCGTTGAGACGCCAAACGACCTGGTTGACTCCCAGGCGCTGACGCGCGGCGTCGGCGCTGAGGACACGCTGGAACCGGAACACTGCCGCTACAGCGTGCAACGGGGTGATCGATTGCTGATCTGTACCGACGGCCTGTACAAGGAAATACCGGACCGGCAGCTTGGCAAGCTGTACGAACAAATTCCCGATGATGGAGAACTGATTGATCGTCTCCATCAGGCTTATCTGGCAAACGGGGCACGTGACAACCTGGGAATGGTCCTGCTGACTGCATTTGACAGGTAATTTTTCCACGCGCAGCGATACCCGAAACTGATAAGGTTACCCGGTTACCGAGGGAGTCTGCCAGCGACGCGGTCACCGCCGCCATCGCGATCAGCGCAGTCGATCAACAGGGAGAACGGGAACATGCTAATGACCCGCAACGAAAAGCAAACCAGCGCCACGATGACGCGCTTGTCCGGCGCCGCGATTATCGCCTTCACAGTCACTATGCTCGCCGGTTGTGCCAGCGTTGTCAGGACTGATGCCCCAACGATCGCGCATGTGCATATCGGTCACGCGCTGACCGGCTGGTTCGATACCCCAAACAAAAACGGGCTGCTGGTGACCGCCGAGCAAGAGGCGACGATCGCCGCCGCCAACGCTGAGCTTCTGATCGAGGCAGCCACCCGCGGCGACCTCGCGGCGTCAAAGAAACTGCTCAACAACATCGGTCACGCACTCGACCCGGAAACCTACCCGCAAGGCAACGGCAAGGGCTACGGCCTGCGCAAGGCCACCAACGGTGCGATCTCGCATCTGAAATTCGCCGCCGACAGTGCCGATGCCTCCAATAACGTGTTGCGTTCCGTCGCAAAGACCTCAATCGTTGCGGACAGCGCGCTGGAAAAGTGCGACGAGGCACTGATCCTGGTCGAGGAGGCGTTGTCTATCGACGATCTGGATATTCTGGCGGAACTGGGCAGGGAGCTGCGAGACCTCACTAACGACATCGCCGGCGGCCCGGACAAGTCGAGTGCCGACGCTTATGGGTTATTTGAATTCCGCTCAGATATCGAAGATATGGTCGATCGAGAAGATCCACCCTATACCACGGTTGAATCATTCTACTTGTTCAACCTGATCAAGCTACCCGAAGGGGGCTGGGGATTTTCGAAAAGCAGACGTCGACGCGCCGGAGGCACCTCGTACTGATGCAAAGGCCTGTCGACAACGAGCCGCGCCACTGCACTAGGCCTGTCCACATACCGTGCATTTCGAGGCCGGGAGATCTATGCCGCACCCCCCGAAAGACAACTCTGCTGCGGGCGCGGGCGAGGTACTGCGCTTGACAAGATTCACCCCATACACCACTTCGGCTCTTTTATTGATCGCGCTAACGGGCCTGCTGCCGCAGTCGGCAGCCGCGGTTACTGTTGCCGAGTGCCTGGAGCAATCACACAGCCAGACGGCAGTGCAAAGTTGCCAGGCGCTGCTCGATCAGGACAATCGCTCGCCAGCCATCTACCTTCGACTGGCCAAGGCACTGAATGCCACTGGCAGACGTGCTGAGTCCTTTCAGGCAATCGAATCGGGCCTGCAGACGTATCCGGATAACGCCGAACTGAAAGAGCTGCGGACGATTGTGCGCAGCAATCTAAGCGAACAGGAATACCTTGATGCGCAGGCCAACAAGGGACCGAGCGTCCGGGCGACGAACAATGCCAAATTGCGCATCCTGCGCATCAAATGCCTGAAAAAAGATGGCAAGGAAGCACTTGATGCCTGCGAGGAATTTGTATCGCTGGGTGGCAGCGATGCAGAGGTATCGCAAAAGCAGGCGTCACTACTCGCCTCACTCCCATCGGAGTCGCCCGTGCCCACGCCTGCCCCACTAGCGTCAGACAACGACAGCACCAAATCGAAGGCCGCACCACCGACACCGGAAGATACGCCCAAAGCGGCAAAAGTGATCGACCTGACACCAGCCACCCCACCTGCCGCGAGCAATCAAGCGACAAACCGGGCAAGCAAAGACCGAGAGGCCTATGAGCGGCAGCTGGCGCTGGTGAAAGAGATTCAGACGGCGTTGAATGATCTTGGCTATCCAGCTGGTTTGCCTGACGGGCTGCCCGGCGCCAAAACCAATCGTGCAATCGAACAATTCTATGCCGACACTCGTCTCGGTCCAGCGCAGCCTGTCGGGAAAGATCTGCTTGCCGATCTGGAACGCGCGCAAACACTCAGACAGGACACGCAGGTACTGTTGCGCGACAGCCGTAACGCGCTGGCGCGTGGTGACACAGTTACAGCAAGGGCGCTCTTGGAACAAGCGCAAACGCTGGCGAGCTGGGTTGCAGCAAAAGACAACCTCGCACAACGGATCGCCGAGGCGGAGGCCAGCGCGCATGCGGCTGGGCAACTGGAGCAGGCGCGACAACAGGCTGTCGCCTCAGTGGACGCGATGCTGCGTGCCGGTGATCTGGAGGCCGCTGAGCAGTCTCTGGCTGACGCTCTGACCCGGTTTTCCAACGATTCGCAGCTGCAAACGCTCAGTGACCGATTGGCCGAATTGCGTGACAACCAGGCCCGCGAGCAGGCAGCGAAACTTGCACAGCAATCGCGCGAAAAAGCAATTGCCGAGTCGCTTGCCCGCGCCCAATCTCTGCATCAGCGCGGTGACTTTGACGCGGCGCTGGCTGAACTTGCCGCCACATCGAAACTGGCACCGGAGCAGCCATCGATAGCACCATTGCGCGCGCGCATTGAGGCCGATCGCGAACAACAACGGCAGGCAGCGGCAGAAGAGGCTCGCCAACAGGCGGCAAGACAACGCGCCAGTGCGCTATTGGATCGTGCGCAGAGCGCACTGGATGGTGACGTGCTGGACGATGTCGGCGAACTGTTGACGCAGGCCAAATCCGCGGATCCAACAATCGATACCACCGCGATCGAATCACAGCTGAGCGAGGCGCTGGCCAAACGCGAACAACGCGCGCGCGAGGAACAGCAGCGACAATTGGCTGCACAGCAACGGCAGCAGCAGATCAAGTCACTGGAACAGCTGGCATCCATGGCGCTGGATCAGGGCGATGCTGTGCGCGCGCGCGCACTGATCGATGAAGCGTCTGCGATCGATCCCGACTACGCCAATGAAACGCTGCAACAACGGCTGAAACAACAAGTACAACTGGATCGCCTGCGAGAAGAGTCGGATGCTGTGCTGCAACAGGCGCGCGATGCCTTGTCGAGCGACGATATTGATCGCGCCACCGCACTCGCTCGCCGGGCAGGCGAACTCGATCCCGACTACGACGACGTGGCCCTGGTGGTGGCGCAAATCACACGCCGGCAACGCGAGCTTGAGTCGGAAAAACTCGCGGCAAAAACAGCTGCCACCCGTCAAGCGGAGCTCGCCGCGACCATCAGCACGCTGCTCGACAACGCTAAAAGCGAAGGGGACGCGGGAAATTCAACCGCCGCGAAAGCGATTGCCGAGGAGATTTTGCTGCTGCAACCCGAAAACCAGGCAGCGCAGCAGATCCTTGCAGGCAGCGATGAAAGCGATGGCGGCGATGCAGAACAACTGCGCCTGGTTGAATTGCTTGAGCGCGGCGAGGCACTACTGAGCGAGCGGCGCAGTCGCGAGTCCGATCGTGGCGACTACTTCAACCAGGCGCTACCGGCCTCGATCGGCAGACTGTTTGGCGAATAGCGCCGTACCTGCTTGCAATTGAGCAAAATAATCATCGCTCGACAATAATAAGTATATAGCTTCCCTCGCGCTTTAAACCCTTGCTTTATTTGGTTTTTATTTTAAAAGCCTGCACCCTGTCGACTAAAGATTGGCCCTGGTCTGTCGCGCTGAATCAAGCGTTGTGTGAACGCGCCGACACTATCCTTATACCGACAATCGCTAAGGACCCGGCGTGATCACTGTTGCTGAATTCATGAATACCGACGTTGCGACGGAAACAGTCGACGCCACCCTGCTCGACGTGACACGGCACATGGATCGCGAGCGATTGTCCTGTCTGCTAATCGTCGATGGCAAGAACCCGATCGGCATCATCACCGAGCGCGATTGCGTCAAATACCTTGCACGCATGCTCGCCGGTGAAAAGCTCGGCACTGTGGCAAGTCTCATGACCACCAACTTGCTGGTTGTCTATCGCGATACAAGCTGTGACGAGGCAGCAGCCCTGATGAAGGGACGCAATGTGCGGCGCGTGGTCGTGCTGGATGAAAACGACGAGATGTGTGGTCTGATCACGCGCACCAATTTACTCAGGGCTCACGCACACGAACTGGAACAGCAACGCGCGGTACTTGAACAACGAGTAGAGGAGCGCACCCGCGATCTGGATGTGCTGGTTAAAAAACTCAAGGAACAATCACTTGAGGACCCGATGCTGAAAGTCGGCAATCGCCGCGCAATGGACATGGAGGTGGCGAAGCTCTACGAGTACACGCGTCGCTACAAGCGACAGTACGCCGTGGCGCTTGTCGATGTCGATCGATTCAAACACTACAACGATCACTACGGCCATCAGCTCGGCGATGAAATCCTGATTAAACTTGCAGCCTGCATTAAGGGCGTCATACGCCGCACGGACTCGGTCTACCGCTATGGCGGCGAGGAGTTTTTGGTGCTGTTTCTCGAGGTCGGGCTGGAAAGTGGCAAGGTTGCAGCTGAACATATCCGCCGCGCCGTAGAGGAGTTGAAAATTGTCCACGAGGGAATTGAAACACCTTACGTGACCGTGAGCATTGGTGTGGCAAACGAAGATATCGATTGCCCTGACCCGCTCAAGACGATCGGCCGTGCGGACGAAGCGCTGTACCGCGCCAAACACAATGGGCGCAACCGCGTCGAGGGCGCATTGACAGAGCAAAACCTCGCCGCCTGACACCCCGCATTACCGCAAACCCACCTCTCGGAAGCGGCTGCGCACCGAACCGCCGCACCACCGCCGTAGCTGCGCACTACCTACCATCCAAACGTGGCGCCTGATTGCCTGCCAAGAGCAGCCAGCCGCCAGCTCCAGGTCAAAAGGCCAACGGGCCTCCCCCCATCGCTTTGTGTCGTTACCGTTTGCGCGCACGGCGCCATCCTTCACCACAGACGTTTCAGTCAGGTGTTACTACAGCAGCCACGGGACAACGTGACCCTTGGATACACATCGAGGCTTTCTTGCAGAGGTCGTGTTGAGTGTGTTACCTGCCACTCAGTGCGCGTCACGCACAGCGGCGGTGTAATGACTGCAGCCGGGCCTGGTGTGCCAGCGTGTGGCGATGCATGATGCCGACAGGCCCCAAGGAGGGTTTGCAGTTCTGGATAACTATGATTTAGCGGCAGATCAGCTGAGCCGCCGCTCTAGTCTACAGGCCAAAACAATATCGATAGTTCGGCAACAGACAGGTGCTGGCAGGATCCAGCAGCCAGTTGACTTCACTGGTGGTGGGAATATAGGTGCCACGGAGCATATAGTTGGTGTTGTTCAACTCGTCTGAGGCGGTCACCGTAATCGCCACGGTCCCGGGGCTGAATTCGCTGATTTGAACCAGACTGATATTATCGCCGGACTCGTAGTGCGCCGTATCAACGCCAAGGCTATCGCCACTGCTGCAGTTGGTGCTGTTGTTTTCGGTTAACATGCATAACTCCACCGCCTTTCTCAACTGATTGGAGGCGGTAACGATATCCACAAACTTTGCGCGCTTGCTGTAAACCACATACTGCGGCACACCAATCATCGACAGAATACCGATGATGGCAATCACTATCATCAATTCGATCAACGTGAATCCACTGCTGCTACGTCTGTTCTTCCCTGAGATTTTGGCCACGTTGAACCGATTCCATTTTGTGATTTCCTATCCGGCGCACTACCGACAGCGACAATGATAAACGCGCTGCCAGCGCTCCACCTGCAACAACGATGGCTGTGCGCAATTGCTCCTGCAGTCGCATAAATCGGCAATAGAAGATAAAAACTTAAGCTCTGCACGCGGCGTCACAAATCACTTTGCACATTCGCTAAAGTTCTCCATACGATAGAAATCCCCCAAATGCTGGCGCGAAAATTGCCGGCGCGATGGGCTGAACACGACTTACAGTGAGTCGCGGTTGCGGTCGATACCTGCCTGTCAGCGTTCAGACAACCTCTATGGCAAGGCCAACAAACTCCATGCGTCAGCTCATTCGCAATTTGCCGCTGGCACTGCTGCTCGGCACCCTGACATGGGTGTTGATGCAGGTAACTCCGTTAATCGCAGCGACGGCAGACATCGAATGGCTAAGCCCCGAATTAGCCGCCAGCATACGTGCCGTTTCCCATCTGGCCTGGCTGGCAGGTGCAGCATGGCTACTGATCGCGTGCCTGTCTTCAAAGTACGCTTCGGCCAATCGAATCCACACCATCCACTGGGAGAAGTTTGAGCAACTGGTGGCCGACGTTTATCGTCGCAACGGCTATCGGGTAGTGGCGCGTGGCAAGGCAGGTGCCGATGGCGGCGTCGA
Source organism: uncultured Granulosicoccaceae bacterium (assembly GCA_964573105.1). Classification (GTDB taxonomy): domain Bacteria; phylum Pseudomonadota; class Gammaproteobacteria; order Granulosicoccales; family Granulosicoccaceae; genus CAKZSB01. Next base: position 18,848 of record CAZNIS010000028.1, read on the forward strand.
CTTTAGGGCGATCCGGCGCGGCAAACAATATATTGTGCAATGCAAGCGCTGGAGCAAACGCGTTGGCGTGCCAGTGGTGCGCGAGATGGCTGGCCTGCTGGCCACTGAGCGTCGCGTCAGCGGTGTGATCATCGTGACAAACAACGACTTCACCCGCGAGGCCATTGCCTTTGCCGAAGGCAAATCGATAGAACTTGTCAACGGCGCGGAACTCCAGCGCATGATGCGCGCACGGCGATTCTAGACTGCACTATCCGCCACTTTGCAGATGCTCGCGCAAACGTACAATGCGCTGATCATCCGGACTGAACAACATCACCACCTCGATCATGCGAGCGGCCTGATCGAACTGCCTGTTTTCCACTTGCCTGACGATCGACCGGGTAAACCGATCAGACAGCGCTGTGAAGCGTGGGTCCCGCATCGCGGCGTCCCGATCAGCGCCCTGCAAAGACGCGAGGCCATTGATGAGTCGCTGTTGTTCAGCCGCACTCAGTGAATCGCGATCCAGCAACTCACCGAGCGATGAAAACCGTACCAGAGTAGTAGATTCCTGTAGTCGCGCGCGCAGCTGCGCGGCTTTGCTGTCCAGTGCCGCCAGTGGCAAAACTGCCTCAGTGATCTGCTGGTTAAATTGCGTATTACCGGCAACCAGTGGCGATGAGCTAAGCTGATCCAGTTGTGCGGTAACAGTGGCCACGCCTTGTTGCGCACGCGCTGAACCGGGATCGATATCAATAGCCTCGGCGTAGACCGAGGCGAGTGTGCGCAATTCGTTTAGTTCTTCCTTAATTCGATCGCGCGGGTCGACGATACCAGGAGCGCTCGACGGACGCGGCAATTGCGCAATCGCATCAGCAGACAAGGGGTCGGGCACGTTGACCGGCTGATTTTGCATAAACCACCAACCGCCGGCACCCAGCGCAAGTAACAATACCGCAGCGCCAGCGAACGGTATGAAAGAAGATTTCGGTTCCTCTTCGGGGGGCTGGACCTGTGGCATCGTGGTGCGGCGCTCGGCAGCCGGCTTACCAATCGGTTTTACCTGAGTGAATACTTCTTCGGGCACTGATTCGGATTCGGGTGCTGTCACAGACACGGTTACCGGATGCAATACCGTCGGCTCGTCTGCATCGAACATCTCGCGCCATTGCGACAGCGACTGTGGCCTGTCGTCCGGTTTCAACATCATCGCCTGATCAATCGCCGACAGAAACACCGGTGAATATCCGGACAGGTCCATTTCACCTAGCGGCTTGAGCGGGTCAGGCTTGCCGGCCAACAGACCGGCGCTGCGATTCAGCGCGTCGACTGATCGCTTGCCAGTAATACCGTGATAGACAGACGCTGCAAAGGAATAAATGTCAGTCCATGGCCCCTGTTCACCGAAGTTGGAACTGTATTGCTCAAGTGGCGTATACCCCTGACTGACAAGTGTGGTCATTTCGCCAGTGTCCTGCTGCGAGGTCTGGCGTGCAGAACCAAAATCGATCAATACCGGGCTGCCGTCGCTGCGCAGGTAAATATTAGGTGGCTTGATATCGCGGTGAATAAATCCGGCATCGTGGATATCCTGCAGACCATCCATCACCGGAAACAACAGTCGTTCGTAAAACGACTGGTCCAATGAATCCCGACGTTTGGAAATCAGTCGCGACAGACTATCGCCGTGCTCGTACTCCATCACCATATAGGCTGTGTTGTGACTCTCGAAGACAGTCTGCACCTGCACAATGTTTCGATGCCGGAATTTGGCCAGCGTTCTGGCCTCGTTGAGAAAGCTGGACAAGCCCCAGTTGTAGTTGTCGCCGTGTTCGCCGGTTAATGGCGCCACAGTAAAATCTTCATTGCGATAGGCAAAGATCGTAGGCAAATACTCCTTGATGGCAACGCTGCGCTTCAGGTTGGTATCAGTCGCCAGATAGGTAATGCCAAAACCACCCTGCCCAAGCACCTCCTCGATCTCGTACCACAGCAACAGATGGCCGATCGGCAGCGGCCGCGCCGCCATAATCTGAGTGCTGTCATCCGCCATGATTAAACCGTTTTCCTGTCGTCACTATCAATACTCGGCGCCGCGATTAATCCAGTTGATTAGTGTGCTGATATTGCGTTGCCCGGCTTCATTGTTTGAAAACAACACACCACCACCGTGGTAACCCACGATCGCCGATTCACTCACCGCGTCGATTCGCGTCGCGCCGTTGGTAGGCTTTCGCAGCAACAGACTATCCAGCGGACTGGACAGATCGACGCGCGTCAGCAGGTTGCGGTAGCGCACGCTCGCGGTGTCGGCATCGATTGCCCCGTCGCAGGCATCCGGATAGACCACCGGCATGGCCGGATTGAGTGGTGTGAGCGGGCTGTGGCAGCTGCCACAATTGTTTTGTATAAGCTCGTTAACGCCACCGCTGGCACAAAAGTTCGCCTGCAGCGGTTCAACCTGATTCAATGCTATGGTGACGCTTTGTTCGCAGGCATTGCCCGTCTGACAACTCAATCGACTATTGCTGACGCGAAGGGTCACGGTGTATTCAGAATCCGGTGACGCGGGCAAAGTAATGTCAGCGCTACTGCCGTTGCCCGTTATCGTGGCGTTGGCTGGCGATACCGACCACTCGTAGGTGTCTGCGAATGCGCTGCCACTGCCACTGACCCGAATCGTGCCGGCCGTTGCAGCCTCGACCAGTGGTGCGGAGATTCTGGCCACTGGCGCCCCCGGGCGAATGGTCTCATCGGCTTGAACCCGATCGTTCAAACCGAGCGACTCGGCAAACGACACTGGCTCCTTTAAATCCCAGAATTCTCGATAGCTCCAAAGCCCCAGTGGCATCAGACCCTTTTCAAAGACCAGGTGATCAATACGCGATGAAAAATTCTGCATCGTGGTAGCCGAGCTGAACGATAGCGCGCCATTGATCTGACTGCCCTGCAGTGCGTGGCATGTATGACAGTGCGGGCCGACAAATTCGGTATACAACTCAGTTGATTGACTCTGCCAGTCGGCCGGTACATGCGTTCGATCAAAGCTGGATCCATCGGCCAGCCGCCCCTCCAGCAGAGAGATCGCAAAGCTTGGATCCCAGTAGCCTGAATTCGCTGCCGTCCGGTTGAGCAGAAACTGTTCGTGCTCGCGGTAGCTTGCCAGTATCGCCTCGTTGATCGCACGCAGTCCGGCCTCATTGTCCTCGCGGCGAAAACCGATTGCGCTGGAGAATTGTAGTGTGTCGGTCTCGATCGTCTGCAGCTGTGCCTGCACATCGCCCGGCAGTTCATTGTGCAGCGTCGGTTCCAGACCCAGCGTGCCGTCTGCCGCGCGATTGACCACTGTGGTGCCCCGCGCACCGTGGCAGGTCAGGCAGGACGTGGGCATTGGCCGCGCACCGCGCTCATCGAGATCGGCCAGTCGTTGTCGCGCACCGGCATCGACTCGCCCGTCACCCGCGAAGTTATAGAACTTGGCAAACTTTCGATTGGCCAGCGCCAGACAGCTGGCTGATGTAGCATCAGCCACGCATTCGGGATGGTTGTCCACGACACTGCTGGATGGCTCGCCATCACCATAGGGATAAGTGCTGAATTCGATAGCATTAACGCCGAATTGCCAGTGGTTATCCCCTTCGACCAGCGCCTCCAGATTCAGCGGCCCATACGGCAACCCTTCGATCGAATCGACTTTGAAATTGCGGACAAAGATCGCGACCTGGCCGCTGTTATCTCCCAGGCGGGTATGGCGCATGTGCATGTCGCGTCCGTAGCCCAGATCCTTGGTATCGCGAAACATGACCTGGGTTGAAACAACCTTGCATTGCGCCGTCACTGGCATTTGCGGCACACAGCAGTTTTCGACCGCATCACATGCCGGCTCGACGAGTGTCTCACCGGACCGCTGCAGGAATCCATTTTCCACTTTCCAGTCATCGAACGTGGCTCTGGTGGCATTCGGGTCGATAGTGTTGTAGTAGGCGGTCGGGAAATCATTGAAATTGTCGATCGCGCCATCTGCGACACCACTGCCCGGCACTCCCGGTTCGATATTCAAATATTGAATAAACCGATCGGGGTCCGGTGTGTCGACAAAATCGGCAATGTCCGGATCGACGCCATCGGTGCCATCGCCCCCACGACAACCCGCCAATGCGGCAACTGCCACGATACCCGCTGCCAGCACACGCCCATAGCGATTGACAGAGTTGTGCCTGAATTTAATCATTGTCGTTCTCCCTGTCCGATTGTCAGAATGCGTAGCGCGCCGAGATGGTCACGAGATTGCGGTCGTAGCTGATATCCTCATCCGCTTCGGTATGGACATAGCGATAACCGATGTCCGCAGAGATTTGCGGTGACACCGCAATGTTGGCACCCAGTTGAACAATGACAGACGTGGCATCCAGCAGATAAGCGAATCGTCGTTCGTCAAATCCCCCAAACGCGTTATCCGGCTCTATCGCAGTTGCAGTGTTAACGATCGCAAGCGTTGGCGTGGCCGTGGAAACTTCATCACCAAACACAAAGCTTAAGCCGCTGCGCAGTGTCACGCGTTCGGCAGGGCTGAAATTGGCGGTGGCGAAAAGCTGGCCTTTGGTGGTGTCAAAGACCTCGGTACTCGCTTGCCGCACATCAATTCGCGCGCCGGCGGTGAAGTCGAAAAAAGGCATCGGCTGCCAGTTACCGGAGGCCGACAGCGCCAGCATCGCGGCATCGCGTATGTCGGTTTCAGAATCGGTATAACCCAGCTCACCGCGCAACGCGAACAACGGTTCGGCCGGTAAATCTGCGTGCTCGCGGAAAAACTCAACGCCCACGACATAAACTGACTCACCGAGTTCGGTGATATCAAAGTTACCCTCGACCGACGCGCTGGCATCAAACTCGACACTCGAGGCTTCATCAATCGGGATGGAGTGCAGGTGAAAAGTCACGCCGGCCCGGGCGGCGCTGGTACTTTCTATATCGCTATCAAACTGGGCCTTTGCGGGGTTAGAGTCAGCGACAAACGCGACTTGTGCCGAGGCGATCTCAACGGCGCTGACCGGGTGACTGACGACAGCCACCACCGCGACACACAAACACCGAACTATCGGGTTTTTGATCATCCGAACTTCCTCACTCCCTGTTGATATGAAATTCGTCGCCCCGTTCGGGGCTGAACCGCCGAGGCTGGTATCAGCTGGCAGTCCGATCGCGCTGCAACATCCGATTGCATCACGAGAAGACCGGGCACAAACTTACCACAACGGCCTGACAACAATCGGCATCGATTGGTCCGGGCAACAAACCACCAGGCATCGCACCCGGGGCGCGTCAGCTACTGTCGAGCTTTTGCCACTATATCGCAACTACACTGGCTGACACGCATCGCGGTATTTTTACCGTTACCGATTAATGCCACGGTCTGATCAAGGGAGGGCAACACTGTCGATCGAGCGCCTCATCCGGTTCCAATCGAGGCGAAATCGCTGTAGTGTATGAATGGTTCGATTAGATGGGCAACCGCACTCAGCGCCATCAGGCGATTTGCTTCCTAAGTGCTTGCCAGTAGATCGCTGCCAATTGGCCGAGGCCGGAATTACCTGCCCCGAACTCCCAATTGTCGGCACTCAATGACAGATGAGACTAAGATCGTGAAAAGAACATCTATTGTCAGCGCGCTGAGCGCAGCCATGTTAATCGCGTCAGGGCCTGCACAACCGATCATGTTGGGCGATATTAAAGTGACATCGGCCATTCACACGCCACTGCGCGCAGAAGTCGATCTGCATTCACTGGCCGCATCTGACCTGTCGATCCACCTGACACCGTCGGACATCATCACAAGCGATGGATTACAGCGCGTCTACGACGATCTGCAGTCGATCGTCGAACACAATGGCTACGCCGGCCCTAGTGTGCGAATCGACAGCCAGGCACCGGTCTCGGAAGAGCGTCTGAGCTTTTTCATCTCTGCCGCATCGTCTACCGGGGCCAGCAAGACGCGAGAGTACATCGTTGAACTGGACGATACCTCGGCCGATGGCTCGGTCGAAGATGGTGGCGTGCACCTCGATCTGCTGCACGAGGTCTATCTGCACGAAGTCGAGCGCTCGCCGGTCGATCCGGCGATCCTGAAAAACACCGGCCGCTACGCGGTGTCAAAAAAATACGCGATGGGCGTGCCAGTAGACATACCAGACGATCTGCTGTCGGCGGAAGAGATGCGCGTCGCCGCCGCCAGACGAGCCAGCATGCAGGCTCAAAAAACAGCAATCGACCAGCCGATTGTCGAAGTGGCAGCCAGCGAAGTGGTCGATTTGTCGAAAATCGCGCTGGTCCAGCATGGCGAGACGCCGCAGAACGGTACTGCGATCACTCTGCCAACACAGTAAAAATACTTAACCTACTGTATTTACTGACTATTTCACCCGATGTGCGGCAACCGCCGCAGGCGGCTCAGGCATCTCCGAGCGAGCGCCTGACGGCGCCCTGCTCCGATCTACCGGACGCATTGTATAGATCGGCGCTCCCGCGCCGGATCGCGGACTTCAACACGCGCGACGACAGACCCACTACTTTGATTCGCTGATTGGCGAGAGTGCGATTCTCTTCGTTCAGTCGATTGCAGCGTCGCGCGAGCTCTGCCAGCGCACGGGCGGCAGGTGGCGGATTGGCATCTTGCAGTTCACGCGGCAGCGGCCGTTGTGAAATGGCAGCCAGCAAGCGGGATTTCTCGTCAACGATGTCGGCGAGCGATGACGGCGCCGGCCCACGCAGGCAAGTCTGCTCGCGTTCCAGCAGTGTCAGCAAGGCGCGCAGATCTTCTTCCAGCTCACTCCATCCGGCAGCCGCGGTCACAAGCGTTGCTCCTTTGAGACCAACTCACCTGATACAAAACTTTCAGCTATCAATTCGATATTTACTATGTCTTGCACTACTGCATCACCTCTACGGTGTGCGAGCGCGTGACCATCGCCTGTAACACTCGTTTCGAGCCGTTGTTTCTAACCTGAATAATCTCGCCCTGGCGCCCGTCGGACAGTGCCGTGCCCTGTGTGTTGACCGCCACGCCGCCCGCACCTGCGACGATCTGTACCAGGTCGCCGCGTCTGACCAGCGACGGGTGAGCCAACAGATTGGCATTGACCACGGTGCCGGCCGGCAAACTGCGATTGACCAGCATACCCAGGCTGGAGTCAACGTCGTCCAGATAGCCGGCGCGCAGGCTCAGCACATCACGCCGCTCGAGCGTGAGCATGTCTTGATGAAGTCGCTCGCCCTTGCGCAGCTGGCGCTGCAACACCGCCACTGGCTTGTAATGGCGAACCGTGGCCTGCAAAAAGAGCTTCCAGGGCGTTGGCCCTTCACATTGCACCCCAACCGAAATATGCCGACTGTGCTTGCGCCCAAATGGCCAAAACACCTGCAGCGGCGTGGCGCAGCGTGTGAGACGGCGGCGTGAATCCGGCGCGGCGACCTTGATCGATAGCTCCCCGGGAACCGCATCGTTCGAGGGTTGAAACTCCTGTTCAATAAATGTCGCCACGCTTTGCATGATGCTCTCGTGCGACTGCTGTTCCTGAGCCGCCACAGTGCCAGTCAGCCCCAGTAGCAGGCATATCGGCACGACTATGGCTGCCCGCATTCGTGCCCGGTCCGGTCTGGATGTCAGTCCCACTATATTCATTGCCTGTGCTGCGCGGGATACACCTTTCGGAGTATCCGTCGCGGTTTCGCAGGCCCTTTTTTCGCTGCCAGTTTCGCACTGGGCAGCCGTCCCGCTTTGGCTTTGCCTGCTCGTCCATCTTCGATCTAATCGGCTCATGACGACTTTCACTGCAAGCTGAATGCCCGTGACGTTCATCACAGTTTGCGGCGCCAACACCCAGGCAATTCAAGTCGGCTGGCAGCGTCCACTTTGAGCTGAAAACTCTATTTTTCAATTGTTTGCCATTTTTTTTTAAACTTTTTTCTCAAGAAAGTGAGATATCCGTCCGAAAAACAGTGAGACGAGGTCGACTTTTTGCGGTATTTCCGAGACCTGACCAACAATCTGAACGGAGAGTGACTCATCCATGGCGTTGAATCTGGACAGCTATCTGGCGACACGTACCCAGGCCGTTTCACTGCGCGCACATCGCGCACAGCTTCTGGCCTCAAATCTCGCCAACGGTGATACCCCCAACTACAAAGCGCGCGATTTCGACTTCGCCACCGCACTCAAACAGTTGAATGGCGAACACGCCGCCGTCATGCGTCCGACCCACAGCGCACACATTGGCGCTCGCGGGGTGGAGCGCGTCAACCTGGGTTATCGCGTACCAACGCAAGCCTCGCTCGACGGCAACACGGTTGAGTCGGACCTGGAGCGCGCACGATTTGCGGAAAACGCACTGCGTTACCAGGCCAGCCTGCAAATGCTCAATTCCAGAATCACTGGTCTGATCAAGGTCATTCGCGGTGAATAGAGCCCATCAAATCAGTGCTGCTGTCGCCATCCCCACCAATTGTAGGCCGTCACGCGATCGACGCCGCCCACGGGGGCGACAGGCGCGCTGTGAACAGCTACCCACCATTTCCGCCAAAGATAACGGGCCAGAGTTATGAATGAAATTTCGAGTGACTTCATCAGTCAGTTCCAGCAGCCGGTCAACAATGAATCGCGACCGCGCGATGAACTAGGCCAAAGCGAATTCATGAAACTCATGCTGACCCAGATGCGCCACCAGGATCCGTTCAAGCCAATGGAAAATGGCGATTTCATCGCGCAGATGGCGCAGTTCAGCTCCGTGGCAGGCATCGATGACATGCGCGCCTCGCTGGATACCTTTGTCAGCAACAATGCCGCCACTCAGGCGCTTGCATCCGCCACGCTGCTGGATCGCCAGGTACTGATCGAGAGCCACACCGCACAACCGTCCGAGACCGGAACGCTCGATTTTGAATTCAACCTGCCCGCCTCCAGTGGCGCGGTGACGGTCACCATCACCGATGCTCAGGGCCAGCTCGTCGAAAAGCTGAACCTTGGACCACATGGTCACGGTGATCACGGCCATCGCTATGTGCTGCCGGAGCAACACACCTCGGATACCAGTAACCCGTTTCCGGTATTCAGAGTAGATGTCGAATCGATTGATGCCGACGGCGTTGCCGTGGCGACCCCCGTCTACACCGCCGCCACCATCGACTCGGTGCGTTTAAATCAGGGTGGCACGGCCGCTGTCCTGGGCACATCAGACGGCCGCGAATTCAGCGTGACTGAAGTACGGAAATTTTTCTAGGTCTAAGACAAGGAAGCTATCAACATGACATTTGAAATCGCTCTCACCGGATTGAAAGCGGCCAGCGCTGATCTGGAAATCATTTCGAACAATATTGCCAACGCCGCCACCATCGGTTTCAAACGCTCGGGCATCACATTTGGCGATGTCTACAGCAGTACTCATCTGGGTTCGACCGGCAACGCGACCGGTCAGGGTGTGCGGGTGACCAATATCTCGCAGGAGTTTGCCCAGGGCGATGTGACTTATACAGAAAATCAACTGGATATGTCGATTGCCGGGTCAGGCTTTTTTCGCCTCAATGACAATGGTGCCATCGTCTACTCCAGAGCCGGCAGCTTTTCACTGGATCGCGAGGGTTTCATCGTCAATGGCCTGGGGCACAGACTGACCGGCTTTCCGGCGGACGAACAGGGACGCATTACACCGATATCCGCCGATCTGCGCCTCAACGCCATTGATTCATCACCAAATCAAACCAGCGACATGAGTCTGCAAATTAACCTGGATTCAAAATCGCTGATTCCCGAGCCCTTTGACCCTGGAAACGTCGAGACCTACAACAACTCGACCTCAGTGACTGTCTACGATTCACTGGGCTCTTCCTTTTTATCTACGCTGTATTTTCGCAAAACCAGTGACAGCACCTGGAATGTACACACCTATATCGGTGACGAGGAAATTGGCACACCCGGTGGCGATGAACTGACATTCAACAGTGAAGGAATGCTGGATACCATCAACGGCAACCCGGCCTCGCAGGGCTTTGACACCAGCTATGTCAGATCAGCGGATTCCCCTGATATGCAGATCGATATCAACATTACCTTTGAAGGCAGCACGCAATACGACAGCACCTTCAGTGTCACCAGCGTTAACCAGAACGGTTACAACGCCGGTCGTTTAAATGACTTTGACATCAGCACGGATGGCGTCATCTACGGTCAGTATTCCAACGGTCAATCGCGTGAGCTCGGTCAACTCACCCTCACCGATTTCCGCAATCCCAAGGGTTTGCAGCAAGTGGGTAACACCGGCTGGATCGAGACTTTCGGTTCGGGGGTGGCGACAACCGGCACCCCCGGCACCGCCTCACTTGGCATGATTCAGTCGAGCTCGCTGGAAGAGTCGAACATCGATCTGACTCAGGAGCTTGTCAAGATGATCGCAACGCAGCGTAACTTTCAGGCCAACGCTCAGGTGATCAGCGCCAGCGATACGCTGACACAAACGGTGATCAACATCCGCCGTTAGTCCACGGGACATAACAGCCTGACCCGCTGACCCGCGGCTGGCAACCAGCTGCGCTGATCGGCAAAAAAAAGCACAGGTACAGCCGCATCTCGCGGCTGCATCGCTATCTAACCGATGACTTTGGAGTATTAACGAGTGAACAACGCACTTTGGGCGGCCAAATCCGGCCTCGATGCACAACAGAGCCGCATGGCGGTTATCTCGAACAATCTCGCCAACGTTAACACGGCAGGTTTCAAACGCGATCGTGCCGTGTTTGAAGATTTGTTGTATCAGAAAGTCCGACAACCGGGCGGACAGGTGGCACAGGATGCAGAACTGCCCAGTGGTCTGGCGATCGGTACCGGTGTACGTTTGGCTGCCACGCAAAAAATACACAGCCAGGGGGGCTTGCAAATTACCGAGAACGCGCTGGACCTGGCCATTGAGGGGCGCGGATTTTTTGAAGTACAAATGCCCGACGGCGGAATTGGCTACACGCGCGATGGCAGCTTTCAACTCAGCGCCGATGGCCAGATGGTCAACGCAAACGGTTACGCGCTAACAGCGGGCATCACCGTACCGGCCAACGCCACGAGCCTCACCATCGGTCGCGATGGCACTGTGTCCGCGCAATTGCCAGGCACCACTGCGCAGACGCAACTGGGCACCATTCAATTGGCTGATTTTGTTAATCCCAGTGGCCTTGAGCCGGTGGGCACCAACCTCTTTAGAGAGTCTGCCGCCAGCGGTGGTGCGATACAGGGCGTGCCAGGTCAGGCTGGAATTGGCCAATTGCTGCAAGGGTCCATCGAATCATCGAATGTCAATATCGTAGAAGAGTTGATCAGCATGATCGAAACCCAACGCGCCTACGAGCTCAACTCCAAGGCCATTTCCACCACCGATGGCATGCTGCAATTTGCCAATAACAACATATAGGCGGGTAATCTCTGTGCGGCTATCTGCAAAACTGTTAACGCCATTGCTTGTCGGGCTACTGACAAGCGCTTGTGCACCCCAGGTGGTATATCGCGAACCTTTGCCACTACCGGTGTCCCAATACGCCCCCAGCCAAACACCCAACGGTGCCATCTATCAGGCGGGCAACGGCGTTTTGCTATTCGAGGACATGAAAGCGCGCAAGGCGGGCGATCTGATCACTGTCATTCTCGATGAACAAACCGTCGCCTCCAAGTCTGCGAGTACCTCGTCGAGTAAAGATTCGTCAGTCGATATTCCTACTCCGACACTGCTGGGCAGCACTGCAACGCTGCAGGGAAGACCGGCAAATACCAGTCTGAACTCGGGCAATTCATTTTCCGGCGGGGGCGACAGCAGTCAGAGCAACAGCCTGAGTGGCAACATCACTGTAACCGTGGTCGATGTGATGGCCAATGGCAATCTGGTGGTCAGTGGCAAGAAAATGTTGACACTAAACCAGGGGCGCGAATTCGTGAGTATCAGTGGCGTCGTTCGACCCATCGATCTGTCTGCAGACAATCGCATTATGTCGAGCAAAATTGCACACGCAGAAATTACTTACAGTGGCAGCGGCATGATCGCCGACAGCAATCGCGCCGGCTGGCTGACCCGCGTTTTAAACGGAAAGTTATGGCCGTTTTGATGGTCACCCCCGTCAGCCGAGCGAGCTTGCTCGCCATAACACTGTGCGCATCACGGAGTGAATCCAACGCATGAAAGCTGATACCTCGATGGCGCAGCATCTGATGCAACAGCAGTTGTTGCGTCAGAGTCCCGCGCAAACCGCAATCAACGCACCGACCAAAATGACCGACGAGGCGGCACGCGCCGCCGCCGTCCAATTCGAGGCGTTGCTGGTACAAACCATGCTCAAATCCATGCGCGACGCGAGCGCCGGTAACTCACTGTTTTCAAGTGAACAGGAGAGCATGTACACCGACATGTTCGATCAGCAGATCGCAATGGATATTGCAGGGTCTAAATCACTGGGTCTGGCGGAGTCGATTTATCGGCAAATAGCGCCCGCCAATCGCGAGTCGACACCCAACCAGGGTGAATCGGTGCTGTCCATGCCTGTACGGGGGAAACTATCGGTCGGCGAGCCGAACAGAGCCTCGATCAGCGATGCTCAAGACAGCAGCTACTCGAATGAAAGGGAGTTCATTGCCGCCATTCGTCCCGCCGCCAGCGATGCGGCCAGCGCACTGGGCACCTCGGCTGAAGCTGTCATGGCTGTCGCCGCACTGGAGAGTGGATGGGGCAAACGAATGCCGCTCAAACCCGATGGCAGCCAGTCCAACAATCTGTTTGGCATCAAGGCAGACACAGCCTGGCGTGGTGACGTGACCGCCGCTGCGACCACAGAATTCGCCAACGGCGAGTACACAACCACACGCGCAGATTTTCGAAGCTATAGCAGTACCGCCGAGTCGATCGCCGACTTTGGCCACTTCATTCGCAGCAATCCACGTTATCAAAAGGCGCTCGACCACGCGGCCAACCCCGAGCAGTTCATTCGTGAAATTCACGATGCCGGATACGCCACTGATCCGCAGTACGCCGACAAACTCGTGGACATCATGCACAGCATCAAAGCGATGCATCGTACAGAGCAATTCTGACATGCAATGCACAACCCTTCACCTGACATTCAGGAGCAGTAGACATGGCTAGCCCACTATCCAACGGCGTATCGGGCCTGCTCGCCGCGCAACGTGCGATTGCTACCTCTTCGCACAATGTCGCCAATGCGAATACGCCCGGCTTTACCCGCCAGCAGGTCATCAATGCGACGCGCAATCCGGATCGCGCCAACGGCCTCACGATGGGTACCGGGGTTACCACTGAATCGATTCAGCGGATTCACAGCGAGTTTACCGAATCGCGCCTGCGAAGCAGCGCCACCGAACTCAACCGAATCGATACCATCAACGGCCTGAACGCGCGCATGGACAATCTGTTTGCGGATGCAAGCAGTGGGTTAAATACAGCGCAGGCGAATTTCTACAACGCCATCGCAGATGCGAGTGTCGATCCTTCATCGCCTGTTGCGCGCAAGGCGGTTCTGGCCGCCGCCGATGAAATATCCCGCCGATTCAGCTTTTTTGACAGTCAGTTCTCGAGCATGCAACAGGAGCTGAATCAGAAAGTAGAGGCATCAGTCTCGCGCATCAATCAACTGGCGACCAGCATCGCCGAGTTGAATCAAACCATCTCAAGCGCAGGCAACACCAGCGCAGGCTCGCCCAACGATTTACTCGACAAACGCGATCAGTTGCTCGCAGAACTGGCCGAACAAACCAGTATCGCCACGACGCGCACCGGCAACTATGGGCTTAACGTCACCACCGGCACTGGTATCACACTGGTGTCCAACGGCGAAGCAACGGCACTGGTGACGACCGCGTCAAATGAAGTGCCGGGCGACCTGGTCGCCGCGATCGCAACCGACAGTGGCGTGACGCCAATCAATGACCAGCTCTCCGGCGGCATACTCGGTGGCATCAACGACTTTCGCCGCGAGACACTGACCACGACACGCAATGAGGTCGGTTTGCTGGCGAGCGTATTCGCCATCAATCTGAACGAACAGCACGCGCAGGGTTTTGACGCCGAGGGACTGGCGGGGGGCAACCTGTTCAACATCGGCGCGATATCGACCCATGCCTCGTCCTCCAATACGTCGAGCGCCACCGCTCGCGCTGATGTGACGGACGTCAGCCAGCTTCAGGCTTCTGACTATCAAATGCGCTTTGACGGTGTTGAGTACACGCTGACGCGATTGACGGATAACCAACAGATCAGCGGTGGCAACAACCTGATTATGGATGGCATCGCATTCAGCGTCGATGGCACGGCCAACGCCGGTGATAGTTTTCTGTTTCGACCAACCGCCAACAGTGCCGGCAGCTTCAGCACAGCGATAAGCAATATCGACAGACTCGCATTCGCAGAAACCACCACCGCCGGCGTTGGCGATGTCGGCAATGCACGCGCACTGGCCGACCTGCAGGCCGGGCAGCTATTTGACAATAGACAGACTACCTTCGCACAAAAGCTGGCGGGGCTGGTGACTACCGTTGGCGGCACCGCTGAAGCGAGTTCGCTGCAACTGGACTCCATGCGCCAGGTCTGGCAATTCGAACAGGATCAGCACGACAGTTTGTCCGGCGTTAATCTCGATGAAGAGGCGGTCAATCTCGTCAAATATCAACAGGCATATGAAGCGTCGGCACAAGTGATCACAGTAGCCAGCCGCCTCTTCGACACCTTGATCGGCACACTAGGCAGGCTGTAGACCATGAGAATATCCAGTAATTATTTTAACAATCGGTTGGCCAGCCAAATGATGGGCAGCCAGACTCGACTGGCGGGCATGCAGGAGCAAATCGCTGCCGGCAGCAAAACACTCCGACCATCCGATGATCCGGTCGGTGCCGGTCAGGCGATCCTGTTGCGCGAAGCCGAGTCCCAACTGACGCAGTACCAGCGCTCGGGGGAACGCGCAGAATCGATTCTCACGAGCGAGGAATCGGCGTTAGCGTCACTTGGCGATCTGATTGTATCGATCCGCGGGCTGGTGTTGCAGGCGAACAACGACACGCTGGGCGAATCAGATAAAGCCTCGATTCTGACCGAGCTCAACACCAACAAGGAAGATGTGCTTGCACTGATCAATTCAACCGACGTGAACGGCAACTATTTGTTTTCGGGCAGTCAGGTCGACGCCAAACCCTGGCCGACGGCTGATCCAAACGGTTATCAGGGCGATACCGGCAAACGTACCGTGACCATCGGCCCGGGCAATACAATCAACCTCGGTACCGCCGCTCTGGAGTTGATGAACTTCAGCCACACCGACGCGACCGGCACCAACACTACTGTCAATCTACTACAAACGATAGAGGCGATAGAGGGCCACCTCGCTACACCAATAACGGACGCACAGGCCCACGTCGACTATCACGCGGCAATGGATGTTGCACTTGGAGAACTAACCAGCGCGCAATCAAATATTTCGCTGCACCGCAGTTCAGCAGGTTATGGGCTGTCCGAGATCGACAGATCCAGAGAAAACAACAGCGATTCCACTTTTCAAATCCAGACGGAGCTGGCAAGAGTGGAGGATCTGGACTATGCCGAGGCGATCACTCGCATGGAATCTGAGCTCGCCTCCCTTCAGGCACTACAGGCAACCTACTCGCGAATGCAGAATTTAACCCTCTTTAATCGACTGTAACTAACTCGCCCGACGCGGTTGTTCGCGTCGGGCACAGCTTCGTGCTGTCCCACACGGTCACACAACATAGTAGTGACCACTACCCCTGAGTTTTTACCGACTACCCTCCTCCCATTTTCAGCCTCGCTATTGCCGGTGCACCTGCACCTGCACCTGCACCTGCGCACTACTGTCTTACCTGACAACACCAGACACGCCACTACAATGCGACTCGATCTGTGTAACCGCGGTTAAGCGCTGCTGCACCACACTTGAAGCCCATTCACGCTACAGCAAATTGCAGAAGATAAAACCAACTGTCTCTGGACTCTGTCCATGGCCTGTTTTATTGCGCGCGCACCTGAGCATTATTCTATAATCTACATTAAGTTGTTTTTATAATTTATTAATATCTAAAGCGCTATACTCGATCGCCGATATCGATTTTGTGAGTCGTGTCATGGATCAACACGTACTTGCTAACAATCATAAATAAGGGATCAGAGTAAAATGCCACAAACAATTAACACCAACCTGATGTCCATGAATGCTCAACGGCATTTGAACAAGACTCAGATTAAAATGGAAACGTCAGTACAGCGACTCGCATCGGGACTCCGAGTCAACAGTGCGAGAGACGACGCAGTCGGCCTTGCGATGGCCGAGCGCATGAACGCCCAGGTGAGAGGCATGAATGTCGCGGTGCGAAACGCCAACGACGGCATCTCGCTGGCGCAGGTTGCAGAAGGTGGTCTGGCAGAAATAGGCGAAATGCTGCAGCGTATGAGAGAGCTGGCAGTACAGTCCGCTAACGGAACCAATGGCACCTCAGATCGCGCCAACCTGCATGCAGAGTTTTCGCAACTCGATCAGGAGATTACCCGCCTGACCGAGGTGATCAAATTCAACGGTCAGGCAATTTTGGGTTCAGGCGCCGCCACCTTTACCTTCCAGGTCGGAGCAAACGCCGGTGAGTCGATGAGCCTGACAACGACACCAATTACCGCTACCGGTCTAACCGTATCCACCGCCTCTGGGGCAGGTCTGGCCATTACCGGCATCGATGCCGCCATTGACATTATCACTACATCACGCGCTACCTACGGTGCAGCCCAAAGTCGCTTCACCAGCGCCATCAACAGCCTGGCCATTGCGGTAGAGAATCAGGAGGCAGCGCGCAGCCGGATCGTCGATGCCGATTTCGCCGTCGAGACCACGAATATGACTAAGGCACAAATACTCAAACAGGCTGGCATGGCAATGGTCGCTCAGGCCAATGCGCAGCCGCAGCAGGTGTTATCGCTACTGCAGGGCTAGAAAGCACCACAGCCCTAACCTGAAAGTACCAGCAAAAAGCCCGGCAATCGCCGGGCTTTTTTTGTTGGCGCAGCCAACCATGCGCCAACGATCGACCAAAATCCCGCGGTTCAACGGCCGCGACAAACCGTATCTGTTCACAGCACGCCTATCGTACCCGTGGGCGGTGTCGGTCGTACTCAATTACCCATGTATGTTCCGTGCGAGCTCCTACCCCACGTGCACGACAGACGCACTGTGAACAGCCACTGAAAAAGCGCCAGGAATGGCGTGAACACATACCGACAAACCTCACTGGCAAGCAGTCGTGCTCGCTCCCTGCCGGTTGACCCAAGCGCCTGATTCACTAATTTTATTCCTATTTTTTTTCGTGATGTTAGCATCACGATATTCCCGATTTATCCCTCCAAGTTAAAGTAACTTCTGCTATTGGACTTTCAAGAAGCTATTCCCGACGTCGTTACGGCTCTTGCTGATGGTTGCATTTGAAATAGCGCAATCATCGGTGGGGAATATATCTAAATAATAGCTAAAAAGGACTTTAACCAATGGCGCAAACAATAAACACAAACGTGCCTTCACTCACCGCGCAGCGGAACCTGAATTCTTCGCAGCAAACGATGCAAACGTCGCTCGAACGCTTGTCTTCAGGCCTGCGCGTGAACAGTGCCAAAGACGACGCTGCCGGCCTTGGTATTGCGGAGAGAATGGACGCCCAGACCCGCGGCATGACAGTAGCCATGCGTAACGCAAACGACGGAATCTCCCTGGCACAAGTTGCCGAGGGCGGCCTGGCAGAGGTTGGCAACCTGCTGCAGCGTATGCGTGAACTGGCAGTGCAATCGGTCAACGGTACCAACAGCACTAGCGACCGAGCCAACCTTCAGGCGGAATTCGCCGCACTCGATGCCGAAATCGACCGCGTCGCTGAGGTGACTCAGTTTAACGGCCACACCATGCTCGGTAGTGATGCCGGGGACTTTGATTTCCAGGTGGGTGCAAATCGAAGTGAGACACTGAGGATTACAACCTCTGCAGTGTCGTTCGCGGCAATGAGCATCAGTACTTCCGGCAGCGCAAACGCTGCAATTACAAGCCTGGATACTGCAATCGACGCTGTTACCACCGATCGTGCGACACTCGGTGCGGTTCAAAGTCGATTCAACAGTGCCATCGCGAACCTGCAGGTTGGCATTGAGAATCAGTCTGCCGCTCGCAGTCGAATTGTCGACGCCGATTTCGCTGTTGAGACGGCCAATATGACTCGGGCAAGCATCCTGCAACAGGCTGGTACCGCAATGGTCGCACAGGCAAACGCGCAGCCTCGAGCGGTATTGCAGCTGCTCGGCTAGTAGTTCCCTGCTGTAATCGGACGGGGGGCGAACACGCCCCCCGTCTACCCCGTGTTTTCGTTCTTCTTTTCCGCTTGCGCTGCACCTGAAGTCACGCCCAGACGCCGGGCGCTACGACTGAAAATCACTTCTACCACCCCCTCATCCCGGATCTGCAAACGGCACAAAACCGTTATAGCCGCGCGCCAATCGCATCCACTCGTCGGCCCGGACGACAAGCGAGCACTGAACGCCACCGACGCCGTCATGTGTCGGCGCACCCCAAACTACTAGAGAACAGGGGCCGCGCAGTGGAGGCAGCAATGGCTTACACGCATGTAGGCACTCCAGAAGCAATCACCGCCAAGAGGCCGCACGAATTCAACTCGTCTCCCACAGTCAACCACGGCAGCCTATCGGCAATCCAATCAACTATGCTCGCGGTGGCCTGCAACACCTGCAAAGAACAAAGTCGATGTCAGTCATAATATCCCACACTGGATCACCCTAAGTACTCAGCCGTGTCCAGCTGTCCTAACACGACAACCTGGCGTACCCTCCACCGCGGACGATCCAGGAGCAAGACCGCTTCGTAAACTAAGCCTAACCGTGTCGCACAAAAGCAATTCGAGCAGCCATCAGTAAACACCACTGCATCGACGCCAATCGTAGACACCATGCAGGGCTGCATTGTATGTAGCGCGGCATTAAAATCAGAAGGGCATTCGCAGGCCAGAAGAGTACCCGCGAAAGGTTGGAACAGAATGGTGGAAAGGTAGCACTTGCACAGCGTCAAAAAACTTACGCAAAATCTAAAGGTCGTGCGCATAGCTCCGATAGATTTACGGTCGACGTCAAGATGACGACACGTCTCTAATCTACGAAGTTTGCTGCACGCGCCCTGCTCTCAGCCTCCGGAAATATTTTTTTACTTTTTTTTCTTCACGACTTTTTCAAAGTCTGCATACCGCTTACACCACAAACTTAAAGTAGTCTCTCCAGTTACCGTTTCAAGACAAATTTCGGTACGTCGTTATCGTTTTTGCCGGCACGTGCAAACACTGATGCACGCTTCGGTTTCGGATAACAATTACTAAAAGTAAATGGAGATTTACGATAATGGCGCAGACAATAAACACAAATGTTCCTTCGCTTACTGCACAGCGCAATCTTAATTCTACACAGAGACTGATGCAGACTTCGCTTGAACGTCTGTCTTCTGGATTGCGAGTCAATAGCGCGAAAGACGACGCCGCTGGACTGGGCATCGCTGAGCGAATGGATGCGCAAACTCGGGGTATGACAGTAGCTGTACGCAACGCCAACGACGGCATTTCACTTGCCCAGGTTGCAGAGGGCGGCCTGTCTGAAGTTGGTAACCTGCTTCAGCGTATGCGTGAACTCGCCGTACAGTCAGCTAACGGCACTAACGGCACGAGCGACCGTGCCAATCTGCAGGCTGAATTTGTTGCACTGGATGCAGAGATCGGTCGAATCGCCGAAGTCACGCAATTCAATGGTCGTGAGATGATCGGCACCAGTGCCGGCTCATTCAACTTCCAGGTGGGTGCAAACCGAAGTGAAACACTGACTATCACTACTACATCAGTCGCCTCTACCGGTCTGTCTATTTCTGCAGCAGCTACTGCAGCGGCAACGATCGATTCACTGGATACAGAAATCGATGCTATCACCACCGCTCGCGCCAACCTCGGCGCCATGCAAAGCCGATTCTCAAGCGCTATAAACAATCTGCAGATTGGTATCGAGAATCAATCTGCAGCGCGCAGCCGAATTGTAGACGCGGATTTCGCTGTTGAGACAGCTAACATGACTCGTGCCAGTATCCTGCAACAGGCCGGCACGGCAATGGTCGCACAGGCCAACGCCGCACCCAGAGGAGTACTGCAACTGCTTGGATAATTCAGTTTACTCTTGATCCCCCTGACGGGGAGGCGATCCATGCCTCCCCGTTTCTAATCCAGGGGCAGATTTTCAAACAACGCTGTACCCCCTCCCCCAGGTTTTCCCCACTTCCCAACCAGTTACACTTTTTTTCTGGTCATGGGGTCAAGGCATTAAGAACTTTTCCGAATACTGTAGTAGACATTGTTTATGTGAACTGGTCCACAGTGGCCTTGACCAAACGGAATTGCCTATGATTACCGCAGCGGGAGCTGGCTCCGGTCTTGATATCGAGAATATCGTTAACCAGCTTATTGCCCTTGAAGAGCAGCCGGTTAATGCTTTACGTCAACGCCGTGCAGGCGTCAATGTACAAATAAGTGACTACGGCAGCCTGAAAAGCACTCTGGGTGATCTGGAGTCGGTTATAGAGAAGCTGGGAGACGAAAGTCGATTTGGCGCCTTTGTGGCCGAGTCCAGTGACGAAGACGTTTTTACCGTCGAGACCCTCGATGGTACCCAATCCCACAACCACAGTATCAATGTAATTTCTCTGGCGACCGCCCATCGCATGGTATCGGATCCTTACGCGTCGTCCAGCGACACGGTCGCCGCCGGTGACTATACCTTCGGATCTGGTGATGAGTCGTTTACCATCTCACTTGCGGACGGTGACAACAGCCTGCTGAACTTTGCATCGCTGATTAACAACAGCACCGACAACACCACCATCGAGGCCAGTGTTCTAAATGTCGCCGATGGCAGCAGGCTTGTGCTCACCGCCAGAAATGCGGGTGTTGACAATATCATCACAGCACCAGCCGGATACACAGAGCTGACCGCGGCAAGCGATGCCCAATTCGAGATCGATGGTCTGGCTGCAACCAGCAGCACCAATACCGTAACCGACGTCGCACCAGATTTGTCAATCGAGCTAAAAGCGATTGGCAGTGCTGATATTGTCTCCAACCGGAACACAGAGAGTATCGTAGAACTACTGGAAGAGTTCGCAACCGGCTACAACGAGATGAACAGTACAATCTCAAGGCTCAGCCAGGGATCGCTCGACGGTGAATCACTGACGCGACGAATTCAGACAGCTGTTCGAAACGATTTTTTTGCCAATATCGTACTGGATGAATCGAGTCCAGCAGACAGCCATTCGATCTTTAACAATGGCCTGACATTCGATAAAACCGGACAACTCAGCGTCGATCGCGATCGACTGGATGACGCCATATCGACCAATTCGTTCCAGCTCCAGCAGATCTTTACTGATCCGGACAATGGATTTGCCGCCCGCCTTGAATCTACGTTAAATCGATTCACCGAATTATCCGGTGCCATCGATACCCGAACCGATTCACTGGAAGCCAATGGCAGCTCAATTGACGATAACATCGATCGATTGGAACTACGGCTGGAACAAACAGAAATACGCTACAGAAGGCAGTTCGGTGCGATGGACACTTTGATTGCGCGATTACAATCGAACGGTGACTATCTGGTTCAGCAACTAGCATCACTCAATAACTAATCAACCGCTAGTTTTGTCATAAACGTTCGGAGACACACCCCTAATGACATTGGCAATCGCTTCCAATGCTGCCAAAGCCTATGGTGAGGTAGGCAGGCGTTCTGAGATTGAAGGTGCATCACCGCACCGATTGATAGAAATGCTGCTCGCGGCGGCAGGCGACAAACTCCGCCTGGCCCGTGAGGCGATACTCAACAACCAACGTGAAAAGAAAGGCCAGGCGCTCAATAAATGCATCGACATACTCTCAGAGCTGAATTTGTCTTTAGACAGCGAGGGTGGCGGTGAAATAGCGGCAAACCTCAGTGCATTATACGGATATATGCAGAACGAAATCATTCTGGTGAATCGCGATGGCAACATCGACAAACTGGATCAGATCATCACGATTCTCGATGATTTACATAGTACCTGGATTACAATAAAACCAAAAGGAGTTGAGTAATGGCGGACCTTCAATTCGAGCGAATTGTCCAGATCACCGAGGTGATGCATCAGTACGCCCGAGTGGGCAATTGGGAACAAGTGCAATTGTCTGACAGCAGAAGGCAACAACTCCTTGATGATGCCATACTTGCCAAAACAATGATCACCAATGAGCAGGGTCTGGAGAAGATTCAGGACCTGAACAATAAAATACTGGAGCTCGCCCGAAAAGACCAGCGCAGGCTTCAGTCCGACCATCAGAAAACCCGACACAACTTACAGAAGTGCTCAGCCTATCTGGAAACCAGCCGACGAAGTAAATAGCAGCACCAATCGCCCGATGGGATGAATAACCCATACGCGACAATTAGATTGGCCGGGCACTGCGTTGCAACCCGGCCCGACCGCACGATTGGCGTGGTCGGCCAATAACCGCTTACTTATGTAACTGGCATTCACTGGCAATCTGACTGAGGACATGGCAATCGGAGATATAGCCTGGTCCTGTTTTTACAATGGACGTAGTATCGGTTACAGGGAGCTTTGCAAGTGGACATTGCTACAGTCGTCGGTTTAGTTGGCGCGTTCGGGGTAATCATTGGTGCCATTGCCATGGGTGGCAGTGCCAACACCTTTGTCAATATACCCAGTTTGGTTGTGGTCATCGGCGGTACCTTTGCGGTCACGCTGGGACAGATATCTCTACAACAATTCCTGGGCTCGTTCAAAGTCGGCCTCGGCGCGTTCTTTCATAAATCGTCCGCACCGGAAAAGTTGATCGAAGAGGCAATCGAGCTTGCCAACATCGCACGTAAAGAGGGCATCCTCGCGCTCGAAGGCCGCGAAATCGAGGACGAGTTTTTAAAGAACGGCGTGCAGTTCTGCATCGACGGTCAGCCTCCCGAAATCGTAAACAAGATGCTTTCACGCGATATCAATCTATCGCTAGAGCGTCAGATGATCAGCATCAAGATGTTCAAATCGGTCGCCTCTGCTGCCCCTGCGATGGGCATGATCGGCACCCTGATTGGACTGGTGCAGATGCTGGCCAACATGTCAGATCCCAAATCGATTGGACCTGCGATGGCGGTTGCGCTGCTGACCACACTTTATGGTGCCATCATCGCCAACGCGATCGCCGTGCCGATCGCTGAGAAACTAAAAGCCATCAGCACAACCGAGCGAATCAACAAGCTGATCATTCTGGAATCGATCAACGGCATTCAGGAAGGCACCAATCCACGCGTACTACAGCAGCTGTTGACGACCTTCTTGCCCGAGAATATGCGCGACGCTCTGAACGAAGAAGCGAAGGCCTGACCGGTCGGCGATCAGACTGAGAATGGATAGGAAACACCATGTCAGATGACGCTCCAGTCGAAGAAGAAGAAGACGATCAGGCGTGGCTTGCGACCTTCGCCGATCTCATGTCACTGCTGATGTGCTTCTTCGTTCTGTTGCTGTCGTTCTCGGAGATGGATCTGGATAAGTATCGCCAGATTGCCGGTTCACTGCGTACGGCATTCGGTGTCCAGCGCCAGATCGAGGCGCCAGACCCGCCCAAGGGGACGAGTTTCATCGCTCAGGAATTCACACCGGGCAAGCCGGTACAGATTCCAGTCGATGTCACCAAGCAGGAAGCCGACAAAGACAAGGGCCGGGAAAAGCAGGAGGAAGAGGTCGACTTCAGCGAACTGGTGGAAAAGCTCAGCGAGATACTGGCACCAGAGATCGAGAGCGGCGCGATTGAACTCGTGACCATCGACGGTGAGTTGGTGGTACGTATTCTCGAGGGCGATTCGTTTGCATCTGGCAGCGCGCGATTGCGAAAGAGCTTCTATCCGATCCTGGAACGGCTGGCCGCCGGGTTGGATGAAAACACCGGCCGTATTGTCGTGGCCGGGCACACCGATAACGTACCGATTGCCACCCGTGCGTATCCGTCGAACTGGGTATTGTCGTCTGCGCGGGCCGCCAACGTGGTCCATCACCTGTCGACACTGGCGAATTTCCAACCCGGTGAACTCGAGATGCGCGCCTACGCAGACACGCGACCACTGGCGGACAATTCACTACCCGAGAACCGTGCGCGCAATCGGCGCGTGGAAGTGATCATCACCTACTCTGCCAATCCGGTTGGAGAAGAAGAAGCGACAAGCTCTGGCGCTGACGAGACGGCGGCCGGAGAATCGACCGGTGAACCATCGAGCGCCGCCGCGCTCGACGGTGAATCCGCACCGACAACACCCGCCGCGCCCGCACGTCGGGATGCAGCGCCGCGTGCGCCGGCCACCACACCGCCGCCGACGCCAAGCCCGGTGCTGCCGCTGACAGTGCAGCCGCCACCGCCGCTGGAGATCGATCCCGATATCGACGAACCAGAAATCAGAATTGAAAGTGAATGACTCGCATGACACAAATCAATCGTCGTGACTATGTTCGAATCGAATCCCGAATAGGTTTAGGCTGGGAGCGCATTGCAGCAGATATGCCCCCCGATCAGCTGGTCAGAACGTTCGAACAGCGCAGTCGCTCTATCGGTATGATGTCGGAGTTAAATCATCGCAGCGACGAGCTGACGCCGGCGATGCGGGTGATCGCCGAGCAACATCCGGAAATCGCACAGTATCTGAAGTTTCTGCAGTCCACCATTGAACATCTGGCCGAGCAGTGGTCAACCAGCAGCCAGCAGGCCGATAGCGATCAATTGCAGGACGTAGTGATATCAGCCGCCGGCATCGAGTTCGATTGCACTGAGCCCTGCCAGGCAGGCGACAAGCTTGAAATTATTTTCAGCCTGCATCCGTCGCGCGCGCGCATGCTGGTGGTTGGAGAAGTGCTGCGTGTGGACGAAATCAGCGTCGAGCAACAGACGCGATGGCGACTGGCATTGGCCTACCGGCATATTCGCGACGCCGACCAGGAACTGCTGATCCGCCATATCCATCGCGCCCAGCTCGACGAGTTGCGCCGCGCCAGAATGGATCGCAAAGCGGCGTGACGATCGCTGCCGCTGAAGGCGATTAACCGTCGCTTTTGGTGGATCCGTATACCGCAACCAGCAATTGTGACTCAGCCGGCCGCAGCGCATAGCGGCGCGCGATCTCGGCCGCACTGGCCCCATTGCGAGCAGCTTTAATAGCATCGAGTGATGCACCGGTGACGCCGTGTTTCTGCCGATCCAGTGCGAGCCGAAGGTTGTGAATCTCCTCGGCCTGCAGACGCGAATGTTCTTCGAGGTCAGATAGCCGTCCGGTTAACCCCTGCACCACCACAGTGACAGAATTGAGTTGCGTTGCGGTCTCTCGCCGCAGCTTCACCAGCGCCCGAATGACCAGGCCGGCCGACGCCAGCACGACTACCGACATAGCCGCCAACGCCAGATAGATTGTCAATTGTTCAGGCAATGTCGTAGCGCTTTTTCAAGATGCGGCAAGAAGTGGTGATCATCTGACTAGGCCTCCAGTGACAGGCCGGCAAATTTAGTCAAATCGACGTCAGCCTCTTCATCCTTTGGCTGCTCGGTTGTGGCTTCCGATTCCGTATCCTCAACGACTGGCTCCTCACGCGTCGTACCCTCCTGATCAAAGGCGTACTCGACAAGACAACGAGTCGATGGTGTATTCAGTGATTGTTGCGGCCGCGCGCTGTCGGCCCAGAATGCTACCTTTGCAGACGATCGAATCATGCAATCGATCGCGATACCAGGCTGAGCGGTTTCATCGAGCCGGGTCAATACGGTAGATTCAATGTCAACCCCTACCGAAAGCGCAAGCAAATCATCAATCGCCGCGCACTGCCAGGTGCCGGGAACTACCATCAGGTGCTTTATCCTGCGCCGTGCGCTGCCAAGCGCGGTGAGTTTATCGGCACGGGTTCGATAAGCGTTGATTGCAGGGGTATCGACCAGCACCAGTTTCTTGCGTCGAAGCTGTGCAAAGATCTCGTCGAGTTCGTCTTCGTTGCGGGCATCGAAAACCGGAATGCCCAGGGTGGCCCCTATCGCATCGAGCCGACCGTTACCGCCAATGCCGTTGTTGTCGGTGTTGATCAGTGCCATCGCCGCCGTCGACCCGCCACTGCTTAAAAATTGCGCCGCCATCTTGCCAATCACTGTGGTCTTGCCACTGCCGCCGGGGCCATGAAAGACGGCAATGCCACCGGCTGACGGCAGCTCGCACTGCTCGACCGGCAGGAGTTTTTGCAATGCACCGATGACATGACGTTCCGCAACCTCACCACCCTCAATCACTTTCGAGTTGTCTATTAACTGCTGTACCAGCCGCGTGCCGATTCCGATTGACATCAGCTGGGCAGAAATCTTCAGCTGATTTTCGTTACCGGTACCTGGCAGCGTGCCACCCTGCGCGAGACCTTCAAGGATACCGCGCAACTGACTAATTTCATCTCTTACATCGTAGGACAGGTTTTGCCCTTTTGCACGGTTGGATTTGCCCCTCGACGCGTTTCGAACAGCAGTCGAATTTCCGACAGCTCGACCATCGTTTGACGCGCTGACGTAACCGTCGGGGAATTCTTCTATCAGGCTTTCGAGGTTGCCCGTCGCCAGCACTTCCACACCGTCTTCAACCTCACGGTTCGAGACGATGTAGGCATCCGGTCCAAAGGTCTCGCGCACTTTGCGCATAACCGTTTGAGAGTCTTTGCCTGTAAAACGCGTGACACTCATCGCTAGTTATCCCTCGCCGAAAATTTGTGGTGGACTGGTGGGCTGTGCCGCAGGTCGAGCATCAGGCCGCCTCCGCCGCATTGCCAATGTTCGCTACGACACGAATTTCGCGGTTGTCGGCGATCTCGCTGTAGGAAAGCACTTTCAACGCGGGAATACTGTGCCGGATCAGGCGCGCAAGCCAGGGGCGGACTTTCGGATTGACAAGCAACACGGCCGGCTGCCCGCTCGCCTGCTGCCGCTCTGCGCTTTCAGCCAGTGACTTGTAAAAACGTTCGGCAAGCCCCGGCTCCATACCCAGCCCGCTGACATCACCTGCCTGCTCACCGGCCGAGATCGATTGTAGCCATATCTGTTCCAATTGATTATCGACAGTGATGACATTGACAGCGCTCTGGGTGCCAGCGACTTGCTGGGTGATTAAACGGTTCAACGCAACGCGCACATGATCAGTAAGAATAGCAGGGTCTTTGATTTCTTCACTGTGCGCGGCCAGTGATTCGGCAATGGTGCGCATGTCACGCACCGGAATGCCGTCGGCCAGCAGGTTCTGCAGCACCTTCACCAGCACCGCAAGCGAAATTTTCTTCGGCACCAGATCCTCGGCGAGCTTGGGTGCGGCAATGGCGAGCTTATCGAGCCAGTTTTGCGCCTCGTCGTGCCCCATCAGCTGCTCGGCGTGACTTTTCAGAATCTCGCTTAAATGCGTGGCCACGGTGGTACTGGGATCGACGACGGTGTAGCCCAGAGACTGCGCGTGATCGCGCAGCGCCGGCTCGATCCAGATCGCAGGCATACCAAAGGCGGGATCAGTGGCCGCTGTGCCGCGCAACGTGCCGGTTACACCACCCGGATCGATGGCCATTTCAAGCCCCGGATAGATTTCTGCATCGCCGGCGATCACTCCATGGACGGATATCCGATACTCGCCCGGCGCAAAATCCAGGTTGTCGCGAATGTGCACCGGATGAATCAAAAAGCCCAGGTCATCGGTCAGCTTGCGGCGCACGCCGCGAATCTGGTCAAGCAGTTTTCCGCCGCGATCGGCATCGACCATACTGACCAGCTGATAGCCAACTTCCAGCGACAGCACATCACCGGCACTGACATCGTCCCAGCTTAGCTCGGCTGGCGCCGCGGGATCGGCAGGTGGCGCGTCTTCGGCTTTCACTTCGCGATTGGCAAGACTGGCTTTGTACCAGCCAAAGCCCGCCAACACGGCCGCCAGCATCAGGAACATGAAATTCGGCATGCCGGGTACCAGGCCGAGCGAGCCGATGATCGCAGCTGAGGTCAGAATGGCGCGCTTGTCGAGCGTGATCTGCTGAATCACCTGCTCGCTCATATCCTGTTCGACCGATGCGCGGGTGACGATCAGCGCCGTGGCCATCGACAACAACAACGATGGAATCTGTGCGGCCAGACCATCGCCAATGGTCAACAGAGAATAGTTGCGCGCCGCTTCGGCGAATCCCAGATCGTACTGACCGACACCTATCGCCAGACCGCCAAAGATGTTAATCAACAGAATCAGCACACCGGCGATCGCATCACCGCGAACGAACTTGCTG
Organism: uncultured Granulosicoccaceae bacterium; assembly: GCA_964573105.1. Taxonomy (GTDB): domain Bacteria; phylum Pseudomonadota; class Gammaproteobacteria; order Granulosicoccales; family Granulosicoccaceae; genus CAKZSB01. The sequence continues at coordinate 47,315 of CAZNIS010000028.1, forward strand.
GCACCATCCATCGAGCCGTAAAAATCAGCTTCTCGTGCAATCTCCTCACGACGCCGGCTGGATTCTTCCTGATCGATAATGCCAGCATTCAGATCGGCATCAATCGCCATCTGCTTGCCCGGCATCGCGTCCAGTGTGAAGCGTGCGGTGACTTCCGAAACGCGACCCGCACCCTTGGTGACGACGACAAAATTGATGATCACCAGAATGGCGAATACCACCAGGCCAACGGCGTAGTTACCGCCAATGACAAAGTTGCCAAAACTCTCGATAACGTTGCCGGCCGAGGCGGTACCGGTATGCCCCTCCTGCAACACCACGCGAGTAGAGGCGATATTCAGCGCCAGACGCAGCATGGTGGCGACCAGCAACACAGCGGGGAAGGCAGAGAAAGCAAGCGGCTTTAAGGTGTAAACCGTGACCAGCAAAACGATCAGTGACAACGCGATGTTGAAGGTGAACAACAGGTCCAGCCCCACGGGTGGCAAAGGCAGCACCAACATCGCCAGCACCACAACAATAAGGAGCGGCGCCCCCAGACCGGCGCGCGAAAGCTCGCCTATCGATTGCTGCACCCGACTAGCCACTGATATCTCCATGCTCTGTCACTAACGCCATCATCATCCGTCATCACTCAGGTTGGCCGGTATCGACAAGGCCTCGGGTCGTACCGGCATGGAGCCGCCAGATGATCGATACTCCTGCAACTGAAAAATGTAGGCTAAAACCTGGGCGACCGCCACATAGAGTTCAGTCGGTACTTCTTCTCCAGGTTGCACTTTGCGGTACAGCAGTCTGGCCAGCAGCGGCGCACGATATACCGGTACTTCGTGGGCACGCGCTATCTCCCGAATACGAAGCGCCATATGATCTATTCCACTGGCGACTACCGTGGGTGCTCCGGCCGATGATTTGTTGTATTTCAGTGCAACCGAATAGTGCGTCGGGTTGACGATAATCACGTCCGATGTCTTGACTGAAACCAGCATTTCCCGGTTGGCGGCTTCTTGTTGCAAGCGGCGAATCTTGCCACGCACTTCCGGGTTGCCGTTGGTTTCTTTGGCCTCTTCCTTGACCTCTTGTTTGGTCATGCGCTGTTTACGCTTGTGATCCCACTTCTGATAGGGCACGTCGATCAGCACCACCACAATCAGCGCCGCCGATAAGGTGCCAAACACCAGCACCATCAGCCAGGCGCCACTGATAATGGCGGTCTCGACCGGCTGTTGTCCCAGTTGCAGATAGCGTTCAGACAGGGAGTGAAAAAGCCACCACGACACCAGTGCCAGCAACAGGAACTTCGCCATCGCCTTGACCAGTTCGATCAGCGCATTGAGGCCGAACATGCGCTTCAATCCCGACAGCGGATTGAGCTTCGACAACTTCGGCTCCAGCCCCTTGAGTGTAAAACCCGTACCACCCATCAGCAGCGGCCCGACAATACTGCCAACTACCATCAGTACGAAAACGGGGGCGAGTGCGTCGAGTGCGGCAAGCAGGTTGCGTGTCAAATACAATACTGGCGTGGCTTCGCTGAGCAACGTAGCGCGATCAATAGTGAAGTCAGTTCGCATCAGTGTCAGGATATCGGAACCAACAGACCCGCCCATCAACGCCATCGCGATAGTGGCCACCAGCAACATCACCACGGTATTTAGCTCGCGCGAGCGCGCGACCTCGCCTTTGTCACGCGATTCGCGCAGGCGTTTCTCAGAGGGTTCTTCGCTGCGTTCCTGGGAGGTATCCTGCTCTGCCATGTCAGCGCATACGCAGCCAATCGGCAATTGATCCCATACTTTTCGAAATCAATTCCTGAAAGGTTCCGGCCACGACTGGCAACGTCAGCATAATGACGATAAAACCCACCATCATGGTGACCGGAAATCCCACTGACAGAATATTCAGCTGTGGCGCAGCACGTGTCATCACACCCATGATCAGATTGACCGTCAGCATCGCACACAACGCCGGTACTGCCACCATGACTGCACCGGTAAACAACACCAGCGACCACTCCAGCACGCGCCACAGCATCGCCACGGTGACAGGCTCGCCCACCGGTAAATAATTAAAGCTGGCATCGACCAATTCGATTAATGCGTGGTGCCCATTGAACGCGAGGAACAACAAGGTGACAAACAGCGAGTAGAACTGACTGACAATCGGTACCGACACGCCATTACTGGGATCATTCATCAACGCATAGCCCAGGCCCATTGTCATGGCGATGCTTTCACCGCCCATCACCACTGCATTAAAAACCAGTCTGACCATGAATCCCATCGCCACACCAATGAGCACCTGCGTGGCGGTGATCAGTATGCCCTCTGCAGACAAAGCCGGCACCGACGGTACCGCATCCACGCCAGGCACAATCACCATGGTGATCAACACGCAAAGGCCCACGCGAATGCGCATTGGTGTGTAGTTGCTGCTGAAAATCGGTGCGACCATCACCATGCCGGCAACGCGTACTAGTGGCCAATAGAGACTGCTCACCCAGCCACTCACCGCAGACAATTCGACGTTCATCAGGCGGCAGAATCAACCCAGGGTCGAGGGTATGACTTCCTGGACCAGTGATCGCGTGTAATCGATCATTGTCGCCATAATCCAGGGCCCAGTCAGATAGAGGGCAGCAACCAGGATCAGCAATTTGGGAATGAAACTCAGCGTCATTTCATTTACCTGCGTTGCCGCCTGAATCATCCCCACCAGCAAACCAACCACCAGCGCCGAAATCAACATCGGGGCTGAGATATACACCGTCACCAGCAAGGCTTGCTGACCGATGGCAATGACATTGTCAGGCGTCATGCTCGCCTCCCGACGGTTTAGTGCGATACAGTGTGGTACCGCTCATTGATAGAAACTTCCCGCCAGCGTGCCGAGCACCAGTGCCCAGCCATCCACCAGTACAAACAACATCAATTTGAATGGCAGCGAAATAATCAGCGGCGACAACATCATCATGCCCATCGACATCAGTACGCTGGCCACCACCAGATCGATAATCAGGAATGGTATGAACAACAGAAAGCCGATTTGAAATGCGGTTTTAAGTTCACTGGTCACAAACGCCGGCACCAGTACGTGAAACGGTACGTCGGCGCGATTGACAGGAGATGCCGTATCTGACAAATCCATATACAACCTTAGATCGCTGTCGCGAGTCTGGTTGAGCATGAACCCGCCCAGCGGTTCAGACGCAACTTTCATCGCCGACATCATATCCATCTCATCCGCCATCCACGGCACCACCGAGCGTTCATACACATCGACAAACACTGGCTGCATGACAAACAACGTCAGGAAAAGCGCCAGCCCCAGCAGTATCTGGTTTGACGGGGTTTGCTGGGTGCCCAGTGCGGTGCGCAGAATGGCGAGAACAATCGTGATTCGCGCAAAGCAGGTCATCATCAGCAAAAACGCCGGCAACAGCGTCAGCATGGTCATCAGCGCGAGAACCTGAATACTGACGCTCCAGGTCTCGGCACCGCCCTGCTCTGTTGTCATGGTCAGCGCCGGCACACCACTCTGCGCGATCGCAACGACCGGCACAACTGACAGAACCAACAGACAAACCAGCCGCCAACACCATACTGGCAGGTTTAACCACGATCCATGCGCTTTCATTGTCTGCGCTCCGCTACCTGCGCGCGCAACTGCTCGGCAAACTTGACGTCTGCTTCTCCATTCGCAGACGAATGGGCACCAAACTCGTGCAGTCGCGAAATGCCGGCTGCGCTCACGCCGAGCAACAGGCGCTTGTCTTCCACCTGCACCACCAGCAATCGCTCGCGCGCACCCAGCGCGAGCTGACCTACCACTTCAATGGAATCGCTAGTACCACCGAAATTGCGCAGACTTTTGCTCAGCCGTGCCAGCACCAGCACAACGGCCAGCACAACCACAAGCGCCAGTACCATTTTCGCGATCTGCTCGAAGCCAGGGCTGACGGGAAGCCGCGCAGCTTCCTGTGCCGCAAGACCGGTCGGCCAGAGCGATAAACCCGCGCAGGCAGCAAACAGCCCGACACGATTGCGATCGACCATTCGCATGTGCTTATTTGAGCTTGTTCAATCGTTCCTGCCGACTGACTACCTCTGTCAGCCGCACGCCGAACTTGCGATCGATGACAACGGCCTCGCCACGTGCCACCAGCGTCCCGTTGACCAGCACATCGAGTGGCTCGTCTACCATTTTCTGCAATTCGACAATGGAACCGCTGGACAGATCCAGAAGTTCTTTGATGCGCATTTTAGTGCGACCGATTTCCATCGACAGCGTTACCGGGATATCGAGCACCAGGTCGAGATTTTCGCCGGCCAGTCCCCCGTCACCGTCATTGGCAGAAGTATCTGCTGCGGCACCACTGGCCGCCAGGTCTTCCGCTACCGCACTCTCGGGCTGACTCATCAGTTATTTCCACCGGTTTTCAAAAGTTTTTCGTTGTGGTACCAGTGCGTAATGCTGGCAGACACACAGCCATTGGACACACCGACTTCGGCTTCAAACAACGACGTATCGGCGACCAGGAAGGACGCTTTCTGGTTGCCGCCAAGCGGAATGAAATCGCCGTCTTTCAATGCCAGTAACTGTCCCACCGTCAGGTGCGCATCAGCCAGAACACCATTGACATCGACTTCACAATCATCAAGCCTGCGCCCCATTGAGCCAGCCCAGCTGCGCTGATTCTCCTCACCACCATTGCCGAGGCCGGCGATTTTGCCGCGCAACGGCATCAGCATGTTGTATGGCAACAGCACATTGAAACGCGCTTTGCCTGCCGCAGTCTCTATCTCGTATTGCTTTAGCACTACCACCGACGCCATGGCAGCCGCATCACGCACATCATTGTGATGGATCTGCCCGTTGGCATGCACGTGTGCATCGAAGACTTCACTCCAGACCATATTCAGTCCGTTGTAGATGCCCTCACAGACGCGCTCCGAAATCGCGCTTTCGGCTGCCGACAACTGTTTGCGCTCGCTGTTAAAATCGGCGCCACTGCCGCCGCCAAAAAAGCACTGCACCACTACCTGCACCATCGCGTGCTCTACACACAAAAGACAGCGCCCCTCCAGCGGTTCCAGATCGAAACTGTACAAAGTAGAGCGCGGGTTTAACCCGGCGACATAATCCTGAAAACGCAGCGTCTGGATCCCTACCGGCACAATGGTATTGTCAACGTGCAGGTTCTTTTCAATCCATTCGGCCGCCAGACCCGCAAGCTTCCCCTCAATCGTCTCAAGCCCTGGAAAGGACTCATTCAGTCGATGCAGCGGGTGGGCAAAATCATAGAGTGCCGCCTCTTTACCTTGTGGCGTTGTGTAAGTCTTGCGCGGCACCAGCAATTCGGCATCGGTCTCGAAAGCACTCTCGTTAGATGCGCTGTCTTTTTCGGCCGGCTTTTCACTGTCGTCTTCAGCATCGGTGCCAGCGTCTGCATCATCTGCGTCAGCACTGGATTCACCGGAATCCTCTTCCTCTTCTTCGTCCGTGAAGTCGTCGCCGAAGCTTGTGAAATCGTCGTCGTCGCCCGTGTCGATAAAACCGGAATCATCCGATTCTTCGGGTTTTTCATCCTCTTCACCGGTCTGAGCAATTGGTAGCACTTGCGTTCTCCCTTGTCTGACGGACGTTACTGCATCACGAATCGAGTAAAGAAAAGCTCGTCGATGCGATCGGGCTCGTAGTGTTTTTCAACCACGCCATTAACTGTGGCCAACGCATCCTCGCGCAGTGCCTGTTTGCCTTCCTCGGTATATAAGTCTTCACCATCACCGATGGTGCTGAATAGCAACAACAAATCATTGCGAATCTCAGGCATGTGCGTCTCAAGCACCGCCAGTACTTTCGAGTCGGTCGTGGCTACCGCCACATCCACCATCAAATACTGTTTGCGCCCACGCGGACCGTAATTCACCACAAATTCCGGCATCAGATTTTGATAAAACACCTCGAGCGGCTCTTCTTCGGCAACTGCCGCCGCCGCTGCCGGTTCGACCGGTGCGGGCTTGAGCAGTACTGAACTAATGCCAACCGATATCCCTACCAGTGCCACTGCTCCGATACCAATCATCAGCATCTGTTTCATGAATATCCTTCCAGGAAGATAAATAAAAATCGCCGAACCCGGGCTTTTCTGTTGCGCACAAAAAAACTTCCGGTTATCGGAACCACCTTTCAATAGACATACCAGATTTGAGACGTGTATCTCACCTGGTTCGTGACCGATTTCCCGAGACCTCGGAAAATGGAGAAGTGGAGCACCGACGGGACGCCGGTGGCCAGGCAGGCCGAAAGCACCCGATGGTTGCTTTCGTAAAAAGGGGACTTCTACGACAATGGCATTGCGTCAATTATCAAGCATTGACGCCAATCTCAGCCATTGAGTTGACTGCATTCCAGACCGCTATGGAGCGGTATATAACTCAGGCAAACACATCGACCATGCCGCGATGCGATGACCTCGCCGCACGCGTGCCGTCGGCTTGTGTTGTCTCTTCATCAATGCCTGTCAGCGCGTCATTGGCGGCCCGTGAGGCTTCAACATCACTCTGCGCCTGCGAATACTCCGCTGACTGTTGCTGATTGTTGCCAAGGCTTACGTTAACTTCGGCAAAGCCCTGCTGACTCAAGTGCTCTCGCAGCCGAGGCAGCGTCTGTTCCAGTACATCACGCGTGGCAGACTGCGCAGCGTGGATATTGACGTTGAGTTGATCGCCAATCGTTTCGAGCTTGATGTTCAACGCGCCAAGCTCAGCCGGGTTCAATTGCAATGTTGCACGCGCAAGTCCCTGCTCAATCATCCAGTTGATATTCGCTCGCACACTGGCGTTCACCAATCGATGCGCGCCAGCTACCTCGGCAGAGGGTGCCGAGGCGGACAGTGATCCGGCAAGCGTCGTTGGCAGCAGACCGCCCACGCTTTCCGCAAGTGCCGGGCGATCGGCAATCAACGGTGCCAACGCGCTATCGGTCGGCGCCATTGGCGGCGGCACTCGACGCGCTGCCGGCTGTTCAGCCTGCTGTTGCATGGCCGCCCGTGCATCAGCCACTACGGGTTTGTCGGGCTGAGCATTCTTGTTTGCCTGCACCGGTTCATCGACCGGCACGTCCCGCCCCCGAAATACAGGCGCGGGTGCTGGTTCTAACACTTCAGGTTCTTGCGTACTGTGCTGACCTGGTGCCGCGGTTCTGTTTGATCGCGGTGCATCAATAGCAGACAACTCTGTCGCCAGTGCCGGTCTTGCGACAACTGGCGCAGCATCCTGAGCGCGATTGGCGGGATCATCATCGACTACGGTACCGTCAGCCACTGGTACAGACAGCGTGACATCATCGCCAGGCAGCCCAGCCTGAGGCGGCTGGGCCGTCGACTCTGACGCCTTTTGCTGATCCGGCAAATCACCGTTTACCCCTTGTTTTACCGCACCATCGACGGCTGCAGTCGCTGTCTCAGCACCATCGAGAATCGACTGTTCGGCCGGTTCAGGATTTGCCGGTGCAACGGCTGTGATGTCCGGGCGTGGCACCTGCCCGTCGGATTGCGCATCTGATGCGACAGCCGGCGTCGACACTTGCAGTTCAGCCGCAGCACCTGCCGCCCTGCCGGCAATTGATTCACTGTCAGGTGACGCCACAGCCTGCGGCAATCCAGTTTCGATTGATTCATCGGTTTGCGCAGTAGCCGGTGGCGCGTTCGGAGCCGCCGCAACGCTTTGGGCAACTGCCGGTTGAGCAGCCGCCCGCACTTGGGCACTATCGGTAGCCGCTTGCGCAGCCGCGACGGGTACGGCAGGTGCAGAATCATCGCCCGCAATGCCAGACTGTGAGCTTTTGATTATCGCATCATCTGCGGCATCGGTAAGTGGTAGCTGACCGTCTATCAACTTGTCAGCGCCCACCTGTATCGCAGGCTCTGCAGCATCGATCGATGTTTCAGACGGGGCGGCCACGGGTTCGTTGGCAGCGTTCAGATCGAGATTGACCGTGACGGTCTCCAGGCCATGGTCACCCGACTGCTCTGCCTCGTCAGCGACCAGTGCAGCATCGGCAGACCCAGCCCTGGGACTCGCCTTGGAACTGTCTGACGCGGTCTGCGGCAGTTGCTGGTGGATGGATTCCAGCGTGCGAAGAAAGGTGCCATCTTCTGACACTGCAGAGTCAGTTGTCGCATCCGACAAAGACGATGAACTGGCGGGTTGCAGGGCACCTTTGATTCCGGGAATATTCAACATAGTCGTCTGGTTGCTTAGGCCTTCAGCTCTACTGAAAACGATGGTCAGTTAACAATCTAACGGCGGCCAACAACGTTAACTTGAGAGTTATCTCACACTTTCATCGCCTTACTCGGGATTACTGATGTGATGCTCAAAGGTGGGGGCAACTGCTTTCGCTAGTCCAGACCGCCGCGAGCGGCGTAGCCTGCGATACGTTCATCCAGACTTTTGCGTTCGCTGTTACGCATCGCGCGTCGATGCTCGCTGCGCGTTCGATCGAGCAATTTTTGCATGGCGAGTGTTCGTGCACTCGCATGCTGCACCCGCTGGCGCCAACTGGACACTTCGCGCTCGGCGCGGGCAAGGTGCTGACGCAACTCGCCAATGCTGTGATCCAGACGATTCAGAAAAACCAGCGTGTCATTCATCTGCTGGGCGTTTGAACCACTGATCTGGTATTCCGTGCGGTAAGATTCCAGCTGACGCAACTGGCCGGCAAGCTCATCTCTCTGTTGCACCACACGCTGCAATCGCGCGGCACACTGCTGCTCGAATCGCAATTGATGTTCAAGCAATCTTTGCTGCCGATCTACGGCACTCATTCAGCTTGCGCCATTCGCGACGGAGCCGCCTGATTGCCCGACGGATTGCCCATCTGATTACCGAGGCGGCCAAACTGATTTTCAAGCGATGCCATGGATTCGGCAAAGCCCATACATTCACCAGCGTTTTGCTGCAGGAATGTCTGCATAGACGGCCACACTTCCACCGCGGCATCGAGCAATGGATCGCTACCGGCCTGATACATACCCACCGACAGCAGATCGCGATTCTGTTGATAGTGCGAATAGTGTTGGACAAAATGATGCACGACGCGGCGCTGCTGCGGACTGATCACCGCATCGCGAAGGCGACTGGTTGAGGCCAATATATCCACCGCCGGAAAATGACCGCTCTCGGCGAGCGGGCGCGATAAAACGATATGCCCATCGAGAATCGCACGCGCTGCATCGCCAATCGGATCGTCCTGCTCGTCAGTTTCCAGCAGCACCGTATGAATCGCGGTGATCGAACCGTTCGCCGTGCGGCCACAACGCTCCAGCAACTGTGGCAGCCCGGTGAACACAGATGGCGGATAGCCACGACTCACGGGCAACTCTCCGGCCGCCAGCCCTACTTCGCGCTGCGCCTGCGCATAGCGCGTTAACGAATCGATCATCAGCAACACATCCAGCCCCTGATCGCGAAAATACTCGGCGATGGTCGTCGCGACACTGGCACCGGCAACGCGACGCAACGGCGTGCTGTCGGCGGGAATAGCGATCACCACCGATGTACGCAGCCCCTCTGGCCCCAGCACCTGAGAGACGAATTCACCCACTTCACGCCCGCGTTCACCCAGCAGGCAAACCACAGTGACATCGGCGCGCGTACCGCGCGCAATCATGCCAAGCAAAACACTCTTGCCCACACCACTACCGGCAAAAAGCCCAACGCGCTGCCCGCGCCCGAGCGTCAACAGAGAATTGATCGAGCGCACCCCTACATCTAATGGCTCACTAATGGGCGCGCGCACCATCGGATTGATACCAGGTGCGTCGATCGGTCGACTTTGGCTACAGTACACCGGCCCCTTTTCATCGAGCGGGTTGCCGCTGCCATCGATGACTCGCCCGAGCAGCTCCATCCCCACGCGCACCGCCGACTTGCGGTACTGCGGGATCACTCTGGCACCGGGAGACAAGCCACTGCTGTCGTCGATCGCCATCAGTTTCAACACCGAGTCGCGAAAGCCGATCACCTGGGCTTCGGCCCAGCTGCCGTCAGTCACCTCCACGTGGCAGATATCACCGATACCCGCCACACAGCCCACGGCCTCAAGCGTCAGTCCGGATATGCCAGACAGGCGTCCTTCGGCAATCGGACGCGATCGGGTGGCCTGCTGTTGCACCTGTTGCAGCGATCGAATCCACTGCTCGGCGCACAGCGGCGCTGCCGCATCGACGGGAGTCTGCGCTGCGTCTGTCATTGTGCCGTATGTTTGGAGGCGAGTTGTTGAATCAGCCCATCGATGCCACCCTGCACCACACTTGCATCGCGGCTCACACGGCAACTGCCTCTGGAAATATCCGCGTCGGGAACAATAGAGAGCGGCTGAGCGTCTGTTGATTCGTCCGTGGCGAGCAGCGCAATGTCATCCGGGTGCAGGGCGATCTTGACTTCACCCTGCGCCACCGGCAGCGCCGCAATCGCCTCATCAATCAACACTTTGAAATCCTCAGGCGACTGGGCGATCTCGCGCTGTAAAATCAGTTTTGCCACCGCAAACGCCGTGGCCAGCAATTCATCGCGAATATCGGAGGATAGCAGCTCTGCCGGGGCGGTCATCGAGCGCACCAGTTGCTGCAGGCGCTCGGCGTCTGCCGTGAGTAACTGCTGCGCCTCCTGGCGACCCTGTTCAAAGCCTTCGTTGTAGCCTGCTACGTCGTCTGTGCCGTCAGCGGCATCGTTGACCGCGTCCTGATCAAACGACGGCATCTGCCATTTTTCTGTTGAGGCGTTCGCCTGTTTGCCGGCGGATCGCACATTAAACAAAGTCGTCACCACCGCCGCCAAGCATCAGCTTGCCCTCTTCGGCAAATTGATTGGCCATCACGAGTATGGATTTTTGCGCCTCTTCCACCTCTGCCAGACGCACTGGCCCCTTTGCGTCGAGATCGTCTCGCAGCAAGGTGGCAGCGTTTTTGGACAGATTGCCGAAAATCTTTTCCTGCATCGGCGCACCGGCCCCTTTCAGCGCCAGCACCAGTTGATCGGTGGGGACTTCGCGCAACAGGGTTTGCAGGCCGCGATCGTCTGCCGTCAGCAGGTTGTCGAAGATAAACATCTTGTCTTGTATCTTCTCGCGCAGGCCCGGTTCAAATTCCTCCAGCTGCGCCAGAATGTCCTCTTCCACATCTGACGATACGCCGTTGAGAATCTCGGCCACCGCAGAGATGCCGCCGACATCGGTGATTTCTATATCCGGCATTTCTTTCAAACGCTCGACGATGATTTCATCCAGCTTGCGCAAGGCGGCCGGATGCAGTGTCTCCAGTTTGGTAACCCGCCCCATCACATCGGCGCGCAGCGGCGCCGGCAACAGCCCCACCACTTCACCGGCCTGCGCCCTTGGCAGGCAACTGAACACCGCGGCAATCACTTGCGGGTGTTCATCGGCCAGCACAGCGGCCACCGAACGCGCCGGCATCCACTTTAGCGCATCGACGCCGGGCGGGCCCTCGCGGCCCAGTTGCGACAGTACGCTACCGGCCTTTTCCTTGCCGAGCGCCCGAATCAGCATCTTTTTAAAGTACTCGCTGGTTCCGATGCCAAGCGATGACTGATCGCGAACATCTTCGGCAAACCTGACCAGTGCCTTGGCGATATCACCCTGCGATACCGGCGACATGGCGTTCATCGCCTCACCGATTGCCTGCACTTCTTCCGGTTCGACAAACTGCAGCACTTCGGCGGCCTCTTCCTCGCCGAGCGCCATCAATAAAATTGCTGCGGTCTGGGCGCCGTTGTCTTCGGCCTCTGCGGCTTCGCTCATGCGTTATCCTCTGGGTCAGCGACCCATTCCTTGACGACGCGGGCGATGCGCTTGGGATCATTAGCCGCCATCGACCGCGCCATCAAGAGAATGTCTCCATAGCTGTCGTCGGGCCCCTGCAACGTCGCGCGGGCCTCATCCGACAGCGATAACTTATCGCCACCACCCTCGGCTGTGGGGTCTTCATCGCCAGCGGCGGCAGCAGCCCCCTCAGGCAAGGCGGCAACGGTCGCAGGCGCACGCAGTACCTTCAGTGCGGGACGAGCGACAAACAGCAACAACAGCAGCAAACCAATGGCAACGACGACCTGGCGCGCGAGGCTCCAGACCCATGCCTGCTTCCAGATCGGCTCGGGCGGTATCGGCTCGATTTCCTCGGTCGGCTGGAAGGCGCGATTAAAGACCGTGACTGTGTCACCCCGCTCGGCGTCAAACCCGATCGCCTCTCTGACCAGCGAGGTGTATTGCTCGATATCTTCTGCGGTTGGCGCTGTCTCCACCACTTCACCGGCCTCGTTCACCGACGAGATGTTGTCGATGATCACCGCTGCGGACAAACGTTGTATCTGACCAGGCGCGCGGCGCGTATGCGTGATGGTTTTATCAAGCTCATAGTTGCGGGTGAGGTTGCGCGCCAGATCGGCTGGATTGGGTGGTTGCTCGCCTTCGGCCGGTGGCTCTTCTGCCACGCCTCCCTCCGGCGGCTGATTGGCCAGTGCGCCCGGCACACCGGTAGCAGCACCGCCGTTGGCACCGCCCTGATCGATGCGCTGTTCACTGCGAATATCAGCTTCGTCTCCGTCAAACGCTTCCTGCGTCTGTTCGTTGACTGAAAAATCTACCGCCGCGGTGACACGCGCACGCACTCGGCCGTTGCCTACCAGCGGTGTGAGCAAATCCTCGATTCGCTCTGCATATAGTGATTCAAGACGCCGCGTATAGTCGAAGTGTTTTTCGGTGTTGCTGTCGATGGATTCACTATCGCTGGATGAGAGCAACCGCCCCCATTGATCGACAACCGTGACGCCGCCGCTCTCCAGATACGGCACACTGGAGGCGACCAGACTGACGATCGCATTGACCTGCGAACGCTCGAGTACGCGCCCCGCCATCATCTTCACCATCACCGATGCACTGGTGGTGGGTTGATCGCGAATGAATACCGAGCGCTTGGGCAACGCCAAATGCACGCGACAGGATTCGACATTGCGCATACCGGAAATAGTACGTGACAGTTCCGTCTCAAGTGCATGCTGATAACGCGCAGTCTCGATGAACTGACTGGTGCCGAGCGATTGTTCCTGCTGCAGCATCTCAAGCCCGACGGACCCGGTTGACATCATGCCACTGGCGGCAAGCTCCATCTGAAGGGTGCGTACCTGATCGGCACTAACCAGCACCATACCGCTGTTGCGATCAATCTGAAAGGGCTCGTTCCGCGCCTGCAGAAAGGCCACCATTTCAGCCGAGTCACTCGTGCTGGCGCCCGGTAACAATGGCACCATATTGCCACGCGCAGACCACATCACCAGCGCGATCCCCAGCGCCAGCGCAGCCAGGCAGGAGATTATCGGCACCAGAAAGCGCGGATTTAACAGACTCTGCAGAACGTCCGCTGCGGTCGTAGTCTGGGTAACCGTGGCTGTTACTTCCGGTGTTGTTGCACCTACAGAATTCATTGTGTTGGGGCCACTCCTGGCTGGATGAAATTACTGCGCTGGATAGAATGGGTATCGATTAGACGCACGCTGTCTCACAGAGACATGCGCATGACTTCCTGATACGCCGATACAAACTTGTTGCGCACCTGACTGAGTGCTTCAAAGGAAATTCTCGCCTTTTGCATCTCAACCATTACCCGGGTAATTTCGATATCCTCACCGCGTTCGAAATCCGCTGCGAGTTTTGCCGCCGCCTGCTGCCGGCCATTGACGTTTTGCAGCGCTTGTTGCATCACAGCCTTAAAGGGTTCGCCACCTTCGGCCGTTATGCTGGTTGTAGCGGTTGGATTGTTAGTAACCGCACCGGAGGCCGCCTGGGCCGCCATATCCCGCAAGCGGGAGAGCAGTACATCTGCGCTTATTGTGTTGTCCATAAATTCTCTCCGATAACCCTGGCCTGATATCGACACTGTCGCAGAAACGGCAAATTCCGTGCCTCGATCACACTTTCATGTGGAGTGGTAGAAGCCTTGGGCGCGACCTGCGATACACACCTTCAAGTGTCTGTTTTAAACGTCTTTCGCCTCCCTTTTGCGTCAGAACTCTGACCCGATTCCAGAACTACGCGTAATCGGGAGCGCTATAAACTGTCAGGTTTTGCTGCCCGATGCCGATATCCCGCCAACGCAACAATCGCACGACGGCCAATGAAACTGGAACTCATAGCCGATCAACTGAGCGGGCATAGAAAGGTACGCTGTGAAAAATTCGACAACCTCGACAGCAACCTGACCCTCGTTGCAGTCGAGGCAAACAACAACAATCCGTGGGTGGGTAAATACGACAGACGAAAGTCCATCCGCAACGAAAACGCCTGCGACGACATCACCAGAGCGACCTTTAGCCTGAAGGACTGATCCAGACCCCACGCCTCGGAAAACTCCAATGGGGCAGCTCGCCCGAGCGCAGGCAACAACTGCATAAGACGTGACTCGATACAAGGCGTCTATATTGCTTTGCTATCATCAACACGGACACGGATGACAGCATGCGTCAGGAAGATGCGGCGAGCAGCGCCATATTCACGACTAATCAGTTCGGTGATCGATACTTAAGCGATCTGACACCCGCCAAAATGAGTGCCAGACCCTATGCAGATATCTGGCAATCTCGCTACGCGCCGCTGGAACTCTCGGCCGAGCAAACCTATATCGTACTCGGCACCGACTCCGGGTTACTGATCAAGGCGTTTGCAGCCAGCTACGCCGACAGCCCGCTAGCGCTGGTATTTATCGAACACGAAGACTACATCGACGCAATCGCCGCCGAGTGTCGAACCGAACTCGAGTCGATGGAGTTCGTCAAACTGCTGACCGTCGAACAGCTGCGTGCCGAGCTGGAAGCTACCACCTTTGACAGCGCGCTGTTAACAGGACGGGCGGCGGCAATCAATTCGCTGAGCGCCGAGCTGGATCAGGCCGTCATCTACCGCTCGATCATTGAGCAAAGTGCTTTTCTGATCGATTCACGCCGCTGGCTGGTGGTTGGCATCACCCTGCGTCTGCCGTCACTGCAGCAGCGGTTGTTGAACATACCGGAGATGCGGGTGGCGGCCTCTGCCTTGTCAGGCAAACTGCAGGGCCACACGGTGGTGGTGATGGCAGCCGGCCCGTCGCTGGATGATCATCTGGACTGGGTGCAGGCCAATCGCGACAAGCTTGTTATTGTCAGTGTGTCGCGAATCTCCAGACGCCTGCTCGAAAAAGGCATTGTGCCCGATATCATCGCGACACTGGATCCCCACGAGATCTCTTTCGAAGTCAGCCGTGAAGCACTGAAATTCGAACCTTCACCGATACTTGCTTTCAGCGATCAGGCCGTCAATAAACTGGTGGGGCAATGGCCTGGTCCGAAAGTGTATCTGGGTTCCAGGCTGCCCTGGAAAGGGGAGGATTTTGAACTGTCGACCCAGGCGCAAACGGTATCCAACCTGGCGTTTGATATCGCCGCCTGCCTGACGCCGAAGCAAATCATTCTGATGGGCCTGGACTTTTGTCTCGATGAAGCCGGGCACACCCACGCCATGGGCAACATGGAGCGCGACACCGGTGTGTCACTGCGCACCGACATGGAAGAGGTAACCACCTACGACGGCAGTATTCGACTGAGTTCGGTCGATTATCTTAATTCTGGCCTCGAGTTACAAAAGCAGATCGCCCGCACGGCAAACATCGCCGTCATCAATCCTTCACCGGGTGCCATGAAACTCGACGGTGTGCAATTCACCCCCCTGGCCCGCGTAACCACTGCCTCCGACGACACAACGCAGCCGCTGGCAGCCCTGCGCACAGACATTACACAATCCGCATCAGCTGGTCAGTGGTTGAGCCAGGCGCACAGCGCCACCGCAAAATTCCTGCGCGAACTCGACGAACTCAGCAAGCTTGCCAGCGACGGCATTAAGTCAGTCAAAGCCATCACCAGCTCAAGCGGTGACATGCACAAACACCTGGCACGACTCGACGCTATCGACAAGCGCATTCGCAATCGTTATCTACCACACCGTCGTTTTTGCCTGAACAATTGCAGCAACTTCTTCACCGACATCATCGATACCGGCGCCACCGTCAACGACGATCAAACCGAATCGTCTGTCGATAAGAGCCGCATGGTCTATCGCGCCTACAAAAAATGCGTCACCGTGGTTCGCCCCATGTTGATCGAATGTCGTGACAGACTCAAACTACGCCAGCATGAAACCGACGAACAGTGGCCCGAGGCATTGGCGGAAGAATTCCTGTCGCTCGGCCTGCCTGGCCGTATACTCAATTCCTCAGCCACCTTGCCCGCCAGTGTCATCGACGCTGCAAAGCAGTTGCAGCAAACTCAGGACACCCTGAAAACCGAGCGACTGCAAGGCGTATTGCAAAGCATGGAAGTCTCTGCAGACAGCCTGTTCCGCACCCTGACCGCCGCCTATCAACAAAAAAGCATCGACAAACTAACGCACTACAAAAACGCCATCTCCAGGATGCAGGATTTCGATCAAAGCCACCTCTTTCTGAGCCTTGCCAACGCCTACCTACACGAAGTGACCAACGATGAGCAGGCCGCACTCAGCCACTACATGGATATTGTAGAGATGGGAGAAAACCCGTTGCTCGAAGAAGCGCTTAATCGAATCGCCTTTTTGTCCATCCGCATCGGAGATCAGCAGACCGCTGCCCAGGCACTAACGGTATTGTGCAAGGTGAATCCCAGTTACAAAACCGCGCTGGATCAGCTGGAAGCGGCGGCGTGATCGGGCCTCGGCATCACTGGCGACTGTGGTGCCGCGTCTCTACAGTTTGGGATCAGGATCGGCGGTGTTCTCGCCGCCTTCCTGCAACAGTAGATAGTTCATGGTCGAAGCCGCGTGGCGGAACTTCATCGCCTCCTGGTAGTCGGGATCGTTAAACCAGGCTTCGACATCCGCCTTGCTCGGAAACTCCAGAATCACCAACCGTCCATCGTAGTCCTTGCCTTCCACACAGGTGAAAGCTTCGCCGCGGGTTAAAAACCGGCCACCGTATTTCTTGACTATCGGTGGCGTGCGATCGGTGTATTGACGATAGGTTTCCGGATCGTTGATCGTCATCATTGAAACGACATAGGCTGGCATGGTGTGCTCCTGAATAGAGGCGCCCGGCTCGGGTGCGTCGCGATGGTATCGGGTACAATTTATTGCCTGGCCGCGTTGATACGGGCCAGCGCCATTTGATCTGCAATCTGCGAAGATGGCAGATTGCTGCGGTCGGCTTCTTCGAGAATTGACAGTATCGTGTCGTAGAGGCCGAGTATGTTCCTGTTAGAAGCCTCACGCGACGGCGTTGAGAATATCACCGTCGAGGCCCCCATCATGCCACCGGCATTGACGACATAGTCGGGCACATAGGCAACGCCTCGCTTGCGAATTGCATAGCCGTGTCGTGGCTCTGCCAGTTGATTGTTGGCCACACCGCATATCGCCCGGGCCTTGATTTCGGGCAGCGTTTGGTCATTAATGCTGGCACCCATCGCACAGGGGGCAAGGATGTCCACGTCTTGTGCGTGTATCTCGTCAGGGTGTACGGCTTTGGCATCAAATCGCTCGACGATTGATCGCACTGCCGCTTCGTTGGTGTCAGCAATCACAAGCTTTGCACCGGCCTCATGCAGTTGTCTGCAGATGTCACCGCCGGTCTGACCAACACCCTGCACGGCAACGCGCAAGCCATTCACATCATCGCGCCCCCAAACATGTTTCGCCACACTGCGCATACCGGTGAAACCACCCAGCGCTGTGAACAGCGATGGATTAAAACCGACTTCGTACTGAGAGGCGCGGGCGAAAATAAAATCGCAGTTCTCTGCCAGTATATCTGCATCTTCCGGCCCGACACCGACATCAATCGCAGTCCAGTACTGGCCATTGAGCCGCTGGACGTAGCGGGAAAATGCTCGTAGAAGATCCGCTTTGTCTGGCCGTGCCGGATCGGCAATGATCACCGATTTACCGCCACCCAGCGGCAGCCCGGCAATTGAGTTTTTAAAACTCATCCCCTGCGACAGCCGCAACACATCGTTAAGGGCCAGCTCCTCACTGGCGTAGGGATACATCCTGCAACCACCAGCGGCCGGCCCCAGCGCCGTCGAGTGAATAGCGATGATCCCTTTCAGACCGATTGCCGGGTCATGGCAGAACAACACCTGCTCGTGATTGAACTCCGGGTGAGAAAAGATTGACATTGGATCTCCACAGTGCCGTTACAGCGGCCAATATAACCTTTTGCGGATAGCCAAAAAATGCAAATAAGCACCTATCCACTGTGATTAAATAGCGATATCCACCAATATTGATCATTTATTTGTGAATATGTCCAACATCACACTAGACGCGATCGACAGGAACATTCTCAATGTCCTTCAGACAGATGGCCGGATTTCCAATCTGGACCTGGCCGAGCGCGTCGGCCTCTCGCCCACGCCCTGCAGTCGACGGGTAAAACGGCTTGAAGAATCCGGCGTCATCTCGGGATACACAGCACGCGTTGATCCGGCAGCACTTGAGCAGGCGATCAGCGTCATGATCACTGTGCGGCTATCGCAACAAAGCCCGGCAGATATCGAAAGCTTCATCACCACCGTGCACAGCCTGCCGGAAATCACCGAATGCGTGCTGGTCACCGGCAACCTTGACTACGTATTGCGGGTAAGGGCTCGTGATGTCGAGGCGCTCAAAGACTTCGTACTGACGAAACTCAAGGCCATCCCCAGCCTGTCGGAGACCACCACGATGCTGATCTTTGAAACGGTAAAATCCACCGAGTTTGCGTTGCCTTGAACAAACAGGTCTGCTATTTGGGGAAGTACCGGTTGCCGCAGGCAATTGACTAGACTTCACGCCATCCGGGGCTCACCTGATCCAGACGCGATTCCAGTTCCGCAATCCGCGAATCACGCCGACCAATCTCAAGCGCCAGCACCTCGTCAATTTCGCGCCGGGTATATCGTTGTGTAATATATTTCGGGCAATTCCAGTCAATCGCCACAAGGTCGATGGTGACGAGTCGCTCCGGCAATGGCCCTTCAGCCTGGCGCAGTTTTTCACATAAGGCTTCATCATCACCGGCCTCCACAACCGTCGCGTGACCGATCATTTTAAGCCTTGCCTGTCTTGGATAATCCATCAATATAAGCGACACACGATCACTGGTTTTCAGGTTTCCCTTGCTTATAAACTGCTTGTTGCCCACGTAGTCTGCAAACCCGATCTGCCGGGAGCCTGTCATTTTCAGAAATCCCGCCGGCCCACCTCGATGCTGAACGTAGGGCCAGCCAGATTCTGATACGGTCGCCATATAAAAACTGTCACGCGTTTCTATAAAATCCCTGGTGTCACCATCAATTGGGCCACGCAGTCTGGTTGCATATATCTTCTCAAAAACCTCTCCCCGGTTTACCCGATCCTGCTCTGCCCGGACGTGCGGGGTGAACATATGCTCGGCATAGCTATCCAGTTGACCTTGTTCATTGTTGTTCATTGCCTGCTCCACACTTGTATAACGCTTAAATTCTGTACCTGAAGTAAAAGGTGATTAATTGAGCGACATCGTCACTTACGCCTGACTAAGAGACAAAGCAGCGACCCGTACCGAGCCGCTGCATTGCACCCAGGTACACCTGGATCTGACCGCTACAGCGTGCGTAGAAATCGCTTTATCCGTGCAGACATCTCATGCAGGTGAGTTTCGAGGGGCCAGTGTCCGGCATCCAGAAATTCAACCTTTGCATCTGGCACATCTCTTTTGAACGCCTCGGCGCCCGCAGGTATAAAGAACGGATCGTTTTTGCCCCACAGTGCCAGCAGCGGCGGCTGATGTTCGCGCAGGTACGCCTGCCACTTGGGGTAGGCTTTGACATTCGACTCATAGCTTTTGAAAAGATCAAGCTGGATCTCGTGATCCTTATCTATGTTGGCCTGATCGTGTGCGATCGAATCCGGGCTAATCAGATGAATGCGGTCGTCCGGCACACCCGTCATATACTGCCACGCAGTCGTGTCTTTGGTGAGAAATGCCCGCAACGCATCGCGATTCTCTTTTGTATCCTCATTCCAGTAGGCGGCAATCGTGTCAAACGCGGGCGACACTCCATCCAGATAGGCGTTACCATTTTGAGTGATGACACCGGTCACTCGCTCAGGGTGTGACAAGGCAAGACGGAAACCGACCGGCGCACCATAATCAAACACGTACATCGCGTACTGTTCAAGCTCCAGAGCCTCGGTGAATTCCTCGATCGTACTGGCGAGATTGTCGAAGGTATAATCGAACTCCCCTCTCGGCGGCGCTACCGTGTTGCCGAAACCTGGAAAGTCCGGTGCGATCACCCGGTATTCATCCGCAAGCAGTGGCATCAGCTCGCGAAATTGATGACTCGACGACGGAAAACCGTGCAGCAACAGCACCGCCGGTGCATCCTGCTTGCCCGCCTCCCGGTAGAAAACCTCGACCTCTCCGACTGTCTCGGTCAGATAACGCGTCTGAGTTTGCACACTGGCGGCACTGCTTACTGCCGCTGATGACAAGCTGGCCGCCAGGGCTAAGGACAGTGCAGCGACAACACGGCGAATCGGTTTTTTCATTGGATATTCCCCTTATTCAACAGAAACTGAAAGTCATTAAATGGCTGAATGTCACCGGTGTTCCGGTGCACAGGTGTAATTATCGTTATTTCCACAGTAGAATGAATAGCCATCTAAATTAAGATATAATTCCTATTTCTGGAATAATGAAATGGACCGATTTCAGGAGTTGCAGATATTCGTGGCCGTAGCAGAAGAGCAAAGCTTCGCCGCCGCCGCCAGAAGGCTGCAGCAATCTCCCCCACCCGTCACCCGGGCTATCAACTCGCTTGAGAAAAGACTGGGAGTGACCCTCCTTAGCCGTTCAACGCGCCACGTCCGCTTGACCGATGCCGGCGAGCAGTACCTGCAAAACGCGAGAAGGGTGCTCTCCGAACTTGAACAGGCAGACGAGCTGGCATCCGGCGTCAACACAGAACCCAAAGGATTGCTTTCGATTACCGCCCCAATGATGTTCGGCAACCTTCACGTCGTCCCCGGCGTTGTTGAGTATCTTGAGCGATACCCCGATACACGGGTTTCGGTAGCGCTGCTGGATCGGGTGGTCAATCTTTTAGAGGAGGGGTTTGATGCGGGCATTCGAATTGGCGAACTGCCAGATTCGAACATGCGGGCGATAAAGGTGGGAACCGTGCGCTCGGTTGTCTGCGCAAGCGATGCCTATCTAAAGAAACATGGCGTACCGAAACATCCCGGCGATTTGAAGGATCACTCGATCATCTGCGTCGCCAGCAGCACTTCGCAACGGCAATGGCGCTTTCACGAGAGGCGAAAATCGTTTTCCGTGCGAGTTAACCCGCGACTCAGCACCACCAACGTACAGGGCTGCCTGTCAGCAATGAACAGCGACTTCGGCATCACAAGGATGCTCTCGTATCAAATCGAGCCTTATATCCCGAACGGCCAAATCAGAATTGTTCTGGAAGAATTTGAACCGCCACCGCTACCGATCAACATCATTCATCGTGAAGGCCGACACGTGTCAGCCAAGCTGCGGGCATTTATTGATCTTTTGGCTGAACGATTGGGGGACAATATGGTTATTGCTGGATAGATAAATCGAGCGAACACAGCTATCACACATGCGTTAACACGCCGTGACAGCCAAACCGGTCAACGATATTCTAAGCAACCAACAAACAAAAACAATCACACAAATAAATTATCTGGACTTACCGGTATTACTCACAGCCAACACAGAGCATTTTCACCTTATACTCTTCACTGCCACCATGTGTACTGGAGAATATGGCATTTCAGTTTTACGAAAGCACGCCTAGTCTAGCCAACTGATTTTCGCATATAGTGAAACGCTAATTTCAAATTACTTTGAGCCCAATACAAAGGCACAACATCCCCGGGGACAAAACTCCCGTCCTCCCAATAGTAGAGCTCAGGGCATTTCCATGGGCATACTTCTTTTTCCGCGGTTATCTGACCCAACGCTCGATTGAAAAAATGTATTTGTCTGTCCCTGTCTCCTGGTCTAGCGTGCCTGAGATACCGACGTCCATAGATAACAGATATGATCGAATCAAATATACACCATTGCGCTTCCAGCCCCGTTGAATCGACTAACCGCCTCGCTGACACTTCCTCGATTGGTGATGTCCTTTCCTTGTCACCTACAATCTTCTTATAGTTCGGGCCCCAAAAGGTATCGCCTAAGTATCTGCTTATTCCTATCGTCCCGCAAAGGTTTTTTTGCACGTCTTCAAGTATTTGCGTCTCCATTTGATCGGAAACGATACCC
>CAZNIS010000029.1:0-10728 GCA_964573105.1 uncultured Granulosicoccaceae bacterium
CTCAGTGCCACGTCGTTGGCCTCGCTGCCGGTACAGGTCATCAGCACACAGGATAAGGCGTCACCAAACGTTGCCAGCAGCGCTTCGGCGTAGTCGAGGACATTGTCGTGCAGATAGCGACTGTGCACGTTGAGTTTTGCGCTCTGTTCGGCGATCGCAGCCACTACCTGCGGGTGACAGTGGCCAACGTGCGGCACGTTGTTATAACAATCGAGATAGCGCTTGCCATCGGCATCGACCACCCAAACGCCTTCACCCTGAACCAGATGCACCGGGTCGTCATAGAAGATTGGTGTATTCGGGCCGAGCAACCGCTCTCGCCGTGCGAGCATATCGCTGGTGGATTGACGAGTTTGCTGTGGTGTTGAATCGCTTTGAGGCATGAGTTTAAAAGTGCCGGTTGATCAGATCTCGAAGTCACCCAACAGCGGAAAGGCGCTGTGCAGGGCATGATCAAAAGCCAGTGGCGATGCCTCAGTGACGTGACTGCGATCCAGTGCCGAGATATTAGTCACCCCCAGCAACGCCAGGGCAATCGCAAGTTCAGTCTCCAGCAATTGCAGCATTCTGACAATGCCGTCGGCACCCGCAGCGGCCAGCGCCAGACACATCATGCGGCCAAGGCCAACCCCGTCGGCACCCAGTGCCAGTGCCTTCGCGATATCAGTGCCGCGGCAAAAACCGCCGTCTACCATGACCGAAGCCCGGGTGCCGACTGCGTCGACGACTTCCGGCAACACGGCGGTGGAACCCGCAACGTGATCGAGCTGACGACCACCGTGATTGGACACATAAATGACATCGACGCCGTGATCAATCGCGATCTTTGCATCCTCTGCTGTGGCGATGCCTTTGAGGATCATCTGGCCCGTGTAGCGCTTGCGAATTCTTTTAATATCCTGCCAGTTGAGTGATGCCTGAAAGTGCGCGGCATCGCCCTCGCCACTGGCGCGCCAGGGCTTGACAAAGCGGGCCACGATATCGCGCTCGCGGCGACTGTATACGGCCGAATCAACGGTGATACAAAACGCCGGCAGCGCCGCGTCGACAACGCGATCGACCACCGCGTCGATGCCGGCGGCATCCTCTCTGGCGTACAACTGGTAGATCAGATTCAGCTCGCCGCGGCTCACCGCATGGACTTCCTCCAGCGGCCACCTGGATACCGAACTTAGCATCATTGGCACGCCGAATGACGCCGCCGCCCGCGCCACGCTAAGCGCACCGTCTGCATCGAATGATTCGAGCCCACCGATCGGACACAGCACCACCGGCAGGCGCGCATCGACGCCGAACAAGCTGGCCGAGCAATCGACCTGACTGACGTCGTTCAACACTCGCGGCCGCAGCGCGAGGCTATCTATCGACTGACGATTGCGGCGCTGGGAGGTTTCTGTTTCGGTGCCGCCAACGATGTAATTCCACGGGTGATCGGCCAGTCTATCGCGCGCGGCGACGACAAACTCCTGCAAGGTCTGAAACTGTTCGGCAAGGTCACTCTTCATGCGTCTATTCTGCCACCATCGATAGCGAAGCAAAACGACCGGTCGATCACATTCCGCCGGGCTTGCCGGGAACAGCCGTGGGCAGGTATTCTACGCGGCATTTCAAGCAGGTAGTCAGCGCGATGTTCAACCGATTGTTCACGAAGCTCTTTTGCGTGCTCGGCCTGCTTTTGTATACCCTGACCCACGCGTCCTACGCGTCGGAATTGCGCGTCGGCACTAAAGTCGCACCGCCGTTTGCGATGAAAAATGCCGACGGTCAATGGACTGGCATCAGCATCGATCTGATGCACCTGGTCGCGGACGAGCTGGACAAAAGCATCGAATGGCAGGAGCGGGATCTGGCCAGCCTGATTGATGACGTTGAGTCTGGACAACTGGATGTGTCGATCGCGGCGTTGAGTATCACCACTGCGCGCGAAAGCCGAATCGATTTCACCCACCAGTACTACGGCTCGGGTCTGGCGATTGTCACTCCCCGACAATTTCAGCCCGGCTGGAAAAACGCGATGAAAGCGCTGGTGTCGCCACAGTTTCTAGCGACGATTCTGCTGCTGTGCGGGGTATTATCGTTTGTTGGCATCGTGATCTGGCTATTGGAATCACGACGCAATCGCGCTCAGTTTGGCGACTCGGCAGTGCGCGGCATCGGCAGCGGCTTCTGGTTTGCCGCCGTCACCATGACTACCGTCGGCTATGGCGACAAGGCACCAATTACCTTTGCCGGACGCATGGTCTCTGTCATCTGGATGTTCGCCGCGTTGATCCTGACCGCTTTTCTGACCGCACAGCTCACCACCATACTCACCGCCCAGCAGGTTGAAAATGTCGTACAGAATGTTTCTGATCTACCCGGTGCGCGCGTTGGCAATCTGATGCATTCGGCGTCTGGCGCGTATTTCAACGACAACAGCATCGATGTGGTGGGTTTTCCCAGTATTGAAGCAGGGCTTCAGGCAGTCGCAGACAACAAGCTCGATGCCTTCGTACACGATCAACCCTTGTTGCAGTGGATGCTGGGCCAGAGTAACGATCAGTTACAGCTATTGCCGCATCTGTTTGACCCGCAGGGCTACGCGATCGCAACCGCTCAGGACTCGACCTTGCGCGAGGACATCAACATTGCCTTACTGAAAATACTAACGAGCGATGATTGGACCAGCCTGAAAGCACAATACCTGGGCAGGTGACGCTTACGCCAATGCTCGAATGTCGTCGAAGCAATCGGCAAACGGCACGGGTTTGCCAATGCCAAAACCCTGCAGCAGATCGACGCCAATCGATCGTAGTTCAGCCGCAATCGCATCGTTCTCAACAAACTCGGCAATGGTTTTCATCCCCAGTGACTGTCCGATCTGATTGATCGACGCGACCATCAATCGATCGGTCTCGTCATCGACGATACCGCGCACAAAGCTGCCATCGATCTTCAGGTAATCGACTTT
The DNA here is from genome assembly GCA_964573105.1 of uncultured Granulosicoccaceae bacterium. Lineage (GTDB taxonomy): Bacteria > Pseudomonadota > Gammaproteobacteria > Granulosicoccales > Granulosicoccaceae > CAKZSB01. The sequence continues at coordinate 2,951 of CAZNIS010000029.1, forward strand.
AAAGTTCTTCAGATAGGCAAACGAAGACAATCCGCTGCCAAAATCATCGAGTGCAAACAGGCAGCCGACGGCACGCAGCTGCCGAACAAACTCCTGTGCCTGGCCGAGATTTCGAATCACCGCAGTCTCGGTTATTTCAAAGCAGATACGCGAAGGCTCAATTCTAAATTGCTTAAGCTTTGCAACGACAAAGTCAGCCAGTGAGTCATCAGACAGAGATTGCCCTGACAAGTTGATAGTGACACAAACTGGCTCGCCATGAGTCTGCACTTGCATTTGGCTCAGAGTGCTGGTGATGACCCAGCGATCGATGTCGGCCATCAGTCCGTAGCGCTCAGCGGCGGGGATAAACGCGCCCGGGTAAACCAGCGCACCATCACCGGCATTCAGTCGCAACAGTATCTCGTAGTGCTCAACGCACAAGCCATTGGCGCGCGAATCATCGAAAGCAGCGATAGGTTGTGCATAGAGCTGAAACCGGTTGCCCGAGATCGATTCCCGAAGGCCAGCAGCCATCAACAGTTCCTTGTGCCTGGAAGCGGAATCACCGTCGTCAGGACTGTAAAGATGCACACAACCTCGACCACTATCTTTGGCGACAAAACAGGCGACGTCGGCACAGGAAAGCAATATCGCCGTATCCAGCTCGCAATCGCTGATTGGCACGAGACCGATGCTTGCGCCGACGCCGAACACGCGATCATCCCAACGAAATTTATACGCGTCGAATTGCTTAATCAGTTGCTCCATTTTCTGCATCGCCTGATCGGCACTGCAGTTGGTGAGCAACAAGCCGAATTCATCGCCACCGAGACGCGCTACGGTATCGCGGGGCTGCAGGTGACCCGAGATCATGTTGGTGACCTGAATCAGCAGTTGATCGCCCGCCCAGTGACCCACCGTATCGTTGACCATTTTGAACTGATCCAGATCGAGATACCCAAGTACCGCTGGTGCGCCGCTAGCCTCGAGCGCCGATTCCAGTCGACTGACGAATTCACGCCGATTGGGCAAGCCCGTCAGCTCGTCGTGCGTCGCCTGGTGGCTAAGCAGCAGTTCGAGCTTGCGCGCTTTGGAGACGTCTCGACCAGTCCCGCGATAGCCAGTGAACGCACCCGATGCGTTGTAACAAGGCTTGCCACTGAGAAGTATGTGACGCGAGTCGCCGGCACTGCGCCCGACAATAATCTCAACGTCACTGAACGCCTCGCGGCGCTGCAGGCCCTGCTGCACACGCGCCATATCTTTGGATACCGCCAGACGACTGGCCAGTACTGCACGATAGTCATACCCGAGAATCGATCCTGGTGGCTGCCCGGTTATCTCCTGATAGCGCTCGGACACCCAGGTGATCTGCAAATTGGCGTTAGTTTCCCAGAACAACTCGGCCGCGGTTTCAGCAAAATCCCGAAAGCGAACCTGACTATTGAAAGCTTCCCTTTGCGCCGCCTTTTGCTCGTTGATAATTCTCGTGGTACCAACAATTCCGGCAATTCGACCCTCGGTATCCTTGAGTGGCACTTTGGTCGTCGACACCCATAGCGGTTCTACGCTGTCAACGTGTCCGATTTGCTCTTCACGGTTGAGTATCGAACAGCCATCTTCGATAACGCGCCTTTCCTCGGCATGAAATCCCTCTGCCAGTTCACACGTGTAGTAGTCGTAGTCTGATGTGCCTTCAAAGTCCAAATCGTCTGGCTTGCCGTTGGCACGACTGATACTGCGCATAAAATCCGTCAATGCTCGATTTTGTACGATAAAGCGGGATTGTCTGTCTTTGGCATAAATGTGGTCGGGAATGTTGTCAATGAGCGATCGCAGCAGGTTTCGTTCTTCTTTGATCAACAATTCGTTATTTTTGTTAGCAGTGATGTCCACCATGGTTTCCAAAATGCCGCCATCGGGCAGTGGTTGACGACTCAGTCGCATCCAGTTGCCATCGGCGCACTTGATCTCCACCGCAGGGCCCACCTCACGCGAAAGCTGCCGCTCAATCCAGTTGCGATTATCGTCAATCGATTTGCCATCCACCTCTACGTAGTACCCGTCGCGCAACTGTGCTGCCAGGCAGTCAGCATAATGCAGACCTGGCCGAAGCCTGTCGCCCAGGCCTGCATTGACTTCGGCAAACCTCCGATTGAACAGAACCAGTGCCCGGGATTTGTCATACAGCGCAAACGAGCCGGGATACTCATCAATTGCTCTTATCAGCGTAGACTCAGCCCGCTGTACCAAAAGCTCGATCTCCTTGATCCGGGTAATGTCACTCGATGCGCCGCGATAACCCTTGAAAGCGCCCTGTTCATCAAACACGGGCACACCAGACACACGCGCCCAGCGCGTACCGTTGCGAGTATTCACACGGTAGTCGAAATCGCGAAAAGGCTCGCGCCTGGCCATCGTCTGCTGGTGCCGCTCCCAGGCCATCTGCTCGTCCTCGCTGGCCGCCACAGGTGAGCGCGGTTTTCCATACAAGTCGTGCCGATCAAGATTGAAATGACCTTCGATCTCGCGCGAAATCCAAACAAAACACAGGTCGCTATCCATCTCCCACATCCAGTCGGATGTGGCGTTGGCAAAGTCGTTCAGCCGCTGTCGCCAGAGTGCTAGTTGTTCCTCCGCCTCACGCTGTTCAGTGCCGTCGTGCACGCGAATCACGGCACCGACAATTTCATCGTTACAGGTTTTCCACGGCGTTATGTGGTACTGCATGTAACGTCGCTGATCATGCAGCTGATGCCCGGGGGGCAGCGACTGCCAAAACGAGTGGCGCACTGATTCGCCTGTCAGCGCTCGATCGACATACGCCTTGAGCTCAGCCGAGAAACTGTGCTGGCCCAGCAGCTGGCTGATATCGAGCCCGATGATATCGTCGGCCGCCATATTCCAGGCCTCCGCAACTGGCGGAGAGACGCAGTGATACCGGTAGTTACGATCAACGACAGAAATGCGCTCAGTGCAGTGCGCGAACATGGCGAGCAATGCATGCTTTGCCAGGCGAGATTGCACACACCTCGGCTCCGCGGTGCCTTGCGCCCGCGTGCCGTCCAGTCGGTTGCCACACATATCCAATGCAGTTGTCACGTACTAATCCCGCTACGCCAGTCTACTTTTGTCTCAGCTCCGCCCGGGCGGCAGTGAGGCGCGCAGGCATCCGAAACAGTCGCGGCATGCGACAGCGGATTGGCGCCCGATTTGTGAACTGTTGCGCGACTATGCAAGGACAGTGCCAACTATGCAAATATCTGCGCGCACTATCAATTTGGTGTTTGCCGTGTTAGTGCTGTGGTCGATCTGGTTTGTGCTGGCGCTAGGCGTTTGCCCGAGTTGCGGATAAAAAACCCGCCAGCTGCTCGCGTGTTGCTAACCCCGACCCCGTTTGGCAGACTGCCGGCACTTGTATTGTGGCCACGGCGATGAACAACGAACACTCTGCAATTACTGGCATAGACAACGACTACGGGGTGCTGCGCGATGTACTGCTCGGCAGACCGGATTACTTCGAGTGGGTCGATGCCGGTCCGCTGATCGGCAGAACCCTTAAAAACGCACACAAGACCGGAGTGCGCTTCGACCTTCAACTGGCACAGCGCCAACATCAGGCGATGGTGGATATCTACGAGGAAAACGGCGTTCAGTGTCACTACCTCGAATCCGATTCAGTGCTGCACAGAAACTTTTTTGCCCGCGACTCCAGCGCCATGACGCCCTGGGGCGCATTGATCTGCCACATGCAGCTCAAGTGCAGACGCGCCGATTACGTCACCGCGATACAGTTTTATCAGCATAACAATATCCCGATCTGGAAATACGCCACTGCCGGCCATTTCGAGGGCGGCGACTTCGTTATTCTGGAACCGGGCAGCGTGTTGATTGGCTATTGTGGCGAGCGATCCGAACAGGCCGGCGCCGAGCAGGTGGCGCAGTGGGTCCGCGAAGAGGGCTGGGATGTCGAGGTGGCCCCTATTCCAGCGCTGTTTGTCCACATGGACGGGCTGGTTGTACCGCTGGATAACAAACTGCTGGTTGCCTGTCTCGACGCACTGGAAGGATGGGTGATCGACTGGCTTCGAAAAAAGGGCTTCGAGTTTATCGACGTGGGCTTTGGCGAAGCCAAAGACCTGGGGGTAAACCTGGTAGCACTGGGCAACAAGAAGGTGTTGTCGATGGCCGGCAGCGTCAAACTCAACGAGGCGATGCGCGCCCGCGGTTATCAGGTGTACGACCCCGACATGTCGATGTTCACGCTCGGCGGCGGTGGCGTGCATTGCCTGTGTCAGTCGCTGCGGCGAGACCCTGTTTGATGTCTCGACAAATTCATTCCATGCGACGCAGGACTTTTCTATGTCACTGACAGATCTGCAGACCAAACGTATTTTGGTGACGCAGGCCGATACCTTCATGGGGCCGGCTCTATGCAGCACACTGAAAAAGGCCGGCGCCACCGTAATTGTGAGCACCGATTCACTGGATACGGCCGACAACGTCAATCGCGTGGTGGCCGAGGCCGGTGAGATCGATGTGTTGCTGGCCAATCTTGCGATACCGGCGCCGGCGACTGCAGCCGCTGATGTCGACGACAATGAGTGGTTTCACGCATTCAGATCGATGGTCGATCCACTGCGCTATCTGACGCAGGCGGTATTGCCGATGATGACTGCGCGCAAACGCGGCAAGATTCTGCTGATGGGCAGCGCCTCAGGCATGCGCGGCATCCGCAAAACGTCCACCTACTGCGCGGCCCGAGGGGCGCAGTTGTCCTACATTCAGGCCGTCGCACTGGAGGTTGCGCGCGACAACGTGCAAGTCAACGCGATCGCGCAGAATTTCGTTGACAACCCCACCTACTTTCCGGAGTCCGTGCAATCCAATCCGGCGTTCGTGAAAAAGCTGCAGCGCGAAGTGCCGCTGGGGCGTCTTGTCAGTGCCGAGGAAGACGCAAGCTTTGCCGCCTACCTGTGCAGTGACGCGGCCGATTGCTTCGTCGGTCAGATCTTTCCGGTTTGTGGCGGCTGGGTGGCACGCTAGAAATCCGGCGTCAGAGAAACGGTGATCCGGCTTTGTCGACCCACGGCAGGCCTGCCTCGCCCCAATAGCGTATACACAAATATTCCCTTTATTTTCTGTGACTTAGATCTTTTTTTGACATTACCGTGTGACTTGGTGCCGATTTCGCATAGACATAACCACGAAGGCATCACACTGCAGCGGTAACGGCATCACAACTCGGTCAGGGACGTATGGGCCGACGCCACCACCACTGCATACAAGGATGTTGGGGGGACAGACAAGGAGTCAGTCCCTCACGTCTTCACGGAAAGTCACTCGAAGCACGCGGGCCATACCGGCCTCCCCATGTGCGGCGAATCACCCGGTTCGCTGGCCGCAGATTGAACACATCCTCGAACACCGCACGGTTATACTGCCCGCATTGACACACGTCATCGGGGGCTGATCCTTGGCTGCACTGCAGTGGCCATTTCTGGCACTATCATTCATCAACACGCTGCTGCTGCGCATCGGCCGTCAGTTGGGCTGGATTGCGATCGGTCTGATGGTCGTGGTGATTCTGGTGCAGGTGTACTTTCGCTATCTCGGCAGTGGCGCCCTGCCCTGGCCCGATGAGGCCGCCCGCTTTCTGATGCTGTGGATGACCGGGCTGGTCGCACCGTCGGCCTATCGCTGGGGCGGATTCGTCTGCATTGAAATGCTGCCGCGCGCACTGCCCAGCCTTCTCGCAAGCCTGCTGTCTATCCTGCTGCTGTGCATCAGCACTGCCGTGCTGATTGCCGGCATTCAATTTGGTATCAAGCACGTCAATTCGGGCTGGCTGTTCGCCTCGTCCACACTGAAACTGCCTATGCAGTGGTTCGGCGGCAAACCGCTGCCGATCAAACTGGCGTGGATGTACATGTCGCTGCTGGTTGGGCTGATTCTTTTGTTGATGGTCAACATCGAACTGATTCTGCGCTCGGCGATCAGCGTACTGAAACCCGATCATCCGCTGCCGGTCGATGCCGATCAGGCCAAACTGGACAACACCTGATGCTGGTCTGGTTTCTGCCGCTGTTCCTGTTTTTTCTGATGATCGGTCTGCCGGTGTTCTTTGGGCTGCTGGCGGCCCCCGGCATCGTGCTGTGGCTGAACGGCCAGGAGCGCGACCTGGCACTTTTATATCGCAACGTCTACAACGGCATGGACAGCTTTCCGCTGATGGCCATTCCGTTTTTCATGTTGGCCGGCGAGCTGATGAACCGCGGCGGCATCACCATGCGGCTGGTCGAGTTTTCACAATCGATGATGGGTCATCTGCGCGGCGGACTTGCGCACGTGAATATTCTCTCATCCATGCTGTTTGCCGGCTTGTCCGGCTCGGCGGTGGCCGATACCTCGGCGCTCGGTTCGATGCTGGTACCGGCGATGGAAAAGAACGGCTACTCAAAGCGATTTGCCGCCGCCATCACGGCTGCCTCCTCGGTGATCGGGCCGATCATTCCACCGTCCGGCATTATGATTATCTACGCCTATGTCATGGGTGAGAGCGTAGCCGCCTTGTTTCTCGCCGGCATTGTGCCGGGCGTGCTGGTGGGCGTAGGGCTGATGGCGATGACTGTCATCATGGCCAACCGCTACAACTTTCCGGTGGCATCTGCACGCGCCAACTGGCCTGCACGCGGCAAGTCATTTTTACGCGCATTTTTTCCGCTGATGACGCCGGTGATTATTCTTGGCGGCATTCTCGGTGGCATCTTCACGCCCACCGAGGCTTCGGCCGTCGCCGCCGCCTATGCCCTGTTTGTCAGTCTGTTTATTTTGCGCTCGATGTCGCTGCGCGATTTGCCGGCCGCCTTCACACGCGCCGCGATTACCTCGTCGGTGGTGCTGTTGCTGGTCGGTGCGGCGATGGCGTTTAAAACGGTAGTCAGCCTCAGCCACACGCCCGAGATGCTGGCCGAGATGATACTCGGCTTGTCAGACAATCCACTCACGCTGCTGTTTTTGATCAATATCCTGTTATTTATTGTGGGTATGTTTCTGGATGCCGGCCCGGCGATCATCATTCTGGGGCCGATCCTCGCGCCGATCTTCACCGACATTGGCGTCCACCCGGTTCACTTCGCGATTATAATGAGCGTCAACCTGACCGTGGGACTGGCAACGCCGCCGATGGGGCTGGTGCTGTTTGTCGCATCGAGTGTGTCCGGTGAACGGGTGGAGACGATATCCAAGGCCATACTGCCGTTTCTGGCGGTTGAAATACTTGTGATTTTTCTGATTACCTACGTCCCATCGATTTCACTCGCTATACCCCGATTTTTCGGGTTCATTCAATAACCATAGATTCACGCCAAGCGAAAGAGGAACACCATGAAACCCGTGAAGATGATCAAATCGGTACTGGCAGCGGCACTGCTGTCGGTAGGCGCTATGTCAGTGGCCAGCGCTGCCGACATCACCCTGCGCGCCACCGCCAACTCCAATGAAAACGACGAAGACTACGACGGCCTGGTGGTCTTCAAGAACTACGTCGAAAACGCCTCCAATGGCAAGATTGCCGTCGAGCTCTTCATCGGCACTCAGCTTTGCTCAAAGGGTGCAGAGTGCCTGCAGGGTGTAGCCGACGGCTCGATCGATATCTACATCTCTACCTCAGGGGGTGCAGCCGGCATCTTCCCCTATGTTCAGGTGCTCGATCTGCCCTACCTGCTGCGCGATGATCGCATTGCCGAGGAAGTCCTGTCTGAAGGCACTTTCACTCGCACCGTGCGCGATATGGC
>CAZNIS010000029.1:10828-21180 GCA_964573105.1 uncultured Granulosicoccaceae bacterium
GTCGAAGGCTCTAAGAACGGTATCACCGACATCATGGGCATGAAATTCCCCGATGCCGGCCTGAAATACGTCACTCTCGATGGCCACGCCTACATGGGTGCATTGTGGTGGATGTCTAACGATCGATTCATGGAGATGGATGAAAGCATGCGCCGCGTGGTGGTAGACGGTTTCGCCGCCCTGCAACAGGCAACCTTTGCCTCACCGAAGCGCAAGTCGATTCAGGCGTATCAGGACTTTGTCGCCGGTGGCGGTGATCTGTACGTCCCGACAGCCGAAGAAAAAGGTGCGTTCAAAGAAGCTGCTGCACCGGTATTCGACTGGTTCAAGGAAAACGTCAAAAACGGCCCGGCAGTATTCGACGCACTGAGTGCGGCGGCAGCCACTGCCGAAGAGAAAATCGACGGTGGTGCTGCGAAAGATATTCAGTAGCAATTGATTGGCTGGCGGCCGAATCGGCCGCCAGCCCGTTATCGAAACGGATACAGCCAGGGTCGATAATCATCCACCAGCACATGCGCCTGTTCAATCTGTTCCGCCGTCATTTTCTTCACCACTTCTTCCTGCGAAATCGCCGCATCGGGATCACCGCCGATGGCCGACAGCACATACCACATATAGGCTCTGACCAGATCCGGCGCCGGCATACCGCGCCCGACTTCGTAGTACCAGCCAACCCCCGACTGAGCGCCCGGATGTCCCTTCAGCGCCGAGCGCAGATACCAGTCAAACGCGCGCACGTCGTCGCGCTCGACACCCAGCCCCATCGCGTACATCACGCCGATCAGTTCCTCGGCATCGGCATTGCCAGAGCGAGCTGCAGGCAGCAATTGATGCATCGCCTCTTCAAACTGGTTGCTCTCCATCAGATCGCGCGCTTTTTCAATATCCGCGTGCAGCGGTGGCACCAGCACAAATGCTGTCAGCAGTGCGGCAATCGACAGGTTTCGGCGGGCGGCTGGCAATGGCTGATCCTCATAATCGGGTTGATGATTCACACGGGCGCTGCCGGTGCAGCCGACAGTATATTCACCCCGCTCGGTGCTGACGATTTTCTGCCGCACAAAAAGGCGCGTGCCGAACTGGGCCAACTGCTGTTCTACGATCCGATACTGTCAGGCAATCAGAATATCTCCTGCGGCACTTGTCACCACCACGATCTGGCAAGCGCCGACGCACTGCCGCTGGGTATCGGCGAGGGCGGCAGCGGGATTGGCACCAAACGCACCGCCGGTATTGGCGATGACCGAATCGCCAAACGCATCCCGCGCAATGCCCCTGCGCTATTTAATCTGGGTGCGCGCGAGATCACGCATTTATTTCACGACGGACGGCTCAGCCACTCCGACGACTACGACAACGGCTTCGACAGCCCGGCCGAAGAGTGGCTGCCGGACGGTCTGCCATCACTGCTGGCTGCACAGGCTCTGTTTCCGCTGACATCCGAATTCGAGATGGCCGGCAATCCAGGAGAAAATCAGGTCGCCGGCGCCGCCTATGATCGCATTGATTACGTCTGGCCAATTATTAGCGACCGGGTGCGCAGCATCCCGCAATACAAGGCGGCCTTCATCAAACAATTTGACGACATAGAAACCGCACTGGACATCAGCATCACCCACATCGCCATCGCACTGGCCGACTTTATCAATTTCGAATGGCAAAGCTTCGACAGCCCGTGGGATGAGTATCTGGCCACAGACCAGCCGATGCCTGACGACGCCATGCAGGGGCTTGCACTCTTCACCGGCAAGGCCAACTGCAGCAGTTGCCACAGTGGCCCGCTTTTTACCGATCACGATTTCCACGCACTGGCATTGCCGCAGTTTGGCCCCGGCCGCACCCGCCGCTTTGACCCCTATGCCCGCGACACCGGTCGCATGGCAGAGACCGATGATCTGGCCGATGCCTATCGCTTTCGCACACCGAGTTTACGCAACGTCGCGCTGACTGCACCCTATGGCCACAACGGTGCTTATGCCACGCTGGAGGGGATTATTCGCCATCATCTCAATCCGTTGCGTGAATTGGATCGCTGGCAACCCGCACAAGTCGACCTGCCAGCGGCTCCCTGGCTTTCGAAAGTTGATTTCATCACGAGGCAAGATACCCGCGAGCAAGCGCGCCTCAGACACCACGTCGATATCAAACCGGTAGATTTGAGCGATGCCGAAGTCCAGCAACTAGTTGCGTTTCTACACACCCTCACCGGCACCAACAGCCGCTACGGCAAAATGGGACCACCGGGCAGTGTGCCGAGCGGCCTGCCAATCGATTGAAATGAACATGACAAGAGAACCGAAGCGCTGCGGCTGGTGTGCAGGCCATGACCTTCACATTGAATATCACGACGCCGAGTGGGGCGTGCCGGTACACGATGATCGCCACCTGTTTGAAATGCTGAACCTGGAAGGGGCACAGGCCGGTGTGAGCTGGCTGGTGGTGTTGAAAAAGCGCCCGCACTATCAAAAAGTGTTTGCCAACTTCGAAGCCGAAAAAGTCGTCCGCTTCACTGACAAGAAACTGGAAAAACTGCTGTTGGACCCGGGCATCATTCGCAACCGGCTCAAGGTGTTTGGCGTGCGTGAAAATGCCCGAGCATTTTTGGAGGTGCAATCCGAGTACGGTAGCTTTAACGACTACATCTGGCAGTTTGTCGACGGCAAACCGATCGTCAACAAATGGAAGACCTCCAAACAGGTACCCGGCAAAACCGAGGTCAGCGATACCATGAGCAAGGATCTGAAAAAGCGCGGATTCAAGTTTATCGGCAGCACCATCTGCTATGCATTCATGCAGGGTGTGGGCATGGTTAACGATCACACCACCGACTGTTTTCGCTATAAGCAGGTATAGGCGCAAGCCTTCGCCGCAGACGCCGAAATGACAAATTCCATACAAAACAAAATGGCTGCAGAGCAGCGCTCGAAAGCACTCTACGAGCAGGCGCAAACCTTCGCTTTCGAATATGCAGACGGCGCAGCCGAGCGCAACGTCTACCCAACCGAAGCTGCCTTACAGAGACTGGCTGCATTCGATGAAAGCCTGCCACAGCAAAGTGGTGATGCCGGCGCCATACTTGAGCAACTGCACCAACACGGCTCACCGGCGACAGTGGCACAAAACGGCGGGCGCTATTTCGGATTTGTGAATGGCGGCGTTGTGCCGGCGGCAATGGCGGCGCGAGCACTGACCGATCACTGGGATCAAAACTGCGCGCTGAACCTGATGTCACCGGTGGTTTCACGCATTGAGGAGGTCACCGAACGCTGGCTGGTCGAACTGCTGGAACTGCCAAAAGATTCCGCGGCCGGGTTTGTCAGCGGCACCTCGATGGCAATTGTTTGTGGCCTTGCGGCCGCGCGGTACAGAATCCTGCACAATCAGGGCTGGGACATTAACGGCCGCGGCCTGAACGGTGCACCAACGATTCGCATCGTCACCGGCCGCCAGACGCACGCCGCTGTCACCAAGGCCATTGGTGTATTGGGCCTGGGCATCGACAACATCGAGTGGGTCGACACTGACGCTCAAGGCAGAATCATCGCCGAGCAGATACCAACGCTCGATGCCAGTTGCATGCTGATCCTGCAGGCCGGCAATGTGAACTCGGGAGCATTCGATGATTTTTCAGCCATTGTCGGCAAGGCGCGCAAGGCCGGCGCGTGGATACATGTGGACGGTGCCTTTGGCTTGTGGGCTGGCGCCACACGATCACTCAAACACCTGACTGACGGTATGCAACAGGCGCACTCGTTCTCGGGCGATGGGCACAAGACTCTGAACACGCCCTACGATAGCGGCGTGGTGCTGTGCACCGATCGCGATGCACTGATCAATTCGCTGCAGGCAAGCGGTGCCTATTTGACTTTAAGTGAGCACCGAGACGGCATGCTGTACACCCCGGAGATGTCGCGCCGCGCACGCGCGGTGGAACTGTGGGCAACGTTGAAATACCTCGGTCGCGACGGCCTGGAGGAAATGATCACCGGCATGCACCAACACGCCGTGCAGTTGGCCAAAGGCCTTGCCGATGCCGGTTTTCATATCCGCAACGACGTGGTGTTCAATCAGGTTGTCGTGAGTTGTGGCGACGATTCCCTCACCCAAGCCACACTCAAGGCCGTGCAGGATGATCGCGTCTGCTGGGTGGGCGGTTCAAACTGGAACGACGAGAGCGTGATCCGTGTGAGCGTATGTTCGTGGGTGACAGACAGCGACGATATCGAGCGCACGATTGAATCCTTTGTGCGTTGTCGCAACACCAGCGTGGCACAACAGGCAAAGAGTAGCTAACCATGGGCATTTGGCTTCTGATTTACCGCATCGCCGACGAACACCTCGATCGCTATCTCGACTGGTTTCACCACACTCATATCGATGAAAAGCTCGCCCGCCCCGGCTACAACTGGGCCACACACTACCGCGTGCAGGGAGAGGGCAACCGGTACATCGCGATGTTCGGCTCCAGCAGCAGCAGAACCTTTTTCGACCCGAGCCCAAAACAGTTAAAGCCCAAACAGGATGCGCTGACACGTGAGATGATTGGCTATCGCATGCAGCCGATGTCGCTGGTTTGCACATGTGAGTGGTCGAACAGCACAGACCAGTCTCACACCATCCAGTCCCGTTTCATCGAATTGAGTCTATTTGGCAACGATTCGGATGATCAGGATGTTATGGCCTGGTGTGCACAACAGCATTCCCCTTCCCGAGAATCAGATTTTATCGTGCATCAATTTTTGGCAAGCTCCGGCGCACCCAGGCATTTATCCATTGTTGAAGCGCATAAAGTCACGGGCAAGCTGGTGCAGCTCCAGGCGGGTGATGACAAAGAATCACCGGCGGCCAATCGGTATATCGCCGAACAGATCTTGTTTCGCGATTAATTCTTCTTCGCGTCCGCGATTGGTCTCAATGAAGACCAAACCATCTATGAATGCGCCCTATTGCTTAATCGCCAGACAGTTTGAATTCATAGTCTGAGAAAACCACACCAAATCGGATCGCACTTGAGTGGACGTTATACTGCTGCAGTGATTCACCATAGCCGTTGAACACCTGAACCATCCACTGAATACCCAGACTTTTACTGGGAAACAGCCATTGCATCTCGACATTGCCACGGGAAAAATCGGTCAAGCCTCCGCCCTTTCTCACGGACATTCTCAATCGGTGCTGGTTGGAGAAAGTATAGGTCGCAGCCAGCTCACCGAACCCGTAAAAGTCGGTTATGTCCCTGTTCTGCCTGCCGCGGGTCACCGGGTGCCACAACGAAATGTCGATGGCCAGACGGTTGCGGATACTCGTCTCTGATTCTTCCAGTAGCGGCTTTTCAACTTTTCCCAAAAAAGGAAAGTGCATGCGAGCATAGATTCGATCCCAGCTGCGCGATTCGATTGAATCGCGTCCATTGGATTGATGCTCCCAGCCCATGAACCGGACCGCGCGCCTGCCAAATAGTTCTACATTTTTTGCCCAGAACAACTCTGGCATATAGTTGGTTTCACTAAATGGAAATGACTGCTGACACAACTCCCAGAACGCTCGCTGTGTGTAACCGAAATACAGCGGGCCCGTTCTCTCTACGATACCGGCAATCGTGCCCCTGGCAACGTTGGTTGGATTTCGCAACGGGGTAGCGAAACTGATCTGAAACTTTCCGTCGCACCGAACATCGCCATCTTCATTCTCCAGATCATCTGCCCCGGCGAAGAGAAAGTAGTTTTGTTTATAACCCTCGGTAACTGCCTGGGCCGCACTGGCAAACAACACCACGCCAAAAGCGATAAAACAAGTGACAGCACGCTTCATAGTTGAACTCCGATCGATACTGCCCGCAGGCTACCCAGTGCCTGCCAGCATGACATCACCCAATTGTATTAGTGGATACCCGACGGCCTGCAACAGGCGAACAACACCGGCAGACGACAGCCTTTATGCGATTGCCCGTCAAACAAAGGTTTCAACCACAGGAGTTACCTAGTCGCCTGGCACAAGCGTCTCACGCACCAGCTTGTAAAGTTCGGAATCCGGCTGTTCGGATGTCAAGGCCAGCAGTATCGATGACTGATTGGCCTTTGGCTGATTCTGACTCGCCTTGGTTTTGGCCTCGATTCTGCTGGCCAGCACTTGCACACCAACCAGTGCGCCAAACTGCTTCTCCAGATAGTCTTCGGGCGCGTCAGACATCGCCCACGGCTCTGCCCTTGCTACCTCGTTGTGCTCGGTCAGTGCCTGCAACTGCTGTCGAACCCAATCGCGATCATCCACCAGCGTCACTTCTCCATGCACGTGAACCACCGCATAGTTCCAGGTGGGAACGACTTTGCCGTGCTCGCGCTTCGTTGCATACCAGGACGGAGAGATATAACCCTGCGGGCCATGGAATGTCACGACACACTGTCTGCCACGATCCAGCATTGAGCTAAGTCCATTGGCTCTGGGTATGTGGGCACGCAGGCGTACCCGGTTTGTATCGGTGACATCGGCGACGAACGGCAGATGATTAACTTCAAAACCATTGTCATTATTGACCACAAGGGTGCCGAGCGCATTCTGGCTAATCAGAACCAGCAACTGTTCAAGGTCCTCTACTTCGAAAACCCTTGGCATGTACATGATTGATAATCCTGGCTTGTACGACAACCGATGGAGTGAGCTGGATAATTTGCGTGAAATGTATCGTCGGGCACGCTTTGCTTTGCTTCGCTGCGGCCCGACCTACAGTCTCCTTCAACAACCGGTTAGTCTTTGTAGTCGGGCTCTTTGCGGTCCATATTTGAGTACGACCGACACCACCCACGGGTGCGACAGGCGTGTTGTGAACAGTTATAGTTTGTAGTCAGGCTCGTTGCGGTCCAGCATGCGCTTTAGGGCATCGAAGTGGTAGACATGCGGTTTGCCACGTTTGAAGGTCTGACCTTTGAACGCTCGCGTTTGCTGTTCAGCTTCCGGTTTCATCGGCTGCAATCTCTGGCCCGTCCACATCGCATAGAGCTGTACCTGAGCGGCGCGCTCGATGTAATAGAGCAAATCGAAAGCCTCACTGACGCTGCTGCCGAAAGTGACGACACCGTGGTTGGCCATAAACAGGATCTTTTCACTGCCAATCAGACCGGCCAGGCGTTCGCCTTCCGTGGGATCCATCGCAGGACCCGTGTAGTCCGAATCGTAGGCGATCATCGAGGACAACATGACTTCGGTTTGACCGATAGGCTTGATACGCGGATCTTCCAGTCGCGACAAGGCGCTGGCATGCGGCATATGGGTATGAAAAACAGCCGTCGCATGATCAGGGTGTTGGCGGTGTATCGGCGCATGGATACACAGGCACGATCGCTCGATCTCCCCATCGCCTGCCATCAGTTCACCGTCATAGCTGACCTCCATAAAACAGGACGCCGTCACTTCCGACCAATGCGTGCCAAAGGGGATCTGGTAATAGCAATCAGACTTGCCCGGCACGATGAGTGTCAGGTGATTGAAAATACCTTCGTGCATATCGTGCATGTACGCAAGCCGATGTGCGGCGGCAAGATCCACGCGGGCCTGCCATTCAATGTCTGTGTATTGGCTTGATATGTCTAACCGGGTTTTGTCTTGCATTGTTCCACCTCCGTTTTGCTTGCAAGTTATCACGACCGCTGCCGGCTCACCAGTGGAGCTGTCATCGCGGCGACACGACGCACAGTTGATCACCTGTGCTCAGCCTATTGATCGGCACCAGAAAAGGGCTGTGCCCCGCGATCTGTGAATAGCTGAGCTTAACCATAGATTTGATCAGGCGACCGATTATCTGTACCGTGAACATTAACTGATGCAGTGCGCAGTAACCGCAAGGATTTGTCGAAGATGTCGCAGCAAACACATCACTTGTTTTTGTCCTATGCCCGCAAGGATAACGAACCCACAGAAACAGGCGGTGAGGGCTGGGTCAGCGCTTTTCACAAACGTTTAAAGCGTCAACACCGACAGTACACCGGGCGCGAGCTCGACGTATTTCTCGATACCGAAGAAATCGACGACGGCAGCGACTGGCGGGCCAGACTTGGCCAGGGCCTACGCACGTCTCGGCTGTTTCTCGCGTTTCTCTCACCCAACTACTTTCGCTCGCCCAACTGCCGCTGGGAGTGGAACGAATATCTTCGTCGCGAACACACGCTGGCCCGCGGTGACGACGGTGTGGCGACGATCTACTTTGCCAAGGCGCCCGGCATGCCCGGCACAGACGACGAAGAACTGACCTCACTGCTGGACGATCTGTCAGACGATCCCGACATCGTCGCGTGGATACGGCAAATCAACGCCGAAATGCGGCGCCGCAACATCAACCTGGACAGCTCCGACGCAAGTGATCGCTTCAATCCACGCGCCGCATTCGATCTGCGCCACTGGTTCGCCCGCGGGCCACAAGTGCTGGCTGAACTGGATGCGGCAGATCGGCTTGCCGAATTACGCCAACACCCCGAGCGAGATACCGATGACATCACCACACTGGCCGCACGGCTTGAAGCCATTGACCAGCGAATTTGCACTCGGTTGGACCGCTGCCTGCTGGCAGAGCTCGCGCCCGGACGCAACAGCCTGGGCCGCAGCTACCAGCACTTTGTCGGTCGCCACAGAGAACTGCGTGAGCTGCACCAGAATCTGATCAGCGATCGCGTCGGCATTGTCACCGCGGTGCACGGCCTGGGTGGACAGGGGAAAACGGCGCTGGCCATTCAATATGCGCACGCCTATGCAGAATTCTACGCTGCAGGCGGGCGCTGGCTGGTGCCCTGCGAGGGCGTTGAGACCATGGCGGAGGCATTGTTGTCACTGTCCGAACTACCGGCACTGGGCATCGAACTCCCCGAGTCTGTTCGGGCGGAACCTGCAAAGGCTGTCACTCATACCCTGCATCAGCTTCAACAGCAAACAATGGCGTCTGCAGACGCACTGCGCGAGCAGCTTCGCTCGCACCAGGACCGACTGAGCGCCGATGAACTGCTGCCGGACATTGAGCCGCGCGTGCTGGTGATACTGGATAACGTCGATCAGGCTGAACTTTTAAGTACCGATCAAACCGCACTGCTGCCGCAGGAAGAATGGTTCGAGCTCGTCGTCACCACACGCCTCGATCCGCTGGACTTTGGTCTTGGCCGCGATTTGCGGCCAATTGCGATCGACTCACTGCCGATTGAAGATGCCATCGCTCTATTGCGCGATTTCCAGCCGCAGCAGCGCTTTGCAAGCGACACTGATGAAAGTGCCGCCCGCGAGCTGTGTGAAATGCTCGACGGCTACACGCTGGCGATTGAACTGGCTGCAGCCTACCTTGGCGAACATCCGGAAATACGTCCGGCCGACTACTGTCGGCAGCTGCGACAGCATGGCCTGGACGATATCGACAACACGCTCGAGCAGATCGACGAAAAACCACGCCACCGGGAAAAACAGCTCAGTTTGATACTCGAATGGACACTCAATCAACTAAGCCCGCCGGCGCGCCATCTACTGGAACACGCCTGCTGGCTGGATGCCGACTCTATCATCAGTGAATGGATGCAAAAGATCGTCACGCAACAATTTCCAGAGATGGCGGATTCCCAGGCAGAGCGTGCCAATGCACTGACATTTATATCGCAAGTGCTGACGGCCAGCCTGGACGAGCAGCAAGCTAATGCGTTAATCAGCGCACTCTCCGAACCGGAAACCAGCCCCGATGCACTAGAGCCGCTGCGCACACTTGCCACTCAAATTGAAGACGAAACCTTTCGCGAGCGCTGGATAAACGCGCTCGACTGCGTGGCTGCACAAGCCCCCGACAGCAGTCGGCCAAACCCGTGGCTGGAACTGTGGAGAGAACTGATAGGTCTGCGCTTGCTCACTGTCTATTCGGAAAACACGACGGCACAACACCATCGGCTGCACAGCGTTCCTCGATTGGCGATCCTGCATCGGCTGGTCGCGAGCCATCTTCGCAACAGCCTGGATCCAGAGACTAAAGCGATGCGATTATCCTCATTAGAGGCGATGGTTTTCGATGAACAAGCCAGCTTCGAACATCAATGGAGACACACACCGGCGTTGCAGTGGCAGATTCGTCCGTTCGGTGACAATGTACTGCATCTTCAGCGCTACCTGCCCCATTCCATTGGCATTGCCATGTGGTGTGGTGTACTCGCTCAGGCGGAGCAACAGACGGGGTTGGTTTCGCGCACAGAACGACTCGCCAGGCGATGCACCAACACGTTGGCGGAGATGCATCAGCAAAACCCTGACGACGATGAGATAAAAAGACTTTATTCAGGCTCGCTGAATACCATTGGCGACTTCTATCTGCAACGCGGACAGCACGGCGACGCCGA
>CAZNIS010000029.1:21280-69398 GCA_964573105.1 uncultured Granulosicoccaceae bacterium
AATGGGTGTTCAACAATTGCTGCCACCCGGTGCTGCAAAAGAATCGCCGCGCGTTCTATCGACCGACTCTGGGCTGGATTCGCATGGACCTGGATTTCGATACCGGCGAGGTATTGCTGGAGGAGATTCAGTCTGACTGGATTCGCGACCTGCGCACCCTGCAGGGCTGGCACAAACCATCCGAGGACAATGCTTCGGCGACCGTGCTCGCTTATTGCAACGCGATGCAGCGACGGCTGGGTAAAATTTGGGATGAAGCACTGATGGCGGCGGCCTTGTGGTTTGTGCGCGAGGAACTGGGCCTGCATTCGATCTGGTATCACACGTTCGAGTCTGGCTGCCGACTCAAGCGAATCGTTGAAGATAAACCACCGCGCTCGCTGTACACCCGGCTGCCGCGCAAATTCTGCTTTCAGCAAACCAGCCAGCAGCCGATGTTCCTGCAGACTGACCGATACTATCGACGTTGCAGCAGTGGGAAACCAGCACCCCGGTGGTTTCACCTGCAGTTGTAATTTATCCGGGGCAGGAGGGCTTATGCCTGTAAGAAGAAACCCGGTCGTCCGCGCCGGCGCAATTTTGCGAAAAGGCGGAGTGCACACCAAAAGTGTGTCGGGCCAGCGGCATCGCGGCAAAATCGATTTACGCGATGAAATCGATGAATGGCTAGACGATTCAGACGATACCGATCTGATTCCACACCCGTGCAAGGCCGAGGGCGGCGACGAGCCGCCCTCGGGTTCTACAGTTTGTGTTCCATTGTTGTTAGTGATCGACACCCACTTCAATTACAGCCTGACAGCTAGCCGGTAAGCATCCAGCAAGGCTGCATGCAGTGATCGACTGCTGATCGCATCACCCACACGATACAGTTCATACTCGCCTTTGGCAGCTTGCGTCGGTTGCGGCTGGGCATTGATCAGTGCATCGACATCAGTGACACCGTCATTGACTGAACCGGCCCGCATAGTTCGATACAGCTCATCGGCCGGGCGGGTACCACTCTCTACCACCACTTGCTCTGTTTCAATTTCAAGCAACTCATCAGTCAGGTCGTTGCGCAACGTGGCAAGCAATCGATTGCCCTGACGCTGTACTGACAGCAAAGCCAGGTCGTGAAGTACCGTCACTCCTTTCTGGTAAAGGCGTTTGCGGTGAACCGGACGCTCGGCGTAACCCAGTTCGGCACCGAGTCGATCATCGATGGTGGCAAGCGTTACTGCGACGCCTTTCTCGGCCAGCCAGTCGGCGCACGACAACGCCTCATGACGGCCGGTGCCATCCCAAACGAGCACCTGATCTGCGGGTTGCACATCGCCACCGAGCAGGTCCCAACCTGAATGGCTGTGCTCGGCACCGGATATGACTTCGGTGTTTGGCACACCGCCGGTCGCGACGATCACCACATCGGGTTCGTATTGCTGCACATCATCGAGCTCTGCAAACAGGTTGAATCGTATGTCCACGTTCAGTTGTTCAAGCTCTGCTATGCGCCAGTTGACCACCGAGATGATATCTCGCCGCCATGTCCCCTTTTCCGCCAACAGCAACTGTCCACCGAGCCGATCACTGGCCTCAATCAGTGTGACTTTGTGACCGCGTTCGGCAGCGACACGGGCGGCTTCCATACCGGCGGGCCCACCACCGATTACAATCACACGACGGCCCTGCTGTGGTGCCAGTTCAATCTGTTGCGGCAATTCGGTTTCACGGCCAGTCGCGACGTTGTGAATGCAGGAGGGCTTTTTATGCATGCAGTGCGATGCGCCAAAACAAGGACGAATCCGATGCTCTTCACCACGCTGAATTTTGTTGACGATTTGCGGATCGGCGATATGGGCGCGTGTCATCGCGACCATGTCGAGAATACCCTCGCCTACTGCATAGCGAGCGGTCGCGACATCGGTGATGCGTGCGGCGTGAAACACCGGCACGGAGATCGCCTGTTTGACGACTTTGAGTTTTTCCAGAAACGGCGCCAATGGTTGGGTCATGCCCGGCATGTTGAATTCGGCCAGCGCCAGTTCAGTATCCATGCGACCCACCACGCAGTTGAGAAAATCGATCGCACCCTCGCGCTCCAGAATCGCTGCGATCTGCAAAGCCTCGTCCATTTGAAGGCCGCCACGCCCCTCTTCCATCGACATGCGGATACCCACCAGAAAATCATCGCCCACCTGTTTGCGAATTTCTTCGTGCACCATCAGTGCAAAGCGTGCGCGATTTTCCACGGAGCCGCCGAACTTGTCGGTGCGTCGATTGACATCGGGTGAGAAGAACTGACCGATCAAATGCGCACCGGCGTGTGTCTCCAGCCCATCCAGGCCGCCCTGGTAGCAGCGCCGGGCAGTCTGGCCGAAGGCTTTGACGATGCGTGCAATGTCGTGTTCATCGATTTCACGCGGAATGCTGCGGTGCAGGGTTTCACGCACCGAACTGGGGGCGACGGTCGGCAGCCAGTTCTCTACTGTGGCATCACCACGACGGCCCAGATGCGTGATCTGACACATCAGCGCCGCGCCGTGCTGGTGCATGCGTTCGGCAAAGCGCTGAAAGTGCGGGATCACACAGTCGTCGTCGACACGCAACTGATCGAAAACACTGGGTGAATCCGGCGCCACGTTGGATGAACCGCCAAACATGCTGAGTGCGAGGCCGCCTTTGGCTTTTTCTTCGTGGTAGCGCTGGTAGCGCAGATCCGGCATGCCGTTATCACCCATGCCACAGGCGTGGCTGGTGCTCATAATGCGGTTTTTTAACTCGAGCTTGCCGATTCGCAGCGGGGCAAACAGCGGATCTTTCGCGGGCTTGGCAGTGTGGTTGGCAGACATCGGGAATCCGGCGTGCAGCGCAGACGTGCGCACGCTACTGTAACCCGTTACCTTTTCTGGCGAAAGACAGACAAGGCGCTTGCGGCACTGCCTTTGAGGCGACTACTGATCCTGTTGTTCTGCCAGAGTGCGCAACAACTCATTTTGCTCCTGCAGGCGCTCGTCGATACTGCGCAGTGTGCGCTGCATGCGCACAAAGTCATCACTGTAGCGCGCCTCTTCGGCGATGGCACTGACACGGGCGCGAAGATCGTTGAAGTAGCTGCCCACCAGTGGCAGGTCGACAAACACCGCCAGCAGCCACAAGGCCACACCCACGACGACGGTGGCGCCGAACACCGCGCCCAGACCACGCGCCAGACCGACGAACATGTTGCGCCACAGGATATGCCAGGGCGAGTGCAGGTAGCGCAGAAAGTCCTCGAGCTCGGCGCTGACCATGCGCTTGCGCGCCAGACGTGCGATGCGATCGTCTTCCACGGCTTCGGGATCGTCACCGCGATAGTTCGTTCTTCTGGATCCGGGCCACATGTCTGCTGAGCGAAAGAGGTAGGCGATGCGGGCACTGCTGGCCCGCACCTCGACAAACCGCTTTACGGTGCAAAATCAGGTCCGTCTGGACAGACCCGGCCAAATGGTTAGCTCAGCTGTTGAGGCTGGCGAAGTTCTGCCCTTTGCCTGCCAGTTCGACCAGCAGCTCGGCGGGCTGCCAGAAAAAGTCATCCTGCTCGGCAAAGCGCCGGATATCCGCCAGCACGCGGTCAAGGCCAATGGTATCGGCATATTGCATAGGCCCGCCACGCCAGCGCGGAAAACCGTAGCCGTAAATCGCGGTGATATCGACATCCAGCGGTCGCAGTGCAATGCCCTCCTGAACGACATTGGCCGCCTCGTTGATCATGGCCGCCAGATAGCGATCGATGATTTGCTGATTGCTGAAGTTCTGCGGCTCGATGCCCAGCCGCTCGCGCTCGGCGTTGAGGATATTGATGACCTCGGGGTTGGGCTGTGGGCGGGCGCCATCGTGCACGTAGAATCCCTTACCGGTTTTCTGGCCGTACCAGCCGTGCTCGCAAACCTGATCGGCCACCGTGATGTATCGTTCTCGTGGATCGCGGGTGGGTGCACGGCGTTTGCGCGTGGCCCAGCCAATATCCAGCCCCGCCAGATCGCCGACGGCAAAAACCCCCATCGGATAGCCAAATTCGAGTAGTGCAGCATCGATATCGTAGGGGCTCGCGCCGTCGATCATGATGTAGTCGGCGCAGAGTTTATAGCGCGCCAGAATGCGGTTGCCTATGAAGCCGTCGCACACCCCGGCCCGCACGCAGACTTTGCCGATCTTCTTGCCCAGCGCAAAACAACTGGCGACGACATTGGCGTCGGTCGCGTCGGCGACGACGATCTCCAGCAACTTCATGACATGGGCAGGCGAAAAGAAATGCAGCCCGATCACCTGACCAGGCCGGCTGGTGGTGGCGGCGATTTCGTTGATATCCAGATAGGAGGTATTGGTGGCGAGAATCGCATCGGCGCGACAGACCGAATCCAGCTCGCGAAAAACCGCCTGCTTGACAGCCATATCTTCGAACACCGCTTCGATCACCAGATCGCAACTGGCGAGATCGGCGTAGTCGGTGCCTACCGAATAACGCGCCGCGAGCAGTTCGTCTTTTGCCTCGGCCGACAGCCGCCCGCGCTTGACGCTGGATTGCAGTATGCGATCGACACCGGCGCGACCGCGCTCGGCGCTTTCGTCGTCGCGCTCGATCATATGCACCGACAGCCCGGCATTGAGCATCGCCACCGATATGCCGGCACCCATAGTGCCGCCACCGATAACACCAACGGATTTCACATCAAGGCTCGGCTCTCCACTCGCACCCGGCACTTTGCTAACTGCGCGCTCGGCCATGAAAACGTGCCGCAGCGCTTTGGACTGATCGCCGGCGACAAGATCGGTGAAGAGCCGTCTGGCCTCGACCATCGCATCATCGAACGGTTGTTCGACGGCGGCGGCCACCGCATCCACGCAGGCCAGTGGCGCCAGTGCACCACGTGCGCGCGAACGGACGAGGTCGCGCTGTTGCTCGATGACTGAGGCATCAGCGCGCGCCGCGGCGAGACCATCGTCAATGTCGCGCACCGGCCTGACCGGCAAACCGGTGTCAATCGCTTCGCGCGCGAAATCGCAACCGGCCGCAATCGCATCGCTGCCGTCGACCACGGCATCGAGAATGCCATCGGCGTGTGCCTCGGCTGCATTGACCGGGCGTCCGCTGGTCATGATGGCGAGCGCGCGCTCGACACCAATCAGCCGCGGCAGGCGCACCGTGCCGCCGGCACCGGGTATCAGCCCCAAATTGACTTCGGGCAGACCGACTTTGCTGCCGGTCAAAGCCACGCGATAGTGACAGGCCAGCGCGGTTTCCAGCCCACCGCCGAGGGCCGTCCCATGCATTGCCGCGATGACTGGCTTTGAACTGGCTTCAATGGCATTTAACACCTCGGGCAGCGATGGCGCCTGTGGTGGCTTGCCAAACTCGCGGATATCCGCACCGGCAAAAAAAGTACGGCCTTCGCAGCCGATGACGATAGCCTTGACGGCATCGTCAGCCAGCGCCTGTTCGATCGACGCCAGCAACCCGGAACGCACCGCCTGCCCTAGTGCATTGACCGGTGGATTGTTGGTGCTGATGACGGCGATATCGGCATCGACGCGATAGCTGACAGGTTGGCTCACGGGGCGGTATCTCCGGCTGCGGGGGCCGAAATGCTACCACAACAACCCAGGCAAGCCGGATCTGTCGGTACCTGCCCACAGCGTGGACAGGTGCAACCATCAGATGACATCCACGCCGCTGAGGGCTTCGACCGGACCGGGATTCGGCGCGGGACTCGATTGGTCAGAATCCCGCGAAAGCGTCGCGACCACGTAATCGGCGTAGGTGTCGATTGAGTGTCCCTCGCGCAGGAATTGCTCGCGCCGCTGTACCCAGTCACCAATCAGCAACAGCGCAAGTCGCGCTTCGAGTGCATGTGTGCGATCAATGACCTCACCGTCAGCAGGGCGACCATCCTGCAGTGAACTCAACCGATCGACACCGGCGACGAACAAGCTGGTCAAGCGAGAGAACTCAGACTCGGTTGTGCCTCGCATACTACGTACATCCACGAACACAAAATGCAGCCACTCGTGCATCAGTTCTGCAAGAAATGCACTGTTGCGCAGAAATTCGGCAAGCGTTGCCGGCTGTTGTCGCGGCACGACAGTCGATTGCAGATGCTGAACCCCAATATAGGTGACACAGTCACATGCCATCTGTGCCAGCGCCTGTTTGGATTCGATGCAAGCATAGATACCACCAATGCTTATCCCCGATTCGTGACTGAGCTGTCGCAGCGACATTTCTCTGAATCCGTCGCGCCGGCTTATCCGAAACGTATGTTCGAAAATTCGTTTCAGATTCACCAGCGCGACCGAGCGACGCTTGGTTCTTATCTGGGTTTTGTTTCGCTCATAGATCAACTCATAAATCTGTTCGCCTGAAAATTGGAATTGATCTTTGTATGAGGCGTAGCGTTGAATATCTCCAGTCATTTTTTTGATTTACTACTCAAGTTGACTGCATTAATCCGAACACGGAACCATAGCAACTGCGAGAACGCTGGTCATCTTGTGACATCTACTAGCCCCTGCCAGAAAAGGCAGTGTATTTGCGCAAACAGGATTACCTGCCACTAATCTTTACACTCCGGCCCGGCGACTACGTGTAAATGCCTATTGGTTATTACTCAAGACCAATAGAGTCTTCGCGCCCGAATTTGATCAATCCATACCGATCACGTGCGACAATTGCCAGCCACTATTGCAGACCACCAAACGAATCAGTCAATGCCACTTGTACTAGAACAAACGACCGACGCCGTCCGCACACTCACCCTCAATCGCGCCGACAAACTCAACGCACTCAATCGAGAGATGTATCAGGCATTGACCGCCGGCTTCAGAGACGCCACGGCAGACAATTCAGTCAGAGCCATTGTGATTGCGGGACAGGCGGGGATCTTCACTGCTGGCAATGACATCGGCGACTTTGCCGCCGCCGCTGCCGAGCCCGAGCGACGGGACAATCCGGCGCTTGAGTTGATGAAGGCAATCCTCGATACCGACAAACCGATTGTCGCGGGCGTCGATGGGCCGGCGATTGGTATCGGCACCACGCTGCTGTTTCACTGTGACCTCGTCTACGCCACTGAGCAGGCGCGTTTTCACACCCCGTTCGCCGCGTTGGGTGTTTGCCCGGAGTTTGGCTCGTCAATCACCTTCAGCGCTTTGATGGGCCATCATCGGGCCGCCGAAATGTTGCTGCTTTGCGAGCCACTAAACGCACAGAAGGGCTACGAATATGGCTTCGTCAATGAAATCGTCGACAGCGAGGCACTGACCCGGAAACTCGAAGAGACAGCGGCGCGGCTGGCTGCCCTGCCAGAGCAGGCACTGCGCGTATCGCGGCAGATGATTCATCGCAACAAGTCGATTTATCTGGACATCATTGAAGCCGAATCGGCGCAGTTTGGCGCGTTGATGCGCAGTGATGAATTTCGCCAGAATATGCAAAAGTTCATGCAGAAGTAATTGCCTGCCGTAATTGCCTGCTCGTTGCGACAGCTACACCAAAGCTGTCACACTGGGCGATTGACCGACCACGCGAATCTCCCAGCATGAATGATCTGTTTAATCTGAATGGCAAAATCGCCCTGGTGACCGGCGCCAGCCGCGGCATTGGCGAGTCTGCTGCCCGCCTGCTGGCTGCACACGGTGCGCATGTCATCGTCTCCAGCCGTCGCGCCGAGAGCTGTCAGCCAGTCGCCGAGCAAATCGTGCAATCGGGTGGCAGCGCGGAAGTCCTCGCCTGCCACATTGGCGACCTCGATCAAATCGATCATTGCATGGCACAAATAGAAAGCCGGCACGGTCGGCTTGACATACTGGTCAACAACGCGGCGACCAACCCTTACTACGGTCACATTCTCGACACCGATATCGGCGCTTTTCAAAAAACCGTCGATGTGAATATTCGCGGTTACTTTTTTGCCTCTGTCGCCGGTGGCAAACTGATGCGTAAAAACAATGGCGGCAGCATTATCAACACCGCTTCAGTCAACGCGCTGCAACCGGGCCCCGGCCAGGCGATTTACTCGATCACCAAAGCGGCTGTCGTAAACATGACCAAAGCCTTTGCTCGCGAGTGCGCTGCTGACAATATTCGTTGCAACGCACTGCTGCCCGGCTTGACGAAAACCCGCTTCGCGTCGGCTTTGTTCGATGATGAAAAAACACATCGAATGTTGATGCAAAAGATACCGATGGGCCGCCATGCCGAACCCGACGAGATGGCCGGCACCATTCTCTACCTGGCCAGTGAAGCCAGCAGCTATACCACCGGCGAGTGCATCGTCGTCGATGGTGGGCTCACGCTATAGCAGCTTAACCTCACATCCAGTTTATGCATAAAAAAAGGGGCGCCAGTGGCGCCCCTTTTCAGTTACCTCTATGTGTACTCGATCAGCTCTTGCGTTGTCGATTGCGACGCAGCAGGAAGCCGAGTCCCATCAGCGCAAGAATTGCCGGCAACAATGGATCGGTACGACCACCGCCAGCCTGCAACGTGCAGCCGAACGGGTGCCCTGCAGTCCCCGTAGTGATCGCCGGCTGTTCCATGCCACCGTCAGTTGTGCCGTCGGTTGTACCATCTGTGGTGCCATCGGTTGTACCGTCAGTGGTGCCGTCGGTAGTGCCATCAGTGGTACCGTCAGTGGTGCCATCGGTTCCACCGTTGTCCGGATCGGTCACGTCGGGATCGCCGTCACCGTCGGTATCGGGCAAAGGTCCGCCGCTGCCGTCCTGCATGCCGTCGTTGTTGATATCGGGCTCGAAGGAATCATCGATGCCATTGCCGTTGCTGTCTTCACCGGCCGTAAAGTCGATGTCAGCGTTATCGTCGATACCGTCAGCGTCGGTGTCATCGCCACCGGTGCTGTCCGGGTCAGCGGCATTCGGAATCCCGTCGCCGTCGTCATCCAGAAACATGTCACCCATGCCGTCACCGTCTTCGTCGGTGCCACCGGCTTCGATAATGTCGTTGACGCCGTCATCATCACTGTCCAGATCGAGGAAGTCGGGTACACCGTCTTCATCAGTGTCTGGCAGCGGAAGTGGTGAAGCGTCGATGATGTCGGCGATGCCGTTGCCATCGGCGTCGGTCAGGTCGTCGACGATACCGTCACCGTCGGCGTCCATACCGCCCGCTTCGATCAGATCCGAGATGCCATCGTTGTCGCTATCCAGATCCATTTCATTCGGACGGCCGTCGCCATCGGCATCATCGGCACCGTCGAACTGATTCGGTATGCCATCGTCGTCGAGATCCTGATCCTGTACGTCATCCGAATCGTCAGTCGGGTCGGTACCCATGACAATTTCAGTGCCGTCGCCCACACCGCCGTCATCGCTGTCCCAGTCGTTCGGGTCGGTCAGGTGATCGAGCAGTTCTTCGCTGTCACCCAGGCCGTCGCGATCACTGTCCGACTGCAGCGGGTCTGTGCCGTGGGTGTTGACTTCATCGCCGTCTGTCAGTGAATCACCATCGGTATCTGACCGGGTAGGATTGGTCAGTGTAATGGTCACCTCTTCAAAATCCGTCAGGCCGTCTGGCTCATCTTCGGATTCTTCCGACAGCGGATTGGTGCCATGGGTATTGATTTCCTGTCCGTCGGTCAGACCATCCGAATCGGTGTCTGCCTCGTTAGGATTGGTGCCGCGAATCTCAACCTCTTCCTGGTCATTGACGCCATCGGAGTCTGAATCGACAACCAACGGATTAGTCAGGTAAGTGAGCACCTCCTCACCATCGGACAGGCCGTCGCCATCGGTATCAGGCAGCGCTGGGTCGGTACCAGCAGTGGCTTCTGCAGAATCAGACAGTCCATCGCCGTCGCTGTCGGCGCTGCCATCCTGCACGAGCTGCGCGTAAGTTGCGCCCGAAAAGGCAAGCATGGCACCGAGGCACAGGCCGGTGACGGCGCGAGTTCTGTCCTGTTTGTTCGGTTCTACAGCGTCCCGAACGGCACGCGCGGTCAGTTTACACTTCAACATTGTTTATCCCCTAAAGAAATCTCTGGAGCATCGATTCAGATAAATGGCTCTGGGAGCTCACAGACCAGACAGCGATGTTCGGTCGCAAAATTCGCACCCGCGAATGATTAGGTTTAGTACAAATTTTTACGATTGGAAGACTTATCAAACAATCTTTGTGAGCCGACTCACGCTGTTACGGCTCACGCGGCCTGAGAGGCAGGAGCAAGAGGTGCGGATTGCCCGCGCGCGGAGGATGAACTCAGTAGCGACTGGGCTTTGGGGCCTGACGATCCGCCGATTGACGCCGGCGCAGCAGGCCAGCAACGCCAAACACTAACAGGCAAGGCAGCAGCGGATCGAAAGCGGAGGTCGATCCGGCCAGACTGCAACCGCCGCCGCTCAGACCTGTGCGAACAGCGGTCTGCACCTGATCGAGTACATCCGGTGTGCCGTCGGCATCAGTGTCGGGCAGCGGCGATTCGCCATCACCAAACAGATCCGCCATGCCGTCGCCGTTGACGTCGGCCTCAAAGGCGTCGTCAATGCCGTTGTTATTCGCATCGAGGCCACCGGTGAGACTGACATCGGCACCATCGTCGATACCGTCGCCGTCAACATCCAGACCACCGGTTACGTCGACATCGGCCTGATTCGGTATACCGTCGCCGTCATCATCGAGGAACAGATCGACGACACCGTCGTTGTCGAAATCCAGACCGCCAATCTCTTCGAGATCGCTAACGCCATCGCCGTCGCTGTCGAGATCCAGATAGTTCGGCGTGCCGTCCGCATCGCGATCGATATCGCGCACCACGATGCCATCGGCAATCAGATCGTCCCAGCCATCGGCGTTGGCATCGACAAAGTCATCAATCCGCCCATTGCGATCGGCGTCAGTGCTGCCATTCTCGAATGAGTCGGCCAGGCCATCCTGATCGGAGTCCAGATCCAGCGCATCGGCCAAACCGTCACCGTCGCTGTCGGGGTTGGGTAGTGGCGAGGCGGCATAGTTGTCGTCCAGCCCGTCACCGTTGACGTCCGTCTGTAAATCAACCATGCCATCGCCATCGACATCCACCCCGCCCGCTTCGATGATGTCGGGGATGCCATCGTTGTCACTGTCGAGGTCGCGATCATTGGGGATACCGTCCCCATCGGGATCGGCGTCGCCCTCGATGGCGTTGGGTATGCCATCGTTGTCATAGTCGAGATCGACAATGTCATCTTTGCTGTTCAGCGGATCGGTTCCGGCCAGCACCTCGCTGCCGTCGTCGATACCGCCGCCGTCGCTGTCGGCTTCTGTGGGCAAGGTGCCAAGCTCGTGGGCCTCGATATTGTCGGCCAGACCGTCACCGTCGCTGTCAGCGCGGTTGGGATCACTGAAAGTCACCATGACTTCCTCACCGTCGCCAAGGGTGTCACCGTCGCTGTCCCAGCTCAGCGGGTCGGTGTGCAAGGTGTACACTTCCTCGCCGTCGAGCAGGCCGTCGCTGTCGCTGTCGGCAACCAGATAGTCTGTGCCGTAGCCGAATATTTCGTTGGCGTCGGTGATACCGTCGCTATCGCTGTCGAGATCGGGATCGGGGTTGAGCGGGCCCGCGGTCAGCACGGTGCGCGGATCGGCACTGGCATCGTTCGGCACCAGCGTATTGCCTGCCATCAGCACCAGCACAGCGGCGACAGTTGCGGGGGCAAACGTCGCCTCTCGGATGGCGCGAACAATCTGGATCTTCTTGAACATCGACACTCTCCCGGACTGCAGAGCGTAACGCCGAGCCTTTGGCGCGGCATCCAGGCAGCCTTTGACAATGCATCGACAAAATCCACCCGCCATTTAACCTGATGTGCCACCAGCATCGAAGCCATCTCAATTGCAGCGCTTGGTGTGAAACAGCACGCGATGGCACAATGCGGCATGGAGGAGCAAACTGACTCGGCAACGGCGGCTGGCCTGGATCGCCACGCGGCAGCCTCCATCCTCGTTGTTCAACGCCATCAGAATCTTCACGGGTCTAGACAGACCCGGTTTCAGCGGATTAAAAATGACTGACAATGTCCATCAGCTCGATGAGGCGAGCCTCTGCGATTACCTGGAGGCCCGGATCGACGGGTTTCGTGGGCCACTCAAGGTGGAAAAGTTCCCCGGTGGTCAGTCAAACCCGACCTATCGGCTGACTTGCAGCAGTGGCGACTACGTGCTGCGCAAACAGCCTCCCGGAAAATTGCTTAAATCCGCACACGCGGTAGATCGCGAATATCGTGTGATGCAAGCACTGCATTCGAGCGACGTCCCGGTACCGAACATGATTCACCTTTGTGAAGATCGCGATGTGCTTGGCTCGTTGTTTTTCATCATGCAATACATGCCCGGCAGAACGTTCTGGGACTCGGCCATTCCAGAGGTCAACCGCGAACAGCGCAGCGCGATCTACGATGATCTCAATCGCGTGCTGGCAGCCTTGCACGAGGTCGATTTCAACGCGGTCGGTCTCTCCGATTTTGGCAGGCCGGGCAACTATTTCGCACGTCAGTTCAAACGCTGGAGCGAGCAATACCTGGCCGCCAAAACCGACGACAACGCCGATATGCAATGGAACATTGACTGGCTGCGTGAACACATGCCCGAAGACGATGACAATGGCACGATTGTCCACGGAGACTTTCGACTCGACAACCTGCGCTTTCACAGTGAAGAACCAAGGGCGATTGCGGTACTCGACTGGGAGCTATCGACGCTTGGCCATCCATTCGCCGACCTTGCGAACGTTTGCATGCAAATGCGCATGCCAGCCAACATCGCCAATATGTCGGGACTTGCCGGTGCCAACCTTGCCGAGCTCGGCATTCCCGACGAACAACAGTTCATCGATCGCTACTGCGAACGCCGAGGCCTGTCAGGTATCGAAAACTGGCAATTCTATCTGGCATTCAGCGTTTTTCGCATGGCGGCCATTCTGCAGGGTGTCGCCAAACGCGGTCGCGATGGTAACGCGTCTAGTGAACAGGCCCTGCAGGTAGAAAAATACATTGCACCGCTTGCGGCAATGGCCCGCAGCATTGCATCGGGCCAGTAGCCTGCCGCTTAATAGTCGAATTTAAACATCAACTGTCCATCGAACCATCAATCGAATAGAACAATGAAAGCAATAGTCTGCAACGAATACGGCGCGGTAGAAAATCTTGCCATCGAAGACATGCCCGATCCGGTTGCCGCCAACAACGAACTGGGATTGAAAATCCTTGCCGCCGGTGTGAATTTTCCCGACGGCCTGCTGGTTCAGGGCCTGTATCAGGTGCGCCCTGACACACCGTTCATCCCGGGCATGGAATTTTGCGGCGAAGTGGAATCGATAGGTGCTGCCGTCACTGGATTTGAAATTGGCGATCGGGTGATTTGCTCCAGCCACAAGCAAAGCGCTTTTGCCGAAAAAATCACCATGGACAGCCAACAGGTGATCAAAATCCCCAACACCATCGCACCCGAGAGCGCATGTAACCTGTTAGTCGCGCATGGCACTGCACACCATGCACTCAAACAACGCGGCAACCTTAAACCCGGCGAATCGCTGGTCGTCACCGGCGCAGCGGGCGGCACCGGGCTTGCGGCAGTACAAATTGGCAAAGCCATGGGTGCCAGAGTGATCGCCGCCGCCTCCAGTGCGGAAAAACTCGCGCTGGCCGTTGAAAACGGTGCCGACGAGACAATCAACTACACCGAAGAAAATATCAAGGATGCGATTCGCGATCGCACTGGCGGCAAAGGGGCCGATGTGATTTACGATCCGGTTGGTGGCGATATTTTCGAACCGGCAATCCGCTCAATGGCGCGCAATGGCCGTTTTCTGGTCATCGGTTTTGCCGGTGGATCAATTCCGAAACTGCCAATCAACCTTGCACTGGTAAAAGAGTTCAGCCTGATCGGTGTTTTCTGGGGAAGCTTCGTGCGCAAGGAACCGGCAGAATTTGCCAGGAATATGCAGGAGCTGATGCAAATGGTTCAGCAGGGCAAGGTGTCAGTGGTAGTAGACAAAACCTACCCGCTCGCCGAAACCAAAGACGCCATCATGCACGTGATGAATCGCAAGGTGAAAGGCAAGGTGGCCGTCATCATCTGATGATGGCCATCAGGACTACGACTGCTGCGGGGCAACCGACAGTTTGCCCTGCACCTGATGGTAGTCGATCAGCGCGCCAACCAGGCCGTTGCCAATCGCGGCCGCAACAAAGGTGTGCAGATAGTCGATGCCGGCATCGGGGCGATCGCGCGGTGTGCCAATCGCCTGCTGCACCGAGGCGAATTTGTCGGCAAGAATACGCGAGCCTGCCAGCTTGTCAGCGTCATCCAGCAATCGCGGCCGAAGCCCGGCCAGCACATCCAGTTTCTGTTCGACAAACGCATCGAACGATGCATCAATCGACTCTACCTGCACGAGCTCGGCGTGTTTCAGGTTGCGCTCCAGCCATAGCGTGTAGGCGGCCCGATGTTTGGTGGCGATGCGCACGCCGGGCTGATCAACCTCGGCAAACGATGTGATGGATGAACCAGCCGGCACCAGACAGGTGCTCTCTATCTCGCAGTAAGCGCTGGTGAATGCGATGTGTTTGGCGCGAGCGGGCTCGGCACCGATGTTACCGATATCCCATTCCGTTCCCACCGCATCGGCCACCTGACCCGGCGAATCAAACGGCACCAGTTTTAACTCTACCCCGAGTTTCTTCGCAAGCGCTGCTGCCATGTCGGGTGAGACGCCAATCGGACCACCTGCTTCATCGCGCTGGGTGACTAGTAAAAAATTGCTCAGATTAATACCCGCTCGCAAACTGCCGCCGGGGGCCAGCGCCTCAACAATTGCACGGTTGGCCGCTGGCAGCGCGTCGACCTGACTGGCGATAGTGGCTTCGGTGAGTGCCGAGCGAGCGGGGTGAATCGACATAAGTTCGCCATAGTGAGTGATGGACGCATCATTCTAACCGCAAAAGTCTCTCTTTCGCCCCTGCCGGTTGAACCATCGCGTGCAACCCGCACTCAAAATCGGGCCACTTCAACGCCGGTATTGTGATCATGACCCTGCCCCAACGGCTGTCGATAACCTTGTTCGCCCTGTGCTCCCTTTTCATCGGCAGCGCATTCGCCGCCGAGCCAGTCAGTAAATCGAGATTCAAGGGCGTGGCGATCGGTGGGCACGACAGCCTCGCTTATCACGAATTCGCGGTAGAAGATCATCAGCCGGCCGTCAAGGGCTCGAAAAAATATGTGGTCCGATACAAGGGGGCAAAATGGCAGTTTGGCTCCGCGCGAAGCCGCGATTTGTTCAAGGCCGATCCAGAGCGCTACGCCCCGGCCTACAATGGTCACTGCGCCAACGCGCTAAGCCTTGGCAAGGGACTACTGCGCACCGACGGAACGCACTGGGAGATATTCGGTGACAAGCTGTATCTGTTTTACGCGGCAAAAGGCCGCGATCGCTGGCTCGACGGCAACTGGGAAAACTACAAGGTAACCGCCGATGCCGAGTGGCAGAAAATAGCGGGTCAGTAGCATTTTTTGCGGGAGCTGCCTGTGCATGACTCCCGCAGGTTTATTAACCGACTACTTGCCGGCAGTATTTTTCGTTACTCGCTGCGTTACTCGTTGCGTTACTCGCCTGGCACATCTCCGACCTGCACCAGCAGCTTGCCGTTGTTCTTGCCCTCGAACAGTTTGTTGATGGTCTCTGGCAGGGTATCGAAACCCTTGACGATATCCATTCGGTACTTGAGTCGTCCATCCATCACCCATTTACCCAGGTCCTGCAACGCATCGCGGCTGCGATGCACGTAGTCGAGCACCAGAAACCCCTCGATGCGCGCGCGCCGACTGATCAACGCCGGCAGATTCTTGACCCCGGCGCCCGGTTCAGTCGCGGCATATTCGGAGATGTATCCGCACAACGGAATGCGCGCGCTGATATTGATCAGCGACAGGGCCATGTCGAGCATCTGTCCGCCGACGTTTTCAAAATAGACGTCGATGCCGCGCGGGCAGGCATCTTTTAGCTGCCGGTAGGCATTGGCGCTGCGGTAGTTGACGGTAGCATCAACGCCCAGTTCCTTCTCCAGCCACTCACACTTTTCGCTGGAACCCGCGATACCGACAACGCGCATGCCTTTGATCTTGCCAATCTGGCACACCACAGAACCAACGGCACCAGCCGCTGCCGACACGACCAGGGTTTCACCTTTCTCCGGCTTGCCGACTTCCAGCAAACCGAAATAGGCGGTGATACCGGTCATACCCAACGGCCCCATGTAAGTCGCCAATGGCAATCCGCTGTTGGCCGGCACTTGCGAAAAACCGCGCCCGTCGGTAATGACGTGCGTCTGCCAGCCGGTCATGCCCTGCACGATGTCGCCCAGTTTGAACGCCGGATTAGCAGTTTTGACGATCACACCCATACCGAGGCTGCGCATCACCTCACCCTTTTGCACCGCGGGCAGATAGGTGTCCATCTGTGCCCACATGCGCTGCGTCGGATCGAGCGACAAATAAAACACCTTAACCAGAAATTCCCCATCCTTGAGATCGGGTATCATGGCCTCGGTGAGGGTAAAGTCATCTTTTGAAAACAGCCCCTCGGGACGGTTCGCCAACAGCCACTGTCGGTTGAGTTTACTTTCCACTGCATTCTCGGTTAGCGGTTCAGGCGAAGATGGTAACGCATCTGAAGCACCTGCGAGCCAATCGCCGCTGAGTGGTTGAAAAACATACGGCCGAAAACATCCCAATCCAACGGGGCAGGCTGTCGCAGCGGCATCGACCGGTGGTAACGTTATCAGCCAGTAATGCAGTGCCTGACCTTGTCCACTCCATTTAATCCCATCGAGTGTCCCACGATGAATGTCTTTCTCAGCCTCGGTTCCAATCTCGGTGATCGCCACGACAACCTGCGCCGGGCGATCGCGATGCTGGAACAAAAAGGCAACCGCCTGTTGCGCGTATCGCCAGTGATCGAGACACCGGCGCTGCTGCCGGAAGATGCACCCTGGGAGTGGAACATGCCGTTCCTCAACATGGCGATTGAAATGCAGGCCAGCTGCACACCTGAGGAATTTCGCGGTGCCATCGCCGATATTCAGACCACGCTCGGCCGCAGCAATGAATCGCGCTGGTCACCGCGCCCGGTAGATATCGACATCCTGCTGTGGGGCCGAGAGATCATCGAGACTGATACGCTTACGATACCGCATCTGGATCTGCACCGCCGGCACTTCGTACTCACACCCATGATCGCGCTGGAACCGACGCTGACGATACCGGGCAAGGGCGACAAGACACTGCTCGAGTGGTCACTCGATTTGCCACATCACATGCCGCTGTGGATGGGCATCGTCAACACCACGCCGGACAGCTTCTCAGACGGTGGGTCGAATCTCGCGCACGACGCGGCAGCGGCAAGTATCGACAGCATGATCGACGCCGGTGTGAATATCATCGACATCGGCGGTGAGTCGACTCGCCCCGGTGCAAGCGAAGTCGATCATGCGACCGAGTGGTCGCGCGTTGCCCCGGCACTGGAACACTTGCGGCAAAGAAAGTCCGATCCGCTGCGACCACTGATCAGCCTGGATACCCGGCATGCGCCGGTCGCCGCCAACGGATTAGAAGCCGGCGTCGACATCATCAACGATGTATCCGGCCTGACAGATCCAGCCATGATCGAGCTGGCGCAAAGCAGCACCTGCGAGTGGATTGCGATGCACAGCCTGAGTGTGCCGGCCAGCGCCGACATCACCCTACCCGCTGACAAACATCCGGTAGATGAGTTGCGCGCCTGGCTGGACCAACGCATCAGCGAGTGGGACAAAGCGGGCATCAGCCTGAATCGGATTATTTTTGACATCGGCATCGGCTTTGGCAAAAACAGTTTGCAATCGCTGAAGCTGCTGCAGGCGGCAAGCGAGTTTCGTCGCTACGGTTTGCGCCTGCTGGTGGGGCACTCACGCAAGTCATTCATGCGTCAGTTCGCCAGCGCCAACACCCACGAACGCGACATGGTAACCATCGGTGCGGCCCTGCATTTGTGTCAGCAGGGTGTCGATATTATTCGCGTACACAATGTTGCGGATCATCTGGCAGCCTACCGCGGCTGGTCACACCTGGCAGGGTAGACAAGATCAGTCGACTGTAGCGGTGAACATCCGCTGGATCGTACTCGCCGTTGTGAGTCTGCTGCTGTTGCTATTGCCGCAGCTGTTGCCGGTGCGCAGCACCATCACCATCATGAACCAGATGGCGATCACAATTGTGTTCGCGATGAGCTACAACATGCTGCTGGGCCAGGCGGGCCTGTTGAGTTTTGGCCACGCCATCTACATGGGGCTGGGCGGCATATTTTGTCTGCATCTGATGAATTTCATTCAGTACGACGGCTGGTGGATTCCACTGCCACTGCTGCCCCTGTTTGGCGGCTTGTTCAGTCTGATCATCGCGATGTTGTTCGGGTCCTTTTCAACCCGCAGGGCCGGCAGCACATTTGCGATGATCACACTCGGTCTGTGTGAACTGGTAATCGCGAGCACCGTGGTGATCGGTGTGTTCTTTGCCGCCAGTGGTGATCGCACTTACGCGCCTGCCATTTTCGGCTACGATTTCAGCACCCAGCATGAAGTTTATTATCTGGTTACCGGCTGGATGTTGTTTAGCGTCGCGGTACTCTACTACCTGACCCGGACCCCATTGGGCAGAATGATCAACGCGGTGCGGGATAACCCCGAGCGCGCGGAGTTTGTTGGCTACTCGCAGTGGTTGCTGCGCTATCTGGCATTTTGCATCGGCGGCTTCTTTGCCGGTGTTGCCGGAGGTCTGTTTGCCATCAACTTTGAAATCATCACTGGTGAAAACCTGGATCTCGCAGCTTCCGGTGAAATACTCATGGTGACGGTACTCGGTGGCACCGGATTTTTCTTTGGCCCCATTATTG
The DNA here is from genome assembly GCA_964573105.1 of uncultured Granulosicoccaceae bacterium. Lineage (GTDB taxonomy): Bacteria > Pseudomonadota > Gammaproteobacteria > Granulosicoccales > Granulosicoccaceae > CAKZSB01. The sequence goes on from CAZNIS010000029.1 coordinate 40,213, forward strand.
GCGCCATCGTGTTTACATTGATGCAAACCGTGTTGAGCCTGTACACCGAATTGTGGCGGCTGTATCTGGGCATTCTGTTCGTGGCAATGACCATGTACTTTCCCGGTGGGCTCACGGGCTTGATTGCCCTGCATGCCGCACCCTTGCGATGCGGCGGACTGCACCGACTGTTTCTACCCTATTGCAGGTTGCTGTTTCCCTCTATCATCGCCGTTGCCGCCATCGTGGCACTGCTGGAGTTAACCTATCGGCAGCGATTTATCACCACCAGCGAGAACATCGTCACCTGGATGGGACTGCAACTATCCGGTGTATCCGTAACAGTATTTCTGATGGCGCTGGCTATCGCCGCGATCTGGATCGCCGCTCGACAAACGGGCCAGGTTGCTGCAGCCTGGCAAGCTGCCTGCGATAGTCCCTTCGACCCGGCGATCGGTATCCATCGTCAGCAACGATGGCACGTGGAATAGCGGCAAACACAATCTGTACTTGCAGAACACCGTATACTCGATCGACGATTTACCCGACAGATACGAATGGAAATAGAAATTGTTGATACCGATGACGCCCGCACCGAGACAGTGCTTGCAGGCTTGCGTCGTTATAACCGGCAGTTCAGCCAGGGTACCAGCCAACCGCTAAACGTATTTGCACAAGAGCAGCAACAAACAGTGGGCGGGCTGACAGGTGTGACCTACGGCGGCTGGCTTCACGTTGATGAGCTGTGGGTCAGTGAAGCGGCGCGCGGCCAATCAATCGGCACTCAATTGTTACTGGCAGCAGAGCGCGAGGCGCTTCGCCGTGGTTGCAGTGGGTCGACACTGGACACCTACAGTTTTCAGGCACTGGCCTTTTATCAAAAGCTTGGCTATCGACAGTTTGGCGTGCTGGACGGTTACGCCGGCCGCTACCAGCGCCACTATTTGCAAAAGGCACTCACACCGGCACAGCCAGCAGCGCAGGTCTGATATCCAACAACGTCCAGCGTTACAACGCCGGCCCGAGCTCCATTTTTGAGCCGTCGCTAAATCGCGAGAACCGAAAGCGTTGCAGATCGTAGGCGACCGGCTGGCCCATGACGAGTTCAGCGACGAGCTTGCCAGCGGCCGGACCGATGCCGAAACCGTGACCGCTAAACCCGGTGGCGAGCACCAGACCACGCGGATCATCAAGCGCATCGATCACTGGCACAATATCAGGGGTGGTCTCGATCATGCCTGCCCACGCCTCCTGAATGGGTACATTGGCAAGCGCTGGAAAACGCTCGGCAATGCGTGATTTCATCCGCTCGATACACCCGCGATTGGGCATGGGATTCAGTACCCGGGTTTGCTCGAACGGCGTGGTTTCATCTGCCTGCCAGCGGCGCGCCGTGCCCCAGGCATCCGGGTATTGTGCCGGCGCGGCCGGGCGCAACCGGGTGCTGCGCCAATCATCCATGATGGCTGGTATAAACGGTTTGAAGTATTGAAACGATGACCGGCCGACGTAGTGCTCGCGAAAATCGCACAGCGCAAGCGAATAGCCACCATCCTGCCGACGGCGAAAGGCAATCTTTTCATCCGCCGCATTGCCCTTGAATACATCGGTGACTGGCGCTGTTGCCGCAACGGTGCTGCGCACCGCCAATTGTGGTAACTGCAAACCCAGATTGCCAAGAAACAATGACGACCAGGCCCCGGCTGCCAGCACTACTCGCTCACAGCGCACGGTGCCCGATTCGGTCACCACGGCTGTAACCTCGCCGGCTGTCTGTTCAATGGTGCGCACCGCGCAGCTCTCGCGAATCTTCGCGCCCGCCCGTTGTGCCGCCACGGCCATGGCCGGCACGGCTTTCCAGGGTTCGGCGCGTCCATCGCTTTGCGTGTACAGACCACCGATCCACTGCCCCGGCGTACAGTCCATCATCGATTCGATTTCGGCGGCGCTCAACATGCGAGTATCGAGTTGGTGTTGTCGCGCCACTTCCAGCCAGGCTTCAAGCTCGGCGAGTTTCTTTTCGTCGCTGGCCAGATACACCACACCTTCGCGTTGAAACCCGCAATCCTCGCCAGTTTGTCGATCCATATCGTCCCACAGGCGACTGGCTTCCATCATGATCGGCAGCTCGTCCGGATCTCTACCCTGCTGGCGAATCCAGCCCCAGTTGCGCGACGACTGCTCACCGGCAACCCTGCCCTTTTCGCACAACAGCACACTGCGCCCTTTTTGCGCCAGATGCCAGGCGGTAGACACGCCGACGATGCCGGCACCGATAACGACTGTCTCGACAGTCGATGGCAGTGCATCGTGAAAGCGGCTTGGCGAATGTTCAGATAGCGTTTGAATGATGGAAATCCTGCCTGTCAGATAACAGAAATTGCCACGCGCCAGCCTAGCCCGAACTAATCATGAACCTGACGATTTCTCACTTGATCCTTGTTCCCACAGCTGATCTCGCGCCCTTGCAAATATCAGTAAGTATTCGACGCGGTCGCGATATCCGCTGTGGAAACAATTATCTGCGCGATATTCTCGCCCTTTCATGAATAGTCCGGGCTAGAATGGCGCCGGATCCTCAAACTCGATTATATGCCCGGACGGATGCAGAAATCGAAGATAATCAGCATGCAGCAGAAGTCGTGCACCGGCCTTGCCGTAGAGTTCATCACCGATAATAGGCGCATTGAGACCATCGGGGTGGGCTGCATGCACGCGCAACTGGTGAGTTCGGCCGCTGCACGGGTAAAAGTGTACTCGCGTGCCAGCATCAATGCTCTCGATTACCTCATAGCGGGTGACTGCCGGCTTGCCATGCTGATAGCAGACCATTTGCCTGGGGCGATCTTCAAGGTCAACACGAACCGGCAAATCGATCTGACCCGCATCTGAATGCACTGTGGTTTCCAGTAGCGCTACATAGCGCTTGTGTACCAGCCGTCGTTCAAATTGCTGCTGCAAAGCCTTATGAGCACGGCGATGGCGGGCTGCAAGCAAAAGGCCGGACGTGGCCTGATCGAGCCGATGCACCAACAGCCGCTGAAGGCTATCGCCGCCGTATCTGGCCTGCAGTCTGGATTCTGCGCTGTCATCGTGCGTTATTCCGGGCACCGACAACATGCCGGCCGGCTTACTGACAACGATGATGTCCTGATCTTCGTAAATGAGGCGCGGCTCGTTTGTGCTAAACACGGGCAGAGAAAGATGTGCAGCCGTGTCGACATTAACGCCTGTCAGCAGAAACGGCAGAATCGGCCCGCACTTGCTGCGACAGGCCGGATAGAAACTGCGATGCCGACGAAGCCCGCGCTGACCGTCACCTGGCTCCCACCAGAACTCGGCCAGACAGACCGGTTGCAAGCCTTCGAGGTTCGCGTACTGCAATAACTTTGGTGCAGCACAATCGCCTGCACCGCCCGGCGGCAGAGCGTCGCCAAAGAGTTGCCTGATGGGTCTGCGCTCACCATTGCTCGCACACAGGTGATAGTCATCGAACAGTCGCGTCTGTAGCTGCCGCGACAACACCCGTCGTTGATCACGAAGTTGATCCAGTTCCAGGTACATCGAGTCGCAATCGCGCCGCGCAGCGGCGAGCCTTGATTCACTGGCTGTTTTAAGCGCACGCCATTCGCGTCGATCCTCGCGACTTTGCGCCGCGAGCGCCAGCTCATTGTGCCGCACGTCTGCGATCAGTCGAAGCCGGTCCCGCTCGCGCTTTCGGTCGTGGTTGCGCTGTCGCATGGCCGCGAGCTGTCTCTGCGTTTGCGATTCCGCCCGTCGCAACCAGCGCTGTCGCAGTTTGATTTCACGGCTGGTAGCAATGGCGGTAATGCGATCTGACAGACGCTGCAGCTCGCGCTCACCGGGAATCAGGATGTCGTTGCGGGCGTCAGGATTAAACAAGGGTGGAACAAAACTATTGTGGCACCATTTATCAGCCAGCATTCCCGAGTAAGCAGCGAGATAACCCAGCCTGTCTGATTGATCGCGAACCACCAGCACGCCAAACATCTTGCCGCCATCGACTCGATAGTCGTGGCCTGCAGCAATTGCTGGCAACCGTTGCTGTAGATGCCCGGCTGCGACGCGCGCTAACGGGTGTGGAGTGCCGTTGAACGGACTGGGAAATCCTGCAGGTGTATCTGCGGAGTTATCGAGTAGTGTCAGCACGCGCGCAAGTTACATAGGCATCGGATATTGCCGGTGGACGGCTTCGATCGCATCGATTGCAGAGGGTGGCAGCGTCAGTTCGGCGGCGGCGATGTTCACCTTAAGCTGCTCCAGACTGGTGGCGCCAATGATGACCGACGTCATGAAAGGCCGGGTCATGCAGTAGGCAATAGCCAGTTGTGCGGGTTCGATGCCGTGTTGCTCGGCAATGTCGATGTATAGCTGCAAGGGTTTTTCGGTGTATTCGCTCAGCCGCCCGTTGAGCGTATCGTTCAGGCTTCGACGGGAGCCAGCCGGAATATCGCCACTGGCGTATTTTCCGCTCAAAAGCCCTGCCGCCAGTGGCGACCACGCCAACAGCCCGAGATCTTCGTGATGCGATAGTTCGGCCATATCCAGATCGAACAGTCGACACAACAGGCTGTACTCGTTCTGCGTGGTCACCATACGCGGCAAATCGTGTTGCTGCGATAGCCTCATATACTGACTCGCTCCCCAGCAGGTTTCATTCGACAGGCCAATATGGCGAATTGCGCCTGCCGCGATATGCCCCTGAAGTGCTTCCAGCACCTGATGCATGTTGTCGAGTTCAGCGGCAGTATCTTGCTTCACCGGGCTATAAGTGGGCCACTGTCGAAAATGGTACGAACCCCGATTGGGCCAGTGAAGCTGATACAGATCGATGTAGTCGGTTTGCAAACGGCGCAAGCTACCTTCCAGCGCCAGTTGAATTTTTTCAGGCGTTATCGGGGCTCCATCGTGGATATAGCGAGGACCATCGCCGGTAACCTTGGTCGCTATCAGCACGCCATCGCGATTGCCACGCGCCCGACACCAGCTACCGATGATCTCTTCGCTGCGACCCTGCGTCTCTTCACCCAACGGGGTGGTCGGGTACATTTCGGCCGTATCGATGATATTGATGCCGGCATCGAAGGCCAGATCCATTTGCTGATGGCCCTCTGCCTCCGTGTTCTGTGTCCCCCAGGTCATGCTGCCAAGGCAAAGTTGGCTGACATCGAGACCACTACGGCCCAGTTTTCGATATTTCAATGTCTATTCCTGCTCACGATCAACGAGTAAGGCTGCACATTTTTTGGCGAATCAGAAAAAAGTGATAATTCTGTGAATATTTGCATCAGCAACCGCCCTGCAAGCAACAGTTTACAGGTAAAAAAAGACACAAAAAAAGGTGCCAAGTCATCGACAGCTAAAGGTTTTTCGATCGACACCCACATTGTAAACCCCCATCGGACGCCACCCGCCAGACAGGGATTCGTTTCACACAACCCGGTCTTCGGCCTGTGGGTCTCCCGTAGTGCAGTCAGCACGGTTCCAGACAAACCACTTTCAAATCAGGACAAATCGTCCGATAACGGGACGGTAATGCAAAATCTCGAAGGCACTGAGTGTTCGAGTGGCTGCAGCTCACCCGACAGCGAAAGGGCTGACGGGCACGGTTGAGCCCGGGCGGTGATTAAGAAAACCAACAATAAAAATCAGGATCAGGATTTCCAAAGATGAAGAAACGCTTTACCACTACCGCGTTGGCGCTGGCTCTGTCAGCAGCCATGGCTCCAATTGGCGCCTCATCAGTCGCGGCTGCAGACTCACACAGCGAACTGACTGCCAGTGTCAGAATAGGCCTCACCTACGAGGAAACAACCGGCGACAATGGCGAGATCTTTCTGCGCAACTTTGGCACGCGACTGAAGTGGAAAGGCAAAAAGGCAATCAACGATGATTTGACCGCCATTGGCTATGTAGAGCTTGGTCTGAACCCGGATACGAATCAGCGCAATGTAGCCAATGCGACATCTGGCGCCGATCGCACACGCCAGCTTTGGGCGGGCGTCAAAGGCAACTTCGGTACCGTACGCGTGGGCGCCCAGTATGCGTCTTTCTATGACACGATTTCCAGCAATACCGACATTGCCTGGTGGGGCAGTTGCTGGACACAGTTTGAGTGTGCTCGCGAAACCAACGTGATCAAGTACAACGCCACGCGCGGCGACCTGTCCTACTCTGCATCGATCGTCGCACCAGAAGACGATGATGACAATTTTGCCGATCAATTCGAGCTTGGCATCAACTACATATGGGATGACTACACATTCGGCATAGCAACCTCGATTCAGGCCGACTCCGGCGATAACGACGGCGGGTCTCTGCTGGGACTGATGGCAAAAGGCGATCTGGGCCCGCTGGGTCTGGCACTGACGTTACAACGTGCCGACGCAGACTTTGCCGGTGCTGACGACAGCGCTGACAACCTGACAGTGGCAGCGACTTACGATAACTACTATCTGATCGTCAACGATGGCGACAACGCCGGCGGCACCACCGATTTTGCCACGCTCGGTTACACCTACAAGATCAGCGACAGTGCACTGATGTACTTCGAATATCAGAACGTCAGCAACGACGTCTCAGATGACGACACTTTTGCTCGCGCTACCTTTAAGCTCGACTTCTAAGCGCTGTAAGCTGCAAATGGTTGTTCCCGACGGGGCCGGTCAACTGACCGGCCCTGTCCGTTGTACAGGTAGTAATTCCTTGCGATAGTAAACCCGATTAAATCCGGCTTCTGTCGCCCTGCCCTGCTCGCGATAGCCCAGTGCGGGATACAGGCGTTGGTTCTCGGTCATCTTCTCGTTGGTGTAGAGCTCAACGCCCGCAAGCCCTTGCTCCGCCGATTGGCGCTCGACAAAGGCGATCAATGCGCCACCGACACCACGGCCCTGATAAGCCGGCGCGACGGCGACGTTCTCCAGATGCATATAACGGCCGGTCGGATAAAAGACCACGTAACCGCACACCTGGTCGGCCTCGACTGACACAAACAGCTCCCCCCGATCAATAGACGACTCGAAATCGGCAATCATCGGCGCGGGTGGTTTTCCGATGCGATCTACGTATATTTGATAGGCCTGGCGCGCGAGTTGTTTTATGTGCGAGAGATCTTTAATGGTGCCACGTCGAATGGACGGCATGTTTCTGTCCTGGCTCACGTTGATCGCGCTATTCTATCCCGGACATATTGACCGGCGCACGCTCGCACAGATCGCATCAGCGACGCCGGGTGGCCAGCCAAATGACGTGTCTGGTGCCTTTTTTCCCGTGCGCATACACCTGTTTTTCTGTCACCTGCAGCTTGCATTGTTTTAACCGGGTCACAAACCCGGGATCCCTGCTTGCCGACCAGTAAGCCAGCACCCCTGCTGGTTTCAATGATGCACAGGCCGATAGTATCCCCTCATTGGAATACAGCCAGCGATTACCGTCAGCACTCAAGGCCTCGGGGCCGTTGTCGACGTCCAGCGCAATAACATCGTAGGTTTTATCCGGGTCACGCAACAAATCCGCTACATCTCCCGGGTAGACAATCGTGCGACTGTCCTGCAATGGGTAACCCGCGAAGCGACCCAGCGGCCCGAGATTCCACTCGACCACTTCCGGCAGCAACTCCGCCACTGTCACCGTGCTGTCGGCCCCGCAACTGTCGAGCACGGCGGCCAGCGTAAATCCCATACCCAGACCGCCGATCAGGACGGTTGCCGATTGATTGTCGGCGAGCATAGCGCACGGCAGCGCACCCAATGCATCTTCGGATGCGTGTCGGCGGGTGCTCATCAACTCGCCGGCACCGGCCATCACGATGCTGCAATCATCCTTGCCCTGATACAGGCTTAGTCGCCTTCCACCTCCGGGGACCTCGGCCTGACCCAACAATACCGGGCGTGTCATGCCGTGCCCGACTCCGCTGCCAGCGTATGGTGAAAGAGCATATCGAGCCGCGGGTAGTCACAATACAGCCGACTGCCAAATTGCATCGTTGGTGCTTCGAATACGCCTGCACTCAATGCGGTGGCAGTGTTGTCTTGCAACGCTACAGTTAACTCCTGCAAATGAGACTGTGTAAATTTTGCACTATCGAGTTCGCATTGTTCGGCTATCGATGCGATGGTTGATGGATCGCCAATATCTCTTTTTTCAAGCCACCTGGCCTGCCCCATCGCGGTCACAAAAGCCGCGGCTGCACCTTCCTTTTGGGCTTGCAGGCAGGCGAGCAACGGCACTGACGTATTCGATAATTTTGGCGGATCGGGATCGATCGGTAGACCGGATTGCTCGATGTGATCCTGCAAGTCCTGACGCATCCACGCCGCGCGCTGCGGGCCGTGATCAGCAGGCGCACCCTCCAGAATCACCGGGCTATACCGCAACTGCGCACCACAGTTGGCCGCAAGCTCCTGTGCCCGGGCCACCACGAGACAATGCCAGGCTGACTGGAAATCGAACCAAAGCGTCCACGTCGGCGCCTGCCAGGAATCACTCCGGCGCAGCAGACGATCCAGCTCGACAATAGCGCGCTGGTGCTCACCATCCATGATAATTTTCCCATTCTGCACGGCTTGTGCACGAAACCTCAGATGGTTGCGCTCATCGCGTTGGACGAGCTCTACTGTGACATCCATCGGCTGGCCGGGGCGCGCAGCACCTCGATGGGCGAGTTCAAACTTTACTCCAACGGTCGCCTCGCCCGGTTCGAGGTACGGATCGATAGCACGGTGGCAGGCCATTTCTATAAACAGAATGGTTGCCGGCGAAGACACCACGTGCACGCCCGGGTTACCGACCGCAGAGGCGAGGTGTTTGGTGCTGGCGACAACACATTCGGTGTGCGTCATACCTGGTGAGACTGGTTTCAATACTTGACCCTCTCGACATTTTGCCTTTCGCAAGGCCCGCTCATCTCAATTTTCCCGCACCGGCACACACTAGCCACTGAAGTAAGACAGGCGAAGGGCGATAAGGCATTGAACGATCTGCCGATGCAATTGGCCTTTGGGGAGTAAGATATGGGTAAAAGACAGGCTGGCTTTACACTGATTGAATTGATGATCGTGATTGCCATCATCGGTATTTTGGCAGCGGTAGCAGTGCCACAGTACGGCAACTACACCAAGCGCGCAAAATTCGCCGAGCTGGTTGCATCGGTCAGCCCTTTGAAGTTGGCATTCAACACCTGCGTACAGTCCAAGCAGATTCTCGCCAACTGCGATGAATGGGATGAAGTGGGTATCAACAAATCCTCGATCGGTGGCGAGCACATGGCCGATGTCCATTTTTATTCTGATGCCGCCGATTCGATTACCATTCAGGTCGACGGGCACGCAACCACATTGAACGGCGCAGTCTACCAACTTGATGGTAGCTATGACACCTCCACCAACAATGTGAGCTGGCAAGTTGATCTGGATGCCAGCACCTGCGACGACGCCACCACAAAATACTGCTGATTGCTGGCGTTCAGTCCTCGGCACCCGTCTCGACGGGTGACGCGAGGTTCAGCATTTCCCAACCCTCGCGATAATAATCCAGTATGGGTAGCGATTGACTGCGATTGGCTTTGACATCCAATCGCGGCAAATCGCTTTGCGCTGCCAGGACCTGCTGCAGCGTTTCGACACCAAAAAAACGACTGTCAAACGGCGGATGCAGGGTCTGCGACAGATCGTGACGTGCCGCGATAAAAAAGCCCCACAAACCAAACGACGGCACCAGCGACTGCACCGGTCGAACCGATTCGAAGACTTCTTCAAGCGTGGTGCCAATGCTCCAGAAAGCTCGCCGCGCGAACCACGGAGATGTCGCCTGTGTGATCATCACACCCCCAACCGCGAGGCGGCGCGCCACGCGCTGGTAGAAAGCCACCGTGTACAAGCGCGCTATGGCTTCATGCTCCGGGTCGGGCAGATCTATCAGGACCAGGTCAAATAAGTCTCCCTGCTGACCAAGCCATTGCCAGGCATCCTGGTTGACAATCCTGACACGCGAGTCAGCCAACGATCCGGCATTGAGTGCGCTGAGCATCGGCAGCGATTGCCCAAGCTGCGTGACCGCCGGATCGAGATCGACGATCACAATTTTCTCCATCTCCGGATAGCGCAATAGCTCGCGCGCCGCCAGCCCGTCGCCACCACCAATAATTAACGCACTGGCGCGTTGCGCGCTAAAGGCGGCTGGCACGTGCGCCAGCACTTCATGATAGCGATACTCATCGACACTCGAAAACTGCAGATTGCCATCGAGGTACAGGCGAAGGTCGTCACCGCGTCGCGTCACTACAATTTTCTGATACAGGCTCTGTTCGCTGTGCACTACCGGATCTTCGTACAGCGAATGCTCTAAAAATTCTGCCAGCGGGTTAGCCTTGATCGCGACGATCAAAAGGACCAGCACGGCGGTGATCGAGCCCAACCGAACCGATTGACGCCAGGCACCCAGACGCTGACGAAAGTGCCAGGCGACCAGCAGCGCGATCGACAGATTCACCACACCGACCGCGACCGCCGTCAGCAGGTGCCCAAGATAGGGAAGCAATACAAATGGAAACAACAACGACGCGACCAGAGCTCCCAGATAGTCCCAGGCGAGCACCAGACTGATGCCGCGGCGCAATCCGCTGTGTCGCTCGAGGATGCGAGTTAACAGCGGCAACTCCATACCGATCAGCACACCGATCACGGCGATCACCAGCAGCATCGCAGGATAGTAGTATTCGGTCCAGGCATAGACCGCAAACAGCAACAAAGCCGAGACGCCACCGGCCACGCCAATCGCGATTTCAATCGCGACAAATGCACCAACCAGATCGCGCACGACACTCTGCGCGGCCCAGGCGCCCACCCCCATGAAAAACAAAAAAAGACCGATCGTCAGCGAATAGTGGACAACGCTTGAGCCCAGAAGATAAGTCGACAGACTGCTGATCAGCAGTTCATAGACGAGACTGCAGGCCGCGATGATGAAAACTGACCCACACAGTAAGACAAGCTGTTTGTCGGACAGAGACTCATCGGCGCCGGGAGGCGCGTCAGTCATGCACTAAATCCAGCCCGATTTCGCGGATCGGGCCTACAGATATGATGGTGTTCTTGACTCAGCTGACCAGCACGCTTGAGATAATTATGCAGACACCCAACATCATCGAGCCCGCCAGAATAGCAAGCGCGCGATTCTCTTTGTGAGCCACCTCTTCTGCAAGACTGCCCGGTGTCAGCCAGTCAACCACCTTGAAACCGACTATGCCCATGACGATGCCGACCGCTGAATAGACCAGCGTGGAAATCAGCTCCAGGCCGAATTCTGACATCGCATCCTGTGCGAATGCGGGCATCGATGAAATCAACAAGGCAGCCGCGATGAGTTTACTAGTCCGGGACATGGGTTCTCTCCAGTGTCTAAAAATTTGAGTTCTGATAGTTACGCAGGGTAGACGCAACCGTTGAGTGGCTAAATTACTTACCCGCGCGCGGGCCACCACCTACGTAGGTGCGGCCAGACTTTGAACGCAACACTTTGGCACCAACGCCGGGTACAGCCTCAGCACCCGCCCCCTTGGTGGCATACCAAGACGGCAGACCAACGAGCGCCAGCATCGTTGCTCCGACGATCAGATAGTGCAGACTTTTCATTGCCCGTGACTCCCGTTATCAATCCCGTGCGACGAGCGGCCGATCGAATTGGCGCGCGCCGACTTGGGCTCGGTTCGGCGCGGCCCAAGCTTTAGCGCAATCGAGGCCGCCGCAGATGCCAGCGACGAGCTTTTGCCACGGCTCAGCAACATTAGAAGCATGGACACAAAGCCCGCCACCACAAATGGGGTCACTGTCACTTTGCCGCGCTCGGTCTTTAGGATCAGGTCAGCAGATGGTGCAGTCGAATTGATATCGGCACTGGCGAACAGTTGATAGTTACCTGGCTCATCGAAACGCACATACCAACTGGACGCCAGATCGCTCTCGCTCCATGGGCCATCGGCGTCGCGCCCGGTCTCGTGCCAGAATTCGATGTATTTGTCGTAGATTTCCTGTCCGTCACTGTCTTCGATAGTCATCTCAACGCCAAACCAGGAATTGCGCTGAATCGTACGGATGCTGCTGTAGAACTTCATATTCACGCCGCCATCTTCGATCCTGAACTGCTGCACCGGCACATCGGTGCTGGCTGAATTGAGGCTGGCGGTGGCAAGCTGCGGCACATCGCCACGATCGAAAAACCAATAGCTGCCCAACAGAAGAAACAGCGTTGCAATAAACGCCTTGGCGGTGTTGGCCCAGCGCCGCATATCACCCAGCTCAGAACCGCGGGCAAGTGCCTTAAGCATGACTTTGTCAGTCAAGGGCCTTGAGCGTATGAACTCGACCTCTTTGACTTTGCCAGTTTCGTCCAGTTGCGATTCAACACTGATATAAAACCGTTGCCCGGCCTGCTCACCCTTGCCACTTTGACGCATACCAAATTCAGCGCTGCGATGCCTGTCGTGCATGGCGGGCTGATAGGTAAACTCGCCGGCGGCAAATTGCAGCGACCACTCGCCGTGCTCCCAGGTACGGTCGTTGGGATCTGGCAATTTGGGGTCGTCTGGAATGTATTTTTCGGCCCAGTAGCGATTGCTGCCATCATCTACCAGCCAGCGCAATTCGCGATTCTCGTTCAGCATCCACCAGCTTGTATAACGTGCAGCTGATCGCTCCCAGGTACTGTCCTCACCATCCCATTCGCGGATTTCTCCACTGTAGAGCTGAACACCCACCGCCTGCCAGCGCTCACCGTCGAGCTCCAGCATATCGCCGATGGTAAATCGTGCTTCCAGATCGAGCGCCTGGTTCCAGCGATTCAAACCCGACTCGGTTGCCGGGTGCTCGGCATCGCAGCCACAATAGTGACAGATGATATGCACCGTATCGGGGTGTTGTCGCGCCAGCCCGGCGCCACAATTGGCACAGCGAAAGATCTTTGCCTGCTCGGGATTGAGCACCTTGACGTGATCGAGCAGTTTGTCGCTTAACTTGCCCTTGATCTGCTCGAGCTCGGCGGCCATCTCCGGGTATTGTTGCTGCAGGTCAGGGATTGCCTGCAGCGCTGCCTGCTCGTGCCCGGAGTCGGCGTGTTGTTGCAAGGTACCAAGCAGTTTATCGGGATGAATATCGGACAGCCGTTGTGATAATTGCATGGGCTATTTCCAGGCAAAGTTATCGGCATCGATCGGGATGCTGTCAGTCATGCCGACATCGTCGGCACTGATCTCCAGTGAGTACTCACGCCCACCGCCGACCACCTCGACACACAACACCGCTTCGCCCGGAATGATGGTCATCGGCAGCGTGCCCTGTGCCCCCTCGACCGTGGCATCGTTTTTCTCGGTGACGAAAAAGCTCTGCCCATCGATATTGACAAATGTTCCCACCGAGCAATCGCGCATGGTGGCGGCTGACACCTGCTGGTCAATCGTGGTGTGCAACTGATAACTGCCGTCGTCTTCTTCCAGCCACTGATGGTTGCCATCTTCGAATTCAAGCCACCATTCATCCCAGTTGCCGGACCCATAACCGAGCCGGACGCGACCGGCTACGGTGAAATGGCGCCCGTCGATCGCCCCGCGACGCCCGACATACAATATCGACGGCGCATCCAGCGCGTGCTCGAATCCACCGCTCGCCACCCAGCCGTTGTTACCCAGATAGACCCAATTGTCGCAGTGCGGACATTGCAGGCTGCGCGTGTGGGCGGTGACATCCTCAACGGCGACGCCGCAGGATGGACACGACAGAGAACGATGAAATGACATGAATACTCCGCAATCTTGAACCGGTATTATATGCCGAAACGCTCGTACCGCCGCGATTGCCTGCGGCTGCCAGGCAATGCCCGTGCGCGAGCGCTCCTTTCAAACGAACGGCAACTGCATGATCACATTTTTGAAAAACCTGTTTGGTGGCGCCGACAAGTCTGCCGCTGAACCCGGCATGGTGAAGGCCGACGGGGTCGAGTACAAAGGCTTTGTCATCACCCCTTCGCCGATTGTCGAGGGCAGCCAGTACCGCACCTGCGGCACCATTTCTCACACCGCCGAAGATGGCCAGGTGCGGCAGAGCCAGTACATTCGCGCCGATAACCACAGCAGCGAGCAGCAGGCCATCGACCACGCGATCAGCAAGGGCAAGCAGGTTATCGATGAACGCGGCGAGTCACTTTTTGCCAGCGAGCGCTGCTGACCGCAACCGATTGGTTTGGCGTCAGGCGGCAGCCTGTTTCTGCCAGCGCCAAACTCGCAGCGGCGGGATGCTCAACCACTCCCAGGCGACGCTGCGACTGTTCTCGGCGCGAAAGAAGGTGTTGAGCTGATCGACGCGCGGATTGACCTGATAGGCCACAAAACGCCCACCCGGCTGCAGCAGTGCGTGAATGCGCTGAATCAGCGCGGCGCCGGCACTGCGCTCCATGCACGAAAACGGAATGCCGGAAATAACCACATCAGGCTGATCGAGCTGATACTGCTCAAGAATCGACGATAGCTCGTGCGCATCACCGTGGTGTGCGATATAGCGCTGATCGCTGATCCTGCTGGAGAGCTGAAACAGGCCTTCATTTAGCTCGATACTGAGCAATCTCGCGTCGGCTGGCATAGCTGCCAGAATCGAGCGCGTGGTACCGCCATTGCCAGGCCCAAGCTCAACGATAGTTTTGGCCTGATGGACGCCCGCGGCACGCATGATGCGCCGTTTCAGGAAGCTGGAGCTGGGAATGATCGAACCCAACTGTCGCGGGTTTTTCAGGAATTCGCGCAGGAAGATCACCGCGTCGGATAGACTGCTCACCGTGTGCTCCGGGTTGTTGAGGTGCGCGCCAATCTGCGGATTACAAAACCACGCCGATTTGCAAGCGCGCCACGCTAGCCGAAAGCGGGATGACTGGCAACCTGGCCTGTGGATTCGTAATTATCCACAATGCCAAACATCAGACTCCACAACGTTCAGGGCGCGCGCTTAAGATTTGCCCGGTCGGGTCGCAAGCGTCTCTACTGTCGCAGCGAGTCACAACCATGCAAGCAATGCTGGCCGCGTTGGCAATGTCGTTATCGTTATTTGCCACGGCCGATGCTGGACAACCTTCGCCCAGTGAAAAGCTACTGGCACACACTGGCCTGGCACAGCAGGCTCGGCTGCTGCACTCGCTCGTCAGCGAAGCTGCAATCGACAATCGCACACGTTGCGGTTTGGATAATCAGACCGTACCGGCGTTGGCGGCTACGCGATATGACGCAAGCTCGTTGCTTGCCGATGCCTCGCGTCAGATGCAGCGCCAGATCACTTCTACGGCGGCCGAGCATCTGCTTAGCTGGTTTGAGTCTGCAGCTGGCCAGCGCATCGCCGAGCTTGAGAAAAACGACCCGCTGGCAACCGAGCCTAGTGCCCGCACGCGCGCACTGATTGCCGAGCTGGCTAATAATCGAAGCAACACAACTGATCCGCGCGCGCAGGCTATCCTCGATATTGTGAAACATACCCGCGTGGCACGGTTCACAGCACTGTTGGGCAGCGAAATCGAATACGCTGGCGCAATTGCCAGTGGTTGCCTGACACGTGCTGACATCGACGGCAAAGCCAGATTGATTGAGCAAGTGCGCGCGGACGCCATTCGCACAGATTATGCGCTGTTGCAGCAGATTGTGGCCTTCGAAGCCCCGATGGAAATGGCGCTCGTCTTTCAGCCCTTGAGCGATTTGCAGCTACTGGCCTATCGGGATTTCACGCAACACGCCCTCTCGCGCCACTTCTATCGAACGCTAACGGATGCGTTCATCGGCAGTTTTCAATCGGCATCGGATCATTTGCGCCACACGACAAACGCGGCAGATCCGGTTACGGCCTCGAATCAGGACTGATCGGGCAAATATTCCTCGCGCCAGTTCAGCACGACATTAAACGAAATCGAAATCCGATTTTGCCGCGACAAGTTCGGGTGGACGAAATGATGCAGAAACGAGGGCCATAGCAGTATCGTCCCCGGCTCCGGCAGCAAACTGAATTCCGCTTCAATCTGTGGATCATCGCGAATCGCAGTCATGTTGGCCTGCGCGCGCGGATCGTAGAAGGAAATCGCTGAGGGCCTGCGGTCCGAGCGACCTGGCAGCGGCTCGACCGAATCCGGCACTGCCACATAATAAGTGCCGCTCAGGTAGCTGTGCGGATGGTTGTGCAAGTCGTGATAGTCGCCGAAGCGGTTGATGTTGGCCCAGGCCTGCAGCCGCCATTCCGATTGATAGACCTGTCCCTGTGCACGCAGGTAGTCGATAACGGTCTTGTTGATGCATTGAGCCAGCCAGCTGATCGCCGGATGATCCATCTTCAGTAGATCCGCCTCTCTGTAGCGAGTGGTCATTTCATCCTGATCAGCATCCAGCCGCTCGATCAGCTCGGCCAGCACACCGTTGGCAGCCTCGTGCCCCGGCAGCGTTCTGCGCAGCAAACGGGTAGGCCACAGACTGTAGATACCATCTTGATCGGCTTGCATGGGCGAATGATCAGTTTTAAGCAGGATTTTAGGTCGGGAACGGCCTTTCTCGGCAGGCGTGACGACATGCGCTGACTGCCAGCACGGTACAACTTCCCGTTGCATCTATGCAATACTTCGGGCAGATACTTGCCCGAGAAATGCACATGACTGCCCCGGCCCTGCAATCGCTCTCCACTTGCCTGAAACGCTCGTTGTTGCCACTGCTGGCCATTCTGTCGGTATGGACTACCGCTTATGCAGAAGACGCGGCAGTACGCGTTGGCGTACTGAAGTTCGGCACCGTCAACTGGGAGCTGAACAGTGTCGAGCATCACGCCATCGACACCGCCAACGGCATCGATCTGCAAGTCAGCGGCTACGCCAACGGCAATGCCGCCAAGATCGCCTTTCAGGGTGGCGAGGTCGATGTCATCGTGACGGACTGGATCTGGGTAGCTCGCTAGCTGCAGGAGTCAGGCGCACTAATCATTTTTTATCTAGCCAATAACAATTCGTTTACGCATGCTGTCGAATTGATTCGATTTGCGTTCTACGGCAAATTCAACTGGCTGTCTTTTGCAGTGGTGCTTTTCACCCTGATCGTTGCGATGTTTTTTGCCATTCGTGGCTACGATCCACAACGCGGTACAATGCGCAAGATTCGAAAACCATGACTTTATCCGGGCACACTAAGCATCATCACTACGGGCAAACAATGTGAGCGAAGACAACGCCACCTTTGACTACATCATCGTGGGAGCGGGCTCCACTGGCGCGGTGCTGGCGAATCGACTGTCAGACCAACACAGTGTGTTGTTGCTGGAGGCCGGGCCACCCGATCGCAACCCGTGGATTCACATCCCGATTGGCTACTATCGCAATATTCTGCATCCGGTCCTGAGCTGGAACTATCAAACTGAACCGGAGCCGGGCACCGGCAATCGGCGTATCACCTGGCCAAGGGGCAGGACGCTGGGCGGCTCCAGCGCCATCAATGGACTGGTATACATTCGCGGTCAGGCCGAAGATTTCGATCACTGGGAATCACTCGGTAACAGCGGATGGGGCTACAAAGACGTACTGCCCTATTTCGTTAAAAGTGAAAACCAGCAGCACGGTGCAAACCCGTGGCACGGCGATGACGGTCCACTGGAAGTCACCGACTCCATGCAAAGCACATTGGCCGATGCCTACATCGATGCCTGCGGGCAGGCACAGATTCGCCGCAACGATGATTTTAATGGTGCCGAACAAGAGGGGGCCGGTTACTTTCAACTCACTGTAACCCGCAAGGGCAGACGGGCAAGCACTGGCGTGGCGTACCTTAAACCCGCCCGCGCGCGCGCCAATCTGCATATAGAGACTAACGCGCTGGCAGAACAAATCATTCTCGATGGCAAGCGCGCCACCGGCGTGCGCTATCGGCGCGGGCCGCAAACCTTAACGGCCAACGCGAGCAAAGAGGTGATCATTTGCGGCGGCGCAATCAATTCGCCACAACTGCTGCAGTTGTCCGGCATTGGACCTGCCGCGGTACTAAACAACGCCGGCATCGACGTAAAACACGAGCTGCCCGGTGTGGGCGAAAACCTGCAGGATCACTATCAAATCAGGGTGGTGTATGAGTGTACCCGGCCGGAAACACTTAACGACGTGGCTAACAGCGTGTGGCGTAAACTCGGCGCCGGTATCCGCTATGCAACCACTCGCAGCGGCCCACTGACCATCGGTGCCGGCCAGGTGGGTGTATTCGCCAAAACCCGACCGGATCTCGACACCCCGGACGTGCAGTTTCACTTCATCCCGTTCAGTGCTGCGCGCCCCGGAGAAGGCCTGCATAAATACCCCGGCTTCACCGTATCCGTCTGTCAATTGCGACCAGAAAGTCGGGGCAGTGTACACATCAACAGCACCAATCCGGCACAACATCCACTGATAAAGCCCAACTATCTGGCGACTGAATCCGATCGCCAAACTATGCTGGATGGTATCCAGCTGATCCGTCGAGTCGGACAAACCCCCGCAATACAACCCTGGATTAAGCGCGAATCAATCCCCGGAGAGGAAGTAAAAAGCGACGCCGACCTCGCCCGCTATATCGCCGAATCCGGCAACACCATTTTCCACCCCAGCGGCACCTGTAAAATGGGGACAGACTCGTTGGCAGTCGTCGATCCCGAGCTGCGGGTGCATGGCTTGCAGGGACTGCGCGTCGCCGATGCGTCGATTATGCCGACCGTGGTGTCAGGCAATACCAATGCGCCCTGCATCATGATTGGTGAGAAGTTGGCGGATATGATGATGTAAACAATTTTTGATATCGTCTACCGAACGCGCGTGTCTGCAGCGCGTCAGGTTTGATCAATTCTGTGTGCGTGCAAGAGGTAGAGAATTTTGGAGTCAACCACCACACTCGAAGCAGCGCTCGCGGCATGGCTGGCATTCATGGCCGAGCTTGATGTCGATATGGCCCGCTTTCTGTTGCCCCCGGCCACCGAAACTCAGATCGCTGCGGTCGAGCAGGAAATCGGTTATCGCCTGCCAACAGATCTACGCGAACTCTACCTTTTTGCCAATGGACAAGCCGGCAGGCCAGACGCTGCGGCAGCATTGACCACACAATCGAAAGAGACGCGATGGGCTCCTTTGTTCGGCAACTACGAGTTTCTGCCGATCGAGCAAGCGCTGGAAATGTGGCGCGTGCAAAAAGAAATTTACAGTGACCCAATGTTCAGCGAGGAGGATTTCTCTTGGAGTGTTCGAAGCGGTGATCCGGTAGACCCCAAGGGCTGGAATCGATACTGGTTTGTATTCGCCGGTCGTGAAGTCAATCACTACTTGGTTGACACTCGTCCTCCCGCCGCCGGCACGCCGGGACAGGTTGTCGTACATGGCGCCGACGAGTGGGAACTTCAGGTCCTTGCATCGTCAGTAACCGAACTGATGCAACAGGCTGCACAACGCCTCGATCCGCAGGACGCAACGCGCTATTTTTATTCAGACACTGGTGAATTCCCTCAAACGGTGTATTTTGACATGGATTGGCAAAAGCATATTCCCACAGAGCAGGAGCTGCACGAAGAACAGGCAGCACTGGAACGTGAACATCAGGACTGGCTGGACCGGCACCCAACCTTTGTCCAGTGGCAACAGGAACAACTGGACTTGCGGCAACGCCGCCAGGATCAATTCGCTGACTGGCTAGGCGCTCGTGGCTACAGTAAAGCACAAAGTGATGAAATCGTGCGCATCAGCACAGGTGAATTCATGGGGCTGATGGGCGGTGCATTCGCCACGGGAACCCAAGTGGTTGCAATGCCCGAGCACGTACTGAAAGAACTGGAATCCGGGGAACCGGAAGAGCAGGACAAACTATACCTTTTGCAGACAGCCGCCCTGGGCCTCGCAACAGGAACAGTCGACGAATCACCCGCTACCATCCTTCGTCGCAGGGAAATCAGTTATCTCTATACCGACGTCATGATTCTGTACGAGGAAATGGCACCACAACAGCGACTGGTACCCGCAAAAGAGCAATTGCGTCTGATCAGTCAGTTTCATCTCGAACAGGAAATGATCTCTCAAACTCTGTACAACGGTCTTGATGAATTGCTGCAGGAACTACAATCCAAGGTGTTGGATGAGCCGCAATACATCGGGCTTAACCATGATGCGATGGTCAGTGCAGAACCAATCGTTGAAATCTGTGAGTCTGAACGCTGTCATAAAATTTCCCTACAGCCGTACTTAAGCTTATAGACCGAGACTGTTCCAGCGGTGCAAGCACGATTTGCCCGACGGCAATCGATACTGGACTAACGTCGGTTTGTCGCCGTCAGGGTATCGGCCTTTTACCCAATTGCATCCAAGACTGTGTCAGCCGCATGCAACGCACCTTCGATCAACCCCGGACTAACGGTTGAACATTCCGCAGATGCAAAATGCAGGCGATTGTCCCAGTCGGGCTCGCGAATCGCGGTTGGCAGTACACTCGGGTGGGCCGCCATCCCCTGCCGGTCTGCCGCTGAGCAGACTCGGCTCTCAAGCGCCCAGTCCTGCAGATGAAAGGCGAGCGGATCGGCAGCCAAATCTCCAAAACAATGCACTAGTTGAGCAATTACCGCTTCACGGAGAAGCTCTGCATTGTCGCGCCTCGCCTCTGCCGGCACCCCCACAAAGCCGAACAGCGCGGCGGGCGTTCCAGCTGGCCCACTATGATCGTGTACTTCAACCAGCGGCCCGGCCTGGCTGGCAACTCTGCCTGACAGACCGGCTTCTCGCCAAAACGGTGTAGCGTAGTGCACTACAACCTTGGCTTGTGCCGCCATCCAGGTGGGTGCGTGTTGCATCAGCTCGATACGCTTGCTTTCAAGCGCCGGCTGAAATGTTATGTCTTGCGCCACCAGTCTTGGCGGCATCGCGAACACCACATGTCCGCCTTCGAATTCCGGACGAGCGCCTTGAAGTGAAAGGCGTAGGCTGGTGTTGTTGCGTTCGACTGCACAAACTGGATGTTCCAACAGAATTTGCTCTGTCCCGATTTTTCTAACCAGCGCGTCAATCAGCGCCTGCGGCCCACCAACCAGTCGACTGATACCATGCTGAGCTGGCAAGTCGTAGTGCACCACCGGGGTATTGCGATCGCGCTCCACCACCGCCATCCCGTCAATGAATTGCGGCTGCAACGCGATACCGAGTGTGTCTATCCATTGGCTGGCGACGGGCTGAAATTCAGGCCAGCACCAGGCCGGGCCCAAATCGCCGAGATAGTGCTGGTCATTATCCGTGTAACAACTTCGGATACGGCCACCGACGCGCGCCGTCGCCTCCAGTACACGAACAGACAACCCACGTTCCATCAACCGAAACGCAGTCGCAAGGCCAGATAAACCGGCCCCAACCACTATCACATCGTATTGCTGCGGCCCCATTTAACTTTTGTGGCCCTGATCAGCCAGCATGCACTCGATCGCGCTGTCGAAGACTGTGTGATCACCGATGCTGCTGGCCAGCATCATGGCACCCTGCAGTGTGGATAACATGGTCTGTGCACGCGCACGGGCGATGGTGTCGGGTGCATCAATCTGCCGTTGCAGCCAATCGATGTTACTGGCAAAGAACTGGTTGACGACCGTGGCAACCTCCGAGGGTAGTCCCTTGGATTCAGCACCTAGCATCGCGCAAAGGCACAGATGCTGGCTATTCACCAGTGATGCCCGATAGGTCGCGCAAAACGCGGCGATATTATCGGCTGCAGCGCCATTCTGTCCGGCACGCTGGTCCAGCGCCTCGAAGAATCTCTGCTGATATCGCTCGACCAGCGCCACGCCCAAATCTTCCTTTTGGCGAAAATGGTAGTGCACGCTGGCGCTCTTGATATCCAGCATCTCGGCGAGATCTCGAAAACTCACCGCGTGGTAGCCACGTTCTCGCATACTGGATTCAGCGGCATCCAGCAGCCGGGTTCGGGTATCTGTCATCGCAACAATTTAGTGGATTAGACCAGGAATAACAATCTACCAGTAGATAGTTATCCATCAGGGTGTAATGCAGCCGATAACAGCAAGCAGATGCACGTTGTCAGGACACGGGAATATCGGGATGATTGTCCGAGCGGGTCTCCGGAATCGGCCGATTGTCGGCGCTGTGATAGGTGTATACCAGGGACTTCTTGACTCTGCCTGAGCTGTTCTGACCGGCAGCGTGAAAGGTGCGGCAATGGAAAAACAGTGCATCTCCGGCCTGTAGATGAGCAGGAATGGCTGCGTCGATCAATTCGTTGTTTTCGGGCAGATCGGTACGCAGGAACATAGCGGCATCGAACCGGCCACGCTCCAGCTGTGACTGGTGCGAGCCGGGTATCAGCAAAAGGCCGCCATTGTTTGGTGTCTCCTCTCCCAATGCCAGCCATACACTAACGAGCTCTGGCTGATCAAACGACCAGTAGCGGATATCCTGGTGCCAGGAGGTGACGCTGCTGAAGCCCGGGTGCTTGGTCATGATGCAGTTGTGGTGATTCTGCGAGACCATGATGTCATCGCTGCCAATCATCTGTTGCAGTCGTTGCACCACCCCCGGAGAACGCGCCCACTTGCGAAACACAGCATCGCGCGCGAACGCGTTCAACAGGCGTCTGGGCGTGTGCCCGCCCGGTGCAAGCTTGCTGGCGGGGGCGCCGGGATAATGCACGTCGGCCTCGTATTCAACGGGCGCCAGCGCCGGGCTGACGGCATCATCAATGGTCTGATTGAGGGTGGCCACAGTCTGTTGATCAGCCAGGCCGCGCTCGATCAGGAAGCCGTCGCGCCTGAATTCGGCCAGCCGTTGTTCGCTCAGTGGTTTGCTCATGATGCTCGATGGTCCAAACGTCGTTGGCACGGCCTGCCGACCGTCACACGCAGTTGATGCGGGTTACAATACACTCCGCTTCCCTTTTTTCGCCTCCACACTACCATGTGGACGCTCACGCCTGCGCTCAATGTCTAAAAAATCTATTCGCGTCGAGAACGCCAATCAGAACAATCTTAAGAATCTCACCCTCGACATCCCGCATGGCGAACTGGTGGTTGTCACCGGGGTCAGCGGGTCGGGGAAATCGTCGCTGGCGTTCGATACTATCTATGCCGAGGGCCAGCGGCGCTATGTCGAGACATTCTCGCCGTACGCGCGGCAATTCCTCGATCGGATGGACAAACCGCGGGTAGATCGCATCGACGGTATTCCACCCGCTATCGCGATTGACCAGACCAATCCGGTTCGTACCTCACGCTCGACAGTCGGCACCATGACCGAGCTCAACGATCATCTGAAATTGTTGTTCGCGCGTGCCGCCGAGCTCTATTGCCCCGGCTGCAGCCGGCGAGTTGAGCGCGAGTCACCAGAACATGTGACCAACACACTGATCAGCGATTTTCCCACCGACACGCGTGCGATGATCACCTTTAAAGTCAGCGTGCCGGACAACTTCAGCGCAGATGAAATTGAATCCTGGCTGCAGCGCCAGGGCTACACGCGGCTGCACAAGCGTGGCAAAAAAACCATCGAGGTGATTCAGGATCGTGTCAAAGTGGCTAACGCCAATCGCGGCCGCATTACCGAGGCACTGGAGGCCGCGTTTCGCCACGGCCACGGCATCGCCCATGTCTATCCGCTGGATGCGGAGCGCAAGCCGGGCAAAGCTGTTACCTTTTCCGCCGAGTTCAACTGCGCGGCCTGCAAGCGGCAATTCAGCGAACCCACGCCCAGCCTGTTCTCGTTTAATTCGCCCATTGGCGCCTGTGAGGATTGTCGCGGCTTTGGACGAACGATGGGCATCGACTTCAACCTGGTGGTGCCAAACGAATCGCTGAGCCTTGCCGACGGCGCGATCAAACCCTGGCAGACGAAAACCAACGCGATCTGCCAGCGCGATCTGATTCGATTTGCGCGCAAACGAAAAGTCCCAACCGATGTCGCCTGGCGTGACTTACCGGCCAGACATCAGCAGTGGGTACTCTATGGCGAGGGCGAATGGGACGGTCAGCACTGGTACGGCGTGCAGCGCTTTTTCGACTGGCTGGAGAGCCGCAGTTACAAAATGCACGTACGGGTATTGTTGTCAAAGTATCGCTCCTACACCAAATGCGTTACCTGCAATGGTGCCAGACTCAAGCCCGAGGCGCTGTGGTGGCGCGTGGGCACACTGGACAACGCCAATGCCGTTTTAAAGCCTGCCGAACGCTTTATCCCTGAAGGCAACAAACTCTCCGAGGCGAAATTCAAAAAGCAGCCGGGTCTGCTTATCCACGATGTGATGCAACTGCCGTTGAGCCAGTGTCTGGAATTTTTCAATTCCATCAAACTGCCGGAACCGTTCGATGAGGCCACACGCCTGTTGCTCGATGAAGTACGCAGCCGCCTGCGCTATCTGGCAGACGTGGGCTTGAGCTACCTGACACTGGATCGACAATCCCGCACGCTCAGCGGCGGCGAAGTGCAGCGCATTAACCTGACGACCGCGCTGGGTACGTCTTTGGTTAACACACTGTTTGTACTGGATGAGCCAAGCATCGGTCTGCACCCGCGCGACATCAATCGCGTGATCGGCATACTGCACCGGCTGCGTGACTCGGGCAATTCGCTGGTAGTAGTGGAGCACGACCCGCAACTGATACTGGCGGCCGACAAGGTGCTGGATATGGGGCCAGGGCCCGGCACGACCGGTGGCGACGTAGTGTTCTACGGCGATGCCAAAAAGTTGCCGAAAGCGAAACAATCACTAACCGCCGATTACCTCAATGGCAAACGCTCTCTGGCGCGATCGGCAGGTAGAAAATCCAGCGGGCAGTCGATCACCGTGCGTGGCGCGAGTGAACACAACCTCACGGGAATCGATGTTGAGTTTCCATTGCAGCAACTGGTTTGTGTCACCGGTGTCAGCGGGTCGGGAAAATCGACGCTGGTCCAGGATACGCTCTATCGAGCACTTTGCCGCGCCAAAGGCAAGCCAACCGAGCTGCCCGGTGAACACTCGGAAATCCTTGGCGATGAGTTCATTCACGATGTCGTCATGGTGGATCAATCGCCAATTGGCAAGTCGGCCCGATCCAATCCGGTCAGCTACACTGGCGCTTTCGATGCCATCAGAAAGTTGTTTGCACTCGATCCGGAGTCAAAGCAACGCGGTTACACGGCCAGCAGCTACAGCTTCAATTCAGGGATGCGCTGTCCGGTCTGTTCCGGCAACGGCTTTGAGCACGTGGAAATGCAATTCCTGAGCGACGTCTATCTGCGCTGCCACGCCTGCAACGGCAGCCGCTATCGCGACGAATTGCTCGACATCAAACTGATCCAGCCCCACACCGGCGTGTCTGCCAGCATTGCCGATGTGCTGGAGATGACCATTGACGACGCGCTGACTTTCTTCGCCGATCACAAAGACGTACACAAGGCGCTGGCACCGCTGGTATCTGTTGGGCTTGGCTATCTGACACTGGGCCAGCCAGTGCCAACCTTAAGCGGTGGTGAGGCGCAGCGCTTAAAGCTCGCCGCCCATCTGGCCAAAGCGCGCAAGACGGCCAAATCCTCGGCAGACAAGAATCTTTTTATCTTCGATGAACCGACCACCGGATTGCACTTCGAGGACATCGCCAAGCTGCTGCAGGCATTTGAACAATTGCTTGATGACGACCATTCGATCATTGTGGTAGAGCACAATCTGGATGTGATCAGCAATGCGGACTGGATTATCGATCTTGGGCCTGAGGGTGGAACGGTTGGCGGTAAACTGGTCGCCAAAGGCAAGGTAGCGAAAATTCGCGCCAACAAGAAAAGCCATACTGGCAAGGCGCTGATCGAATACGAGACGTCACTCTACAACGCTAATATTGCAGCCCAGGTTGCTGAAACGGCTGCAGACTATCCGCAAAGCCGCGCAAGTTCAGAGGATATCTCGATTATCAATGCCCGCGAACACAACCTGAAAAATATCGAAGTGTCGGTGCCACGGGACAAGTTCACGGTGGTCACCGGCTTGAGCGGCAGCGGTAAAAGCACACTGGCATTCGATATCATTTTTAATGAAGGCCAGCGACGCTATCTGGAATCGTTGAACGCCTATGCACGGCAGTTTGTCCAACCCGCCTCAAGGCCAGACGTAGACGCCATTTACGGCATTCCACCGACTGTGGCTATCGAGCAACGCACCAGTCGTGGCGGGCGCAAGAGTACCGTCGCTACCATGACGGAGATCTATCACTTTCTGCGTCTGCTCTACGTGAAACTGGGTACGCAGTATTGCCCCGATTGCGAAATACCCATTGCCGCACAAACCCTGGACAGCATCGTCGCGCAGGTGTCCAGCCAGTGGCGAAGCAAGAAAATCATGATACTTGCGCCACTGATCGTCGCGCGCAAGGGCTACTACACCGATCTTGCCAAATGGGCCAATGGTCGCGGCTTTTCAGAGCTTCGAGTCGATGGTGAATTGCTGCCCACCGATCCGTGGCCACGACTGGATCGCTTTCACGAACACGATATCGACCTGCCGATTGGACAGATCGAAGTGACCACCAAGAATGAAAGCAAACTGACCGAACTGCTACAGCGCGCGCTCGACTACGGCAAAGGCGTGTTGAAAATTGCCACCAGCAATTCACGTTCGGTTAAGTCCGACAAACTCTTTTCAATCAAGCGCGCCTGCACCCAATGCAGCACGAGCTTTCCAGAACTGGATCCCAGGCTCTTTTCATACAACTCAAAACACGGCTGGTGCGAGAGCTGTTTTGGCACCGGGGAGTTGTTGACGGAGTTTGATGAAGAGCAGACCGGCGAGGAGTCCTGGTGGCTGCAGGCCGAAGAGGAATCGCTCCCCTGCCCCGATTGTGAAGGCATGCGATTAAACCCGACTGCGCTTTCAGTGATCTACCAGCAAAGCAGCATCGCGGATCTGACGATGCTGTCGATCAGTGCGGCACACAAGCATTTCGACAAACTGAAACTCAATGGCCGGGATGCCGAAATCGCTCGCGACATACTGGCAGAGCTGCGCTCCAGACTGCAGTTTCTGGAACAGGTAGGCCTGGGTTATCTCACGCTGGATCGCGCAGCCCCCACACTCAGTGGTGGCGAGGCACAACGTATACGCCTGGCGGCACAATTGGGCTCGAACCTGCAGGGCGTTTGCTACATTCTCGACGAGCCTACCATAGGCCTGCACCCGCGCGACAACCAGATGCTGTTGAACACACTGGATAAACTCGGCGGCAAAGGCAATACCATTGTAGTGGTAGAGCACGATGAAGACACGATCCGGCGCGCCGATCACGTGATTGATCTGGGTCCGGGTGCCGGGGTGCGAGGCGGCGAAGTGGTGGCTCGTGGCACGCTGCCTCAGCTGATGAAAAACAAGGACTCGGTCACGGGTAAGGCGCTTGCCAATCCATTGCAACACCCGCTGTACCCGCCGCGCAAAGAAGATTCGGGCTGGATAGAAATTAAAGGGGCCAGGCTACACAATCTGAAGAAAACTGACTCACGTATTCCTATAGGAAAGCTGACCCTAGTTACCGGCGTTTCTGGCTCCGGCAAAAGCACGCTGGTTCGCGATGTCCTGGGCGATAACCTGCGCGCCATGTTGAGCCAGGAGCGTAAAAAGCGCAAAGCGCCCAAACTACGTGGCTGTGACGCACTGGACGGGTGGCAAACCATCTCACGTGTGCTGGAAGTGGATCAGACGCCCATCGGCAAAACACCCCGCTCCTGCCCCGCTACCTACATCGGTTTCTGGGATAACATCCGCCGCCTCTATGCCGATGCCACAGAGGCCCGAATTCGCGGCTACACCGCCAGCCGCTTTTCATTCAATACCGGCAAGGGCCGTTGCGAAGGCTGCGAGGGGCAAGGCATGAAACGCATCGAAATGAACTTCCTGCCCGATGTCAAAGTACCGTGCGAAGTGTGTCGTGGCGCCCGATTCAACGCTGAAACCCGTAGTGTCCTGTACCGAGACAAATCGATCGGTGATGTACTGCAGATGAGCGTCGATGAGGCGGTGGAGTTTTTCGAGGCGCATCGACCAGTCTGGCACCCGCTCAAACTGCTGCAGGATACCGGTCTGGGATACTTGACCCTGGGCCAGCAGAGTCCAACGCTATCCGGAGGCGAGGCACAGCGCATCAAGCTTGTGTCAGAACTGGCCAAGGCCGGCACAGGTGCGCAGGAACGGCGCGGTAGAAAACTCAATCACACACTGTATATTCTGGATGAACCCACCGTCGGCCTGCATATGGCCGACGTGGAAAAACTCATTCATGTGCTGCACCGACTGGTCGAGTCAGGCAACACTGTCGTCGTGATCGAGCACAATCTCGACCTGATGGCCAACGCCGACTGGATCATCGACATGGGGCCGGAGGGCGGTGATGGCGGCGGCAAAGTGATCGCCAACGGCACACCAGCTAAAATCGTCAAATCCAAACGATCCAAAACCGCCCCCTTCCTGGAGAAACTGCTTCAGTGACCCGATATTCCCGGCACTGAACCCTTGGCGCAAATCACGGAATCATACCCATGGCGAATATCGATAATAGCGATACCGAGGTCCTGAAGCAGGCAATCGACTGGCTGGACGCTGGCCGCCGCGTCGAACTTGTCACCGTCGCCCGCACCTGGGGGTCATCACCACGCCCCCCCGGATCGCTTGCCGCCATCCGCGATGACGGGCATCTGGTTGGCTCCGTTTCCGGCGGATGCATCGAGAAACAACTGGCGATCAGAATTGATCAGGACGACCGGGCACGCGCCTTCGCGCACGAAATCAGTAACGACGAGGCACGCAAATTCGGCTTGCCGTGTGGCGGACACCTGGAACTGGTATTCGAAGCCCTGACGGATCCCACAGAACTCAAACAAGTGCTTGATTTGTTGGATCAACGAAAGCGAATCGCCCGCACCGTCCAACTCGACAGCAACCAGACCAGCATCGAAACGGTTGGACGAGACGTTGAATTCAATTTCGATGAAAAATCAATCAAAAAGGTATTTGGCCCGGGCTGGCGTATGCTGCTGATCGGCGCCGGCCAACTCTCCCGCTACGTCGCCCAGTTCGCACAGGCCCTGGACTATGAAGTCATCGTCTGCGAGCCACGCCCGGAATTCGCCGGTGCCTGGAGCGTGCCCGGATGTACCCTGACCGACAAACTGCCGGACCAGGC
>CAZNIS010000030.1:0-4163 GCA_964573105.1 uncultured Granulosicoccaceae bacterium
AATGGTGGCGAGTTTGTCTGGCAGCGGGGCGGTTTGTGCCGGCAATGAATTATCGACCACCAAAGTGAGTGCCGGCGCCGGTTTGTCTGCAAGTCCGACCATGTTCAGCAGTATGCCGCTGATGCTGTCTGCCTCGTCTTCAAAGATGGTCAAAAGCTCCGCTGGCCTGCCGTCTGCCAGATCGACAATAATCTCGCAACGCTCACCGGGGGACATTTCCATTTCTGTCATTGCAACCGGGGCGGCGAGCAGCCCACCGTCGGTCGCGATTTTGTGAAACGGGCGTTCGTCGGCGAGTCGCACAATATAAAACCGTGCATTTGCGCCATTCAGAATGCGTAGCCGCACCTTGCCAGCTGGCACTTTCGCTGTCGGACCGATCGCCCCGTTGATTACCACCGTATCGCCATACCAGCCATCCTCACCAGCATCGTTCAGCGAGTACACCAGCCGCCCTTGCGCATCAAAGGTTCGATCCTGAATAATCACCGGCAGATCATCGACGCCATAGGTTTTTGGCAGTGGCATCTCGTCAACTTCATCGTCATCAATGATCATCATGCCGGCCAGACCGTGATACACCTGCCGCCCGGTGTGACCGTGAGTGTGAGAGTGATACCAGCAGGTGGCTGCCGGTTGTACGATGGATAACGCCGGTTGCCATTTCTCGCCAGGCGGCATCAACAGCTGCGGCCCGCCGTCAACGTTACCGGGCACATGCAAGCCGTGGCCATGCACAGCTACGCCTTCATCCAGCGTATTGTGATAGTGCAGATTCAGTTCGCTGTTTTGTCGCGTGCGAATGGTCGGCCCCAGGTAGTCCTGGCTGAAGCCAAGCGTCGGCGTTTTAACACCAGGTTTGAATGACCACTCACCAGAGCGGATCGTCAGAGCAATGGGCTCGCCGTTGCTGCCATCTGCCAGTGGCGGTATCGGTAAACTTACGGCGGCAGTTTGTGATCGCAGTGTTGGCAGGTAACTCGCGCCCAACAACCCGGCGGCACCGGTAAGTAAAAGCCTGCGTGAATGATTAATAGGCATGTTGATAGTCCAGTCAGTAGTGCCAGATAACATCGTCGACGCTGCCGCCTGGTGGGCGGCATCAGATACGATTGAGGATTGGCTATCGCGGGTTGATAATCGATCGGACCAATGTCGGATGTGCCCGTTGCAACCATCCGACAAAAGGTCAATTCAACTGGCTATGCGTTGTTAATATATTGATTAGCAATAAATTTCAGGAACCCGGTACCCATGTTCAAAGCGCTGGCGCAAATCCCCCATCGGCAAACGATCTTTGCGGTGTTTGTGCTGTTTGTGTTCGGCACCAGCGCCGTCGAAATCATCACCGAATTCGCCGCAGGTGAATCCATGGCCGCGATGACTGATGATCTGATGCGTTTCGCGCTCAGCGCCTTGATGGTGGCGATGTTTGTCTTTGAGTACCTCGCCCAACGCCAGGCACTGGGCGAGTTGCGCGGGCAACTCAACAAGGCGCGCGGGCAACTCGCACAGATCGACGAGCAGTCGCCAAAGCTCGCCAGCCAGTACCGCGCCGTGATGCAAAAGCAGTTCGATGCCTGGCAGCTCACGCAAAGCGAACAGGACGTCGTGATCGGCTTGCTGAAAGGCCTGTCATTTCGCGAGATTGCCGAGCTGCGCCAGACCCGCGAAAAAACCGTCCGCCAGCAAGCCTCCAGCGTCTATCGCAAAGCCGGCGTCGGCAGCCGCAACGAACTGGCCGCCTGGTTCTTTGAAGACATGCTCGATCCTCCGCCAGAGGCAGACAAGCAATCGTTGGGGAGGTAAGCCTAAGCGCACCTACCATGGCGGTGATCGTGGCATCGGTGCTGGTCAGTTCTGCGGCCAGTCATCGTAGAGCCGAAAGCAGGACATGGTTCGAGTGTAGCTGGTGACGCTGCGGGTCATTGGTAGCCCGCAGTGAGAGTAAGAGAGATTGCAAGGCTTGCTGACGCTTCGGGTTTCCATTGGGCACTGCTACTTAGGCCACTTTGTGATTCACCGACTATCAGGATGACTATGCAACAAATTACTCGCATTGCTGGCAAGTTGCCGCTATTTTTACGGCATGTTGCAATAATTGGATCGTAGTATGGCCTTTACCATTGCAGAGTCAGGCGCCAGCGCCGCCGCTGGCTACCCATCAGCAGCCGGGCAGCTGGCGCTGATCAGTCGAATCCGCGAAGGTTTCAGTGTCGACGCGGTTGAGGAATCGGCGGCCGAGTTCGGCCTGTCGTTTGGCAACCTCAGTGAGTTTGGTGTCATCGCGCCGCGCACCCTGTCGCATGCCAGGCGGGCAGGGCGCATCAGCAGCACGCAGTCAGATCGAATTGCCCGGTTTTTTAGTCTATTTGCCGTTGCGGTACAGACCTTTGGATCGCCTGAACGTGCCCGGCAGTGGCTTTCGCGCCCCACTGCAGCGCTGGACAACAATACGCCGATGAGTCTGCTCGATACGCTAACCGGCACAAGCGTACTGGAAGATCTGCTGCGACGAATTGACCACGGCGTTGCTACCTGAAGCGGGCTGGCGCCTGGTGCGTCAACCCTACGCCGATCTCAGTGGCACAGGCGCGCGACTCTATGGCGGGCAATGGAACTCTCCCGGCAATGCCGTGGTGTATCTGTCGGCCGACGCGGCACTATCGGTGCTGGAAGTACGTGTGCATCTGGATTTGCCGCCGGACCTTTTGCCGCCGGACTATGTGCTGGCGAAAGTGGATTTCGCTGCGATCGATCAAAGTACTAGTGACGATTTTATTAGCGAGGGGCCGGTAGAGCGTTTGAGCCTGCAAGACAGTCGGGAGATTGGCGACGAATGGCTGCGCGACAACCGTTCACTGCTGCTGAGAGTACCGTCAGTCATCGTGCCGGAATCGTTCAATCTGCTGTTGAATCCTGTGCATCCGTCAGCATCCAGCCTTCCAGCGGTAAGTACTCGTCCGTTTGCATTTGACTCTCGGCTGTTTGAGTAGTTTTATGCCCCGAGCCGACCAATCGAATAGAGATTGATACAGATTCTTCAGCCGCCTCGGTGACGCGTCGGGTTTCCAGCTGGGCTGAGTCCGTTATGCAGAAGCTGGTGGTGATTGCCACCTGGTTCCAGGTGTCCGCCAGTTACTGTCTGCTTTTGAACTACCGCACCCGTTCGATAGTCATCTTTGAAGTTTCCACAACGCGACTACCATGACCCAACTGTTCACCCCGTTCAAACTGCGAGATATCGAATTTAAAAATCGCATTGCGGTCTCGCCAATGAGTCAATACCGCGCAAAAGATGGCTATGCGAACGACTGGCATCTGGTGCACCTTGGCCGTTTTGTGCTGGGCGGAGCGGCGCTGGTCTATGCGGAGGCCACGGCGGTAGAACGCGACGGGCGGCGCACGCACGGCGATCTGGGTATCTGGGACGATGGTCAGATTGACGGCTTGAAGCGGCTGGCGGATTTTATTGCGGCGGAAGGCGCTGTACCCGGTTTGCAGATTACGCACGCCGGTCGTAAGGCGTCCGAGCGTCGGCCATGGCACGGGGAGACACCGGTAGATGCGCAAGATCAGGATCAGCGCGACGAAGCGCCCTGGATTGCCTGTGCCCCCTCTGCGATTCCCTATGCTGATGGCTGGCCCACACCACAGGCCATGAGTGAGGCCGATATACAACGTGTCGTTGCATCGTTTGGTTTGGCGGCCCAGCGTGCGGCTGTCGCTGGTTACAAAATAATCGAGGTCTATGCCGCGCATGGATTTCTCGGTCATCAGTTCCTGTCACCGATTGCCAATCAACGAACTGATCAGTGGGGCGGCAGTCTGGAAAACCGCATGCGGTTCTGTGTCGAGGCAGCACGCGCGATCAGAGCCAACTGGCCGGAGCGCTATCCGCTGGCGTTTCGGCTGTCGGCGACTGACTGGGTTGATGGCGGGCTTGAGATAGAAGATACCATTGCGATCGCCCACGCACTGAAGGATGAAGGCGTCGATATCATCGACTGCTCTACGGGTGGTATCGGTGGCAAAGAGCGGCCGCGACGAATGAAAATAGAGCAGGGCTTTCAGGTACCGTTTGCTGAGGCTGTTAAACGCGAGGTGAAGATGTCATCGATGGCGGTTGGGTTTCTTTGGGATCCGCAACAATGTGAAGACAT
>CAZNIS010000030.1:4263-14701 GCA_964573105.1 uncultured Granulosicoccaceae bacterium
TCGGTCATACCGATGCCGCCGTGTAGTTGCACGCATTCGTTGCTTATCCGATGAATAAGATCTGATGTGCTGGCTTTGGCCATACTGCACAACTCGCTGGCGTGGGCGTGGTTGTTATCCAGCGCTGACAAGGCAGCGTGGACGAGCGATTGGTTGAGCTCCAGGTCCACAAACAGTTGTGACAATCTATGTTGCAGTGACTGGAATGATGCGAGTATTTGATCGAACTGTTTGCGTTCTTTCAGGTACGCCATCGTTATGTCGAATGCGGCCCACGCGCTGCCGAGTGTCTCGGCGGCGATGCCGGCGCAGGCGCGATCCAGTACCGGTTGCAAGGTGTTGGTGGCTGCACCCGGCCCACCAATCAATTGATCGTTGCCAACCACCACGTTATTCATGCTGATACGTGCCGCACCGTGGCTATCGAGGGTGACGAGTTCCTGTATGCGTAAACCTTTGCTGTCTTTTGGCAACAGGGCTAATGACAGCCCGTCGTCCGAGCTACACAGCACGATAAGATGATCTGCGTGGTGGCCGTCTGGTACATAGGCTTTCTCGCCATTGAGCATGTAGGCGTCGCCATCGCGTGTGAGTGTTGACGTTTGCGCGGCAGGATTGTGGTGTGCGGTTTCGTCGATAGCGAATGCGGTTGTCATCTCGCCTGCGGCGATGGCGGGCAACCAGTTTGTCTTTTGGCTGTCGGTGCCGGCGAGTTCGATGATGGATGCGCCAATCACTGCGGTTTGCAGCAATGGTGTTGCCGCCAGATGTCTGCCCTGCGCTTCGAGCACCTGGCCGATGCCGGTCATGCCAAAGGTTTCGCCGTCGGGGTCGTCGGCGATGATGGCACCGAAGAAGCCGTTCTCCGCGAGCTTTTGGCGCAGTGCCTGGTCATTGCCGTTTAATTCGTCGTCGCGCAGTTGGCGCAGGCGAGAGAGCGGTGCCTCCTGTGCCATGAATTCCAGTGCGGTATCGCGCAGGGCTTGCTGGTCTTCGCTTAGGACAAAGCTCATTGGCCCGCTCCGTCTGTTTTGTGATCGGGCAATTCCAGCACGCGCTTGGAAATGATATTGAGCTGCACCTCTGAAGTGCCGCCCTCGATCGAGTTGCCCTTGGCACGCAACATGGCGCGTGTGCTTTGCAAGGCATCTTGCGGGAAGGATTGATCGTCGTTCCAGCCGAAGGCGAGATTACCCAGTGATTCAACCGCCAGTTCAGTGCGATCCTGGTTGGATTTTGCGGCGGCGTACTTCAACACAGACGCAGTATGGCTGACTGCCATGCCGGCCTTGCTTTGTTCGGCAACGCGGGTGAGCGTTTGTTCGAACGCGGTCTGGTAGATCATTTGATTGACGATGCGATGGCGCAGGTCGGCATCAGCCAGTTTTCCGTGCTCGTCCAGGCCGGCGTGTTCGATCGCCAGTTCGTGTGGCGTTGGCAGGTTGGTTGATCCGAATCCGATGCCGG
The DNA here is from genome assembly GCA_964573105.1 of uncultured Granulosicoccaceae bacterium. GTDB lineage: Bacteria > Pseudomonadota > Gammaproteobacteria > Granulosicoccales > Granulosicoccaceae > CAKZSB01. Next base: position 5,731 of record CAZNIS010000030.1, read on the forward strand.
AAATTGAATTGCGTTCGTATTGCAAAAGCCGCTTGGCGATCGTCCAGCCGCTGTTCAACTCGCCGATCATTTGATCCTTTGGCACTTTCACATTGGTGAAGAAGGTCTCGCAAAAAGGTGATGAGCCCGAGATCAGTTTGATTGGCCGCGCCTCAACCCCTTCGCTCTGCATGTCGAAGACGATAAAACTGATGCCCTTGTGTTTGACGGTGGTATCGGTGCGTACCAGGCAAAATATCCAGTCAGCCTTGTCGGCGAATGAGGTCCAGACCTTCTGGCCATTGATCAGGAAGTGATCACCTTTGTCCTCGCAACGGGTGCGCAAGCCGGCCAGATCCGATCCGGCGCCGGGTTCCGAATAACCCTGACACCAGCGGGTTTTGCCAGCGGCGATGTCGGGCAGGTAGCGAAGCTTCTGTTCTTCTGAGCCAAACTCCATCAGTGCCGGGCCGAACATCCACAGGCCAAATGAAAACAGTGGTGGGCGCGCGTTGATAGCAGCCAACTCTTCCTTGAGAATTTTTACCCGCCCCTTATCCAGCCCGGCGCCACCGTAATTGACCGGCCAGTCGGGTGCAGTGAGCCCGGTACTGACGCAGTGCTTAAGCCAAAGCTCTGCCTCGGGTCTGGCAAAGGTTGCGTTGCGGCCACCCCAGACCACTTCATCATCCGGCATGGGGGTGCGCATGGCTGCCGGGCAGTGCTCGGCAAGCCAGCCGCGAATGCTGTCGCGAAAGAGATCGGGGTCTGTCGGGAATTCGATACGGCCGGTCATGGAGGGTGCCGAGTTGGTCTGCTGACGATGGCTGTATGATAATCGACAACGCGCTGTCGATGATACGAGCGCGACCAACCGGAGGCTGCGATGTTTGATGATCTAACTGCCACGCAGGAAAAGCACCCGGCGCTGCTGCGAATGGGGCGTCACCTGAGCACCGTCTGCATGCTTAGTGCCGGTGATGATGACTGGCTGGTGACGATTCATCGCGGACGCGTGGAAACGGTGCGCCGCGGCCCCCACGTGATGCCAAGCTATGTTTTTCGCATGGTGGCACCGGCCCGTGACTGGCAGGATTTTCTACAGCCGGTGCCAGCACCCGGCAGTCACGATCTGATGGCACTGTTGCGCCGCGGTGTATTGACGTTTGAAGGCAACCTGCATCCGCTGATGTCGCACCTGTTGTACTTCAAACTGTTGCTTGCCACTCTGCGCCGTGGAGCCGCCGCATGAGCGTTGAGATCGAAAACATCTGCGGGCGCTATGGTCAATTTGAAATCGAGGGCGTGACGCATCGTCTCTACTGGGAAGAGGCGGGCTCGGGTATTCCGTTAATCTGTCTTCACACAGCCGGATCAGACGGGCGGCAGTATCGTGCGGTGTTGAATGATCCGGCTGTCACTTCGCAATATCGTGTGTTGGTATTCGATATGCCGTGGCACGGAAAATCGTCGCCGCCGGCCGGTGCCGAACACGGCACCTATCAACTTACCGCGGCCATCTATCAAGCAATGGTGCTGGCCTTTATGGACGGGCTGGAAATCGAACAACCAGTGGTGATGGGCTGTTCGATTGGCGGACGCATTGTGTTGCATCTGGCGCGCAACTATCCTGAAAGATTTCGTGCGCTGATCGGTCTACAGAGCTCTCCCGACGTGCCGCCCTACTACGACACCGAGTGGCTGCACAGAAGCGACGTTCATGGCGGTGAGATCTGCGGCGCCATCGCCTATGGTTTAATGGCGCCTCTAAGTCCGCAGGCGCATCGGGATGAAACGGTCTGGCACTACATGCAGGGTGGCCCAGGTATATTTAAAGGCGATATGCACTTTTATAAAGTTGACGGCGGCCTGACCGATGATGATCTGGATCACATTAACGTCACTGACTGTCCGCTGTATTTTCTCAGTGGCGAGTACGACTATTCGGGCACACCCGCCGATACGCGCGTGCTCGCCGATCGCCTGGGGGTTGATGTGATCGTGATGGAACAAATGGGCCATTTTCCAATGAGCGAAAATCCAGAGCGGTTTCTGGATTATCTGCGCCCGGTACTCGAAGAAATCGCGAGTGGCAGCTCATGAACAGTAACCGGGGCCAGTCAATGATGCCTCTGTTCGCGAATCAGCCCGTCCATGAGTGATGTGCTAAAAGCGCTGACGGCGCCGGCAAATATCGCTCTGATAGGCGCGTCAGATAACCCGAAAAAACTCACCGCGCGACCGTTGGCGTTCCTGCAGCAACACGGCTTTACCGGGCGCATCTATCCGGTCAATCCGGTTCGCGATTCGGTGATGGGGTTGAAGGCCTATTCGAGTGTTGAAGCAATTCCCGAGTCGATCGACCACGCTTGCATACTGACCGCATCGCCACACGTGGCCGCAGCGCTTCAGGACTGCGCGCGCGCGGGTGTAAAAGTAGTATCGGTGCTGGCAGACGGTTATGCGGAGGCGGGTCCAGCCGGCGTGCAGCGCCAGCGCGAGCTGGTGGAAATCGCCAGCGCCGCCAACATACTCTTGATCGGGCCCAATTCGATGGGTGTGGTCGATACCCGCTGTGGTTTCTGCGCCACTACCAATGCCGCATTCAAAACCGAAACACTGCGCACCGGCAGACTTGCGGTCATATCGCAAAGCGGAAGCCTGATTGGCACAGTGTTATCGCGCGGACAGGCCCGCGGCGTCGATTTTTCAACCTTCATATCCGTCGGCAATGAGGCTTGCACCAGTGTCGGTGAACTGGGTTTGATGTTGCTGCAGGACGATGACATCGACGGCTTTGTTTTGTTTATGGAAACCATACGCAACGCTCGTGCACTCGGTGAATTTGCGCGCAAAGCGTGGTCAGTGGGCAAGCCGGTTGTCTGCTACATGCTCGGCCAATCCGATGAAGGGCAGCAGCTTGCTATATCGCACACCGGCGCGCTGACCGGCAGCCGTGTGGCGGTGAATGCCTTTTTGAAATCGACAGGCATTGCGCGTGTGAATCAGCTCGACGCACTGTTTGAAGCTCCGGCGGCGCTGATGGCAAAAAAGCGACTGCAAAAGCGGCCAAGTGTGGTTACCGTTGTTTCCACGACCGGCGGCGGTGGTGCCATGGCGATCGATCAGCTCAGTGTGCGCGGGATTGAAATCGCCGCCAGCCCAAAAGCGGTGCAAGACATTCTCAAAGCCCACGGCATACACTGCGGCGACGGCAAGCTGGTCGATGTCACTCTGGCGGGGGCCCGCTACGATGTGATGAAAGCGGTCATCACAGAACTGATCAACGATCCGGTAACAGGTGCTGTGCTAGTTGTAATCGGCTCATCAGCACAATTTAATCCAGAGCTCGCGGTCACCCCGATCATCGATGCGCTGCGCAGCAGTGGCGCGAATGCGGCCCCGGTGTTTGGCTTTCCACTGCCGCATGCAGAACAATCGATTCGTTTGCTGGAAGCTGGCGGCGTACCTGCATTTCGCACCGTAGAATCCTGTGCCGACAGCCTGTCGCTGTTGTTTGGCACTAGCGCCCCTGCGCCCGCCTTGGTATCCGAACCACCGGCCGCCGTGCGAGAGTTGATCGCGCGGGCTGACCCGGGGCAGTCAAATGAATACGACTCGGCTGCAGTGTTTGCAGCCCTTGGCATCGCCGCACCATCTCAAAAGTTCTTGCCAGCGGATAGCCAGATTGCCGAGGTGTCCGGGTTAGAATTCCCACTTGTCGCAAAGATCGTCTCCCGCGACATCGCCCATAAGCGCGATGTCGGCGCCGTGCGAACCGGTATCGAAGATGCCACATCGCTCAAGGGTGCTATTGCCACGATGTGTGCATCGGTTACAAACCAAATGCCGCAGGCGCGAATCGACGGAATTTTGTTGCAGCGGCAGTGTACAGGGCTTGGCGAGGCACTGGTCGGGTTGACTCGCGATCCGCTGGTCGGCCCGATGATCACCGTGGCGGCGGGCGGTGAATTGGCGGAAGTCTATCGCGATGCCGCCCTGCGGCCGGCACCAGTGAGTGTCGAAGAGGCGGCACTTATGATTGCGCAAGTCAAAGCATTTGCCTTGCTACGCGGTTACCGGGGTGCACCGAAAGGCGATTTGCCGGCACTGGCGCAAGTTGTCGCTGCGGTATCGCAACTGGCGCTGGTGCGCGAGATTGAAGAGGCTGAAATTAATCCGCTGCTGGTGCGCGAACAGGGCGAGGGTGTGGTTATGCTGGATGCGCTGATTCGAAAACGTGAGATTGGCGATGTCTGAACGGGCGGTGAAGACTCTCACCACGACACCTGCACGGTTGTTCCGTTTTCCTTCGATGGATGGTCACCGTCGCTACGCAGCCTGGCAGGTATTGCCTGCAATGGGTATAACGAGCGTTGGGATAAGTTTTATCCCCAGTGATGTCCTTCCCAGCTAATAGCCTTGCCTGCCAGCCACTGCGCGCCGGTCGCGTACAATAACTCCACTTTGTCACCTTTTAAACCAGGCATGTCACCCTTGACGGGATAACCCACCTTGCTTTGCAGATAAGCAAGATGTCGATAGCCGACCGGGAACTGCTCCAGCAAGTCGGCCTCCAGTGGGACCGAGGCGCCGGGCTCAAGCGGGTCCATTCGATCCTTTTCGTAGATCGGCTGGCGCAGGCACATGCCCCATTGGCCATCTCGCCGTTCCAGAAAATCGTAAAAACGGCCGGTACAGACGACATCGCACAGCACGCCGTGCACCTCGCCGCGCTGGGAGATTGTCATCTTGGTTTGCGTGATTGCCCGGTCGCCGGAAATTTCCGCGGTGTGGCCGCCGAGAAAATGCAGAATTGATACGCCTCGAGCCCAGCCCTGCTTGTTCATTTCGATGAATTCGTCGGCGCTGCCCTGCGTCCAGGTCGCCATCATTCGACCGTCGTCGTGCCAGACCGTGCGAAATTTCTCCCAGAAGCCGGCGTCGCGCCAGATTGCCCAGTTGTCGATCAGTTGTCTGAGCTCGATGCGATCGATGGTTTCTTGATTCATTGCCAGCCCCGGAGATTCAAGCATCGATTATTGGATTCATAAATGGGTTTGTAAAGGCTTTTTGGTGCCAATATGGAGATTATTGAATTCATTATGCTTGAAACTCTGAGTTTGCCGTAATACGCTATGCGATCACTGGAGGGGCGATGGCTGGCACAGAAGAAAAAGCACTGTCGGATCTGAGGAGAATGATTCTCGACGGTACGCTCAGGGCTGGAGAGAAAATTTCCGAAGTTAGCGCTGCCGAGTTACTGGGCATTTCGCGCACACCGGTCAAGCTTGCGCTGGCGCGACTTGAAATGATCGGTCTGCTAAAGAAACGCGATGGCCGCGGGTATCAGGTTCGCGAGGTACGTGAATCGGAAGTCGAGAATCTATTGCGGGTGCGCGGTTCGCTGGAGGGGTTGGCGGCCTGGCATCTGGCGACCGATGGACTGAGCGAGAGTGCTCGTGGGCTGCTTTTACAGTCGCTGCAATACAGCGAACAATTGACAGGCCGCGAACTTATCACCGCAGAAGAGGCCGCGCTGTATCAGGAGGCCAACACACTGTTTCACACCACCATTATGGATAGCTGTAGCAACGAGTTCCTGCAGGTGTCTTATGAGAGCATTCGCCACTACCCGATGGCGGCGCTCGGTGCGCTCAGTTTTGACCTGGATCAGCCCAAACGCGAGGCCATGCGGATTGCCATTGGTCACGCGCAACACGCCATTGTATTTCACGCGATCGAAGCGCGCGACGCCGCTCGTGCTGAATCCGTTATGCGTGAACACTCGCATGCCACGCTGAACTACGCCCGCCTTTTTGACAGCAGCGATGCGTCGCAGGCAACGTCGCTCGCGATGGCTGGCTCCACTTTCGTCAATGGCGCGTTAATACAATGAAGTTCGGCATCGGGCAATCGGTTTCCAGAGTAGAGGACGAGCGTTTTCTCACTGGTCGCGCACGCTACGTCGATGATCTGCCCGATCCTGACACGCTGGCTGTTGTCATCGTTCGCTCGACACAGGCGCACGCGCTGATCAACAGCATCGATACAGAAAGTGCGCTGGCAGCGCCCGGCGTCAAGCATGTACTGACGGGCGCCGACTACCACGCAGACGGGATTGGCGGTATCGCCTGCACAACCCTGTTTCCGAATCTGCACAGCAATCTCAATACATTCGATGCCCCGGCGATTGCGATTGATCGGGTGTTGTATCTGGGCATGGCCGTGGCGCTGGTTGTTGCCGAGAACGTCGCTGCGGCACTTGATGCCGCCGAACTCGTTGAAATTGACTACGAATCTCTGGCGCCTGTGATGACTCCCGCTCAGGCGCTGGATGCAGAGCCGCTGTGGCCAGACCTGGCGGGTAATATCGCTTTTGACATCAAACTGGGAGACCGGGAACAGACCGTCAGCGCTATTCAGGGAGCTGCACATGTTTCTCGACTGGAGCTCTACAACAATCGCCTGTCGGCAAACTCACTGGAGACACGTGGCGCCCGTGCCGAATACGATTCACGCGAAGACCGGGTCACGTTGTACACCTCGACACAGGTGCCTCACACCGTAAGAGCCGCCGTCGCCGGGGCTGTCGGACTGGCTCAAAGTCAGTTGCGTGTTATTGCGCATGATGTTGGTGGCGGGTTTGGAATGAAGGGAGGCCTTTACCCGGAAGATATTCTGCTGAGCTGGGCGGTGCGCCGATTGCGGTGCAAGCTAGCGTGGCAGGCTACTCGCAGTGAGTCGCTATTGTCCGATTATCACGGTCGCGATCAATGGGTGAGCGCCGAGCTCGCGTTTGATAGTGAAGCAAGGATTTGCGCGTTGTCCGTTCAATGCGACTACAACGCCGGGGCCTACCTGTCTCCGGGTGGCGGTGTGTCGCCCATGTTCGCGTCCACGTTGGCCACCGGTTGCTATCGTGTGCCGGTTGCCAGTGTGCAGTCGCGTGCGGTCTACACCAATACGTCACCTACGCAACCCTATCGTGGTGCCGGGCGGCCAGAGGCGGCCTATCTTATTGAGCGGCTGATCGACAAGGCGGCTGGCGAGCTAAATATTGACCGGGTAGAGTTGCGGCGGCGCAACATGCTTAAGTCCACAGAGATGCCCTATAAAACGCCACTGCTGTATACGATTGACAGCGGCGACTATGCGGCGATAGTCGATCGAGCAATAGCGGCCGCTGACTGGGCTGGCTTTGAACAGCGCAAAGCCAGTTCCCACATGCACAACAAGCTGCGCGGCATTGGCATCGCGCTGCATATGGAAAATGCCGGCATCGCCAACGACAGTGTAGAACTGCGGCTCGAAGCAGATGGTGCCGTCACGATTCTGGCCGGGACTTTTAGCCATGGCCAGGGACATGAAACCGTTTATGCACAAATGGTATCAGAGTGGCTGGGTGTGCCGTTCGACAGCATCCGACTGGTTCAGGGCGACACCGACGCGGTGAGTTTCGGTCGTGGCACCATTGCATCGCGATCGATGGTCAATGGCGGCTCCTCGCTGCGCATCGCGGCCGAGCAGGTGATTGAAAAGGCAAAAGCCATTGCCGGTCACTTGATGGAAACGGCACCGCAGGATATCGAATTTGGCAATGGCGAACTGCGCGTAGCAGGTACGGACAAAAGTCTTCCGCTAAAGCAAATAGCAGCCATGTCGTATAAACCGATGCTGCCGCCGGAGCTTGGCATCGGTCTGGCAGGCAAGGGCGAGTTCTTGCTGCAGGGATTCACATTTCCCAATGGCTGCCAGATTGTGGAGGTTGAAATCGATCCCGATACAGGCGTCACCGACATACTCTCGATCACATCAGTCGACGATGTCGGCAACGTCATCAATCCGATGCTGCTGGATGGGCAATTGGTCGGCGGTATCGTTCAGGGCCTGGGGCAGGCGGTACTTGAGAACGTCGTTTACGATGACTTCGGCCAGTTGCTGAGCGGTAGCTTTATGGACTATGCGATGCCGCGAGCAGCGGATATTCCATCTATTAAAATCGAAATGAACAACACCGCTACTGGTACGAATCCACTTGGTGTTAAAGGCGCTGGTGAGGCCGGAACAGTGGGCGCTACACCCGCCATTATATCAGCAATTCTCAATGCACTCGCACCATTGGGTGTTACCGACATTGCGATACCGGCTACGCCGCATACGGTCTGGTCAGCGATTCAAACAGCAAATTCTTAAAAGAGACAACTGAAACATGCATAGCGGCCGAACCTATATTGTGTCGGGTGTAGCATCCGGAATTGGCGCTGCCACTGCGCAATCATTGCGTGAAGGCGGCGCCAAAGTCATTGGCATAGATCGCAACCCTTCGCAGAACTGCGATGATTTTTTTCAAGCCGATCTTTCCGATCGGGCTTCAATCGATAGGTTAGTCCGTCAGTTGCCGGACGCCGCCAATGGACTTGCCAATATCGCCGGCTTGCCGCCAACCCGCACGGCGGAGCAGGTGATGCGAGTGAACCTGATTGGTCTGCGCTACCTGACCGAACAGCTGGTGCCAAAACTTGCCGATGGTGCCTCGATCGCGAACCTGGCATCGCTGGCCGGCTTCGGCTGGGCGGAATCGAAAGAACAGGTCAAGCGTGCGCTGGCGCTTGACCTCGATGCTGACGTTGCCGGCTTTTGTGAAAAGGAAGGACTTAATGGCAGTGACGGGCGATCTTATTTTCTGTCTAAGGAGGCGCTGGTTGTCTGGACCATGCAGAACCGGTGGAGCTGGCGCGAGCGCGGCATCAATATGAACTCGATCAGCCCTGGCCCGGTTGAAACGCCAATTCTTGCCGACTTTATCGAAACGCTGGGTGAGCGAGCCGAAGAGGATATGCGGGTAATGGATCGGCCTGGTCGACCGCAGGACATTGCCCCTGTTGTCTCGTTTGCTTTGTCCGATGCGGCGAAATGGTTTCGCGGTGCTAATTTAACCAGCGACGGTGGCATGTCGTCGCACATTCTAAGCAATATTCACGAACTGTAG
>CAZNIS010000030.1:14801-28843 GCA_964573105.1 uncultured Granulosicoccaceae bacterium
ACAATAAATTAAGCCTACTTAAGAGACTGCTCTATCCGTTACTTCAATCCGGGGGAATACATGAAACTGAAATTACTGTCGCTGTCACTGGCTGCATTGTTAGCTACACCGGCACTCGCCGACACCTTTAAACTCACTGCCGGTTCAAGTCATCCTCCGTTTCTGCCCTGGGTGGAGGTGATAACCAAACATGTGGTTCCTGAGACCAACAAGCGTCTTGAGGCCATGGACTCGGAACACAAAATACAATGGACCGAGGCCTATGCTGGCGCGTTGTTCAATGCACCCAATGCACTGGAGGGTGTAGAGGGTGGACTGGCAGATCTGGCCTGGATTGGTACGATATTCGAACCCGCCAAGCTGCCGCTGCAGAACGTTCATTTTTATGCGCCCTTTGCGGTGTCCGACGTACACATGCTCACCGATATCGGCAATCAGCTGCACCAGGAAGTACCTGCCATGAATGGGCAATGGGCCAAATACAATCAGGTTTTTCTCGGTGCGATGGCTGACGGCTCTTATCACCTGATTACCAAGGAACCGGTAAATACCCTCGATGATCTTAAAGGGATGAAATTGCTTGCCGGCGGTGCGGTTGCCAACTGGCTGGATGGTACTGGCGCTACCGCGGTCAACGCGGCGTTTCCCGAGTTTTATAACAACATCTCTACCGGGGTTGCCGATGGCGCAGTGATGACGATCAATGGCATGCTTCCGTTTAAAATCTATGAAGTGGCGCCGTATATTACACTGGTGGATATGGGCGGTCCGATCACCGGTGCGCTCACTATGAATCTCGATACCTGGAACACGCTGCCTGCGGAAATGCAAAAGATATTTACCGAACTGGGTGGCGAATACAGTCAAATGGTTGCAGATTCGGTCGGTGGTCGCGAAGCCGGTTTTTTGAAGAAAATGGAAGAGCTCGGGGCGAAGATATCGACCCTGGACGCGGCTGAGCGACAGCGCTGGGCTGATCTGTTGCCCGATCTCGCTGGGGAATGGGTCGCGCGTAACGAAGCGGCTGGATTGCCTGCAGGACAGGTGTTAAAAGCGTTTCTGGATGCCGGTCACAGCAGAGGCCAGGAGCCGCTGCGTAATTGGGATCAGTAAACCAGCGCCGATCCGCGTGAGCAACTCTGCAGCGCCATCTGCGAAGGCGGTTTCTAAAGATGCGATCAGCCATCCAGTAGATCGTGCGCTGCGACTGCTAACCGAGGCAATGAGCGCGGTTGGTACCTTGTGGTTCTTCGCGCTGGTGTTTTTGATATGCGCGGAGGTCGCCGCGCGGGAAATGTTTTCTGCACCCATTCGCGGTGTGGTAGAGATAACCGCCTACTCGATTGTAGGCGCAACGTTTCTGCAGCTTGCCAATACCGTGTACGCGGAGCGCATGACCCGGGCAGATTTTCTGCTCGGTTACCTGTCGCGCCTGTCGCCTGTGGCCAGGCAAATTCTTGAAATTGCGGTATCGATGCTGGGAGTCATCACCTTTATTCTCGTGTTGCAGGCGGGCTGGGCCAAATTGCTGCGCGCCTGGAACGACGCTGAAGTCGTTGGCGTACCCGGTGAATTTTCTTTTCAGGTCTGGCCCTTGCGGGCGCTGCTGGTGGCCGGTTGTGCAGTTTGTGCAGCCGCGTTCGCAGCGCGGCTTTGGCGTAATTGGAGGGACCTTCGCGATTCCTATGGTACGCGCGGAGTAGTCATTGGTTGTGTCGCGTTGGCAGTTATGGCGGTACTGGCGACAGTCGCTTTCAAAAGCTACTGGGACAGCAATCCGGCGAACCTGTCCATCGGCATAGCTATGCTGGTGCTGATGATTGCGTTGGTGCTGTGCGGTGTGCACATTGGTGTGGCGATGATCATTGTCGGTTTCCTGGGATTGTGGTTGCTGAAGGGGCGAATCATCTTCGCCTACACAATGGTGGGTCTGGCAGGTAACGAATACCTGGCTAACTATTTCTTTAGTGCGATTCCGCTATTTGTCCTGATGGGCTTACTGGTCAGTGCATCTGACATAGGTCGCGAGACATTTGCCGTTGCGCGCTGGGCTACCCGCCGGTTGCTTGCCGGCCTTGGTATCGCCACAGTCGGAGCTAACGCTGTTTTCGCCGCCATCACCGGCTCGTCAATCGCGTCCGCATCCGTTTTCGCCAAAATCGCCACGCCTGAAATGATGCGCCATCACTACAACCGACGCTTCGCGGTTGGCGTGGTGGCCGGAAGCTCAGTGCTGGGTATGTTGATTCCGCCCAGCCTGCTGCTGATCGTTTACGGCTTTCTGTCGGAGCAATCGGTTGGACATTTGTTCGTCGCGGCAATACTGCCCGGCATCGCACTGGCTTCGGTAATGGCGATTGCTATCTGGCTGATGGCGAGGTTCCGCCCGGCGATGGTCTTTGCTGATGATGGCACTCAGGTGCACAACGAAGACGTTGCCGATCTCGACATCAAACGAGCGGCCATCATGCTTGCGCCCGTGATGGGTCTGATTGTACTGGTGCTGGGGGGCATTTATGGCGGTCTATACACACCGACCGAAGGTGGTGCTGTCGGTTCGCTTGGTGCACTGATTTACGCGCTGTTGCGTGGCAAACTGACGCGGCAAAGCTTGTGGCGCGTGCTGGTTGAAACCGGCCAGATTGCCACAACCGTGCTGTTTCTGGTGCTGGCGGCCAATGTGTTTACGCGCATGCTGGCGTCATCCGGATTGGTTCAGAATATTAGTCTTGCAATTGGCGAACTTGGGCTCGGGCTGACTGCGTTCTTACTACTGTACGCTGGGTTGTTGATACTGCTTGGCATGGTGTTGGAGTCGGTGTCGATTATGCTGATCGTTGTGCCGCTGGCCTTGCCGGCAGCATTGAGTCTTGGTGCGGACCCGATTGCCTTTGGTATCCTGACAGTAGTTGCCGTCGAGGTGGGGCTTCTAACACCGCCATTTGGCCTGACGTGTTACGTCGTCGCCGCGACCCTTAAAGACACGGGTATTGCGCTGGTGGACATTTTCCGCGGTGCACTTCCGTTCGTGTTTTGTATGCTGGTGGTTTTGATTGCATATATCGCGCTGCAATAGTGGTATGGCACAACTTTTTTTTGATGGGAAATTACGTGAACGCACTCGGTGAAGACATTATCGGCAGAAGTGATCTGCCAGCATTTTTCAAAGTCGGCAACGCCGATGCAGCTGGTGTTACAGCACCGGATAATCGGATTGGTGATGCCGTACGCACCTGGGTGCGTTCGCTTTCTGGATTTCAGAAAGAAGCGCTTGTGCATTCGGCCAAAACCGGTATCACCTGGCGGCTCGTGTCAGACGAGGGCCCCTACCTGAACGGTCATGATGCCGCGCCGTGTCCGCTGGCTTACTTATCTACCGGAATGGCTGCCAGTTTTGTCAACGAAATTCAAGCACTGGCGGCAATGCGCAATATCGAGATTCGCAAGTTAAAAGTAATACAAGACAACTTCTACACCATGAAGGGATCCATGCCCAGGCGCACCATGGTCGGTGGTGCGGAAGACATTGAACTGGTAGTAGAGATCGACTGCGACCTCGACGAACAGCAGATCGAGAGCTTTCTTATCGAGGCCATTGGCGCATCACCAATGAACGATCTTATTCGCGGAAAGCTTGACAGTCTTTTTAAACTGGCAAAAAACGGCAGCGCGCTGGCAACGTCAAAAGCTGCTGAGTTGCAAGGAGCGATGGTTAAATATTCGGACACACTGTTTGATCAACTCAAACCAGATGATACTGAATTGGCGCTGATGGGCAAGGTGGGCCCGACACCGAAAAAGGAGGTTGCCAAGGGCACGGCAACCGGCGGTTCTTCTTTGAGCGATGAACAGGATCGTCGGCTGAATATTGGTGCGATTGCGACGTTGCGCGAGGACGGCATCAAGGATTTGCAGCAAATGCAGTATTCGCCGTGGGGTACGTCTTTTCGTATTCTAAGTTCGGAGGATGGCCGTGCCCCGGATGCGAACACCTTGATTTCTGCCGGTATCGGATTCTGCTTCATGACGCAGTTTGGTCGTTTTGTGTCGATGTTAAACCTTGATCTGCCGCAGTATCACATAATTCAGGATACCCATTTTTCGCTCGGTGGTGCCTCGGGTGGAACGGGAAAACCGGGCGTTTTCGATCCGGTAGAAACTCATGTCTATCTGCAAACTGCCGAGGATGATCAAACCGCTCAGGACATGCTGGATATATCAGAACAAACCTGTTTTCTGCATGCCTTGTGTAGAACGAATTTGAAGACTCGGCTCAAGGTGGTGAAGTTGTAGTAGTTGGACAACTGGCGTTTTTGCCTGTGCTGCAGGGTTTCATCGGTCTAGTCTCGTGTGCAGCGACACAAACATGAGCGTAACCACCAGCACAAACAGCCAGTCACGCCACGGGAATGACATCTACGAAAACGCATAAGCTGCGAATGCTGCTGTTGCGGCAGAGGGCCCGGAACAAAATCGATCTTTGCCTCGTTGTATGCCGTTGACCTGACGATTGAAAAGAGCGAGTTTGTCGTTATTGTCGGTCCGTCAGTCTGTGGTAAGTCCACGCTGCTGCGCCTGGTCGCGGGTCTTGTAACTCTAAGCGCCGGCGAGATTCACATCGCCGATCGACCGGTCATGGACTTGCCACCGTCGCGTCGCGGTATTGCGATGGTGTTTCAGTCCTATGCGCACAATATGTGCGTTTTCACTTGACCGGCAGGGTGTTGCCAAGCGTGAAATCCGCGAGCGCGTAGTAGTGGCTGCCCGAATACTGCAAATGCAACACTTGCTCGATCGACGTTCGGCAGCGTTGACCGGTGGGCAGCGGCAGCGTGTCGCGATTGGGCGGGTGATTGTTCGAAATCCTGTTGTATTTCTGTTCGACGAACCACTATCCAGTCTGGATGCCGCACTGCGTCACGATACGCGAGTGGAAATCGCCAGGCTGCATCAACAACTTGGTGCAACGACGATCTATGTCACTCACAACAGGTCGAGGCGATGACACTGGCCGATAAAATCGTCGTGTTTAAAGCTGGTGAAGGGATGCAGGGCGGTGCGCCAATGGAGTTGTTTGAGTGGCCGGCTAACGAGTTTGTCACCGTTTTTTTGGGATCACCTAAAATCCATTTTCCCTGACTCGGCAGATGCGCTGGCGGGTACCGTTGTGCTGGTCGAGCAACTGGGTACCGAAACGGTGCTGGAACTTGTTACAAAAAAACGATACACCGTTTCGGGTCGCATCTGCAGGCAAGTTGGACTTCGCGCCAGGGCAGACAGCTAATTTTCGATTCGATCCAGAGTGTGCACACTTATTCTAGGGAGCGGTCTGTCCACAGTGATCACGGGGCTATGGTTGATGATTGCGGTCTCAGTCTCAGTCTCGAACAGGATCAGTCACCCACGACTGGCACCCAGCCTCCCGATCTGCTTGTGGTTGCAATGTCAATCAAATATGGCTAGATCGAGTTTCCTGCTGATCTTTACAGATAAATAGGAAATAATTCCTAAATATTGTAAATAGGAAAAAATTCCTATAATCTGCAAGGCCCTTCAAAAAGGTTTATGTCATGTTCGATCCCATTGAAAAAGGCAAATATCCCCTCGCGCTGGCTGTCTTGTCAGTACTCTCGCTCAGCGCCTGTGATGGCGAAACACGGCTCACCGGCGACGGCGTGGTCGACGATCAGGGGGATGGCACCTCGCAAACTGAAGTCACTACTCAAACCGTTACCAGCAACGACGGTGCTGACGGTATTGATGGAACCGATGGCACGAGTGGCAGCAATGGAGAAAACGGCGCGGATGGTCAAGACGGCAGCAGTGTTGTCGTGAACACAACGGGATCCAATGCCAATGTATTCGTGTATGCGAGCGGTTCGGGCAGTCCCGTCTATACCGTCGGCGCCTTTGGTCAGGCGGCGGGTGATGCAGAACAGCATTATTTATCCTATGAACTGGATGGCGTGTCACCCTGTCTTGATGTCGGCGAAGTGGCGAATTTTGAGCTCAACGGCCTCTACCTCAACAACGAGCTGCAACTGGCAACAGACAATCTCAGCGCGTATGCCAGCGTCGATGCCGATGTCTCGTCTGGCCTGCAGCTTGTGTCGGCAGGTGACAATGGCTTTGCAGTCGCAGTGAATCGGCAGGGCATTGTGCAGATGCCTGTTACAGTGTTTGGCCAAACGTTGTCTCCGATTATTGGTGCCGTCACCAGTGAGCGGCCAGTCATACTCAGCCAGCGCACGGCCGAACAGTGCACATTCGTGTTGTTTGGAGCCAATGATGAATGTGGGATAATCTCGGCCGGTATCGATAGCGGCAGCGGCGGGCGCATTATCGTGGGTAACGACCCTGCGCTGGAGATGTCGGTGCGCAATTGCACGCTAAGTAATCCGGATAACATCCCGGTGATCGATTCTCCCTGAGCTGCTCGCATCACTTGCGCGATGAGCAATGCGCCGGTACACCGATCGCGGCTCTCAATACAACTATGGCGCGAGGGAAATGTCCGAGGCCGCGACCGAATCAGTTTTGCCAGTGGCGTTCTACCGAGTTCTCAAGGCACTGGCCAAAGTTGCCCTGCGCTACGGGTTTTCGATCGGTGCGTTCACCGAGCTTGTTCGCCGCGCCTATGTGGATGCCGCGGAAGAGACTCTGCACGACTCGGGCAAGCAGCCATTTATGTCCAGGGTGTGTGTATTGACTGGGCTGTATCGTAAAGAGGTGGTGCGCATTAAGGGGCTGCCCCCCTTGCACACTGAAGCGCTTGATGACAAATACAATCGCTGGGCGAGGGTGATAACCGGCTGGATCCGCGACAGCCGGTTTCTAACTCGTGCGCACCGTCCTGCCGTGCTGAAAATGGAGGGCGCGGACAACAGTTTCACTGAACTGGTCAAGCGCTACAGTGGCGATATGACACCACGTGCGGTGCTGGAAGAACTGTTGCGGCTGCAGGTTGTCGAGCGCACTCGCAATAATGGTGTCAGATTGCTTGAGCGCGCCTATGTGCCATCTGACGATGAGCGAGGTATTCTCCAGATGCTCGGTGTCGATACCGCTGATCTGATTAATACGATTGCGTTCAATATCAATCGCCCGGTTGGTGAGCGACGCTTTCAGCGCAAGGTCAGCTATGTGCATATACCGGAAAGACACCTGCAAGACTTCAGCGTGTTTGCGGCCCGGCAAAGTCAGCACCTGCTTGAGACACTGGATGGCTGGCTGGATGAGCGCGATACTGAACCGCTCGAAGACGGTACCCCTGGTGCCAGTATCGGACTGGGTATTTATCAGATTTTCAATTCAAACAATGAACACTCTCGCGAGCCTGATCCTGCGGCGCCGGCCAATGAATAAGCGTTGTATTTACCAAGTATTCATCATTGTTTCGCTGATGCTTTCGATCAGTGCCTGCAGTCAGGGTGGCAGTGGCTCAGGTGGCGGGATTGGCGGCAGCGGTATCAGCAACACCGATATAACAGTTGGGACGGTGTCTGGATTTGGCAGTGTGATTATCAGTGGTGAGCGATTCGAAACTGATAGTGCTCGGGTGTTTGTCAGTGGACGTCAGGTGGTGGAATCCGATTTGCGGGTGGGCATGGTTGTGACCGCCGCGGTGGATTTGCAGCAGGGGACCGCATCGCGGATCGAATATCTGCCACAGGTTGTCGGGCCAGTCGATTCCGTCAATGTGCTCACCGGGGAGTTCAGCTTACTGGGGCTGAGCGTACGCTACACTGAATCAACCGTATTCGATGGCTTTGATGTCGCCGATATCGCCGATGGTGTGGTCCTGGAGGTTAGCGGATTTTTTGATACCGACGGACTTTTGAGCGCAAGCTTCATTCGAATGGATGCCAATGTCAGCAACTACTTCGTGCAAGGGGTCGCCAGAGAGGGTGCGGCTGGCATGACATTCGATTTCGACGGGTTTGATTCACTGTTGAGTGGCCTGGGCATTGTTGCCGATTTCGACATTCCGTTTCTGGACAATCGGCGCGTGTTGGTCAGCCTTCCGATCGACAGCAACATCCCGCAGGCAGGTAATGTCGTCTACGCGGCACCTCGAATTGAATATTCCCGCGATCAACGCGTTGCGCTGACTGCCCATGTCACTGCCGAGCCTGAAAATAGTCTATTTTCTATCAACTCGGGACTGACCGTGTTAGTCGATCAGAACAGCGTTCTCCGATTTGCCGATGGCCGGCCGGCGACGCTGAATGACCTTACCGCTAATACGCTGATACGCCTGGCGGGCTCGGTAATCAGTACCGACCAACTGATCGCGGCCGAACAGATCGTGATTCGCCAGTAGCCGACGCTACGACTCCGGCGTTGCGTCGACGATCGGGTGGCGCAGTGATCCGATACCTTCAACACAGGCAACGATAGTATCGCCCGGCCACATCCACTCCTGCGGGTCGCGGCCGGCACCGACGCCTGCCGGTGTGCCGGTGGCGATGACATCGCCCGGTTCAATCGTCATACCGGTTGAGATATCTGCAATCAGTGAGGGTATGTCGAACAACATGTATTTGGTGTTGGAGCGCTGTTTTTCTTCACCGTTTTTGGTCAGCCACAAGTCGAGGGTGTGTGGGTCCGGGATGTCATCAGCGGTGACGATACACGGGCCGAACGGAGCAAAGCTGTCCTGTCCCTTGGAAAATATCCATTGGCCGGAGCGGCGATTGTCGCGCGCCGAGACATCGATCATGACCGAGTAGCCGAACACGTGTGACAGCGCATCTTCCCTGGCGATATGTTTGCCGCCCGATGCCATGATCACGGCCAGTTCTACTTCCCAGTCGAGCTGTTGGGTCATTTTACTGTCGTGCAAAATAGGCTCACCCGGGCCGATTACCGCAGTGGGTGGCTTGGTAAACAACACCGGTTTTTGCGGGAGTTCATTCGAGGTATCCAGTGCGCGTGCGCTCTCGGCGACGTGCTCGGTGTAATTGAGCCCGATTCCCCAGATATTTTTTCTCGGCCGCTGAATGGGTGCGCACAGGGTTGCCGTGGACGCGGGAATGGAAGTATGGATGGGTGGTGTGTCACCGATTTCTTCCACCAGCATTTTCAAAGCGGCAAGACCGGGTCGTCCACTGTCGATAATCCCTAGCATGCTATCGGGAATATCTTCATCGAATGCATTGCCCAGCGACTCGGCATCGATGATCAGATCGTTGTGTACGACGCCCAGACGAGCTTCATCGTCAATTGTTGCCCGATAGGTGACCAGTTTCATTATTGTTCTCGCTTAAGTTATTTTTTGGTAGCCGTCGTTTTCTGCCAATGCCTCTTCACGGTATAAATCAAAGGCACGCATGACGGGCAAATCGGACAGACAGAACAGGCAGGCGTCGTCGCTGTCAGAGGCATTGGCGTGCTCGTGCCAGGCCCATGATGGTACGCAAAAAATATCTTTTTCCTGCCAGTCGTAGCGTTTGCCATTGATGATGGAGTATCCGGACCCTTTGGCAACATGGTACAGATAGCTGCCGGTGTGGCGGTGCGCCCTGGTATGTTCGCCAGCGCGCAGTAACTGCATGGATGCGCCCATCGTACGCATGACGGGGCCGTTGTTCAGCGGATTGACATATTCCATCAGGTTTCCGTCAAACGGTGAACCTTCGGAGGCGGCGGCATATTTTTGCAGTGATTCGTAGGTGGGCTCCCACTCGTATTTAAACATCGGGCTATAGCCTTTGGTCCACTCGCCACCGCCCGGTGTCAGGCCCGGGTTGCCCCAGGTTTTGGTCATGTCATCGACGGGGTAGGCGACTGGCTCGGAGAGATCCGGGTGAACTTCAAAGAAGTTGGCTTCCATCGCGTTGACGAACGGAATATCGAGCCCATCCTGCCAGATACACGGTGTCCCGCTGGCCTCTACCGCGTGTTCGTGCCAGGTGCCATTCGGGGTGAGTACGAAGTCATTGGCGCCGAGTGTCATCTTGTGACCATCGACGACGGTATAGGCGCCTTCACCTTCCATAATGAAACGAATGGCGCTGGCCGAGTGTCGGTGTGCGGTTGCGGCCTCTCCAGGATTCATTACCTGCAGGCCGGCGTAAATCCAGCCAACGGCGGCGGTGACGTCGCGACGGCCGGGGTTGCTTAAATAGACGACTCGGCGTCCGGCTTTTTCCGGTGTGACCAGTTCCAGCGAACGCAGCACGTCATCGCGCAAATCTTTATAGCGCCACACCACGGGTACTGATTGCGATTGCGGTTCCCACGGTTCGATTTTATTCGCAACCGTCCACAGGGCGCCGGCATTCTTCTGTTCAAGCTCGTCGTAGTAGGCGAGCAATTCGGGCGTGTCTTCGACGTTGGCGCGACCGGCTACGTCTTCGCGATGATTTTCTTGTCCGCGTGCCATAGATGCAGATCACCTGAGTGTGGGTCTGCTCGAAGCATACAACAGTGTTGGGCGGCGCGTCGGGTGCGTTGCCCGTGAGTCGTCAATCGGTGCGTCTGGTTACTCTGCGCTGACCGCCTGGCTGACGGATTCGATTACGACTGGTACGACAGGCACATCGGATGCGAATGGTCCCGCTGCTGTGGTCTCTACCGCGCTGATCTGATCGACTACGTCTTGGCCATCGAGCACGCGACCGAATACGGCGTATCCCCAACCGTTGGCTGTGGGTTCCGTGTGGTCGAGAAAAGCGTTGTCAACGCTGTTGATAAAAAATTGTGCGGTCGCAGAGTGCGGTTCAATCGTGCGTGCCATGGCAATGGTATAGGCGGTATTGCGCAAGCCGTTGTCCGCCTCGTTGCGGATCGGCTCCTCAACCGGTTTGCGCACGTAGCTTTGGGTGAACCCTCCGCCCTGGATCATGAAGTTGTCGATCACACGGTGAAAGATGGTGCCGTCGTAGTGGCCGCTGTCAACGTATTGCAAAAAGTTCTTCACCGTCGCCGGGGCTGCGTCTTTGTCCAACGCCACCCGAATATTGCCCGCGCTGGTCTTGATCAGCACCTGCGGCGATACCCGAACGCCGGTGCCGGTGTCGTCGTTGGCCGGTTGTGTGGCAGGAGCGCTGGTGCCACCGCCGCATGCCGCTACTGACAATGTCGCCAGGGCCAGGAGTGTGGCGGTGAGTTTTCGACGTGACAGCATGGTATCTCTAGATGTTGCGAGCTCATCAAGAGTGTAGTTGCGATTACAAAAAACGGCGGCTGTGGTTGTGCACAGTGTCGCGGGTACGATGCGAACAGCTTCGGAAAACCGCAATCCAGCCACCTGGTGCTTTGATCTTCGGGAATCCGGATCACGGCATCCTGGCGGTAAAAATGTCACCCTGACATTGGGAACCAAGAGGTTCAGGGAAGGTTGCCGGGCTGCTATGCGGGTGGCCCGTTCAGGTTAATCGCTGGAATATACGATGATGAAAATGGCTTTGGCTGCTGGAACGTTACTGTTGTCGCTGACTCAATCTGGCTGGGCTGCGCCGGTTTGCAGCAGCCCGGGTGCCGATCCGGACAATGACGGTTGGGGTTGGGAGAATGGCGATTCCTGTCGTATGCCAGATGGCCCGGATGCTCCCCAGACCGAGAATTCGCTATGCTTCGATACCGATCCGGTCGGCGATGGCTGGGGCTGGGACGGCGTAGGCTCGTGCCGCGTCGTCGCACAAAATGAACCCGTATTGCCAATGCAACCGGCGCAGCCAGTGTCGACGGCCGAGCGCTGCATCGACACCGATCCGGTGGGAGATGGCTGGGGCTGGGACGGGGTAAGCAGTTGTCGGGTAGTCGAGGAAGTGGTGCCCACCAGTGAGCCCGATTCCACGTCGACTGCTGCCAGTTGCATCGATACCGACCCCGTCGGTGATGGCTGGGGCTGGGATGGCATGTCCAGTTGCCGCGTTGTCGACCCGGTCGAATCCACGGTCCAATCTGCGGACCCGTCGGCGTCTGGCTGTATTGATACCGATCCGGTGGGCGATGGCTGGGGTTGGGATGGCACGCAGTCGTGCCGTGTCGAGGATGCGCGGGTGCAATCCGCAGACGCGGTCGAACCTGAAGTTGCCGCCGCGGCATCCGACTGTGTGGATACCGATCCCGTTGGTGACGGTTGGGGCTGGAATGGAAGTACGTCCTGTCAGATCGAAGATGCGGTGACGGAGGTCACGCTCGTGCCGGACAGCAGCACCGCTGCCGAGCCAGACGCACTGGTGTGTATTGACACAAACCCGCTGAACGATGGCTGGGGCTGGAATGGTGTGACGTCCTGCCGTGTGGAACCGACGCAAAGCGCAGAGCCCGCACCCGTGGCAGTTGTAAGTAGCCAGGCCTGGACGCCGGTGAACAGCGTCGATGGCAGCCACGCGACAGGGCGACACGAGTCTGGTGCTGTGGCTTTGAATGACAAAATCTATCTGCTGGGTGGTCGCGGCAATCGGCCGGTTGATGTCTACGATCGCGCGGCGAATAAATGGTACCAGCTTGGCAATCTGCCAATGGAGATGCACCATTTTCAACCGGTGGCGCTGAATGGAAAGATCTACGTGATTGGTGCCATGACCTGTTGCTTTCCGAATGAGAGCACCATCGACAATGTCTGGATCATGGATGCGACAACCGGCGACTGGGAAGCCGGTGCCGCTATACCTGCGGATCGTCGACGCGGTTCTGCTGCTGCGGTGGTGTACAACGATCGCATCTATATTGTCGGGGGCAACACGCGCGGACACTCAGGCGGTGCCGTTGCCTGGTTTGATGAGTTTGACCCTGCCACCGGCAACTGGCGTGCACTTGCCGATGCACCCAACGCGCGTGATCATGCCGGTGCGGCGATTGTCGCTGGTCGCCTGGTCATCAGTTCAGGGCGTCGAACCAGTCAACCCGATACCTTTGGCAATACAGTGGCGGCAACGGATGTCTATGACTTTGCTAACGGCAAGTGGTCTGCGGCCAGTGCGATACCAACCCAGCGCGGTGGGGCAATGTTTGCCGCTATTGGCAATGAATATCTGGTGATCGGCGGTGAATCTAACACGCATTTTAATGCGCATGCAGAGGTTGAGGCATTTGATGTGACCAGTGGAAGCTGGCGCAGACTGCCATCACTGCTCACCGGTCGACACAGCGGTGGAGCCGCGGTGTTGAGCGATGGCGTGCATGTGGTGGCTGGTGCCTCTAACCGTGGTGGCGGCAGTGAGATCAGCTCACATGAAAAGCTGAGCCCGTAGGCAGGACCGATGCATCAACGATCCAGTACAAACAAATAGCCTTTGCCGCGGACTGTCTTCAGGTAGTTCTCGTTGGACGGTCCGAGTTTTTTTCGGATTTGTGAGATCGTGATATCCACAAACCGGCTTTGGCCGTCGTAGGGCAGGTTGCGCAGGTGCATGAAAATCTGGTCGCGGGTTACAATAGTGCCCGCTTTTTTAGCCAGGTAGACCAGCACGTCGAACTCAGGTGTGGTCAGTTCGAGTAACTGATCTTTCAGGCGCACCGTTCGCGATGTTTCACTGATTTTCAAGTCTTTGAATACCATGTTCCCCGAGGTCGTCGGGTCTGCCGCCAGCGGTGCGGAGTCGTCACTGTGACTGCGTCTGAGAAGGGCTCTGATTCTCGCCAGCAAGACGCGTGGCTCGACGGGTTTTTGCACATAGTCATCTGCGCCCACTTCGAGCCCAACCACGTGATCCACCGAGTCGCCAGACGCGGTGAGGATTAAAATAGGGCCATGGTAGTGGTGGCGAACTTCACGGCAGATGCTGATGCCGTCCTTGTTCGGTAGCATCAAATCGAGTATCACAAGATCTGCCTGAACGCTGCAAATGCGCTCGACGGCGTTGAGGCCGTCGGGTTCGATGCTGACGTTATAGTGATTGGTGATCAGGTACTCCTGTATCAGTGCACCCAGCTCGGCATCGTCTTCGATCAGCAAAATAGACTTCTGCCGTCCCTGCCCGTTAGCGGAATCGATTGACACTAGTCGTCACGGCCCCCACTGTTATCGTCGCCTTCGTCGCCTTCGTCGCCTTCGTCGCCTTCGTCGCCTTCGTCGCCTTCGTCGCCTT
>CAZNIS010000030.1:28943-36731 GCA_964573105.1 uncultured Granulosicoccaceae bacterium
TCGTCGCCTTCGTCGCCTTCGTCGCCTTCGTCGCCTTCGTCGCCTTCGTCGCCTTCGTCACCTTCGTCGCCTTCACCACCATCGTACTCCTCACGATCGAATTCCGGATCGCCGAAGCTTGTCTCATCGGCCGATTCTTCGCCCTCGTCGAAGTCGTCATCCTGTTCATCAAATTCGTCCTCTTCATCGGGTTCGAACTCGCGCGTGTCGTCATCTATCGTCGATTCGCGCCGTCGTTCGGTACCTGCCGAAGAATCTACTGCCGGCTCGTTGTGCTGGCGTGTGGCTGTGGCGCTGCCGATTGGTCGGCTTGCCGTGTCGGTTGTGGTTTCGTGCGGTGATCGGCGCGCGTCATCCAGACCGATCAGTTCCTGCAAAATTTGAACTTCAAGTTCTACTTCGAGTTGTTGCGGGCGAGTGGTCGCTGACTCGCCGTTGATAATGGAAATTAGCTGCCGGGTCTCGAATGTCTCGTCCCACCAGACTTCTGGCTGTGGGTTGTCTTCACTCGCGTGAACGGCACTACAACAACTGATGATCAGTGCCGTGATACCGATCAGGCTGCGTCGGGTTGATGTGGGCGATTCAGGCATGAGGTTTTGCCATTGTCGCACCAGTGTGTGGAAACTCGACAGTGAACAGCGCGCCGCCCAGCTTGCTGCCGGCAACCTCAATGTAGGCGTCGTGCAATTTGACAATACGCCTGACGATGGCAAGCCCCAGTCCGTATCCACCGGTTTGACTGTTGCGACTGGTATCAGCGCGAAAGAATGTATTGAAAATCTTGTCGCGATCGTCGCGACCGATGCCCGGTCCGTCATCCTCAACCATTACGGTAATACCGTCGCGATGATCAATTGCGCTGATTGCCACTGACGTACGCGCGTGCTTGCAGGCGTTATCTACCAGATTTTGCAGCAAACGGTTGATGTACCGCTGATTGCCCCACAAACGGCATGCTGCGGTATTGGATTTGTCGATGGTCAATGCCGGATAGAGTTCTGTCAGTGCATTGGTGACGCGCCCGACTTCGGTGGGCATATCCAGCCATTCACGATCCAGAGTTTGCAAGCCACCGAGTGTATGATGTTGCAATACCTCCTCGACCAGTGCCTGCATTTCATCGATATCACTCTTCAGTCCGCTCGCTCTTTGCTTTGAGGTATCGCAGGTGGTCTGTTCAGTCATCATCTCGAGGCGAAAGCGCATACGCGAAAGCGGGGTGCGGAAATCGTGTGATACGGCCTGAATCAGGTTGCGTTCGCCCGTCAATAGATTTTCAATTCGCGTTGCCATTGCGTTGAAGTGATGCCCCAGACTTGCGATCTGATCATTGCCTGCCAGCGCGACGCGCGAGGCGAGATCACCTTCGCCAAATCGCTCGACAGTGGAATCGATGACGGCAAGCCGATTTTCGAGCTGGCTGACAAGCCAGTATGACACCGCGACGATTAATGCCATCGTCAGTGCCAGCATGGCGATTACCAGTTGCACTGGCAAACTCTGAAATTGTGCTATCGGGCCAAATACGACGACCTGGTTTCTGGTGTTCAGTGGTGCATAGACAACAAAGGAGTCATTGTCGATGGAATCGTATGACACAACTACAGAGTTGCGTTGCAAGCGCGATAGCTGTTGTTGATCCAGATTCAGCGCTGCGATGTTGTCTATTCTAATCGGTGATTCGGAATACTGACGCAGATCATCAAGCGACACGGTATCGTCGCGTCGACTCAGCTCAGAGACCAAAAGCAGCGCATGGCCGCGGTATTGCTGTTCGGTCAAGGCGGGCAGTGACAGCAGGTAACAATGGTCGTCCCCCTCGGGCAGACACCATTGAATATTCTCGCCCTCAATTTTTGCAGGCTTTCCCTGTTGCAGGTTGCGCCGTTGAGCCGGTCGCAGACCTGTCGAAAGATCGTCAAGGTGGGTGCGTGTCTGGGTGGCGCCGATCAACCGTGCGACGATCTCCATATAGCGTTCTCTACGCGTATCTGGCTGGCGTGCCAACGAGTCGGTGATCAACTGATAGGTGCCGGCCAGTGTTCGCATCTCGTAGTTGGGTCGACGACTGGAATAAGACCACGCGTAGAGTGCGTAGGTCAGCAGCCCCGCCAGCAGGACCGAAATGAATATGCCGGAGTAGATTCGAGCGAACATGCGGTCTTACCCATTGACGCCTGTCATCCACGCCACGGCATCAGCTACAGCGTAGCCGTTGCCTGACGCAATGATTGGTGGCGCATGGTTTGACATGACATCAGTATAGCAACCGCTGTCAGATCGTAGCGGCGAGAGACCCCATCCGCTACAAATTCATAACAAAACTCTGCTACAGCGGTTTCAGCGCTTATCTGCCGAATACAACCGTCCAGTAGGTGCTGTATGGTGAGTCGCTGCGTTGTGCGCAACTGGCACCCACCACCGTGTAGTGCGCTGCCATGATGTTGCTGCAGTGGCCGAGGCTCTGTAACCAGTCCTCGTGCACTTCAATCACACTCTGTTGCCCGGAGGCGATATTTTCGCCAATCGCCTGCCAGTTGAAACCCGCTTGCTCTGCGCGGTCTGAAACGGATAGTCCGTCTGAACCTGTATGGGAAAAAAAGTTGTTGCTCGCCATGTCGCTCGAGTGGGCAAGCGCCGCATTGGCAAGTCTTGAATCCCACACCACCGCTGCGGCTGCCGGATAGCGTTCGGTGCCGCACTGGCGAGCGCTGGCGCGCGACTGATTGATCGCCGCGAGCATGGCGGACTGCATCTGTTCGTCCGTGACAGAGCAACTGGCGGGGCTGTTGGCCGCCCCGGCTGTCGGTTCGCTGCCAGAGCCTGCCATTTGTCCAGCAGGCGGAGCGTTGGTTGAACCGGCAGATCCGGTGGTGTCAGGGTTATCGGTACTCAGGCCGGCGTTGCCGGTACAGCCGGACAGGCTGACGGCTGCGATCAATGGTATGAGACAGTTTGAATTGGCAATTCGCTTTGGCATGGCTCTGGTCCTGCGTCAGACAGTGCTTTTTAAAGTAGATATCGACACGAGGTAACGGCAGGTTCGGTGCGATTCCAATGCGTCTGGCACGATCAATTTGTCAGTTTTTTGTTGCCACCTTGCAGCGATTTTGGATGGGGTGTTACGTGGAGCGGCCTGTCCAGTGCGGGTATTAATACCCGCGAAGAGCGGTAATCCGGGCGTTTGCGGTCTTGCCGAATAGGGCAATATAACCCTGCACCCGATACACGGGTGCTTCCTCCAGTTGGATTGTTACCCCGCAGCCGCGGGGTATTTTTTTGCCTGCCTGTAGCGCTGGCGTTAGTGCTTCTCGCCAGCCTCGTTCCATACGGTGGACAGTGCATCCATTGCCGCTTTTGCCATCAGGCCGCTGTCATTGGCGATCGTGGTGAGACGAAATCCCATCTTTATCATGCGTGCGGCGTAGGGCGCGCTGCCGCAGTGGATACCTGGATAGATGCCGCGCTTGCCGCACTCGGCGATCAGATGTTCATAGATCTTGAAAATCTCATCGTCTTCGTGGTCGAGCTGAGGCGTTTTTCCGATAGAGAATGCCAGATCACTCGGGCCTATATAGATGCCATCAATGCCGGGAACGTCGAGGATGTCGCTCAGGTTATCGAGTGCGGTTTGCGTCTCGATCATGGGAATGACCAGTACTTCGTCATTGGCAATCTTCTGGTAGTTGCCAGGCACGCCGTAGGTGGCGTGACGAATCGGCCCGTTGCTGCGGGTGCCGGCGGGTGGGTAGCGACAGGACGACACCAGTTGTTCGGCCTGTTCTCTGGTGTTAATCATCGGTGCGATGACACCCCAGGCACCGCCATCCAGCACTTTGCCGATAATGCCGGGTTCGTTCCACGGCACGCGAACCATGCGGGTGACCGGGTGGCTGTGCATTGCCTGGAAACACTGGATCATCGATTGATAATCCTGCACGCCGTGTTGAATATCGACGGTAACACTGTCGAATCCGCACTGTGCAATCACCTCGGCTGAAAATCCCGAAGGTATCGCAAGCCAGGCGTTGACGGCGGCTTTGCCGGCTTTCCAGCGTGCCTTTAGTTGGTTGGTAGACATCGGATTGGTATCCCGCTAATAGTTGGACTTTGCTGAATGGGGTGAGCGCAAGCGCAGCACGCAAGCGCAGCACCCCGGCCAACTATGTTACTACCAACCAGCGGTCACCGACAGCCGCAACGCGTCCAGCCGGCCCCGTCGATCGCGAGAGAAGTCTAGGGTTGCTTTTCTAGCCAGGTGATGCGGCCTTCGACAAAGCTTGACCCCAGTGCCGTGGTGGTGGGCACGGGGTCGGTTTCGCTTTGCGATAGAATCAAGTCGTTGTTGCCAGCCGCCACGACGGTGATATTCGACAGCGAATTGACCCTGCCTTTAATACCTGAGGCACCGCTGTCGTTGATCAGGCCATCGCCATTGATATCAAACGGGCTGGTATTGAGCATGCTGCCGTCTGCCGCGTTCAGCGCCATAAGCCAGCCACCCTGGTCGGGCACACACTCGTTGCCAACCGGAATATGGGTGTTGAACAATATCCGACCATCGCGGATGACCGGTGCGGCGACAACCTGTTCACCGAGATTGGTTTGATAGGCAAGATCCATATACCACCCGAGGTGATGATCCCAGTTGATCACTTCCTGCGATGTTTCGCGTGTTTCAATCACGCGGTCGATCTCTCCGTCACCGTCGGTGTCAAAAGTTTGTACCTGCTCATTAGTGATGCGCTGCTGAAGCAGATTGCCGGCTGATATGCGTGAAAGCTGTGCGGTGTCCTTGCCGTCGCCCTTATCCCAGATGGCATAGAAGCGTCGAGCGGTGGCAGCTGGATATTGATCTGACGGCTCCAGATATTTGCCGGTGCCAAAGTACAGCATCACGCCTTCGCCAGTTGGGTGAGAGCCGACCTTTACCGGTGCCGTGATTGGCATCGGGTTGCCATTGCTGTCCAGCGCCCGGTGTTTGAGTTCACCTCTTGCCCAGTCGTTGGGATTACTTGAGCTGACGTCAAATCCGGTCACGCAACCGTAGAGATCACCGGTATAGATTTTATCGACGATATTATCCCCATCCAGATCTACCGCCGTGGGCTCGGTCATACTGTTGGGTGTGGCACCGCTGCCGCGACACTGGGCCGCTGCAGAGAAAAGCTTTTTTACGCGCGCACCGGTTTCGATGTCGATAATGATTACCGACGCCCAGCCGCCACCTCTACGGTAGCCGACGTTCTGCTCGCTGTTGTTGTAGCCGTTGGCGATAATCGCGGCCCATTTGCCGTTGTGCATGCGCGCGATCACCGGGTTGGAATAGGTGTAGCCCACACCCTGATCGTCGAAGTCCGAGAACTCCCACAGCACCGTATCGCGAGCTGTGCTTTCGGTGATCGTTTCGGGTTCGGTGACATCGAGCGCATAGATGCCCTGACCGCCGCCGCGCAGACCGCCGATTAAAACGGTGCGCCAGCTGCCGTTGATGAACACGTCGCCGGCGGTTGGCGTGCCGTCGACGTAGTACTTGTGTGCATAGCCGATCGAGGTTAGCTCGGGCAGGTTCTGGTATACCGGTGACGGTACGTAGGCGAACAGCTCACTGCCATCGCCGTCGGTCCAGTGGGTGCCCGACCACTCGCCGGCATCGAATGCGTGCAGCATGCCGTCGTTGGCGCCAACGTAGACGACTCGGCGACGATCATTGTAGGCGTCGGCAAAGTCAGAGTAGGGCACAGTATTCTCAGGTGCGCCGCTGCCCCAGTTGTCTCGGTAGAAGTAGGCGGGTGGCCCGACCAGTGCCGGATTGGAGTGAATGATATCGCCCAGTGCCGAGTTGCGGGTGCGAAAGTCATCGAAGTCCGTGCCGCGGATGTATTGCAAACGCTTTTCACCCTGTCCGTCCTGTTGGCCGGTAATGGGATTTCTGGCCAGTGCGCTAACCTGGCTGCTGTGCAGTTCAGTCGACAAAGGCGCCGCCGGATTGCTGGGCCAGCGGAACGGTATGCCGGTTTTGCTTGCAGGATTGTAGGTCAGGATCTGTCGGCCATTGTTGGCGATTTTTTCAGCCAGGCGTTCGCTTGCGTTCCACAGTGGCGTCGCGCTGATAGCGCCACCCAGACCAATGCGCTGTGCGCTGAGCTCGCCCGTCCAGGAACCGCTCTGAAATTGTGCGCGATAGATTTTGTCACCGAACCGCAAGGATCCCGCAACGGAGGCAATGGCAGTCGCCGCTCCAATCTCTTCGGTAATCTGGTTAAACGCCGCTCGCATGGTGTTGCCGATCGTCGAGGGATCGGTCACCGGGAAATAGTTGTCCGGGTAGCCATCGTCGTTGGAGTCCCATTCCATTTTCTGCGGAATGCCATCGCCGTTCTGATCGTTGAACCCGCCCCACTTGGCGGCATACCACAAGGGCGACTGGAGTTGCTCGGCGGCGGGGCTCATGCTCGGGATAAAGCTGATCGTACTCGTCAGCGGCAACGCCACGCCATCATCCCAGCCCGACCCCGGTGATGCACCGGGTGGCACATCGTGAGGAGAATCGGTGTCGGCGCTGGCTCGGGTGTCGCTGTCACGGATGACCAGATACACGCCGTCGGAGGTGGTGCCGGACACGGTATAGCCCATGTGCTGGATCGCGCAGCCGGAGGCGGTCAGGCTGTCCACGGTCATAATCACAGTGCCGTTTTCGACCGTATACGAATAACGCGCGACCGCGTCCATGTCGTTGTCCGCGCCCTGTTCCATGTCTTCGTAGGAAACCCGAAAACTCCCGCTGGTGTCCGAGATTTCCTCGACATTGAAACCTACGATGGCGTTGGTCGGGCGGTAGCTCGTATTGCGATTACAGAAATTGACCGTTTTGGCAAACGGCGCAAAACTGATTGTCTGACCGGCCACCTCGACATTGATCGATGGCAGCGGTGTCCCTAGCGCCAGTGTGTAATTGCGCACATTCTGTTTGCCGGGTGCACCTGGGTGGATATCGTTCTGGTGGCCGTAGTACGCCACGCTTGAAGCGTAGTAACTGCCCTGCCGGTGCGGGGCCTCTGGCGATTGGCCGCGAATGGTGCGAAATGTCGTTACCTGTTTTGGTGTTGGAGTGCCGTCGTTGTCAGCGCCCGACTCACCAATGAATTTTAGCCCTGGCAATTCGTCTTCGTGTTGCGAAATATCATCTGCCAGATCGCCGACGTGTAAGTCGCCAAGGCTGCTGGAGGTAAAGTTGTTAAAGTAACTGCCTGGTAGCTGATCGCCATCGAACGAGGGGCTGGGATCGCTTATCACCAGTTGGTACGCGCCGGAGCATTGAGCATAGGGCTGGCTGGCGGCATACGGATCTCCCCAGGCCGGCGCTGCAAGGCCGAGGTCCGCATCCATTCCGCCGCTGGTTTTGAACTCCGGTGTTTCCGGTGATGTACTGGTATCGCTGCCAACGCCTGAGAAATATCTCATGCCCTCGTACATCATCTCGGCTATCGGATTGCCCCAGGCTTTACATTCGCCGTTTTGGAATGGGCGGTTGTAAATCCAGCCACAGTCCTTTTGAACCGTATTATTCTCGAAGTTATTGGGGATCTGAAGTGCGTTCAGCGAGTGCACAATACCTTCGGCGTCTGTAAACACGCCGGTATTCGGGTTCACTTCATTCTGGCCAAACGAGGCCATCGGCTGGCGCAGTACACCACCTTGCAAGTTGTTTTCGTAAGAGCCTGTGATCAGGCTGAAATACATCGAGTCGTTTTCGCCGTATTCATGTAAAAGCCCGATTGGTTT
>CAZNIS010000030.1:36831-48344 GCA_964573105.1 uncultured Granulosicoccaceae bacterium
CATCTACCGAAGGTGAGGTATATTCGATACCCCAGGTGTGGTTTTCCCACGGTACGAAGGCTCGACGCAGCCGCGTGTTGCCGGGCTCATCCACGACCCGCCGGCCACCGTAGAGCGTTCGCAGCATCAGGTCCATGCGCGTCATCGATACGTAGTTCAGAAAGTCGCCACTCCAGTGGCCGCTGCATTTTTTATCGTTTGCGATGGCGACTGCTTCCAGATGATCACCGCCGACAACCGAATAGCAAAACTCCGAATCAAAATAGCCGTAGTAGTCGATCTCTTGCGGTTTGTATTTGATGTCGAGCACACCGTCCTGATTGATGTCAACGTAAGACGGGTAACCTTCGAAGAAGAGTTTATTGTCTCGCTGCATCACCAGCTGTACCAATGCGTTTTTGCTGCCGCTGATGAACAGCGGCGCGTCCGGCAGGTTCAGTTGGGCAGCCCCGATTGGCAGGCTCGTAACGAGAGCGAGCAGTGCTGGTAGCGCGAATCTCATGTGCAGCTCGATAGACTATGCGTTCGGTAGTGAGGTGAGTCGGGTAGCGGTATTGGAAGCCGGTGTTACCAGCATTTCTCTGGCGCCGTTCCGAGCGCTGTTTTTCGACCCGTGTGATTTAGCGTGATGCTCGAACATTCCGTGTCGTTGTCCTGGTTTCCCTTGCTGGTTGGCGTAGCCGTCAGCGTCCAGGTGCGTGCGCCGCGATTGTCTGACAGTGTGTAGTAGCCATCGCGGGATGTCGTCATCAGGCGACAACTCTGATCGTATCCACCGGCCAGTATCAGACAGCGCTGCAGACGCTGTGCGTTAACCTGCAGCATGTGATGGGCATCGGCGCGACGCTGCTTGGTGGTGTAGTTGCTGTAGGCCGGCACAGCGATACTCGTTAGTAGCCCTAGTATCGCAACCACAATCATAGCCTCTATCAGAGTGAAGCCGACGCTGGTTCGTATGCGGCGCGGTCGGCTCGCTGCATCTGGATTGGTTTTCATGCGCTAGTAACTCAGCGCAACAGTGCTTTCGATAACACTTTGCACGTTGTCGAAACTACCTTTGCCATGGGATTCAATGGTGTACAACACGACGTTGCGACCGCCGGTGGTTCTGCGACCGTATGCGGCACCGCCGATATCCAGACTGACTATGCCGGTGCCACCATCGGTGACGTACTGCCCCACTTCCTCGATCACGTATCTGGGCTGTTCGACAACGCCGGCTATGGGGTTGCCGCTAACCTGGTGTTCACCTGAAAAGCTGCTTTGCTGCCACCATTTATCGTTGGTACTGGTGCGAGTAAAAATGCCGTTGGTCGCGGTGTCGTCGGCGACCACACGGTTGAGCAGCATTTGCTCAAGCTCGGCTTGCGCCAGTGCATGTGCGCCATCTGCAGCCTGGAACGCGCGGCTGCGCTGAATGGCGTTGCCGGCAATGTGTTCCGAGCTTATCGAGACATCCATGCTGTTGTTGGCCATGATGCCGACAATCATCAGCACGACCATGACGGTAATCAACACGTAGCCGCGTTGACCCCCGGATACTGTGTTGGCGGTCAGGCGTGTCTTTCTGAGGCAGGTCGTCATATGTCTTGTCTCTAGTTTCTCACGGCAACCGACACGCTGACCTCGGTACGTTGCCGGTTATCGGTTGATGCGGTCGTGACACCATTGAATCGATAGTTCTGCTGTGCACTACCGACGTTCTCGCTGGTAGCGATCAACAAACGCAATCCCACGTGTTTCGCGTTCGCGAGTTGGGTGGTGGTTGCCGCGTCGCCGGCGACGCGCTGATCGAGTACGCCATCGCCGTTCGTATCGACACCGATGCTTGTGACCATTTGCTCTATTACCAGACCGTCTGCGTCGCCAATCAGTACTGCACTGTTAGCGCCGACGGTACAAATCAACCGGCCGTCAACCAGCGTGAAACTGGCTTCTCGCATATCCGTCGCGCCCACCGGTGTACCCAGGCAATCGTAGATGCTGTTGTCTGTTGCACCCGCACTGTCCGACGCGCCGTAGTACCGCAGGCTGATCGAGTTCGCCCCCATCGCGAGATACTGACCGGCCTCCCAGCTTCCCATCACGGCCGGAAACGCCACGTCGAGTTCCTGGAATGGCAGGCTGCGTCCGCCGACCATGGCGTTGTCGATACCGCGGTGACCGATCTGTGCCAGTTGCTGGCTCATGACGTGAGAGATAAAAAAAGCTTCTTCCTGCAATTCTGAAGTACCCACTACAGTACCGCGGGTGCGTGCAGAGTGTTGGAACATCGACAAACAAACCCCCACAACCAGCGTGCCGATCAACATCGCGACCAGCAGTTCGATGAGGGTGAAGCCTGTGTTGGTGTTTTTTGTTGTTGACTTCATGGCGCCGCGCCTAGAGTGGAACCCGAACGTTGTAGGTTTGTGTCGCAACGCCATCAGTGTGTGACTCACGCCACTGCACTGAGACGGTGCACAGGTCGGTTGCGCACTGTATGTTCAGCTGTCCGGCCGGCAGAGATTGCGCCGTCAGTTGTTTCCATGAATTAATCAGTGTTGCCGTTTCTGTCGGAAGCCCGCTGGCAGCAGACAGGTCACTGAACGCTGTATTGTAGGTACCGGTATTGGCCTCATCGGGGTCGGATTTCAGATACTCCGCGATTTCGTTGCTGATGGAATTCACCTGCAAATGTGTGGACGAGACCTTGAGTCCCATTAGTGAATCCGTGTGCATGTTAGAGATCGCCAGCGAACCGAAGGCGAGAACAAACAGCGCGATCAGCACTTCGATCAGACCGACGCCACGCTGGCCGATCAGACTGGCAGCCTTTGATGCCTGGGCTTGGTGAGTGTTCATAGCGTTTCTACCCGACCGGTGCGCTGCAAGGTGAACTGCTCATTGACTGCACCCTGAGTAGCTGAGACAGAAAAGACCGTATCCGGATAGCCGCGATGATTGAAACCTATCTGTGGTACCGCACCGCCCGCACCGTCGGAAATGGCGATCACCACACGGTTGTGCGGCTGTTCTTTCACCATCAGCAATTCGTCTGCTGCGGTCAGGTTGTCATCGTTGTCGATGTCGTAGTAGACCAGCCAGCCCGAGGCAAAAGACGCCGCACAACTGACTTGATCAGTGCTGCCGCAAACATTGACTCGGCCACCGTGTTTGATCGCCTCGGCGCGCGCGTAGTTGACGGCCGTTTTGAGGCTTTGGGAGGTGTCCTTGACCTGGCTGAACTGTGTCCACGACTGGAAGCCGGTAAACCCAAGTGCCGACACAATGCCGATGATGGCGATCACGGCCAGCAATTCCAGCAGGGTAAAACCTGCTGACTTATACCTGCCAGAAGCGGCCAGTTGATTGTTGATACCCGGATATCGCACGAGTGGTCCCTTGCTGTTGCTGTCTGATCGCAACGTGATCTATCGTTACTACGCGATCCTTCGGGGCAGCAAGAACTGATCCACTGGAAAAAGTAGCTGGTTCAGGTCACAACTCGGTAAAAAACAAGTAGATACGGGGGGCAAAAAATCAGTTCACCGCGGTGCCGGGTCGAGTGCCCGCGCGACACGCTGCTGCAGAATCGGTACCAGTGTCTGCTCGAATTCCGGGTTTCGCTTTAGCCAGATATTGTTGCGTGGACTCGGGTGCGGTAACGGGACCACCGAATCCGGTAAGGCGCGCCAGCGTGCCACTGTTTCGGTGAGGGTGGCGCCTTTTGTCTGCAAATGCCACTGTTGTGCGTACTGACCGATCAGCAGGGTCAATCGAATCGAAGAGAGTGTGGCAAGCACGCGACTGCGCCAGGTTGCCGCGCAGATTTCAGGTGGCGGCAGATCGCCAGAGCGCCCCTTGCCGGGATAGCAGAACGCCATCGGCACAATCGCGACGCTTTCGGGATTGCGAAAAGTTTTTTCACTAATACCCATCCAGCGTCGCAACCTTTCACCGCTGGCGTCGTCGAATGGCTTACCGCTGGCGTGCACGCGTGCGCCAGGCGCCTGCCCGGCGATCAGAATTCGTGCGTGTGGATGAAGCTGCAGTATTGGTCTTGGCTCGTGGGCGAACTGAGGTTTGCAGCGTGTGCAGGCCCGCACTTCGGCGAGCAGAGTCTCAAAGGATTCGGATGCGACCATCGATGTTGAATCTCTGCGGTTGAAACTGACGCCGCCGGGGTGTGAGGATTGGCCGCCGGCGAGCATTTCCAAATCTGTTGTTTGCCCGTCCTGAATCGTGCCGTACGCGTTGCGCCGAAGCGGGGCCGAGGTGACAATTGCAGCACAGATTGCCCACTCTGCTGTCGCCGCTCGGCGGTGGCACGCAGCCGCCAACGCAATGGAGCCTAGTGTAATGACACTGCGCCAGTATTTCGTCATTTTTGCTGTAGTCGCACCAATTGTCGTGCTGTTATCCAGTTTGCTCTGGAGCGGCCTGCTGTGGTTGCTGGTGCCATTGGCGATCATCATCCTGATCGGCTGCTATGACATGTTCCAGACCAAGCACTCGGTGTTGCGCCTTTATCCGGTGTTGGGGCACTTTCGCTACATGTTCGAGGCGGTTCGCCCGGAGATCCAGCAGTATTTTGTCGAATCGGATACCAGCGGCTCACCGGTGCCGCGCGAATTTCGGGCACTGGTTTATCAGCGTGCCAAGGGTGACAGGGACACCCGGCCGTTCGGCACCATTTTCGATGTCAATCGCAGCGGATATGAGTGGGTCAATCACTCGCTGGTGCCGTGCCATGCGGAAGAGGTACACCCGAGGATCAAATTCGGTGGCCCCGACTGCACTCAGCCCTACATGGCCTCGCCGTTGAATATCTCCGCCATGAGTTATGGCGCGCTGAGCAAGAACGCGATCATGGCGCTCAATCGCGGGGCAAAAATCGGCGGCTTTGCCCACAACACTGGCGAGGGCAGCCTCAGCCCCTATCACCTCGAACACGGTGGTGACATCATCTGGCAGATTGGTACGGGCTATTTTGGTTGTCGGACCGAATCGGGCGATTTCGATCCGCAGTTGTTCCGCGAGCGTGCATCACTTGAAGTCGTGCGCATGATCGAGATCAAGCTCTCGCAGGGTGCTAAACCGGGTCACGGCGGCATCTTGCCTGCGGCCAAGCTGACCGAGGAGATCGCAGAAATTCGCAATGTACCGATGGGCGCCGATGTCGTGTCGCCCGCAGCCCACACCGCTTTTTCCACGCCGGTCGGGTTGCTGGAGTTCGTCGCCCGGCTGCGGGAACTCAGTGATGGCAAGCCAGTTGGCTTCAAACTGTGCATCGGCAGAAAAGATGAATTTCTGGGCATCTGCAAGGCGATGCTGGAAACCGGTATTACGCCGGATTTCATCACCGTGGATGGCGGCGAGGGCGGTACCGGTGCGGCACCCACTGAAATGACCAACTCGGTCGGCACGCCGCTTCGCGACGCGCTCATTTTTGTCAACCGGGCGTTGATTGGCTGCGGCGTGCGCGACCGCATTCGAATTATCGCCTCGGGTAAAATGTTTTCAGCGTTTCATATACTGCGCTCGATCGCACTGGGTGCCGACACGGTCAACTCGGCGCGCGGCATGATGATGGCGCTTGGCTGCATTCAGTCGCGAAGCTGCAATACCGATCACTGCCCGACTGGCATCGCCACCCAGAACCCCGAGCGCAACAAGGGGCTGGTGGTTACCGACAAAGCCCAGCGTGTCGCCAACTTTCACAAAGAAACGGTTGAGAACCTGACCGAACTGGTCGCCGCGGCAGGCCTGCACAGCCTCGAACAGCTGGAGCCCAGACACATCAATCGACGTGTGCAGGGCACCGAGGTGAAAACCTATGCCGAGCTGTATCCGGTTATTGATGAAAACTGTCTGTTAAACGACGACTGTATTCCGGACAACTGGCGCGCCGACTGGGCACAAGCCAACGCGCGTAGCTGGTAGCGAGGGCAAGTGTACTGCCACTAGCGACGCTTCCAGACACCTTCGAAATAACCACCGGAGGCGCTGAGCTTTCGGTGTGCGTGCCAGGCGTCGCGCTCCTCGATCAGCTCATGACTGGCCAACATCCGGTCGTAGTCAGCCAGCGCAGTGGCCGATTCCACGTGCCGCTTGCCGCTGGTTTCCTTGCCCTGACGCGCCTGTAGCAGATAGATCCAGTCCGCTTGCGGGGCGACCTGATCCAGGTAGTTTTGCACTACGGCCGGCTCCATTTCACCAAAGCTTGCGGCGTTCCAGAAAAGCTCGATTGGCCGATCGCGCAGCAACGGGAATTGCCAGTTGCCAAAAAAGTGAACTTTGCCCGGCTGCACTGCCGACAGATCGCTCCAGTGACGCGTTGTCTCGGCGCTGGTAATGTTGTCTGCTCCCAACGCTTGGGTCAGATAGGTCTCGCACAAGTACAGCTGCGCGGGCAGATCAAGACACAATACTGTCAATTGCGGGTACAGCTTTTTTAATACCTCGACCTGATAGCCGGATCCGGTGCCCAGCTCCACCACGCATTCGCGGCCAGT
Source organism: uncultured Granulosicoccaceae bacterium (assembly GCA_964573105.1). Lineage (GTDB taxonomy): Bacteria > Pseudomonadota > Gammaproteobacteria > Granulosicoccales > Granulosicoccaceae > CAKZSB01. The sequence continues at coordinate 43,329 of CAZNIS010000030.1, forward strand.
GAAGCGGACGTGCCGGTTGGCAAAACACGCCCTGATGTAGTTGTTCAAAAACGGCATGGTGTAGGCCTTGCCGTCGATCTCGAAGAGATCCTGCGGATTGCCAAACCGGCTGACCTCTACGGTGTCCGGCGCAGGCGTGTCAGTCAGTTCGGCCATCAGCGTGCAGTGCTGCATGGCCGCCTGTCTGATATCCGAAATTTTCATCTTGTAAGGTGCCAGGTCGCGCTTATCCGAAAACAACCGCGTCAGCAGTTTCAGCAAAGACTGCTGTAAGCCGGGTGACTTGCCCTGCCAGGCGTATTGTGTGTCGTTAAAGCCGAATGTCGACAACACCTTGTAGCGCCCACTGCGCAGTTGATCGACGTCAAGCCTGTCCAGTGTGTCGAGAATCTCGGCCTCGTAAGTCTGCCAGTACGCAGTGGCCTGATACTCGATTGGGGCCTGACGGTAGGACTCCAGCAGATTGATCAGCCGAGGATCGTTCGATACAGCAGTCATCGTCGTCTCTACTCAGGCGTGTTCGGCTGCAGCCAGCTTGATACAACAGGCGAGTATTTCCATCGCCTGTCTTACTTCGCCAAGCGGCGGGCGTGTGGGGGCGATTCGAATGATGCAATCGTCGGGGTCGTGTCCATTCGGATGAGTCGCCCCCGGTGGTGTCAGCGACAATCCGGCCTCACTGGCCAGTGATACCACTCTGGTGGCAATCGGCAGTGCTGTTTTTAGCGAGACAAAATAGCCGCCGCGCGGGTCGGTCCAGGTGGCGAGCCCGAGATTGCCGAGTTCAGCGTTGAGTATTTCCTGTACGGCGTCAAATTTCGGTTTGAGTATTTTCGCGTGGTCTTTCATCAAGCCGCGCAGCCCGCCCGGGTAGTGGCGCAGGAACTGAACGTGACGCCATTGCTCTGCCTTGTTGGGGCCGATGGTCTGCTTGTTAAACACGCTTGACCAGTAGGCAAGATTGTCTCGGCTCATGCCCGCCATGCCCAAACCACTTCCTGCAAACGTGACTTTTGAAGTGGAGCCAAAAACAATCACGCGATTATCAAAACCGGCCGCTTTGGCAATCGATAGCAGATTGGGGGCGGCTGGCGGATCATCGACGAGATGATGCACACCGTAGGCATCGTCGGCGAAGATCGTGAAGTCGGTTGCCGCTGGCGTCAGGCCAATCAGCCGTTTGGCGTTGGCCTCGGATATCGTGTCGCCGGTCGGGTTGCTGTAGGTGGGTACAAAGAAAATACCCTTGATGCGCGAATCTGAAGCCGCCAGTGATTCGATCGCATCGATATTTGGACCGTTGCTGTCAATCGATACCGGTACCATTTCAAATCCCAGTGACTGAATCAGCGAAAAATGCCGATCGTAGCCGGGCACTGTCACGATCATTCGCGGCTGGTCGTGAATCCAACCACCGGCGCTGCCATTGACGCCGTGCAGCAGCGCGGAACTGAAGATTCTGCTCATCAGCTCAAGACTTGAATTGTTGCCGATCATGATTTCGTCGGCATCGACGCGCAATTGCTCGCTGAAGAGTTCCCGTGCCTCTGCAAGCCCCAGAATGCCGCCCGGGTAGTTGCGGATATCGACGCCATTGTCAGTCACGATTAAATCGCGATCGACGCTCTCGAGCAGATCAAGGCATAGATCGAAATTTTCGTTAGACGGCTGTCCCCGCTCGATATTAAGGGACAGATTCAGCGCTTTGAATTGCTGATAGGTTTGTTGAAGTTGAGCCAGATCGCTCATGGAACAGGGCCTTTCCACGCAGGGTGATTGGAGGGGTGAAACATCGGCCGAGAGTGTACCTCGAAATGCACTCGTCAGCGCGCCGGATAGTGTGCTGCAGGCTCGCACCTGGCCTTGCAACTGTCTGCCCCGGCGCCAGGGTGCCGATTTGTTTGATGCGGGTTTGTTATGATCAGCGTGCAAACCTACCGCCGGGTCAACGCCAGCCCGCGAAATCAGGATGGGCCCGCGATGACAGACCAGACCGACTCCAGCAGCATCGACACCATATCAGCGCTGAGCTTTTGGCAATCGGCGATCGACATAGCGCCACTTGCCGGTGGAATCACCAACCGCAACTTTATCGTCAGTGGCGAACAGGGCAGGTTCGTGGTTCGCCTTGGCGATGATATACCGGTGCACCAGATTCTGCGTTTCAACGAAGTGGCAGCCGGCACCGCGGCGCATATCGCAGGATTGTCGCCGGCCATCCGGCATCATCAACCCGGTGTACTGGTGATGGACTATATCGACAGTCGCGCCCTCACAGCAGAGCAGGTGCGGGAGCCCCAACAGCTCGGCCGAATCATTGAACTGATGCAACGCTGTCATCGCGAGATCCCTCGCCATCTGCGCGGCGCGTCGGTGGTGTTCTGGGTGTTTCATGTGCTGCGCGACTACGCCGCCACTCTGCGCGATGGCGACAGCCGCTACTGCGACCGACTGCCGACGCTTCTGGCCACCGCCGAACAACTGGAAAAAGCCGCGGGCCCGTTTGATATCGTGTTTGGCCACAATGATCTGCTGCCGGCCAACATTCTCGACGATGGCGACAGACTCTGGCTGATCGACTGGGAGTACGCCGGCTTCAATTCGCCGCTGTTCGATCTCGGCGGGCTCGCCTCCAATAATGAGTTGTCAGAGGCGCAGGAGCGCTGGATGCTGGAGCAGTATTTTGACAGCGCGATCAACGATACGCGCTGGCGTCAGTACCAGGCCATGAAGTGTGCCTCCCTGTTGCGTGAAACCATGTGGAGCATGGTCTCGGAGATTCACTCCTCGCTCGACTTCGACTATTCGGTTTATACCGCCGAGAACCTCGGTCGCTATGAACAATGCCTAAACCAGTTCAACGCGTTGTAGCCTACTCATGAAAGAACTGCCCGCATCGGCACAGGTAGTTGTCATTGGTGGTGGCATTGTCGGCTGTTCAACCGCCTATCATCTGGCAAAGCTCGGCTGCGAAACCCTGTTGCTGGAACAGTCAAGGCTCACTTCCGGGTCGACTTTTCACGCCGCCGGGCTGGTCGGTCAACTGCGCAGCAGCGCCAATGTTACCCAGCTGCTGGGCTACTCGGTCGATCTCTATAAGACTTTGGAAAGTGAGACCGGCCAGGCTACTGGCTGGAAGATGAATGGCGGCCTGCGTCTGGCCTGCAACCCGCAGCGCTGGATAGAGGTTAGGCGCCAGGCCACCACCGCGCACTCTTTTGGGCTTGAGATGCAACTGCTGAGCGCAAAGGAGGCGCAATCGCTATGGCCATTGATGAACGTGGACGATGTCATTGGCGCGGCGTTTCTACCCACCGATGGTCAGGCCAATCCATCGGATATTACTCAGGCGCTGGCGAGGGGCGCCAGATCCTCGGGTGCGTTGATCGTTGAAGAGACACCCGTACTGGAACTCGAGATTGAACGCGGCGTTATTCGCGCAGTCGTTACCAGTCGAGGGCGCGTGGAATGTGAAAAAGTGGTCTGCTGTGCCGGACAATGGTCGCGCGCGTTTGCCGCGAATTATGGGGTCAATGTGCCACTGGTGTCAGTGCAGCATCAATACATGCTGACAGAAAAGATGGCAGGCGTTGAAGGCAATTTGCCAACGCTGCGCGACCCTGATCGGCTGACCTACTACAAAGAGGAAGTCGGGGGCCTGGTGATGGGGGGTTACGAACCCAACCCGATCCCGTGGGCGGTTAACGGCATCCCGAAAAATTTCAGCTACTCATTGCTGGATTCGAATCTTGAACACTTCGAGCCCATGCTTGAACTTGCTTTGGGGCGGGTACCAGCGCTTGCCGATGTAGGGGTTCGGCAGCTGACCAACGGCCCGGAGAGCTTCACTCCCGATGGCAATTTCATACTGGGCGAGGCGCCGGAGCTACGCAATTTTTTTGTCGGTGCCGGCTTTAACGCATTCGGCATTGCCTCCGGTGGGGGTGCGGGTATGGCACTGGCCGAATGGGTGCACAAGGGCGAGCCGCCGTATGATTTGTGGAGCGTGGACATCCGTCGCTTCGGTCGCCCGCACTTCGATTCCGACTGGGTGCGCAGCCGCACCCTGGAAGCCTACGGCAAACACTACACCATTGCCTGGCCCTTTGAGGAGCACAGCTCGGGTCGGCCGGCCCGTCGCTCGCCGCTGTATGACACTCTGGCCGAGCAGGGTGCCTGTTTTGGTGAAAAGCTCGGCTGGGAGCGGCCCAACTGGTTTGCCGAACAATCAGCCGGTGAAAAGCCGCAGGATGTTTACAGCTTTGAACAACCCAACTGGACGGCGGCGGTGGCGCGCGAACACCACGCTGTACGCAACGCCGCGGTACTCATCGATCAGACATCGTTTGCCAAGTTTGTACTCAAAGGGCCTGACGCGCTGGCCGCGCTGAACTGGCTGGCCGCGAATGATGTGGACAAGCCGGTCGGCTCGTTAACCTATTCACAGATGCTTGACGACAAGGGCGGTATTCAGGCTGACGTTACCATCGCCCGCATTGGCGAGGACGAATTTTATATTGTCTCGGGTACCGGTTTTGCGACGCGCGATTTCAACTGGATTTCGCGCAACATCCCGCCACAGATGAATGCCCAGTTGTTCGATGTCACCAGCGCCTACAGTGTGTTGTCGCTAATGGGGCCATGCTCCCGCGATATACTGCAAAGCGTCACCCGCCACGACATCTCCAACGAGGCATTCCGCTTTGCCAGCATGCAAACGATTGGTATCGCCGGTTGTCCGGTCAATGCGTTGCGGATCACCTATGTCGGTGAGTTGGGCTGGGAGTTGCACCTGCCAGTGGAATACGCGCAGACAGTGTATCGGGCGCTGATGCAGGCGGGCAAGCCGTTGGGCCTGATCAACGCCGGTTACCGGGTGATTGAAACCTGTCGGCTGGAAAAGGGCTATCGGGCCTGGGGTAGTGATATTGGCCCGGATCATACGCCGCTTGAGGCCGGCCTTGGCTGGGCACTGAAATCTGCGAAAACCGACATGCCCTACAAAGGGCGCGACGC
>CAZNIS010000030.1:48444-68175 GCA_964573105.1 uncultured Granulosicoccaceae bacterium
AATGCAAAAGTCAGGTCCTGACGCAATGGCATGATGCGTCTGCCTGCGGCAATGAGTAATCAAAATCTTGAATGATCGACAAACAACTGTCACACCCCTGACATTCGATAAGCTCTTTACCCTGCAGGAGCCGATTCCGGAGGCGGGCATAGCGCGCGCGGTAGAGATCATGCGCAGCGGTAAATTGCACCGCTATAACGTGGCCGAGGGTGAGATCGCCGAAGCTGCACTGCTCGAGCGAGAGTTTGCCGACTATCTCGGCGTATCCTTCTGCCTTGCCTGTGCATCGGGTGGCTACGCGTTACATGTCGCCCTCAAGGCGGCTGGCTTGTCGCCTGGCGATAAAGTACTGACCAATGCGTTCACGCTGGCGCCGGTGCCAGGGGCGATCAATAACGCCGGTGGCGTACCTGTCCTTGTCGAGATCGATGATAACTATTGTGTTGATATCGATCATCTCGAATCACTGATGAAAGCCGGTGATTGTCGCTTTTTCATGATTTCACACATGCGCGGACACCTGGCCGATATGCATCGAATTGCCGATCTGTGCGAGCAACACGGTGTCATTTTGATCGAGGACTGTGCGCACACCATGGGCGCGAGCTGGGATGGCGTGGCTTCGGGTACGTTTGGCAAAGTCGCGTGTTTCAGCACCCAAACCTACAAGCACATGAACAGCGGTGAAGGCGGTCTGCTCACCACCAACGATCCACAAATCATCGCCAGAGCCACCATGCACTCGGGCTCCTATATGCTGTACGAGCGACATGGAGCCGGCCCCGATGCATCGGTTTACCAGGATATTCGTCTCGACACACCCAACTACAGTGGCAGGATGGACAACCTCCGGGCGGCGATATTGCGGGCGCAATTGCCGTTATTGGCTGAGAATGGCGAGCGCTGGAATGAACTGTATCGTACGGCAGAGCGCGGGCTTGCACAGATCGAGGGATTCCTGCTCCCACACAGACCATCGCAGGAATACTACGTTGGCAGCTCAATTCAGTTTCGCATTCCGGCCTTCGACGAGTCACAGGTAGCAAAGTTTTTGTCTGCCTGTGCGCAACGGGGCGTAGAGCTGAAATGGTTTGGCAGCCACGATCCGCAGGGTTTTACCAGCCGCTACGACAGTTGGCGCTATCTCGGCGAAGCCCCTGTGCTTGCGAATACGCTTGCGATTTTGCGCTGCACATTCGATATGCGCCTGCCGCTGACCTTCGACACCGACGATATCGACACCATCGTGCAGATTGTTCGCGAAGTTGCAAGAGATCTTAAGGGCTGACTATCTTCTATAAGAAGTGGTCACGGCGCGTGTTGGGCTGATTGAATTTGCGAGCTGGCTAACAGTTTCTGCAATGGCCGGGTTGTCACAATAGGCCCAGCAATTCTGGAAGTCGTTGTAATGCAGTATTCAAGAACCTTAGTGGCAACCTTCGTTGCCCTTGCTTTCTCAGCACCCTCGATAGTTGTCACCACTCATGCATCACCGCCGCCACTGGTGCTGGCGGAGTCCTATCATTCACAAATCGATCTATCCCGCTACTGGATTAGCGAGAAATACGACGGCGCACGCGCCTGGTGGAATGGTCGCGAATTTATCAGTCGCGGAGGCAATGTCTATCGTGCGCCGGCATGGTTTACCCGCGACCTGCCCAAACAAACACTTGATGGTGAGTTGTGGATGGGGCGTGGCAACTTTCAATTGCTCATGCAAACCATACGCGATCACACGCCAAACGATGCCGCATGGCGTCGTGTTCGGTTCATGGTATTCGATGCGCCGGAAATTGACGGTGATTTTGAACAGCGGCAGCAATGGCTCGCGCAAGCGGTCGGTGCGACTGCCAATCCCGCGCTCGAACTGGTGACACAACAAAGGGTGGCTAACCACGCTGCACTACACGAACTACTCGAACAAGTCAGTGCCGCAGGTGGGGAAGGCCTGATGCTCGCCCACACCGCCAGTCGCTATCGGCCCGGCCGTCACAACGGTCTGATCAAAATGAAGTTGCACCAGGATGCCGAAGCCACCGTGATTCAGCATTTGCCCGGTAAGGGCAAGTATCGGAATGTCATGGGCAGCCTGCTGGTTGAAGACGAACAGGGCCTGCGCTTTCGCCTTGGCACAGGCTTCACCGATGCCGAGCGTGCAGCGCCACCACCGGCAGGCGCTATCGTCAGCTATCGCTACCAGGGTAGAACCAAAAGCGGTAAGCCCCGGTTTGCGCGATTTCTGCGTGTCAGGCCCGTCGAGTAACAGCCCGAACTGATCTAACCGATCGCAGCTCTAGGCGAGCGGATAGCTGCTTTCAGGCTACCGGCTTTGCCTGCTTTGCATTACACGTATCCCCTGCGTTTAGCCAGCATGCCAGGCTGTCGTCTGCGAGGGTTCCAAGGGTTGCATTGAAACAACGATCTGCCTGTGCCCGGGTAAGGGGATATAATACCGGCACGGTGGCCGCGTGTGGCTGACAAACGCAACGCCCGCGCATCACCTGGATCTCTCGCTGGAACCTCGTGATGCAATTCTCACCTTTACCCTACCATCAACAGACCTGTGATCATCTCAAGCGCTTTGAGCCGGGGCTGTGGAACTGGTTTATGTCGGATCGCTTCGAGCAGACGCATCGTGAAAACAGCACGCTGCATTTGTTGAAGACGACCTATCGGCTGGCGCGTGACAGCCATCCCGAGCTATATGAGCTGGGGGAGTCGGTTGCAAAAGCGCTCGATATCGACTGCCCGTTGACGATCTATCAGGATCAGTCGACCGGTAGCGAAACCAATGCCGCGCTGTACTTTTCTGAAGACGAACTGATTGTCGTGTTGCAGGGGCCGATTCTGCAGTTGCTGGATTCGCACGAACAGCGAGCGTTGTTTGGCCACGAGCTGTCGCACCATAAGCTCTATACCGAGAGCAACGGCGAATACTTTGCCGCTGCTCGTCTTTTGCACTGGTGTGCCGAACAACCCGATTGCCACAGCGCCTACCTGGAGACGCAGCGCCGCTACCAGCTGCACACCGAACTCTATGCCGATCTTGGTGCGGCTATCGTCTGCGACGCGCCGGACGTACCTATTGCCAGCTTGCTAAAAGTGCATACCGGATTGGCGGACGTCAACGTTAACGATTATCTGCAACAGGCTGACGAAATTCTTCAAAAGGACAGAAGCGGCGCACAGGGTCTGACGCACCCCGAGTGTTTTATCCGAGCCAAAGCCTTGAGCGAAGGAATGGCGGACCCGCAGCAGTATTCGACTTTGGTCAGGGGTCCGCTCAATGTTCGTCGTCTCGATCTGCTCGATCAACGTGAGCTGTCACAAGTTACGCGTGACATGGCGCTGGCGCTAGGCACAGATGAGCGCTTTCGACAGGACGAGCACGAAGTGCTGATGCGAGAGTATTTCCCGATGTTCGAGTGGCGGGATGAAACTGTCGATAGACAACAGGCACTGCAACTGCTGCGCGACAAGCTGGCCGATTTCGCGCAGGACACGCAGCAGTATCTCGCCTGGGCACTACTGGATTTAACAACCGCTGACAGAGACTCGGCAACGCCATTGCTGGGTGTGGCGTTGTTGTTTGCCGAACAGATCGGTATCGACGAACCGTTCGAGGCCACTGCCAGAAAAGAACTCAAACTTAAAAAAGCCGACACCGCTGCAGCCTTACAGCAGGCGCGTGACAGCCAGACTGGTGATAGTGCGCCATGAGTACAGCTGACACCAACGATCAGGGGCAGCCGGTTCTGGAGTGGTTGCACGAAACAACCGCAACCGGCGAGGTCGGCAGCGATGACATCGTCGCACTGATGCAGCCCCTGCTGATGCAGGTTGTCGCCACCCATCAGCAGGGCAAGGTCGCACCACTCAATGGCATCGATCAACTGCGAATTTCACTCGGGCATGTATGGTACGCCAACATTCACGCCACCGAGCCTGCCAACAACATGGCTGCGGTGCGTAAGCTGGCAAAATCGGCATCTGCCACACAGGTAGACGTTACCCGACGGCTGCGCGTTGAAGACGGAGAGCGCCTACGCGACAGCGCCACGGCAACGCGCGAGGACACCGATAAAGTTGCCTACTATCCGGATTATGTCGCCTGGGAGCAGCGGCTCGATCACCACGACGCGCTGACCGACACTTTCGTACTCGGCATGCTGATGGCCAGTCTCGCCACCGGTCTCGACTTCAGTGATCACGATCAGCTTCAGGACTTTGTGTTGGCGCGACCCGATCTCTGTGCGCTGAACCCGCGCCTGTCACCTGTCATCGCCATGCTCGTCCGGCGCATGACATCGCTTGAACGGGACCGCCGCCCGCAGGATCTGTCGAGTGTTGCAACCGCACTGGCCCACTATCGATTTCAGGAAGTAGAGGAGTCGATTGCAGATATGCCAGCGCCTGCAGAGGGTGACCGGCGCGGCATGCTGCTGAATCGACTGCGCAATCGACTCTATGAAATCAGTCGTCGCAATCGTCTGATTTACTATCGCGAGACCGGCAGCAACGCCAATTTGACCGTCGGCTCTGTTCCGCATGTGCTGAACGTCGAGTCGATCCGATTGCAACAATTGCTGTTTACCGACGAATCGTTCTGCCAGCAGCTGGGGAACGGTAAACCACTGCAGCTGTATCGCTGGTTGCGATTGGAGGACTATCCGTTTCTCGCCACCTCACTGGATCGCATACGGTTGCAGGCCAATCGCGACGCCAGAGAATACGGCTTCTCACAGTTGCGGCTGGTGACGGCGTTTCTGCGCTGGCACAACCTGAAAGATGCCCCGGACGAACGGATCAACTCGCCGCTGGTTCTGGTGCCGGCGACGTTGCGCAAGCGCAAGGGCGTGCGCGACAGTTTCGAACTTGATACCGACCCGAGCGCCGCCGAGATTAATCCGGTGTTAAGACACCTGCTGCACGACCTCTACGATATTCAGTTGCCAGAGACTATTGACGCCACCAGTTTTGCTGAACTCGAAGGATTGCATCAGTCGCTGGCACAGCAATTGACGCGATCCCACAAGGGGCTGGAACTTGAGCTTGTCAAAGTTCCGCGCGTGCAGTTGATTAAGCGCAAGGCACTTCGTCGTCTGGATCGCTATCGCCGCAAGATTCGAAAAACCGGCAAGGGACTAAAAAGCTACGACGGGCTCTCGTACAGCTACAGCGCGCAGCGCTACGATCCGCTGGGCGTGCAGATTTTTGTGCGCGACGTTCGGCCAGCCAACGCGCCGGATCGCGACTTGCTGGAAATGGATCCGCGTCATCGCGTCATCGAGCAAATGTCGCCGTCGGCCGAAGTCGCCGATATCGAGCGCGAGTTCTACTCGATCGATCAGGGCGAGGCGAAGGGTGCTACCCATTGGGAGATCGATCTGTGTTCCGTCAGCCTCGCGAACTTCAGCTATCGAAAAATGACGCTGGTGCGAGACTACACCGAACTCGCCGCCAATTCAGATTCCGCGCAGCTCAACTTTGAAACGCTTTTCAGCGAAGAGACACGCGCAAGACTTGAAGCACCTCCACTGCCGCCGCTGGCCGAGCGCTACAATGTGCTGCCAATCGATCCCAGTCAGCAAGCGGCTGTGTTGCGTGGTCGCAGTGGTCAAAGCTACGTCATTCAGGGGCCACCGGGAACCGGCAAGTCGCAGACTATCGCCAACCTGATTGTCGATTACGTGGCGCGCGGCCAGTCAGTGTTGTTTGTCTGTGAAAAACGTGCTGCACTCGATGTGGTTTATCACAGGTTGTCGCAGGTCGGTCTCGCCGATGTCTGTTGTCTGATCCACGATACCCGCGAGGACAAAAAACCGTTTATCAGTGCACTGAAATCGCGCTACGAGCAGGCGATAGAACAGGCGCCCTCGGCAGATAGCGAATCACAAAGAGACAAGTGGCTGTCCGAGATGCAGCGTCAGTTGGCACGGCTTGAAACATTTTCAAGCGCCATGCTTACACCCGATGAAGATCAACTGACACTGCGTGGTTTGATTGGCATGTGGGTTGAGCGCGGTGCAGTCGAGGTGGCCGAGCACACAGACACCCTGCCAGACTGGGCGCAGTTTGCCAGCGCCCGTGAACAAACATCCCATTTGCGCGAGTTGCTGCTCAGTGATACAGGCAACGATATTTTTGCGCGCTCGCCGCTGCGCTATGTCAGTTCGTCAGTCATTGCACAGGATGATTCGGCTGCAACGCTTGGGCGCGGTTGTGAACGTGCACTCGAAGCGCTTGAACAGGCGCAACCCGACTGCGATGAAATTTCCTCGCTATCTGGCTGGTCGCAACCCGCGTGGGCCGATATACAGGCTGCGCTGGATGTTGCGCGACGCATAGCACCGCTGGCTGAGGCGGATCAGTTATCCGTACTGGATATTGACGCGCCGGCCAGTGCCAAATTGCATCGGGATCTGAAAAAGCTGGAACAACTCGCCACTGCACACCAGAGTACTCGAGATGCCGCGGGCGGCTGGCCAGACGACTTTGTGCCAGACCATCTGGATCAGCTGGCCGCAGACGCAAGATTGCGCGAAGGGCGTTTCTTTTCGTTTCTATTCGGCGGCTGGCGGCGCGCGCGCGCGATTGTCAAACAGCACTACCGTGGCGCTGAGAAAGGGGTGGCGAAGCCATTGGCATTGCTGCAGGCGCGGCAAGAAGCGAACACCCAATGGCAGCTCAAATGCGATGCGCTGCGCGAGTCTACCGGCTGTGATGATTTGGCCGAATGTTCGGCATTGCTCAACAAAGTACGCAGCAACCGCACTGACATGAGCGCCGTTGAGCGCGATATGATTGCTGTGGCGCTCGATAGTGACAAAGGCGCCAGAGCGATACTAAAAATGATCAGGCTTGGGCGGTCGGTTCGACAGGCGGATGATGAACTGGCGCAGATACTGTCCGACTATCAATCGCTCAATACTACTGCGCTGATGAGTAGTTTGCAGGAGCTTGGCGATAGCGGCATCGCGATCGACGACTATGCCGACGCGCTGGGCAGCTTTGCCACCCTGCCAGACAAGACGCGTGTGGCAATGCGGCAGATCGACAAATCGTTCGATGAACTGGAATCGATGGTGCTCGCCAGTAGTATCGGCAATCGACTGCGCCAGTCGCCCGCCATTGCACGCTTCAATGGCGACAGCCTTGAAAAACTGGTTGCCCGCATCGGCAAGCTCGCTCGCGAGGGCTGGCAGTTAAACAACGACCATGCGCTGCACCAGTGTGCAATGAAATTTCATACTCACCTCAATCGCGCCGCCGAGCCGATGACCAACACCACCGCCGAGGAGAAAGACTGGCGTCGCGCTTACACGCGTGGACGAAAAGTGTTGGAGCGTGAGTTCGAGAAAACCCGTGCCTATCGTTCCGTGCGCGAGTTGTTTGCCGGTGATTCCGGCCCGGTGCTGCGTGATCTGCGACCGGTATGGCTGATGAGTCCACTCAGTGTGGCCGACGCCCTGCCGCTGAACGAAACCCTGTTTGACGTGGTGATCTTCGACGAGGCCAGTCAGATTCCGCTGGAAGATGCGATACCCACGATCAATCGCGCACAGCAGATGATTGTGGTCGGTGACGATATGCAATTGCCGCCCACAAGTTTTTTCAGTGGCAGGGGCTCTTCGGATGATGACGACGACGATGGACCAACGCTTCCAGACGTTGTGCAGTTCGATCTGAACGCTGACAGTTTTCTCACTCGTGCCGCCGCCGCATTGCCGGGGACATTGCTCGCCTGGCACTATCGCAGTCGCCATGAAAGCCTAATTGGTTTTTGCAACCGGGCCTTCTATGGCGGCGAGCTGAATACTATCCCGACACCGCGTGGGCTGGTGTCGCGCCCGCCGATAGAAATTGCCGATATTGAAGCAGCAGAGATAGACCCGCACGATATTCTCGCTCGCCCAGTCAGCTACCACAGGCTGCTGGACAGCCCCTACGAGTCGCGCCGCAATAGCGGTGAGGCCGCCTACATCGCCCGTCTGGTTCGTACGCTGCTGCTCGATGAATCTTCCAACGGAAAACCACCCACTATCGGAATTGTTGCCTTTTCGCAGGCGCAACAACTGGAGATAGAGCGTGCGCTGGAACAGTTAGCCAGTGGCGACCGAGCGTTCCGAACCCGACTGGATCTGGAGGAAGACCGCGAGGAGGATGATCAGTATGTCGGCCTCTTTGTTAAAAATCTGGAAAATGTCCAGGGGGACGAGCGCGATATCGTCATTCTCAGCGTGTGCTATGGCCCCAATGCCAAAGGTCGCATGCTGATGAACTTCGGCCCGATTAATCAAAATGGCGGGCACAAGCGTCTGAATGTGATTTTCTCGCGGGCAAAGCAAAACATGGTAGTGGTCAGTTCCATCGACTCCGAGCAAATCACCAATACCTATAACGAGGGCGCCAGCGCCTTGCGACAATACTTAAGTTATGCCCGTGCCGTCTCCACCGGAGATCCTGCCGCCATGCAGGCGTCACTGGCCGAATATGGCAACGTCCAGCGAGATAGTGATGACAGCACCAGTGCGAGAGCGCTGCAGTCACAGATAGCTGATGCACTGCAAGCACGTGGCTTTGAAATCGAGACTGATTTTGGTCAGTCCGGGCTGCGCTGCCATCTCGCGGTGCGAAGACCTGGTGATGCCGATTTCAGTCTAGCGGTATTACTCGATGACGGTGCACACTATGCGATAGACGATCTGCAAACCCGATACACTACCAACGTCAGTGTGTTGCGCGCGTTTGGCTGGACAGTCGTTCAGGTGCTTGCCAAAGACTGGTATCAGGATCGCGAGCAGGTGATTGAAAAGCTACTACAAGCGATGCCGCCCTCATGAGCAACACGCACGCAAATCACCAATTACTGTTCGAACCCGTGCAGATTGGCCCGGTGACGGCGAAAAATCGCTTCTACCAGGTGCCGCATTGCACGGGGATGGGTTGGCAACGCCCGCGCATGCTGGCAGAACTGCGAGCAACCAAAGCCGAAGGTGGCTGGGGGGTCGTCTGCACCGAATGGTGTTCGGTACATCCTTCGTCTGATGACTTGCCCTATCCGAATGCATCCTTGTGGGACGATGCCGATATCAGGGCGCACCGTCTGATGACTGAAAAGGTACACGAGCACGGGGCGCTTGCCGGTGTCGAGCTGTGGCTCGGTGGTGCCCGACCGCAAAATCTGTTTACCCGCGAAGTCGGTCTCGACGTGTCCAGCCTGCCGAATGGGGCCGGGCACCCATCGCAAACGCGCGCTATGACCAAAGCAGATATCAAAGACGTGCGGCGTTGGCACCGGGAAGCAGCGCTTCGTGCGCGCGAGGCCGGGTTTGATATTGTCTATGTCTACGCGACGCACGGTTATCTGTTATCCAACTTTCTCTCGGCGCAAACCAACACGCGCATCGACGAATATGGTGGCAGCCTGGAAAATCGCGTTCGCCTGGTGCGTGAACTGATCGAGGATACGCGCGATGCGGTGGGTGATCGCTGCGCGGTCGCGGTTCGGTTTTCAGCTGAAGAGGGCAGGGATGATCGCGGTGAGCCAGTCATCGGAGAACACCGCGACATGATTGGTATGCTCGCCGAACTGCCTGACTTGTGGGATATCAACATATCCGACTACAGCACCGAGATGGGCGTCTCGCGATTTGTGCCCGAAGCATCGCTTGAGCCTGCGATGGCTTATGTGAAATCACTGACTTCAAAACCGGTGGTCACGGTCGGGCGATTCACCTCGCCCGACACCATGGCCTCGCAGATAAAAAGAGGCATCACCGATTTTATTGGTGCTGCGCGCCCGTCGATCGCCGATCCCTTCCTGCCACAGAAAATAAGTGAAGGCAGGATCGACGACATCCGCGAGTGCATTGGCTGCAACATCTGTTACACCGGCGATGGGCTCAGTGTGCCGATCCACTGTACCCAAAACCCGACCATCAGCGAAGGCTGGCGGCGCGGCTGGCACCCGGAAAACATCGCGCCTGCAGCGTCGAAAGATTCAGTATTGGTAGTGGGGGCCGGGCCGGCGGGGCTTGAGGCTGCGCGCGCACTGGGTCAGCGCGGTTTCAAGGTGCTGCTGGCAGAGTCTCGTCGAGAACTCGGTGGCAGGGTGACGCTGGAGTCGCGTCTGCCCGGTCTATCAGAGTGGATCCGTGTACGCGACTATCGCGTCCAGCAACTGCAAAAAATGCCCAACTGCGAGATTTTTCTCGATAGTGAAATGAGTGTCGATGATTGTCTGTCAGTCGAGGCCGATCATATCGTCGTAGCCACAGGGGCTAGCTGGAGACGGGATGGTGTAGGGCGGTCGATCGTGTCACCTTTGACTGGTTTGTCTGGTCCAATCTACACGCCTGATGACATCATGGCCGGTGCTCGGCCCGATGGCGAGGTAATGGTGTTTGATGATGATCACTACTATCACGCCAGCACGGTAGCGGAGTGTTTAGCGTTGGCCGGTGCGCGGGTCACCTATGTTACCAGTGCCAGCAAAGTAGCGAGCTGGACTGATTACACCGCCGAGCAATCACAGGTACATCGCAGGCTGGCAGCGTCGGGAGTGGCTGTGATGACCAATCAGGTGTTGCAGGGCTTTGACGGCGCCACCGCAATACTGCATTGCGTCTACACAGGCCAGGTCAAGCAACTGCCAGCAGAAAGCCTGATACTGACGACCAGCCGCCAGCCCAAGGAAGATTTGTACACCGGGCTTGCCACGACATCGCAGGCGACTGGAACCAGTTTTACACTAGCGCGCATCGGCGATTGTGATGCCCCGGGACTCATTGCCAATGCGGTTTTCGCAGGCCATCGATATGCACGCCAACTATTGGCGGACGAAGGCGAGTCACTTCGGGTAGACAAAGTCTTCTTTGACGAGTTCAGTTAACAGGGCACTGTTAGCACAGTAGTGATAGCGATACAGCGAAACGGACGATGCCTGTGAACTCGTACAGGCAAGTATTGCCAAACGGGTGTCACAACAAACGGTATAACCGAGGAGTGTCAGTGGAATGAATATCAGAATCAGACCCGCCATTGCTCGTGATTGCGCAGAGCTAACCCGGTTATCGCTTCGCTCCAAGCAATCTAATGGCTACGATGAAGCCTTCATGCAGGCATGCCAGGACGAGTTATCCGTCTCAGACAGCGATTTGCAAGCAGGTGAGTGGTGGGTGGCCGAGGCCTGCGATGAGCGGCAGTACGCTGGTTGTGCCGATATAGTCGGTTGCGTCTGCCTTGTCAGTGGCGAAAACAGTTGCGGAGAAGTTAGCGCCTTTTTTGTCGACCCGGAGTGGCAACGCAGGGGTATTGGTCGGCAGCTGTGGAAAAAGGTACTGCAGCGGACTCACGCGCACAAGGTAAAAAACATCGTGCTGGACGCGGACCCACACGCCGTGCCGTTCTACCAGGCGCTGGGCTTTACAGTTATCGGCGAAAAACCATCCGGATCGATTGCCGGGCGTATGTTGCCGCATATGGCGATTGAGGTGTAAACATTCGGTGTTCGCGCCCTGCAGTAGGCGAGCCGATACGTTTTGAAAAACATGACCCACAGCTTGTGTGGGTCATGCTCTAGCGAGAACCGCTGTCGGCAAATTGTCTGCCCGACAAACGGACTTCAACTATATCAGAAAATAGAATGATATGTTGTAACATCACAAAAATATTTTCCGTGCAAAAACCGGCAGGCTTGTATTATAGATTGGCATCAGCATTGAGTGAGGATACGATCGTGGTAGCGTTGTGATGCATCAAATCGAGATAGGTGGTGCGGGGCTGTCTAACCCGTAGTCGCGCCCGAAGTACTGAATGCCTAGTGAGAGTGACGGCGATACGAGCAATTACCGGCAGCGCCTCAGTCATAGCGGTTTCATCGCTTTGAGTTGTTCGCTTCGGGCCACGTGAGTCTGATGAACCAGACCGCCCTGTCGCCCGAACACGATGGAAAAGAGATACGCAGCACCGGCGGCCAGAATGATGGTTGGACCGGAGGGAAAGCTATAGTGGTATGACAGCAGCAGGCCGCTATAGCTTGAAAACACCGCGATGGTGGCGGCCACTGTGAGCATGCTTCCAATGCCGTATACCCAGAATCTGGCGGCGGCGGCAGGTAAAATCATAATGCCTACTGCCATCAATGTACCCAGTGCGTGAAATCCACCCACTAGATTCATCACCACCAACGTCAGAAAAACAAAATGCGTTATTGCGCTGAGCCTGCTGACGGATCGCAAAAATTGCGGGTCGGCACATTCTAGAACCAGCGGTCGAAAGAGCAACGCCAGCGAAAAAATCGACAGAGTTGCAAAAACGCACAACAGCATCAGCGCCGCATCATCCAGTGCCAGTACGGACCCAAACAATACATGCATCAAATCGACATTGCTGCCGCGCGTGGAAATCAGCACCACACCAAGTGCGAGCGAGATAAGATAGAAAGCAGCGAGGCTGGCATCTTCACTCAGCGCCGTTCTTCGAGTCACATAGCCCGACAGCAGGGCGACAGTCATCCCGGCTGCTAGACCACCAAGCGTCATGGCACCTAGCGACAACCCGGAGATAAGGTATCCGGCGGCTGCACCAGGCAGTATGGCGTGGGCCATCGCATCACCCGTAAGACTCATGCGACGCAGCATCAGAAACACACCGAGCGGCGTCGCACCCACCGAGACCACGACACAGCCCAGTAGCGCTCTTCGCATAAAGCCGAAATCGACAAATGGATTGAAAAACAAATCCCAGATCATGCGATACGTCGACTGCAGGTGTGCGGCGGGCCACCGCAGGCTTCGCACATCTGCCGCGCCCGAAACTGATTTTCAGCAGTCAGTACTTGTGCTGTGGGTCCGTGGGCGATGAGTTCGCGTGCCAGCAACAACGTTTGCGGGAAGTGCTCGCGCACCACGTCGGTGTCGTGAAGTACGGCCATTACCGTGCGGCCTTCACTCTGCCATCGCTTGACTACGCCGATCAGATCCGTCGTGGTGCCAGCGTCGATTGCATTGAACGGCTCGTCGAGCAGCAACAGCGCCGAGTCCTGCAGCAGCACGCGCGCAAACAGTGCGCGCTGGAGTTGCCCACCGGACAAAGTGCCGATCGAACGTTTCTCGAACCCGTCCATGCCAACTGCCGCCAGCGCCTCTGTCAGCAGCTGGCGTCGATTGGAATCAATGCGGCCGAATGCACCGACCTTGCGCCAGAAGCCCATCGCCACCAATTCGCCAACACTGATTGGAAATGAACGATCGACTGCTGATAGTTGTGGCAGATAGGTAATATCTTTGCGGTTCAGTGTGCCCAGACAAATGCGGCCGGTCATCGGCGCCAGCGTTCCCACAACGCCTTTTAACAGCGTCGATTTACCGGCCCCGTTAGGGCCAACGATCGCCGTCAGGCTGCCTTGTGCAATGCGTGCCTGCAAGCCCTGTACAGCGGGAAGCCGGTCGTAGCCAACAGAGTAATCGTCGAACGTGATCGCATGGCTCATAGCGCACCTGGCGCTGCTGTCGCCCAGAAATACCCCGTCCAGATACCACTTGTAATCGACAGGGCGACCAACAGCCGCCAGCCAATACCAGTCAGCAGCAGGCTAGCGGTCACGGCTCTGGGGAACTGTTTTGATGATTTGCACCGCGAAACCAATGCTATTACAGCTCAGCGTGGCTGGTACTGGGGCGGTGTGCGGCTGACGGATGCAACAATAGTTCAGTGCGATGTTCGACGCTCTAGTCGCGAAATCACCTACGTATGCCAAGCAAGATTGCCTGTCCATAAAAATATTCAAATAGAAACGAATGATATAACATAACATCTAGGTGTCGGTGCAGCAAGCGATGAACCGGGCCGCCCGACAGCCTGGTCAAGGGGGGGCAATCTGCCATCCTGTCGCACGGTTAGCCGAAAGTTTCGCGCCGAACCATCACCCCTGGTTGCACATGCCGTAAACTCTGAAAAATCCTGGATACGAGCTCAACTATGTCAGGCGAAACAGATCTGGCGACAATGCTGCGAAACATGTCGCCTCAGTTGCAGGCCGGAGAATATGTGTTTTGCACTTTCGCTGGCGCAAACTATGGAGACCTGGCCTCACTACAGCCAGTCGCCTCGTTTGTTGAGCCCGAAGGGTTGACTCTGGTTGTGCCTCGGTCAAAGGCAGATGAACACGGGCACGACTATCCGGCCGTGTTTCGATGTATCACCTTAATGGTGCATTCGAGTCTGGAGGGAGTGGGACTGACAGCTGCGGTATCGACGGCGCTTGCCAGCGCTAACGTCAGTGCCAACATGATTGCTGGTTACTTTCATGATCATCTATTTGTGCCCGTGGCCGATGCCAATCTGGCCGTGCAAACTTTGCAGGCACTTGCCGCTCGGGAGGTCTGAATCCGAGTGGCGCAACGCTACTGCTGCGCTTGATGGCTGCGGCTTATCCCGTCTTTGCTACATGATTTCGCGATGCGCCAAGGCGACCTGGGCGATTGCGTTTTCAGACCAGTGAGTATCCGTTCATAGAGCCGAAAATTGGTTGTGCATGTTTTTGATAACTTGTGGCTATAAAAACGCGCTCAACAAATATAGCGATTTATGCATTCTTCCGCCGCGACAGAGTGATGCAGCAGTAGCCTTGAGCAATCAATCCTTCTGGCGCGTGACAGATTGCACAAGTAAGGTGAAACCTGGCAGTACTACCCTGTTTATGACATGTTTAAGCCATTGGTTGAGTTGAAAGCCGATGCTACGGTCAGTCGGATGCAGGGAAGGTGGCTCGTGGCCGCGCAGATGCCCGAATGAATGCAGTATATTAAGCAGGCGGTGAGACAGATGAGATCACTATATAAACGCATTTCAGCGGTAGCAGTGATGCTGGCTGGATGTCTGGCGCAGCCCGCAATAGCGGGATCGGTAACGCTACTGGATACAACCTGGCACCTTCTTTCGGTACCGGGGAGTCCAGCGCAAAATACTGTTGAGGATATCTTCGACGACGCACTGGATGTCAGCCATCTGAGTCCGTCCGGGGACAGCACCTGGGCAGTGTACACATTCGACGCAGAGATACAGCGCTATAGTCGGGCCACTGCCAATACCCCTTTGGGAAATGGACAGGGCTTTTGGATTATTCAGATAACCGGTGACAACGTAGAGATCGAGATGCCACAGCCGTCTACGGGTAGCGTTGCCACGGTACAGGATGGCTGTGCTACATCAGCCGGCTGTTTTGCCGTCGATTTGCCCACAGACGATACCAGCACTCAGTGGCTCATGACTGGTTCGCCATTCAACTGGAGTGTCGCAGCATCCCAACTGCGGGTTAAAGCGATCCCGCCAATCTGTGGCGATGGTTGTACGTTAGAAGAATCAGAACAGGACGGTTACACCGGAAATTCAGTTTTCGCTTATGACAGCGTTTCCGGTCATTATCAGACCATTGATGGCGACCAGCTCGTCGCACCATGGAGCGGTTTCTGGTTCGATGTAGAGCCGCTGGCAAACGGACTGGATCCACAGTTGCTGATTCCCGACACCGCCGCAACGGTCCAGGTCAACGGCATAGTGACGGAACCGGATGGGACACCAGCGGCAGGTGTAGCGGTAAAGCTGGGTGATGAAACGCTCACAACTACCAGCGTACTCGGTAGCTTTTCGGTCAGCCTGGTCTCCAATACCCGTCATGTACTGCAGTTTGTATCAAACAAACATGCCAGTCAGGTTCGAGTAGTTGATCTGCCATTAGCAGGGGGAGTAATCAATATTGACGTAACAGTGCTAGCGCGAGGTATGGTGACAAATGTTGATTCTGGGGCAGCTTTTACGGTGGTAGGGCCGGCAGGCGCTTCTGTCTCAAATCAGACCTTTGCCGGCATTCCAGCCTTCATGAATGAGGCGGGGGAACTTGTGGGCGGGCCGATTGAGTTGTCGATTACGGTTGTGGACGTCGAGGATCCATCACTGCTGCCGGGTTTTCCTGGTGCGTTTGTAGGCAGCCCACAGGTTGGGTTGGACGATTTGCCTCTGGTTAGTCAGGGTACAGTTGAATTCGCTTTCCGGGATCTAGACGGTAACCCATTGCAACTCGCAGATGAGAATGCCAGCGCTACTGGTGGTGCGCAGACTGCATTAATACAAATCCCGCTATTTTCCGATGAGTTGCCAGATGGTTCGCTAATAGCTGAAGGTAAAACCATTCCGTTTTGGTCGCTAAACGAGGCGACTGGTATTTGGAAACAGGAAGGCATTGGTACTGTAGTGGAAAATTTGCTATCGCCAACAGGCCTAGCGCTGGAGGCGACCGTCACCCACTTTTCATGGTGGAATAGCGATGTAAGCCCTGAAACCGGTACGATACAAGTTGGCGTATCCGGTCCTGCCCTGGGTACAGTGACGGTACTTGGGGGTACGACTTCGAACCTGGGCACCAGACTAAATGTATCCACAGTAACAACGGTAGGTGCGCTCACAGACTCGCTCTATATACCCGCGGATGTAGAGGTATGTGTGTACGCGGAAGTCGTACTGGACATAGGGCCGTCGTTCTCAACATTTACGCAATGTGTCACTCTGGAAGAGGATGAGAACCGAGACATCTTGTTTGAGTTTGATTTGTTAGCTGATCTCATTGTGCTAGAGATAAAGAGTCAATCAGGTCAGAGTCAGGGACAGTCCTACGATATCGCCGGCAATATCGGATCACCTGTGGAGCCGATTTCTGTTAAACCACTTACTCCAGAAACAAGCGTGGAGTATTCAGGTGACAATTTACCAGCGGGGCTAGAACTTATATCTGGAACTGACGAAACAAGTGTTGTGGTAAAAGGAAGGCCAACTGAATCCGGGGAGTTTAGTGCCATCATTACCGGGATTGACGACGATGGAAATTCGGCGTCGGTATCTCTCCAGTACGCCGTCTCGTCAGTGCTGCTGCCCCCTGACCTGGTTACCATTGATTCTATCGGTTTGTTGTTTGTCAATGCATCGAATGCAATTGAATCAACTCAGTTTGAGTTGCAACAATTTAATCGAGGTGGTTTGGCCACCAACTGGTCAATTGAGGACATAATCCTGGCATTCGATTCGAACTCACCGGGTCCCCCCCTATCGCTATCCGATTTGCCAGCTGGCGTTGAGCTGGATGCAGTAACCGGTGTGCTCACTGTGATGACTCCCTTTGGGGACGGCGGAGAACTCGCTCCGCCAGGCTTTGAGGGTTCTGCGACATTATTGGGTACACTGCGCGCCGAAAATCGTGATCCTCTGGATCCGAGTGTGGTTCGGATGGATACAATTGAAATTGAAATCAGAAGGGCATCCTATTTTGATGGCCCTGGTGGAGGGGATGGCCCGGCCAATTGAGCTTACAATACAGTGCGTGATACATCACCCTGGCAGAGATTAAGTGTAGAGCGAAGCGAAATGTAAGGGCAGGGTCACTTCTGTCGATCTTGCACCTGGTGCACTAGGTTTGATTTCTAAATCATTGTCCTGTGTTGCCCATACAATTCGCAATAAGTAACTGTTGCCGGCCAGTCGCTAAATACACCAATCACACCCACGTCTCGCACCAGTACATCGAGTACCGTCATCATATCGCCATCGTTGTCGATCGCGGGTTTGATCGTTTGATAATACCAGCCACCGCCATTGCCAAGCGAGCCGGATCGTTCCAGTGTCCAGGTGATAATCTTAAGCCCGGCGGCGCGCGCCTTCTTCGCATAGATGGACGGCACAATGCGATTGTCCCCATCCAGTGTCAGCAGCATCCACATCGGCGGTGCAATGGCTTGTACGTTTGCGGATTCATATGTAATAGACCTGAAACAAAAACTTCATAAAAAATTAATAACAACTGGTTAGTTTCTTGCCGCTGACAGAGAAACGGGTTCACGTGTCAACGCATCCCGTTTAATTCGAATGGGCCAAGGTTAAATCAGGATGCAAGCGACTATAGTTCATACACCGGCTTCCAAGCGTAGCTCAGTCAATACACAGCTATCAGGTATGGGTGCTCTCTCGATTGACGAGCCGCCTTCCCATGCTCGCAGACTATCCATCTGCATGGTCACAGAGACATGGGCTCCGGAAATCAATGGTGTAGCGATGACTATCAGCCGGCTGATGATGGGCGCGCTGAGCGCTGGTCACCGGGTCCACATCATTCGGCCGATTCAGTCTGTAGAAGACGATTCGAGTAACGCGACAGCCTTTGGCGAATTGCACAAAGACTTTAGTACGACGCGAGTCTATGGCATGGCCATTCCTTTCTACTCGGGTTTGCAGGTGGGATTTGCCCGGGGTGCGATGCTCGATCAGACATTTCGAAAAACTCGTCCAGATATTGTGCACATTGTGACAGAGGGGCCTCTGGGTATGAGTGCACTGCGGGCCGCTCGTCGGGCAGGTATTCCAGTGGTAACCAGCTTTCACACCAATTTTCATACATATAGCGATCACTACGGATTGAGCTTTCTGAAATCCAGCGTCTTGCGTTACCTGCGCAGGTTTCATCGGCAAAGCGCGGTAACGCTGGTGCCAACCAGAGAGGTTGCCGAGAATCTGCAGCACATGCACAGTCTGACTACCCGTGTGTTGTCGCGCGGTGTCGATACCCAGCTTTTTTCGCCGTGGCGCCGAAGTGCCGCGTTGCGGGCAAGTTGGGGGGTTGAAAGAAATGACCCGGTCTCTCTCTATGTTGGCCGATTGGCGTCAGAGAAGAATCTGCAGCTTGCTCTGGAGGCTTTTGATGCGATACGTGTAAAAGTACCCAACGCCAAATTTGTAGTGGTTGGAAGTGGGCCGCTGGAGTCATGGCTGCGAAAGAGACCGGCTGACAGCGGCGTGCTTCTAGTTGGTACGAAAACCGGCACAGAACTCGCCCGCTATTATGCTTCCGCGGATATTTTTCTGTTCCCCAGTCGGTCCGAAACGTTTGGCAATGTCACGCTGGAGGCGATGGCCAGTGGGCTTGCCGTATGTGCATTCGACTATGCCGCAGCCTGGCATTATATCGAAAGTGGCACCAACGGCGCTACCTGCGCGCTTGATGATGATGCTTGTTTTATCCAGAACGCGATTCTGCTCGCAACCAATTTGACTTGCAGCTGGGAAATGGGTGCATACGCTCGTGAGACCGTATTGCCGCTCGGCTGGTCACGAATACAACGGCAACTGATAGATATCTATCGCAGCGTATTGAACAGCGATGCGCCGACCGGGCAGCCTGGCTTTGACTACGCGTCATGAGTAAATCTCTAACTGCAACCTGGTTAACTCTGGACGCGCGTGAACGGCGCTGGTGCGTCTATTTCAATCGCACTGCCAGAAAACGCGGTATCGCACGGTTGTTCTCGGTCATAAGCCGACTTGGTGATGGAGTTGTCTGGTATTGCATGATGCTGGTAATGCCATTGGTGTACGGCCCTCAGGCATTTCTGGACGTCGCACGAATGCTGGCGGCGGCTCTGGTAGGTCTTATCATTTACAAACACCTGAAGAAGCGCACGATGCGTGATCGTCCATGTGTTCGGCATCGCTCGGTGCGTAGTATTGTGCCACCGTTGGACCAATATAGTTTTCCGTCAGGTCATACTCTGCACGCCGTGGGTTTCACCACTATTGCAGGGGTGCAGTATCCAGAGCTGTTATGGGTATTGTTGCCACTGACGTGTCTAATTGCCGGTTCCAGAGTCGTTCTTGGGCTTCACTATCCCAGCGATGTTATAGCAGGTG
>CAZNIS010000031.1:0-67058 GCA_964573105.1 uncultured Granulosicoccaceae bacterium
CCCAGATTCAACTTGTAAGTGCATAGCTTGTCAAGAACTTGGAAAAGCGGCCAACTGCCTGTACGCTCACCGCTTTTTCTCCGGCAAGAGATATTGCAATGCAACAGTACAAGCAGTTGACCTTCGAACAAAGATGCCAGATCGAGATCCTAAAGAAAAGGGGTCTTTCTCAAAA
This sequence comes from uncultured Granulosicoccaceae bacterium, assembly GCA_964573105.1. Classification (GTDB taxonomy): domain Bacteria; phylum Pseudomonadota; class Gammaproteobacteria; order Granulosicoccales; family Granulosicoccaceae; genus CAKZSB01. The sequence continues at coordinate 176 of CAZNIS010000031.1, forward strand.
AGATATAGCCGAGTCCATTGGTGCAAGTCAATCGACAGTATCACGTGAACTCAAGCGCAATACAGGGAAACGAGGCTACCGCTGTAAGCAAGCTCAGGAAAACTATGAAAGTCGACGGCTGTGGTGTCGGCGAAACTCCAGATTGACGTCTGAAGTGGAGAAGCTTGCGGTATCGATGCTAAAACTACAATTCAGCCCCGAACAAATCAGCGGAACTCTGGCACTTGAGCATGGTATCGCTCTGAGCCACGAACGCATCTATCAATACATATGGGCAGATAAGTTCAATGGCGGTTGCCTCCATGTGAACCTTCGTCGCGGTCACAAGAAATATCAGCGCCGATGTAATGGCAAACAGACTCGCGGTCGGATACCCAATCGGGTGGGTATCGAGAACCGCCCATCTATCGTTGACAAACGAGGGCGGATTGGTGACTGGGAGATCGATACCGTGATAGGTAAGGGCCACAGTGGTGCTCTAGTGACGATCGTCGAGAGGGCATTGCAGTTCACCTTGATCGCCCGCGTAGACTCTAAGTCAGCCGAAGATGTCACTGCCGCGACAATTGAGCTGTTAAAGCCCTACCAAGATATCGTACATAGTATAACAGCCGACAATGGAAAAGAGTTCGCGTACCATGAAAAAATCGCGAGGGCACTCGATACACAGTTCTTTTTCGCGCGACCATATCACTCATGGGAGCGAGGTCTGAACGAAAATACTAATGGGCTTATCCGGCAGTATTTCCCAAAATCGACCAATTTCAAATCGGTCACTGACGAAGAGGTCTCCCAGGTCGCCTATCTACTAAATATGAGACCTCGTAAAACACTGGGATACTGCACGCCGATAGCATTGATGGAAAGCCAGTTGAAATAACTTTGCAAGTAGAATTGGCAATTGAATCTAATGATGACGAATAATACAATACAGCTGATGATTTTGAATTCGACATTTCGCGTTATATGCGACATGTCGGATTTGAAGTCATTAGCCAGCAAGCGAAGCGCGGTAGGAAAAGAGCACAGAACTACCATTGTTTCAAGAGCTCAATATTGTTATGCACTTGAAAGTTGAATCCGCGTTAGCTACAATTTTGCTTTGTGATGTATTTTCCTCGCAGTACGTGTGGCCTCGGATTTACGGTTGATCACCGTTGCCCGGCTGGCATGGGGTGAGTTGTCCTTGCGGCCTTAGTTTGCCGAACATGTTGATGAGTTATGAAAACACTGATTGCTTTGGTAGCGTCTCTGTTATTGTCAAAGCCAGCGATAGCAGACAACATACTGGTATTAGGTAATAGCTTGACAAACGATACCGTTTGGTGGCAGTACCCGAGCTTTGACCGTCGGGATGCTGTCACTGGTTCGGGCACTAACCTGCTTTACACGATAGAACAACCTGAGCTATTCGATCTAATGCAGCGGCATAGTTACGATTATGTCTCTGTTCAGCCCTATCAGGGGACAACGCTTAATCAGGATGTAGATATAATTTCCGATTTGATGAAAATCGAATCCAGTGCTGTCTTCATCATACATCCGGGTTGGACATCGAGCCATGTGTTTCCGGCACATTACGTCGAGGAACTTACGGTTGAAATGCGGCCAAGTGTGGCTTACATCAAAGAGTTGATCAATCGACTTAGGGATCTGCATCCCGGTCGTGAAATCGTTTCATCGAGATCGAATGATATTCTGTATTCAATCTATCTTGATATCCAAGCCGGGCAGGCACCATTCGAAGAATTCTCGGAACTGTTTCGCGACCCGTTGCATCTTTCATTTGATACTGGTCGTTACATTGCTCACAACTCAATTCTAACTTCGATTGGACGTGAAATAAATATTGAGTTCGTACCAACAGATATCTCACCTGAGGACAACCGATTGACCATGGGTGTTAAAGATTATCTGAACTCCAAGATTCTGGAATTCAATCCATCGCCGGGTGGGAGCACCGAAGCCGAATCCTGTAATGCCGGTGTTTATACCAGGCAGGTCTCGGGTGATTTAGCCTGGCATCTGCTTACAGTGCCATGCGATGTACCTCTTGGCAGCACTATGGCTGATTTGATCAACGACGATACTATCGCCACTGACGATACTGGTTGGGCCGCCTTCGTCTACGAAGTAGATGGATCGTCCGGGCAGTATCAAGCGCTTGGGGCGGACTCGCCAATCCCATCTGCAGGCAGGGGGTTCTGGTTCATCAGTTCAAAGGATGTCACATTGACCCTGCCAGAGGGTAGTGTGAAGGCGGGAAGGACAACGGATGTACCGTGCGACGCTGACGAAGTTTGTGGAGCACATGTTATTTCAGCTGGTGCAAACTGGCAGTTAATTGGCAATCCGACAGATCTCAACGTCCGTCACGAAGATATGGTGGTGGTGAATGCGTCGCAGACACTCAATTGCACGGTTGCGCTACCTTGCGCGATAAGCGACTCCTCCATTGCGTCCGCGTTTTACCAGTTTAGTGAGTTTTTACAGCACTACGTACCTTATACCACCGATGGTGCTGCAACAGACGTTGTGCCAGGCAAGCGCATTGCGAAGCCCTGGGATGGATACTGGGCGTTGCTGAAGCCTGCCGATGTCGATGCGTTGATCGATCGGGACTGGGTATTGTATCAACCTGCATTCGCCAGCCAGTATCTGTTTCTGACCGATGGGGTTTTCAACGGCGACATTGGCGGCATTGAAGGGGCGACTGACATTTGCAATGCTGAATCGGCGGCAGCGGGGCTGCCCGGAACCTACGAACCCTGGTTGTCCACTATTGACTATTCGCCGGCGACGGATTGGGTGAGAAGTGAATCCGCGTATGTGCGTGTAGATGGGGCGACAGTGGCGGCAGATTTTGCAGGCCTCAGTTCTGCGTTGGATTTGTTGTCGCCAATCAGTGTGACGGCGCAATTTAAGCATCTTGGCACACTGGTTAGAACGTCAACAACGCCAGCCGGTACATTGGAGACGGACTTTCCGACCTGCGATAGTTGGCAGTCGTCCGATTTCACTACTGGCCTGGAAACGCGCACCAGCAACGGAGTCTCAGTGCGGATCGATGCTGCGTGGACTGAATCGGGTACGCAGGCACGGTGTAATGATCGCTTGCCAATTTATTGTGGTGGCCAATAGTGGCTAAGACCAATTTGCTCCAGGCATGAGCACTCACCTGTGATGGGCCTCTACGATGGTGTGTTAGGTAATTGATACACTGCGCGGCTTGGTTGTAGTCCCTTTCCATTAAACGCTGCTGTCGAATTTCCACAACTTTTCTAGACGTGGCGACAAGCACTTACTGAGACATCGCGCCATGGATAACCCGATCACAGAATTGCTTGAGAATGCTACCAAAGTAACGGATTCCAGGGCGCAAGCGCTGGAGGGTCTGCTGGCCTTTCTACACGACATGGAAGACATTGGTTGTGGGCCGGCCGAGCAGTGGGAACGTGTACAGGCGCTGCAGGATGAGGCCTTCAAAACCCATTTGACACGTCCAGCATCCAGTCGGTAGCAGCCAGGCGTCGTGTTGATTGGGCAGGCTGCATGGTCGCTGTACCCTGAAACGCCGTCTCGAATCAAACGGTTGTCTGGCCTGCTGACTGTCGACATCAGCGTGCTGCATTTCGCGGGTATGGCTCGCAGTGGTCTGTGCAATAATGGATCTTTTCTATGCTGCCGGTGTTGAGCCTGGCCAATTGCGTTTCAGTTGGCACTGTGCAGTGGAGCAAGTGTGACCGTGGCATCGGAAACTGACAAGCTATTGCAAAAACACCAGCAGTTGAACCAGCTCGATGCAGTGAAGGTGGTCAGTCATGTGCAGCGTGAGGTGGGTGACTGGATTGTGAATACGCTGATGCTGGATGGCTATGAGGTGCCGTTCAAGTACAATCGCAAGAAACAGTATCGAAGCCTGCAGGGTGCGAGAGTGAATTTGACCTACTATCCACACACCGAGCAGGTGGCGGGGATGGATTTTGAGATAATGAAGATCGTTCGGATTCGCAGGAGTTAGTTGGTACGTCGTACTGGCGTTTGGTCCCGGCACCAATTGAGTGTATTTTCTGATAACGTGCAGCTGGCCGGTGTTGGGTCGGAGGTAGTGGTGTGAGGTATTCGAAGTAACGATACACATCGACTCAGGCGGATAGGGAGATCGGATATGGCGGATCGGGACGACTACTACCGGCAGAGGACGATTGCCTCATGGGATGAGGCGGCACCTGTTCATGCCGCCATCAATACCTCACTGCATACTGATGTGGCAAGCCCCGACTTTAACAGTCTGAACCCGGACTTTAACGATTTGGTCGATGCGTATGGGGTTAGTGGCAAGGCTGCTGTGCAGATTTGTTGTAACAACGGGATCGATCTGCTGTCACTGAGGAAAAAGGGCGCCGGGCGATGTCTCGGGATTGACGGTTCCAGCGCGTTTCTGGAGCATGCGGCAGATCTTGCTCGGTCTGCAGGCCACCCCGACATTGAATTTCATTGTTCTGACGTGCACCAGCTGCCAGACAAATTTCACCATAGTTTCGAAATCGCGATAACGACGGTCGGTGTGCTGGGGTGGATGCCCGATATTGAGCGGTTTATGGGGGTCTGCGCCTCGCTTTTGGGACCGGGTGGGGTGTTGCTGGTAGAGGAGCTGCATCCGATTCTGGGGATGTATGAGGAGGGTAAACCATCAACTCTGGACTATTCGTATTTCAATACCGAGCCATTCGTTGACGCAAACGGGCTGGATTACTTTACCTACAAAAAATACGACGCGATCGAAAACTACTCGTTTCACCATTCACTGTCTGATGTGCTAATGGCCGCTATTGCGAGTGGCTTGCAGTTGGAGCACGTGAAGGAGTTGAGCTATAACATTGGCAACTTCTGCGCTGATCTGGAGTTTGTTGATAACAACCCGCCGCTCGGGATCAACTTTGCGTGGCGAAAGGCGCAATAACGCCTGACGCATTGAACGGCGCCGGGCGGTTAATTATCGCCAAACAGATCGCCCAGGCCACCGATCACTGAACCTTCACCTTTGGCCCCGCCAACAGATGCGGCTTGCAGCACGCGATTGGCAAGGCGTGAGAACGGCAGGCTTTGCAGGTAGACGGTGCCGTGGCCCTTCAGTGTGGCGAGAAACAAACCTTCGCCACCGAATACCATGGATTTGAGGCTGCCGGCGCGCTCGATGTCGTAGTCGATACCACTGGTGAATGCTGCCAGGCAGCCAGTATCGACGCGCAGTGTTTCACCTTTGAGCTCGCGTTTGATTACGGTGCCACCCACGTGTATGAACGCTTTGCCATCGCCGCGCAAACGTTGCAGAATGAATCCCTCGCCACCGAAAAATCCGCTGCCGAGTTTGCGCTGAAAGGTAATGTCGATCGAGGTGCCGAAGGCGGCACACAGGAAGGCGTCTTTCTGGCAAATCAGCTCTTCGCCGATGGTCGCCATGTCGAGCGGGATAATCTTGCCGGGGTAGGGGGCGGCGAAGGCGACGCGCTTTTTGCCGCTGCCATCATTGGAAAAGTGCGTCATGAAAATGGATTCGCCGGTGAGTACCCGTTTGCCCACGTTCATCAGTGAATCCATGATGCCGGCGGATGGTTTTGATCCGTCTCCCATCTTGGTCTCGAAGCCGATGCCGTCCTCCATGTAGTTCATGGCGCCGGCCTCGGCAATGACGCGTTCCTGTGGATCGAGCTCGACTTCGACGATCTGCATATCGTCGCCAAAGATTTCATAGTCTACTTCATGGCATTTCATGTTCGCGTTCCGTGTGACGAGTCAAATTGTGGGGTAGCAGTGCACCGATGTGCCCGCGGGCGCTGCGCGCCGCAGTACCGGTATAATGTATGGATGCTTGCGGACAAATCACAACAGTTGCAGTTTTCACAGCCTGTGGTTCTGGTGGGTGGAGGCGATGTGAACCTGGCGGTGCTGCGCGGTTTGTTAGCACGGGGCTGGCCGCTGGTGGCGGCAGATGGCGGGGCAAATAGTCTGCATGATCAGGAGGTGGCGCCGGCTGCCATCATTGGTGATATGGACTCACTGGATGACCCGGCACACTGGCAATCGCGCACCCGCTTGTTGCATGTGACTGAACAGGACACCACAGATTTTGAAAAGTGTCTGTACAGCATTAATGCACCCGGCATAGTCGCGCTGGGTTTTACCGGCAAGCGCTTTGACCATACGCTTGCAGCGCTCCACTCGCTGAGTGTCTACGGCCGCGAGGCCAATATCATGTTGCTGGCGGAGCAGGATGTCATGTGGGCGCGCCACGGACGGACCCGATTGCAATTGCAGTCTGGCATGCGCTTTTCTGTCTACCCGCTGACGCGGGTAGGTTTCGATTCATCGCGCGGCCTGGAGTATGCGCTCGATGGATTGGTGCTGGAGCAGGGGCTTGCGATCGGCACATCGAATCGGGTGATTGAGCCGGGGGTAGAGATTCGGACTCGCGCGGGAGATGACGGTTTATATCTGTTGATCACGCCACTGGAATCACTGGCGCTGATGCTCAATCAGTGGGTCTGACAAGTCAGGCGACCGGCGTTTGTGTTCAGCTGTGTGCGGCACCAGCGGCCAGCCACCTGACCACAAAAGCCAACGCGATCAGTATCACGCAGATGGTCGTCATCATCCACAGGGCGGCGTCGAATCCACCGTAGAGGTCAGCCATCAGGCCAATGCTCATCGGGCCGAGCACACCGCCGATCTCAGCAGCGGTGAAAAACAGCCCGCCGGCGATACCAATGTTTTTTGCACCGACCTGCGGCGTCTCCATCAATATCAAAATTGCCAGTGTCATCATGCTGCTGCGCGCAAAGCCCTGCAGTATCAGGCCGCTGGCCAGAACCGGTCCGTCAGTGGTGCGCAGTAACCACAGTGCGATCAGCGCGCCTGCGAACAGTCCGATCAAAAGATAGTAGCGCCGAGCCGGTGTTGCCAGACGCGGAATGATCAGCGATCCGACCACGCCTGCGAGCGTTGGAATGGCCGCCCAGAAGCCGGCGTCGGTCGCGCTCATGCCACCACTTCGAAGTATTTCGGGCAACCAGTTGCCAAGTCCGTGGTTGATGGTAAAGATGCCTATGCTCATGATCAGTATGACGACCACCAGGGGTATGCGCAGCAGGCGGCCGAACACAGCAATCGTGCTCTCGGTTGGTTTGTCCGTTGGTTTCGGGCTGGCCTGACGACTGGCTTTGCTGCTGTTGATCAGCCACCAGATCGCGGCGGCAATGCTGGCGACGGCAGCAAAAATCATCATCACATAGCGCCAGTTGTAGTCCGTCCACGGCATGAGGACACTGTTGGTCAAGGCCAGTGCGGTGATGCCGCCCAGTGCCGGGCCGGTCATGTAGATGCCCATCGCCATGCCGCGTTCGGCAGAGCCGAACCAACTGGCGATGACCTTCGGCGCACCGATGGAAATGAGTGGGCCGCCAAGGCCGAACACCGCCACCGCCAGCCACATCGCCGCGGCACTGTCTGAAAGTCCACGCAGTGCGGCAGAGGCGGCGATGACAAGACCGGCAAGCGTCAGTGAGGCGCGCAGCCCAAAGCGATCGATGGCGATGCCCACGGGTATGGCACAGAACAGGTAGACAAACTGCCAGGCGCCCAGGATGCGACCCATGCTGGTGAGCGAGATCTGCAATTCTTCGACGATAGTGGCAACTAATGGGGCCACAGACGAAATCACAAGGCCAAAGCAGTAGTACAGCAGCCATACGCCAAACAGCATCATCCAGCGGTAGGGCGAGTCGATGCCCTGATCGTCAACACCCGATGCGGCAGGGATCGCCATCAGTAGCAGCACACCTGTAGGGGAGCCCGCACAACAGAGCGTAGATGGGCTGGCTTCAAGTGGTCTCTACTGCCTTGACGAACGCTTTGGCAGACTGGCGGATCTCATCAAGTGATTTTCCGGTGTTGAAAAGTGCTGAGCCCAGGCCAAAGCCGTTGGCACCGGCACTGCGATACGCGCCCAGGTTATCCGGTGTGATGCCACCCACGGGCAGCAGCTTGACATTGGCTGGCAACACCGCGCGCATCGCCTTGACGACCGTTGGGGTAATCAGCTCGGCGGGGAAAAGCTTCAGCGCGTCTGCACCGAGCGCCAGTGCGTTGAATGCTTCGCTTGGGGTGGCGACACCTGGGACGTAGGCGACATCGTGCTGGCTGGCCGCGCCGGCCACATCGGCCGCGATATTCGGTGCGACGATCAGCCTGCCGCCTGCAGTGACCGTGTTGTCGACGTCGTCTGGTGTCAGCACTGTACCGGCACCCACCAGCACACCGGGCAGGTGCTGGCTGATGATTGCAATGCTGTCGAACGGATCGGGTGAGTTAAGCGGGACTTCGATGATGCCAAAGCCCTCATCGACCAGAACGTCCGCGGTAGCGGCCGCGTTATCCGGCGTTAAACCCCGCAATATGGCTACCAGTGGCAATGCGGCAAATCGCTGTTGCCAGGCCTGTGTGGCGTTCTTCATTGAATGATTCCTGCGCGCCTGGCGATTTCCAGATGGCCGCGAGCGACTTGTCCGCTGGTGGCGGCTTGTGACGCCTGGCCCGCCATCGACAGCGCGATGGTGTATCGCTCGCAAAGTGAGCCACGGCCGATGATGGTGACCTTGTCGGTGCGATTATGCTGTAACTGTCGATTGACTTCGTAGCCGATCAGAAGGCCAGACAAATAATCTGCGCCCTCATCGGCTGCCAGTTGATTAAAAAGGGACAGTGTTCTTGCGGAGAATACGGTGGCCAGCAGATTGTCATTGGTGGCGGCCGTCTGCACGCCTCGCTCAAACGCTTGCCGGTTGAATTCGCCATCCTGCATGGTAGTGCCAAGAATGGTGTGATGGCGCAGTGCCGCGTAGACGTCGCCCGTCATGCTGGTGGTAAAGCCGGTGACGCGGGCGTTGCGAACCTGCAGCCATTTGCTGTGCGTGCCGGGCAAGAGGTAGTCGGCATCGGTTTGTCCGGTGCCTGCGAGGTGACCAATGATTTCGGTTTCCTCGCCGCGCACAACGTCAGGGTAGTGGGCGTTGCTCAGGCATACCAGGCCAGTGATGAACCACGCCTGTGGGAAGGCCTGGCCTGGCACCGGATGCAGTGACGCTGCCAGCTCCGGTGCGCCGGCAGGTGCATGCAGATAGGGAGTCTCCAGCCAGCCGTTGCGGCTGGTGATCATGCCGGACATCAGAATCGGCAGCGGGCCGAAGCCTTGCCAGCGTTGAATGTTTGTCAGCAGTTGATCTTCGAAGCAGCCGGGCTCGCAAGAGCTGATGCCGTCTGTGGTGTCGACGGTTTCGATTATCTGGCCATTTGCGGAGAGCAGATAGGCGCGAAAGCTGGTGGTACCCCAGTCGATGCCGATCAGAGCCGGTGTGGGTTGGTCGCTCAAGCGGCATCTATTCCGTGGCGTGAATGCGTCATTATACAACGCTGCCACTGACTTGTTTTAACCGCTGCGTGTGAAACGGTTGGGGATTGCCCAGGCTGCAGGACCTGAGTCGTTCATCGACCGACTTTGTACAGCCGGGTAGAATGCGATTTTTTACGTGGAGTGCCGTAATGCTCAACCATCCCGATCGATTGTTTCCCGCTGATGCCGGTACGCGTGCGATCGCGCGGCGCTTGTTTGAGCCTGTTGAAAAGTTGCCGATCGTCAGTCCGCACGGCCATACCGATCCGGCCTGGTTTGCGCTGAACGAGCCATTTCCCGATCCGGCTCGATTGCTCATCGTGCCCGATCACTACGTGCTGCGGATGCTTCACTCGCAAGGGGTGGGGCTTGAAAGGCTGGGTATTCGACCGCTGGATGACAAGGCCTTTGGCGCACAGCTCGACGGACGCACGATCTGGCGTGAATTTGCCGCGCACTATCATTTGTTTCGTGGCACGCCAACGCGCCTGTGGCTCGATCATACGTTTGAGTTTTTGTTTGGTATCACTGAAGTACTCAACACAGCGAACGCCGATCACTACTACGACACTATTGCCGAGTGCCTGCAGCGTGAGCAGTGTCGACCACGCGCGTTGTTTGAATCATTCAACATTGAAGTGATCGCCACCACTGAATCGCCGCTGGATGAATTGAAAAACCACCAGATCATTCGCGACAGTGGCTGGCAGGGCAATGTAATTACCGCGTATCGACCCGATCCGGTGGTCGATCCGGATGCGCGGGGTTTTAACGAGAACCTGGAGCGATTGGGTGAGCTTGCCAATGAGCGCGTCGATAGCTGGGCCGGTTATCTGAACGCGCATCGACAGCGGCGAGCATTTTTTGCCTCGATGGGGGCTACATCCACCGATCACGGCCACCCGAGTGCGCAAACGGCAGATCTGTCGCAGGTGGCGGCGTCTGCCTTGTACGACAAGATTCGCAGCGGCCGGGCAGAGGCAAAAGATCGCGAGTTGTTTCGCGCCCAGATGCTGACCGAGATGGCGGCAATGTCGGTAGATGACGGCTTGGTGATGCAGATACACCCGGGCTCGATGCGCAACCATCAGCCGCAAGTGTTCGAGCGCTTCGGGCCCGACATGGGTTTTGATATTCCTACTGCTACCAACTATGTGTCGGCGCTGAAGCCACTGCTCGATCGATTTGGCACGCATCCCGACTTTTCACTGATTTTATTCACGCTCGACGAGACGGCTTATTCGCGTGAGCTGGCACCGCTGGCAGGCGTGTATCCGAGTGTGACGCTGGGGCCCGCCTGGTGGTTTTTCGATGCGCCTGACGGCATGCTGCGTTATCGCGAGCTCGTCACAGAGACGGCCGGTATCTACAACACCGCCGGATTTAACGATGACACGAGGGCGTTTCCGTCGATCCCTGCGCGCCACGACATGGCGCGCCGAATTGACTGTGCATGGCTTGCCAACATGGTGGCGACCCATCGCCTGTCTGAAGACGAAGCGGCAGACATGGCCGTGGCACTGGCGGGTGATCTCGCACGACGCGCCTATCGCCTGCCACCGGTGTCGTGATGCAACTGAATAACGAGTCACTTGGCAGCCTGGGCGATGACGTTCAAACGCCGGCCTACGCGCGAGCCGATACCCATTGCGGCATCGTCCATCTGGGCGTGGGGGCATTCCATCGTGCGCACCAGGCGGTAACGATCGACGATCTGCTGGCATCAGAGCCGGGGTGGGCGATTACCGGCGTCAGTTTACGTGCGGCGGACACGGCCACTGCCCTGAACCCGCAACACGGTCTGTACACGCTGCTCGAAACGGGGGCTGACGGTAACCGGGCCAGAGTGATTGGCAGCCTGCAACAAGTGCTGGTGGCGCCGCAGCAGGGCGCGACCCTGTTGCAGGCGATGATTGATCCGGCCGTTCGAATTGTGTCGATAACGATTACTGAAAAAGGCTATTGCCATACACCGGCAACCGGCATGCTGGACGAGCAGCACGCCGATATTGTCTACGACGTGACAGCGCTGCGTGAGGATCGCTATCCGCGAAGTGCGGTGGGTTGGCTGGTGCTGGCGCTGAAACACCGTCGCGAGAATGACAGTGGCCCGTTTACGGTGGTGAGCTGTGACAATCTGCCAGCTAACGGCCAGGTGGCGCGCAACGTCGTGCTGCAGTTGGTGCACCTGATCGATGAACACCTTGCCAACTGGATTGCCGCGAATGTCAGTTTTCCGTGTTCCATGGTCGATCGAATTGTGCCGGCGACGACGGACGCCGATCGCGAGCAGGTGCGAGCGATCACCGGGGTGCACGATGCCTGGCCGGTTCTCGCGGAGCCGTTCAGCCAATGGGTGCTGGAAGATGGTTTTTGTAACGGCAGACCGTCTTTCGAGAATGCGGGTGTGCAAATGGTCGATGATGTCGAGCCTTTTGAACTAATGAAGCTTCGGATGTTAAACGGCTCGCACTCGACACTCGCCTATCTGGGCTTTCTGGCCGGGCACGAGACGGTGGCCGATGCAATGAATGGGGCGGGTTTCAGGTCGTTGTTATCGCAGATGATGAGTGATGAAATTATGCCCGGTCTGTCATTGCCGGTGTCGGTAGACTTGCCGGCCTATCGCGATGCGCTGTTGCAACGCTTCGACAACCCGGCACTACAGCATCAAACCGCGCAAATCGCGATGGATGGTTCGCAAAAGATTCCGCAGCGTTTGCTTGCCACCATCGAAAACAACCTTAAGTGTGGACGATCAATCGAGACTTTGTCGCTCGCGGTGGCGGGCTGGATGCGCTATGCGCGTGCAGTCGATGAAAAGGGGGCACGTATCGATGTACGCGATCCGTTGGCAGAAAATCTGGCGCATGCGGCGAATGCCGGTGATGCCGCCACGGTAGTTGCACAGTTTCTGTCTATGCGTGACGTCTTCCCGATGTCACTGGCGGCTAATCAGTTGTTTGCCACGACAGTGACACTGGCACTGGAACGGTTGACTAATCTGGGTGCTGCCGCCTGCGTGGCGCAGTGGCGTTGACACGCTAGAGGTCATTCGGACAGCAAAGACTCCAGAGAAAAGCTGGATCTGGTTTCTCCGGTAGGTTTGAACAGGCCGTTGACTCTGGCGACGGGGTTGTCACTGCTGCTGATCAGGCCGTTGACGAAGATCAGATTTTTCGATGCGCGCAATACTGTGGCGCGGCCCTCGATCCAGTCACCCTGTTGTGCGGGGCCGACAAAGTCACAACCCAGATTGATCGTGACCATGTATTGATGAATGCCGGATTGTGCATTGGCATTCAGGATTAGCAGCATGTCTGCCATTGTCATCAGCATGCCGCCGTGGCAGGTGCCACCCGGATTGCAGTGCCGTGCCTCGACTGGCAGGCCGATCACCAGGGCGTCGTCTTCGCGCTTGCCGTATAACGGGCCGAGTGGATCGATAAACGGGTTGGGTTGCATCGCCAGTTTGCGAAAGTCGGCGGGAATGTTTGCAGGCATACGCTTTACACTCGCGACAGACCGGTAGCCAGATCTTCGATCAGGTCGTCGCGATGTTCAAGGCCGATGTGAAATCGCAACAGGGTTTCACCGTTGTTCCACGGCACGACATCTCGCACCAACGGCAAGCGATTGACGGCTACCAGGCTCTCGTACCCGCCCCACGAAGAACCGATTTTAAAATGCGACAACGGGTTGATTAATCGTTCGGCAGCGGCCAGTGAATCGTCTTTGAGGGTCAAGCCAAACAGACTGGCGCCACCGGTGAATTGCGCTTGCCAAAGGGCGTGACCGGGGTCGTCGGGCAGGGGCGGGTATAACACCTGTTTGACTTGCGGCTGTTCGTGAAGCCAGTTCGTGATCTGCAATGTGGCGTCGTACTGTTCACGCAAACGCAGGTTCATGGTTCGAAGGCCACGCAACGCGAGAAAGCAGTCATCGGGGCCGGCAACGTCGCCGACGGTCATCGCGTAATCGGCTATCTGCTTAAACAGCGTATCGCTGTTGGCACTAATCAGCCCGATCACCAGGTCCGAATGTCCGGCCACGTATTTGGTGCCAGCCTGAATGGATATGTCGACGCCGTGCTGCAGTGGTTTGTAGAAAAGCGGTGTCGCCCAGGTGTTATCCATCGCCACCAGGATGCCGCGCTCGCGTGCCACGCTGGTGATGGCGGCGATGTCCTGCATCTCGAAGGTGAGTGAACCGGGGGCCTCCAGGAAAATCAGCGTTGTGTTTTGCCTGCACAGTGTGGCGATTTCCCCTCCGGCGTTCGGATCGTAGAACTCTGCCTCGACCCCAAACCGGGCCAGTACATCGGCGCAAAATTTTCTGGTCGGGCCGTACACTGAATCGGTGACAAGAATGTGATCACCCGCTTTTACCACGGCTGCTATCGCAAGCGTGCAGGATGATAGTCCGGTGGCGGTCACGACGGTGCCGGCGGCTTGCTCCAGTTCGCTGATCGCGCTGGCCAGTGCGCGGGCGTTTTGCGTGCCGGTGGCGCCGTAGGTCACCTGGCCAAAACGACGGTCACCATCGAAGCGACCGAGGTAGCTTTGCACGTCGTCGTAGAGGATGGTGGAGGCTCGATGTACCGGCACATTGACGCTGGCACCGGGGCCAGACAGATTGCGACCGGCTTGAATCAGTTTTGTCTCTTCTTTCATGGTCAGTGCCTGACGGTGCGGGCTTGGCTGCATTATATCGACTGTGCGTCCGGCGTGCGGACGCACGGCTGCACAGCTGCATTGGGCGATCGGGTTTGCGGCTGGAATTTGCGGTATATTGGTACCCCGCAATTTGAAGAGGAAATCCCTTTGCGCCAGTTACTCAACCCCGGTGACGCGTTCCCGGATCTCACACTGACGAGCTCCGCCGCAGAGTCCATCAGCGTTCCCGCATCTGGTCCGAACTATCAGGTCATTCTTTTTTTTCGGGGTAAGTTCTGACCTTACTGTCTCCGTCAGTTGGGCGGCTTCAGTGAACATTATTCAGAACTGCAATCCCTGGGTGCCACGGTGCTGGCGGCCAGTACCGACACACACGACAATACGCAGGTGATGGCGGCGGATACGCCCTATCCGGTGTGTTACGGCGTGACGCGCGAACAAGCCGAGCGTGTGGGCGCCTGGTGGGAGGATCGGCGGGGCCTGATCCAGCCGTCGGATTTCATCCTCGGCGCTGATGGCAACGTGTTGTCTGCCACCTACAGCACTGGACCAGTCGGCCGTCTGGAGGCGGCTGATGCGGTTCGTTTCATCCAGTTTCAGGAGAAACTGAAACAGCAATCGGCCTAGCGGATCGATCGACCGCGCGGCGCACACCGCGCGGTCGATGTTTCCAACCGGCCACCTTCACCACTCGCAGGCGACGATGATCAACAACCCAACTCGCAAATCACCGCTGACGGTCTCTATCGGCAGTCTCGGCGCCATTGGTCGTCAGGTGGCGGCGTGTATCGACGCTGGCAACATACCGGGGCTCGAGCTTGGCGCTGTCTCTGCCCGCGACCACGACAAGGCGCGTCGCAATCTGCAGGGCTTTCAGCGCTCACCTGCGATCGTTGCACCTGCCGAGTTAGGGGCGGGGGCGGATATTGTTATCGAATGTGCGCCCAAGGTGGTGTTTGCCGAGATTGCCCATGCCGCAATCGAGAATGGCTGTATGTTCATGCCGTTGTCTGTTGGCGCCTTGCTTGACCATCCTGAACTGCTGGATCGCGCAGCCGAGACCGGATCGGTCATCAATGTGCCGACCGGCGCATTGCTGGGGCTGGATGCGGTAAAAGCGGTCAGCGAGGGCGAGGTCAGTTCGATCACGCTGCTGACGCGCAAGCCGCCGAGTGGTCTGCAAGGCGCGCCGCATTTGGTGCAGAACAATATCGACGTCGAGGGCCTGACCGAGCCGTTACAGGTATTTGGCGGCACTGCACGTGAGGCGGCGCGCGCTTTTCCGGCCAATGTGAATGTGGCGGCGGCGCTGGCGTTGGCGGGCATTGGGCCCGAGCGCACCACTGTCGAGGTGTGGGCTGATCCGGCGGTCAGTCGCAATATTCACACAATCGATGTCGTTGCCGAGGCGTCGAATTTTTCCATGACGATTCAGAACGTGCCGAGCGAGACGCCAGCCACCGGCAAGATCACCGCTTTGAGTGTAATCGCCGCGTTGCGTCGACTGACGGCAACGCTGGTGGTGGGCACCTGAACTGCGTCTACCACTGTTTTTGTACACCCGGGCGTTCGGGTCGATGCTTTAGACGCAGTAGCTATTTTGATACGCTCTACCGTCAACCAGGGGGAGTCCTTTGATGGCACAGCTTAGCAGCGCCGAAATTGCACAATACCAGGACAGTGGCTATGTCGTGCCCGAGTTCACGCTGCCGGCTGCAACGGTAGATAAACTGCGCGAGACAGTCGATCGGCTGATTCGCGACAATCCCGATGTGCGCCCCGAACAACTGGTCAACGCACACATCGCCAATCCGAATGCCGAAGGTGTCAAAGGGGCGGATGAACTACTCGATCTGACACGCCACCCCGATATCCTCGATCTGGTCGAGTCCGTACTTGGGCCGGATATCATTCTCTGGGGCTGTCACCTGTTCTGTAAACCGGCGGGCGATGGCATGGAGGTGCCGATGCATCAGGACGGGCACTACTGGCCGATTCGTCCGCTTGCAACCTGCACCGCCTGGGTTGCGATCGATGACAGTCTGGCGTCCAACGGCTGCCTGCGGGTAGTGCCCGGCTCGCACCTTGAGCAAACCCTGCACGATCACTACACCGATGATCGCGAGCGTTTGACACTGACGCAGGCGGTCGAGCCAGAGCACTTGTCGCAGCCTTCAGTGGATGTCGAGCTTAAGGCCGGCCAGTTGTCTTTGCACGATGTCTATTTGATTCACGGCTCCAATCCGAATACCTCGTCGAACCGCCGCGCCGGTGTCGCGATTCGCTACATGCCCGGCACCTCGCTGATGCAGCGCGATCTGTTTGAACCTGGGGACAGCTCCGGATTTAAAGTCGACTTCTCACAACGGCCGCTGTGGTTGTTGCGTGGTCAGGATAAAACCGGGCGCAACGATTTTAATGTCGGGCACGGCAGTTAGCGAGATCCACTGTCGCGTTGCAGCGAACACCGCAACGCGTGCGAGTGACTGACACAGGCAGATGTGCTTGACGCCCCGCCATGCCACGGAGCAGGAGACCCATGCCAGCACCTTCTAAAGCAATGATTGTCACGGCGCAACCGGAGGCCTCCGAGGCCGGCGCGCGCGTGTTGATGCGCGGTGGCAATGCCGTTGACGCGGCGATGGCGGCCGCGCTTGTGCAAGGGGTCGTCGATCCGCAAATGTGTGGCATTGCCGGCTTTGGCAGTTGCCAGATCTATATGCCCGGGCGCGGCGTGCACACGTGCATCGACTTTCACGGCAAGACGCCGCTGGCGGCAAGCCCCGATATGTGGCTTGATCGGCTGGAGGGCGAGACGCGCGATGGCTTTGGTTTTGTGTTGCGCGACAATGTCAACGATCTGGGCTATCAGTCGGTCACGACACCCGGCAGCCTGCTCGCCTATTCGGAAAGTGCCGCCGAGTATGGCACGTTTGACTGGGCCGATATCTGCCAGCCCGCTATCGATCAGGCAAAGGCAGGTTTCGCGGTCCGGCCACACGTGTATTTCTGGTGGACTCACGGTGCCGACTTCGGGCGCGTGCAGATCACAGATCGAATCGGATTTTCCAACACCGGCAGGCAGATCTATTTTCATCCGGACGGCAGTCTGAAAAAAATTGGTGACAGAGTAGTGAATCCGGATCTCGCGACGACGCTCGCGCGCATCGCCCAGCATGGTGCGGAGATTTTCTACTCAGGTGAGATCGCCGAGCAGATTGACATGGACATGCGCGCACACGGTGGGCTGTTGTCGCGTGATGATTTGCGTTCGTACCAGACAACGCGCTGCGATCCGCTGCAGGGCAGCTACCGCGATTTCACACTGTCGACCAACCACCCGCCCGGTGGCGGTATTATGCTGGTGCAGATGTTGAACATACTGGAGCAGTTTGATCTCGCCTCGATCGGGCACAACAGCACAGAATACATCCGCATTGTCAGCGAAGCGATGAAAGCCGCCACTGCTGACAAAGACAATTACGTCGGCGACCCGGCATTCATCAATGTGCCGATGGACTGGCTGACTGACAAAACCTACGCAGCGGAGATCGCCGCCAGAATAGAACGGCGCGAAAAACTTAAGGTCACCCGGCTGGGTCAGCCAGAACCTGCAGACACAACGCATGTGGCAGTGGTGGATAACGATGGCAACTGTGTGACGATGACGCACTCACTCGGCATGCCATCTGGTGTCATAACCGATGGCCTGGGCTTCATGTACAACGGCTGCATGGGGGTGTTTGATCCACGGCCGGGGCGCGCCGGTTCTATCGCAGCCGGCAAAAGTCGTTTCAGTTCAGTCTGCCCCACGATTGCATTTCGCGCAGACCAGCCGCGCGTGGTACTGGGTGCGCCAGGTGGAACTCAGATCGCGATGGGAGTAGTCCAGGCGCTGTTGAATGTGATGGATTTCGATATGTCGATGAGCGATGCGGTCAGCGTGCCGCGCTTCTCGGCGACCAGTGATGTCATCGACATCATGAATCGAATTCCCGACTATACCGTTGCACCGCTGCGTGAGCAGGGATACGACGTTGTGCGCTCTGCTCTAACGTTCGGTATTGGTGCGTTGCATGGCATACGCATTGACGATGGACAATTGACCGGTGGCGCAGATCCGGGTCACGACGGTGTGGCGTTAGGTGTCAATTGAAGAAGGAGCAGCATGGCCAATCCCATCGAGTATCGCGACGGCTATAAGTATCAACTGGTCTCCGACTACGAAATTCAGACACCGGTCCGCCCGCGTTCGGAAGTGGATACCGACTACATTGCCCTGAGCAAAACCGGCTGGCTCACGGTAAAAAAGGGCTATGCATGGGATGGTGTGTCAGGCCCGGTGATCGACACCAGCAATAATCTGCGGGCATCGCTGGTGCACGATGCGCTGTACCAGTTAATGCGATTGCGAAAGCTCGGGGTCAGGAGCAACAAGGATCGGGCGGACAAATTTTTTCGCAAACTCTGCAAAGAAGACGGTGTGCCGAATCTGCTTGCGCAAACGTACTACGTGGCGTTGAAGAATCTCGGCAAGCCATCAACCGAACCCGAGAGCGAGAAAAAACCTCGTTTTGCCCCAGAACAATAGCGTTCGCAGGATCGAGAATCCTGGCTCGCAAATAAATGGTTTCACTCATCAGCGGAGAATAAGCATGATCGTCGATCATCGCACCTACACGATTGCGCCTGGCAACATGCCCCGATACCTGGAGCTATACAAAACGCGTGGCCTTCCGCTGCAGCTTAAACATCTGGGCAAGTGCGTTGGCTGGTACGTCAGTATGGATATCGGCACGCTCAATCAGGTGGTGCACCTGTGGGCCTATAGCGATCTCAACGATCGGGCTCAGCGACGTGCCAACCTGATGCAGGAACAGGCCTGGATTGATTTTCTCGGCGATGCCATGCCGTTGCTGCAAAGTATGGAAAACAAGATTCTCTCCGCCACCGACTGGTTTGATCTTGACGCCGCAGTTAACGCACAGCTCAATGCAACCTAGCCAATCCGGTGTCGATCGCACAATGCAGCCGCCTGTGCGTCGGCGATCTGATTGAACGCTGAACTGCCGGTCGAGATCACGTTTATCGAACGCGGCTGGTTAAACGCCAACAACGTTTTGATAAACGCCAATGGTGCGCCCGCCATTGTCGATACCGGTCACCTGGCCTGCGTTGATGAAACCGTCTCGTTGATCCGTGCACAGGGTATCGAGCCAGAGCAACTAGGGCAGATCGCCATTACTCATTCGCACAGCGATCATCACGGTGGCAATCGTCGTTTAAAAGCGATTAGTGGTGCGCCGATTGCGATGGGCGCCATCACGGCTGAATGGTTTGCCCGTGATGAGCGCCACCTGACCTGGTTCAATCAATTGAGCCAGGAGGTCGATGTGTCGCTGGCAGATGTCATATTCCAGCCCGGCGATCAGGTGATGCTTGGCGGCATGCCGTTCGAGGTGATTGCGCTGCCCGGACATGCGCCCGACTGTGTCGGCTATTTTCAGCCCGACACTCGGGTTATGATTTGTGCCGATGCGTTGTGGCACAACGATACGGGTATGCTGCACCCGCAGATACACGGCTGGGACATTATGAGCGATGCCGAGCTCGCGTTGCAGCGTTTGCGCTCGTTGAAACCTGTTGTAGCCATTCCCGGTCACGGCGGCTTAATCTGCAATGTTGCCGACAGCATCGAGGGTGCGATGCGGCGACTGGCATCGTTTCGCCGCGATCCTGCAAAGCTCGCGTGGCACGCGATCAAGCGTTTCTATGTCTATGGGGTACTTCGCTATCAGCCGATTGCGGAAAGCCAATACAAACAGCAGGTGCTAAACGACACCTGGATAGACTATTACTGCGACATCATCAATGAGGCAGCGGGGGCGACCCGCCGCTACACCTGCAGCAGTTTACTCGACGTTATTCTTGAGGAATTTAAGGCGCGAGGCGTGGTAAATGACAACGACGGTTATCTCAGTTGCGAGATGCGTCGCTGATATTCATCTATTTTGCTGGCAGTTCCAGAATCTGTCGCGCCTGTTCCACCGTTGCAAGCTGGCCGCCGAGCGTGGTGATGATGTCGACTGCCTTTTGCACCAGTTCGCCGTTTCCGTTGCATTTGACACCACGATCCAGATAGACCGCGTCTTCCATACCGATACGGCAATGCCCGCCCAATAAAAAGGCCTGTGCCAGCATTGGAAATGCGTGGCGGCTAGCGCCGAAGGCGGCCCAGGGCGTATCGGCTGGCAACAGTGATTTGGCGTAGAGCATGGTCTCGCTGCCAGGTGCAAAACCATATTGCACGCCAGTGACGATCTGGAACAACGTCGGCTGCCGAATGGTGCCGTCTTTTATCAGAGCATGCGCCAGTTGAATGTCGCCACTGTCGAAGACTTCGAGTTCGGGTTTCACGCCGGCGGCGTAAATGCGTTCCGCCATCTTTTTTATATTATCGGGACTGTTGATGACCGCACCGCCGCCGAACCACATGGTGTTGAGATCGAGCGTGCAGATCTCGGGTTTCAATCGAACCACGTGCTCGGTTCGCTGTTCCGGTGTCTTGACCAGACTCTCGGGTGCTGCGACCGCGGGATCATCGGCTGATGGTACAAAGCGACCGCCGGGACCGGTGGTCAGGTTGATGATCATATCGGTGTCGCTGGCGCGAATTCGCTCGACCACCTCTTCGTAGTACTCGAACTTCATCGATGGCTTGCCGGTGTCGGGATCGCGCACGTGAATGTGGCATATCGCCGCCCCGAGTCGCGCGGCGACGATGCAATCGTCAGCAATTTCCTGCGGCGTCACGGGCAGGGTGGCGTTGTGTTCGCGTGTTGTGTGGCTGCCGGTGACAGCGCAAGACAGGATGGTCGGGTTCATCTGCTCAAGCCCCCGGCCGACTTAGCTTATGACCGGTGGTTTGGCGCAGACCTGGTCGTAGGGGTAGCGACTGTTGATCAAGCCATTGTACTCGTAGATATCTAGTGTGGCGCTGTAGGCCTCGTCGGTGATTTCGATGTGAGGTGTCCAGCAGCCCAGCTTCTGGTAGCTTGCAATGCAGTCGAGCAGGACTTGCGGGTCGGTATCGGGAAAGTACTCGCTTTGTGCCGCGGCAATTTCACTGGCCGGCGCATCATTCATATAGCGGCGGGTCTTGATGTAGGCGCGGGTGAAGGCTTTGGCCATGTCGGTCTCGAGCCAGGCGCGTGTGGTGGCGAGGCTGGAAAATCCACAGGGGCCGATCGGCAGCCCGACCTGCGCGACGATATGCCCGACGCCATCGGCTTCCAGTTGTTGCGGAAACGGGCCCTGCTGCTGAATGTATTGTCCCTGACCGGCGCGAAACGCCTTGTCCATATCGGCCGCGCCGCCGACATTGATCGGTTTGATCTTGTCGAAGTCGATGCCCGCCTTGTGACAGGCATACCGGAACATATCCAGTGGCTGGCCGCCGCCAAACAACACGACCTCTGCGCCTTCCAGATCTGACCATTTGAAGTCCGTTTGTGGTTCGCGGCCGGTGAGAAAAAAACCATCCATTTCGTTCACCTGGGCAAAGTGCACCGTGGCTGGCTGCTGGCCTTTGTTCAGACGCGTGAAACCCTGTGAGAGCGCCGATTGCACGACGTGGGCGCTGCCATCTTCAAGCGCTGCGAGCGCTGACTTGCCAACCGGTGCGACGGACCACTGCGGTGCTAAACCTTCATCGCGCAAAAAGCCGCCCGACATGGTCGCAATCAGCGGCGAGTAGAACGCCGAGAACAGGGTGAATTGAATATTGATGGTTTCCACTGAGCCCTTCCTCCCGGGTAAGTCAAGGCGCCAGTGTAACGCAGTGCCGCACAAATGTGCGGCACTGAACAGAGTCAGCCCATACTGGCGGGTTTGGGACCTTTGCGGAAAAAGGCGCCATAGACACTGCCGGCAATGGTCAGGAAGCCTGCGATCAGGAGTGCCAGTGCGATTGGACGCTCAAGGAATCCGCTGAATTCAAAGTGCAGCATTTGCATGGCCTGGGCAAATGTCTGCTCGCCGATCTTGCCCAGAATCAGCCCCAGTACGATGCCGGCAACCGAGTAGCCGGAACGTCGCAGAAAGAAACCGACGACGCCGGCAACAAACATCACGACGACGTCGATTACCAGTCCGCGCACCGCATAGGCGCCGACCGTTGCGAGCAGCAGAATCATTGGCGCGAGAAACTGAAACGGAATTCGCAGCAGGTTGACGATGGTCTTGGTTTCGAGAAAACCGACCAGCAAAATCGAGACGTTAGCAAAGAACATCGCCGCGAACACCACCCAGACAAGATCCGGGCTGTTGAGAAACACCAGCGGTCCCGGTTCCATATCGTGCATCTGAAACACGCCGACCATCATGGCTGTCAGCGCGCCGCCGGGCAGACCCAGTGCGAGCAACGGGATCATCGCCGCACCGGTTGCCGCGTTGTTGGCAGTCTCGGACGAAATCACGCCTTCCATTTTGCCCTTGCCAAATTCCTCTTTGTCTTTTGACCAGCGCACGGCTTCGTTGTAGCCCATAAACGCGGCCAGTGTGGCGCCGATGCCGGGCAGGATGCCACAGAAAAAGCCGATCACAATCGAGCGCACGACGGCGATCTTGTGGGCCCAGAGCTCGCCGATTGACGGGAAGTCGACGCTGATTTTCGGCGCCTTGTAGGAGCCGGTTGCCTTTTTCTCAGCCTGCACGAAGATTTCGGACACGGCAAAGAACCCGAGAATGGTGGGAATAAAGTGAATGCCGGCCAGCAGATAGGGCATATTGAAGTCATAGCGCTCAAGACCGCCGACCGGGTCCAGTCCGACGACGGCGATCATCAGCCCGGCCATGATCGACAGCCAGCCCTTCCAAAAGGTTTTGGCGCCAACCGATGCCGCGACCGCGAGGCCAAAAAACACCAGTGCGAAAATCTCTGGTGGACCGAACGCCGATATCGCCCAGTCGGCGATCGGCGCGGTGGCCGCCATCATGATGATGCAGGAGATAGTGCCACCCAGCGCCGAACAGGTTACAGCGGCGCCGACGGCCTTGCCGGCTTTCCCCTTTTGTGTCATCGGGTAGCCATCGAACGCAGTGGGCGCGTTTTCCGGCGCCCCGGGAATGTTAAATAAGATGGCGGTGATCGCGCCGCCGTAGACGCCAGTGCAATAGATGACCGAGAACAGCATGATGCCGTGCTCGGGTTTCAGGTGAGCGGTAAAAGGCAGCAGGATTGCCGCCAGAGTGAGCATGCTGACGCCCGGGATGGCGCCAAACAGCATGCCGCCGACGACGCCGCCAAAAAAGATCAGCACGCCTACCGGATCGCCAAACAGCGCCGCCGTGCCACCGAGGAAATTGGCAAAGGTATCCATTAACTTGTCAGCCTATTGCAGCAGTGCGACAACCCAGTTGCCGAAGTCGTAGAACGGTCGAACGTAGCCGGTAGGCAGTCCAACATAGAGAAGTTTGACGAAACACAGCAATAACAGGCCGTAGATCAGCGGCATGATCATGGCCATTCGACTCAGGCGTCGCTCGCCCATCAGGATCATTACGCCGATAATGAAAAAAGGTGCCAGGGCGTAGAAGCCCATATCTTCAAGCAGTGCGGCGAAAAACACCGGCAGTGCGAGAATGCCACCCACGTGATTGCGCCAGGTGAAGATCAGGTAGATCACCAACAGCACCGCGGCCGTGATGATCTTGACGCGCGCCTGACCGGCTTCAGGTATGTTGTTTTTTGCGATGATCCATTCCGGCAGGTTCATGTAGATAAACGGAATCGCCAACAGAAGGAAGGTGCAGAGATACCATCCGAAACTGTTGTGGGAGGTGTCATCCGCTGCATCGTCGGCAGCTGCCGCAAACATGCCGGTTGGGGTTTCATCGTGGCGTCGTGCCTGACTGAGCAATTGTCCGATCGCGGCAATGGCGATCAGCAGCAATATGGCGCGCGGCCAGGCGGTGGCGCCGTAGCGATAGATCTCGATGTCTCGATCAAACTCGAATGAGTAGGCGTAGAGGAATATCACCAGCGCGAGCCAAAGGCCCGCTTCGACCAGGTTTCCTGTTCTGAATCGTCCCATCAATGGCTATCCGGCGTTATCAGGAGGGCATTAACTGTGGTTGAAAACAAAAACGGCCCCGCGAAAGCGGAGCCGTTCTTTTTAGCACAAACGCGGGTTAGCGAACTTCCAGACCCATCTCTTTGTAGACGTCCCGGTACTGAGAGATCGTCGAGGTGATCAATTCCTGCGAGCCCGCCGTGTCGCGATAGCTCTCGATCAGCGTCATGAACTTGCTTTCATTGTACTTTTGATAGCTGGGTTGGCAGTAGGCTTTCTGGAAAGCCCATTGCAGCCACTTGACGCGATCTTCGGGGGCATCCGCCTTGACGTAGAAACCGCGGAAGCGGAACAGTGGTTCAAAGTCGAGGCCGGCATCGGTCAGGCTCGGTACGTCGGCGAAGGCCTCGGGCGCTTCTTTGAGGATCGTCAGGATCGGTTTGAATTTACCGGCATCCAGAAACTTTCGAACGTCGCCAGGTTGCTCGAACAAGGCATCGACCTGGCCACCGGCCAGCGCGCCATAGCGCGGGGCGCCCTTATCGAAAGAGATCTGTTGAATCTTCATACCGGTGGCATCGGTGATGAATTTCATCGTCACGCGTTCCATTGAACCTTCTTTGGAAACGTTGGCGATCGTGGCCTTGCCGTCTTGCGCTTTAACCCATTCGACAAACGAGGCCCAGTCGGTGTAACGATCTTCGTCGGTGCGAATGTAGATCTGCGAGAAGGTAATCTGCGATGTGACGAGCGGGATCAGATCTTCTGCCGGATTGGGACGGGCCGAGTCCAGTGCGTGAGCGCTTGAAGCGTCATCGATGTGTTCAAGTACTGTATAGCCGTCTGCGGGAGTGGCCATGTAGGCTGTCATACCGACGGTGCCTGAACCGCCTGGCTTGTGGTCGCGGTTGATCGATACACCGGTCAGATCGGAAACCGCTTGTGCCATCGCCTGAGCAACCTGACCCGAGCCACCTGCCGGACCGTAGGGAACGACCATGGTCAACGCGCGTGCCGGGAAGCCATCCGGACCGGCCATTTCTGCGGGCAGATCGTCGGTAGCGCAGGCGGCGATTGCCGACCCGGTAGTGGCAAAGGTGAAGCCAGCCGCAACAGCGGCGCTGATCAGGTACTTTCTTAGTGTCATTAAGTATCCTCCGAAGCGGACAGAGTGTCTGGCGCAAGCTCCGGATGGTCTGCGGACTATCCCGCGACAGGCAAGTTAGTGTGTTTACGCACTGACGTGTCACGATGGGAGCGTTGCATTAGTGTGTCAGACTGCCGACCAGCCGATGGGCTGATCGGACGTGTCTGGGCAACAAATGTCGCGCAGGCAGACTAACCCGCACTCTGTGGGCTGTAAAGGGACGTTGGCGTATTCAGGATGGAATTGACGCGAGACACCACCGCGTCAACCGGCCCTCAGCTCGACGGTAACGGAAAGTAGTGGAGTATCAGCAGCAGTGCGGTTGCGATCGCCGCCAGGTGCGTTGCTTTAGTCACTAGCTTGTTGAGTTGGGTAAACGTGTCGATCTCTTCGTATTCACCCAGTTCTTCGGTCGGGTTTTGCTCGTGCCGCCTTTCATAGAGTGCGTGCGTGCTCTGGTATTGTCGTCTGCTATCAGCCTCGGACTGGCTGCGCGCGCGACGTGCCGGTCGAGCGCTGGATCTTTTCTCACCTCGATCTGATGCCTGTGCGGGCGGGCGCGGGTGCGGCGCCTTGCGTCTGGCAGGCTTGGGCTCGGCCTTATAGATCGGCTCACCGTTGCGAAATCCGATGATGATTCGATCAGTGCCGTCCGCTTCAGTGTAGTTGTTCGGTTTGAATTTTTCGGGTAATGCGCGCTCGAGCTGGGACTCGAGTTCGGCGACGTCAAACGTGACCGCTTCGGGTTGCTCCAGGTGGGGCTCATCTGAGACGAGCACTCCCTGGTTGGCAGCGTCGAGTTCAATCACCGGGCTGGCACTTGGCTCCGTTGCCGGAGTGAGTGCCTCATTTATTTGCTCGGGTTGCTGAAAATCGCCTTCAAGAACAGACCGCATAGTGTTTCTCAATGCTTAGTGTTGCGTAAAGGGAACAAAGTGTTACTGAAAAA
This sequence comes from uncultured Granulosicoccaceae bacterium, assembly GCA_964573105.1. GTDB lineage: Bacteria > Pseudomonadota > Gammaproteobacteria > Granulosicoccales > Granulosicoccaceae > CAKZSB01. Next base: position 26,469 of record CAZNIS010000031.1, read on the forward strand.
GCTCTTCTTTACTGAGCCAGCGTGCGCACTATGGCTTATGCCACGGCTAGACGGGCAGGCTGACGTGAATTTCGTGAACTGGCCGACAGTCCAACCGCGCGACACATTTTCGCCCAACGCTTTGCCGATTGATCAATGCCGAATTCTGCGCGGTCTCACTGGAACTTTGGAACTGAAGGCTCCATCATAGGCGCGATAGAGTCCCGCACTGGCGGGAGTAGCATTCACAACGCACGGGAACCTGACATGGCTCGCGGAGTAAACAAGGTAACGCTGATCGGAAATCTGGGCGCTGATCCCGAGGTTAGGGCGACCACGTCGGGCAGCAGGGTGGCCAACGTTCGTGTCGCGACCGCCGAATCCTGGATGGACAAAAACACTGGTCAGCGACAAGAGCGGACCGAGTGGCATCGTGTGATCTTTTTTGGTCGCCTGGCTGAAATTGTTGAGCAATACCTGGCCAAGGGGTCGCAGGTCTATATTGAGGGCCGACTGCAGACTCGCAAATGGCAGGATCAGAACGGACAGGACCGCTACACCACAGAGATCGTCGCCAACGAAATGCAAATGCTGGGTGGCAGAGGCGGTGGCGATCAAGCCGGTCAGGGGCAGTATCAAAACACCGCACCTATGGACAGTCCCGCGCCCGCGCAGCGCCCTGCAGTGGCTGCTTCATCCGGGCCCGAGATCAATTTCGACGACGACATTCCTTTCTGACCGGTCGCGTCGTTTCCCGATACGCCACTGTCGCCGCGATTCAGCACGCCGGTGGCGGAGCAGTCCCGAACGAGCGCGCGCCGAACCCGGCGCGTCGCAGCATCCATCCCTTGAATTGACAGCGAATGCTCGAGTCTGCCGGCAGGTCGATCGCTGGCTCGTGCGTTGATTGCCCCTAGACCGACTAAATTGCGATTGATGATCGATGCGACACGCGTCGAGCGTGGCTGGCGCGTTGGGTTGAGGCACGAGTGGCTGTTTTTGTGTCGCAGCGCGCGTGCAGGAAAGAATATAACGATATAAAGATATCTTTATTTGTCCTGAATCGCTATACTCCGTTGGCTATTGGTTGCGGTAGTGTGACGGCATCTTGAGATGCAGAATGCGGTCAGCGTGTCTTCCTGATGCGCGGCGCAGCGAATCCCCGATACCTGCCGACACGGCGTCCACCGAAGCCTTGTCAGTCGCAGGCGGTGTGCGTCTGCACATCCATCGCTAACTTTGAATCAGAAACACGTCGAGACAAACGAACATGAGTAAGGAATATATCTTCACCTCAGAGTCGGTAGCCGAGGGACATCCCGACAAAATGAGTGACCAGGTGTCCGATGCGGTACTGGATGCCATTCTCGCCGAAGACAAGCACGCCCGCGTCGCCTGTGAAACCGTGTTCAAAACAGGTCTCGCAATGATTGCCGGTGAGATCACCACCACCGCAAAGCCAGACTACGAGGCAGTGATTCGCAACACCATCCGCGAGATCGGCTACACCGACTCGGCGATGGGTTTCGACTGCGATACCTGTGCGGTGATGACTGCGATCGGCGTGCAGTCGCCAGATATCAATCAGGGGGTGGATCGCGCGCGGCCGGAAGATCAGGGCGCTGGTGACCAGGGATTGATGTTCGGCTACGCCACCAACGAAACTGACGTGTTGATGCCGGCTGCGATTACCTACGCTCACCGTCTCGTTGAGCAGCAGGCCGAAGTCCGTCGCGCCAAAATGCCCTGGCTGCGACCGGATGCGAAAAGTCAGGTCAGCTTTCACTACAAGGATGGCAAGGTTGCCGGCATCGACGCGGTGGTGGTTTCCACCCAGCACGCAGAAGACGTGAAACTGACCGACCTGCAGGAAGCGATCATGGAAGAAGTGATCAAGCCAGTGCTCGAGCCAACTGGCTGGCTGCACGCGGGTACCAAATACCACATCAACCCGACTGGCGCGTTTGTCGTCGGTGGTCCGATGGGCGACGCCGGTCTGACCGGTCGCAAGATCATCGTCGACACCTACGGTGGTGCGGCGCGTCACGGCGGCGGCGCTTTCTCTGGCAAGGATCCGTCCAAGGTGGATCGTTCGGCGGCCTACGCCGGTCGCTATGTGGCCAAGAACATCGTGGCTGCCGGCCTTGCCGATCAATGCGAGATCCAGGTGTCCTATGCGATTGGTGTGGCCGAGCCGACTTCAATCATGGTCGAGACCTTCGGCACCGGCAAGATCGACGACGATCGCATCACGGCACTGGTGCGCGAGCACTTTGACCTGCGCCCCTACGGCATTCTGACCATGCTCGACCTGCTCAATGCAGAGAAGATCAAATACCGAAAAACAGCCTGTTACGGACACTTTGGCCGCGAAAACGAAGGTTTTACGTGGGAAATCTGTGACAAGGCCGACGAGCTCCGGGATGCTGCCGGCATCTGAGCCGTCACACGTCATCCCCTAATTTTCTGATACAGGAATCAATCAATGAACGCAGACGCCGCTGAAAAGTCGTCGCCCGATTACAAAGTTGCCGACATCACTCAGGCCGAGTGGGGTCACAAGGAAATCCGTATCGCCGAGACTGAAATGCCCGGTCTGATGGCGATTCGCGAAGAATACAACGGCAAGAAGCCGCTGGCTGGCGCCCGCATCGTCGGATGCCTGCACATGACTATTCAGACCGCAGTACTGATCGAGACGCTGGTCGATCTCGGCGCCACCGTACGGTGGTCTTCATGCAATATTTTCTCAACCCAGGATCACGCGGCAGCGGCCATCGCCGATCAGGGCATCCCGGTATTTGCCTGGAAGGGCGAAACGGAAGAAGAGTTCTGGTGGTGCATCGAACAGACGGTACGCGGCCCGGACGGCTGGACACCCAACCTGATCCTCGACGACGGTGGCGATGTCACACAGCTGCTGCACGAGAAATACCCGGAAATGCTCAACGACATCAAAGGTCTCTCGGAAGAGACCACTACCGGTGTGCATCGTCTCTATGAAATGGCGCGCGAAGGTACCCTGAAAGTGCCGGCGATCAACGTCAATGACTCGGTCACCAAATCCAAATTCGACAACCTCTACGGCTGCCGCGAGTCTCTTCTGGATGGTATCAAGCGCGCTACCGACGTGATGATAGCCGGCAAGATCTGCGTGGTACTCGGTTACGGTGACGTCGGCAAAGGATGTGCGCAGGCGTTTCGCGGTATGGGCGCAACCGTCTGGGTAACAGAGATCGACCCGATTTGCGCCTTGCAGGCCGCGATGGAAGGCTATCGCGTCGTCACTATGGATGATATCGCTGATCAGGGCGATATCTTCGTGACCACCACTGGCAACGTCGACGTGATCACCCACGATCACATGAAAGCCATGAAAAACGAGTCGATCGTGTGCAATATCGGTCACTTCGACAGCGAAATCGATGTCGCCAGCCTGCGTCAATACGAGTGGGACAACATCAAACCGCAGGTTGACCACATCAAATTCCCCGATGGCAAGCAGATCACGCTGCTGGCTGAAGGGCGACTGGTGAACCTGGGCTGTGCGACCGGCCACCCGAGTTTCGTAATGTCCGCCTCGTTCGCCAATCAGGTACTGGCGCAGATCGAGCTGTGGGAACGCGCCGATCAATACGATATCGGCGTGCATGTGCTGCCCAAGCAGCTCGACGAGAAAGTCGCGCGACTGCACCTGGGTAAAATCGGTGCGAAGCTCACACCGATGACCGACAAGCAGGCAAGTTATCTCGGTCTGCCGGCGGAAGGGCCGTACAAGCCCGACCACTACCGCTACTGATACCCTATCGGCAGTAGTAATCGAAAAGGACATGCTCTGCATGTCCTTTTTCTATTGGGGCAGGGCCTGGCACCTGCTCCAGGCAATGGTACAAGGGCATTTTTCCTGGTCTGCAACAAGCCCGTATGCTGTCGGGATTGAAGCGGTGTCGGGAATCGTTACACTGGTTCGAGTGGTTTGGAACATCGCCTGAATCCTTGCTATGCTCAGCAGGCTTTGGTAAAGAACGGATTGATGCGGCAAAAGGTTTTCATAAAAACACACGGTTGTCAGATGAACGAGTACGACTCGGCCAGAATGGTCGACGTACTGGATGAGAAATTTGGCGCCGATGTGACGGATGATCCGGCTGAGGCGGACATTCTTCTGGTTAACACCTGCTCGATCCGCGAAAAGGCTCAGGAGAAAGTCTTCTCCCAGCTCGGTCGCTGGCGGCCATTCAAGGAAAAGCGCGATGATGTGATCATCGCCGTGGCCGGTTGTGTCGCCAGCCAGGAAGGCGAGGCGTTGCAGCAGCGCGCACCCTACGTCGATCTGGTCGTCGGGCCGCAAACTATTCACCGGCTGCCCGACATGGTCGAGCAGAGCCGCCGCGAGCGACGCCCGCTGGTCGACGTCAGCTTTCCCGAAATCGAAAAGTTTGACCGGTTGCCCGAGCCATCGGTCTCCGGGCCGACGGCGTTCGTCTCGATCATGGAGGGCTGCAGCAAGTACTGCAGTTTTTGCGTGGTGCCCTACACCCGCGGCGAAGAAATCAGCCGTCCGTTTGACGATGTTCTGGCCGAGGTAGCCGGGCTTGCGGAACAAGGGGTGCGTGAGGTCAATCTACTCGGGCAAAACGTCAACGGCTACCGCGGCCTCATGCACGATGGCGAGATCGCCGATCTGGCTTTGTTGATTGACGTGATCGCCGCGATTGACGGCATCGAGAGAATTCGCTTTACCACCTCGCACCCGATCGAATTTGGCGATCGGCTTGTCGAGGCCTATGCCACTGTGCCAGAGCTTGCCGGGTTTTTACATCTGCCGGTGCAGAGCGGTTCGGATCGCATCCTCGCGGCGATGAAACGCGGCCACACCGCAATCGAATACAAGTCTCGCATCCGACAGCTGAAAAAGGCGCGGCCAGGCATCTCCCTGTCATCTGATTTTATCGTCGGCTTTCCGGGCGAGACCGACGAAGACTTCGAACAGACCATGAAACTGATCACCGACCTGGAATTTGATCAGTCGTTCAGCTTCATCTACAGCGCCCGCCCCGGTACGCCTGCAGCCTCGCTGGAAGATCCGGTACCGATGGAAACCAAAAAAGCGCGCCTTGCGCGGCTGCAGGCCACCATCAACGAACAGGCGATGCGCATCAGTGAGGCGATGGTCGGCACCACGCAGCGCATCCTCGTCGAGCGCCCGTCGACACGCAATGAGCGCGAGATTGCCGGGCGTACCGAGAACAATCGCGTGGTCAATTTTGCTGGCGGGCACGAGTGCATCGGCAAGTTTGTCGACGTGCAGATCACCGAAGCGCGCCCCAACTCCCTGCGCGGCGAATTGCTCGGCATCAACGACGAGTCATGAACACACGCGCCTCGATTGCAGCGCCGGGCTGCGCCACCTTGATCAAATCATTTGGCTAAACTCGAATTTCAGTTGTCTCCCGATGACAACAAGCGGCTGGCCAACCTGTGTGGTCCGCTGGACAAAAACCTTCGGCAAATCGAACAGCGCCTGGAAGTGCAGTTGCACAATCGTGGCGGCAGCTTTCAGGCGGTCGGCGGTGAGCGACAGGTGCGCGATGCCTGCAGTGTGTTGCAGGGGCTCTACGAAACCACGCAAAATGAAACCCTGTCGCCGGAAGGCATTCATTTGTATCTCCAGGAAGTGATGTTGGAAAGCGATGACGACCCGGCTGACCTCGACGAGGCTGCCGACGAACACGAAGGGCCTGATATCGCAACGCGCCGGGTCAAGATTCGCTGTCGAGGCGAGAATCAGCGCGTCTATGTCGACAACATTCGCGAATTCGATCTTACCTTTGGCATCGGCCCGGCCGGCACAGGCAAAACCTATCTTGCCGTGGCCTGTGCAGTAGAACTGCTTGAGCGTGAGCAAGTGCGGCGACTGGTGCTGGTACGGCCCGCAGTAGAGGCCGGCGAGCGACTGGGATTTTTGCCCGGTGATCTGGCGCAAAAAGTCGACCCGTATCTGCGGCCCATCTACGATGCCCTGTATGAATTTCTGGGTTTTGATCGCGTCGCCAGGCTGATCGAAAAGAACGTCATCGAGGTCGCGCCGCTGGCCTATATGCGCGGACGCACATTGAACAACGCCTGCGTAATCATGGACGAGGCGCAGAACACGACCGTCGAACAAATGAAAATGTTCCTCACGCGCATCGGTTTCGGCTCGCGCGCCATCGTCACCGGCGACGTCACGCAAACCGATCTGCCCAAGCACGTGCTATCCGGTCTGCGCCATGTGCGCGGCGTGCTAAAAGGGGTGGATGGTGTCGGCTTTTGTGAATTTCAGGCGCGCGATGTGGTCCGGCATCCGCTGGTCCAGAGAATTGTCCGGGCCTATGAATCTTCCGAGCAGAATGCCGAGGCGGGAAAGAAAGTTGATCCTGGCTGATGCGCTAGATGCCTCGCTGTCGCCGGATCAGGCGGCGCCGCAGACAACGGTCGAGTTTGATACGGTCGTTGGCGTGTCCTGTCCGGACGCCGATGCCATCCTGCTCTGGGCGAATGCGGCATTGCGTGACACTCAAGCCGCGGCGTGCATTCGCGTGGTCGGCGGTAGCGAAATGCAGGAGGCCAACAAGCGCTGGCGCAATGCTGACTACGCGACCAACGTGCTGTCTTTTCCGGCTGATCTGCCGCCTGAAATCGGTTTGCCGCATCTGGGCGATATCCTGATTTGCGCTGAAGTGGTCGACGCCGAGCGTCTGGCGCAAAACAAATCGCGTGATGCGCACTGGGCGCACATGGTCGTTCACGGTATGCTGCATTTGCAGGGTTATGATCACGAAAATGACGAAGATTGTGCAGTGATGGAGGCGCTCGAGATCGACATACTGGCAGGGCTCGGATATGCCAATCCCTACCAACTGTCATCACCAGAGGCAAACGGCTGATGCCGCAGGATTCCACAGAGAACCCGCGTTCGATCGTCGATCGAATCATGCACGCGCTCGGCGGCGACGACGAGCCACGCGACCTCGATGACCTGAAGCTCGTCCTGCGAGAGGCCGCCAATCGCGACATCGTCAGCAATGACACCATGACCATGCTGGATGGCGTCTTTGACGTCGCCAACATGCGTGTGCGGGATATCATGATCCCGCGCGCGCAGATGGTCGTTGTAGAGATTGATGAAAATCTCGATGAAGTGCTGCCGACGATTATCGAATCAGGGCACTCGCGGTTTCCCGTCATCGGCGAGAGTCGCGATGAAGTGCTTGGCGTCTTGCTGGCGAAGGATCTGTTGCGGTTTTCGCAGCCCGGCAAGCGTCCGGAATACGATTTGAAAGCCTTGATTCGCGAACCGGTGTTCACCGTCGAGAGCAAGCGTCTGAATGTGCTGCTGACGGAATTTCGCGCCAATCACAACCACATGGCTATTGTGGTTGACGAGTATGGCGGGGTGGCGGGGCTCGTCACTATCGAGGACGTACTCGAGGAGATCGTCGGCGAGATCGACGATGAGCACGATGCCGAGGAAGATGCCAACATCCGCAAGCACGACGGTGAGGTCTATACGGTTAAGGCGCTGACGCCGATCGAGGAGTTCAATGACGAACTCGACGCTGACCTGCCCGACGATGAATTCGACACGATCGGCGGATTGGTGATGCGCGAGATCGGTCACATGCCCAACCCTGGCGAGCACGTCAACATCGACCGTTTTCACTTCAAAGTGCTGTCATCCGAATCTCGGCGTATTCACCTGTTGCAGGTGACCACCGGCGAAGAAGGCGTTGACTGACGCACAAAGCCCGCGGCGCGGCCGGCTTTTCATCACTCTGCTAACGGCGCTGCTGTGCGGCGCAGCCAGTGTCACCGCGTTTGCGCCATTTGGCTGGTGGCCGGTGTTGATCGTTACCCTCGGGGTGTTTTTTGCGCTGATCTACGACAGCCCCTCGGTGCGCGCTGCCACAGCTGTGGGCTATGCGTTTGGCCTTGGCCTGTTTGGCGCCGGCGTGCACTGGATTTACTACAGCCTGCATCTGTTTGGCGGTGCGATTGCCGCAGTGGCAGCCATTGGCACCGCTATTTTCGTGGTGTTGCTGGCGATTCTGCCGGCAGTGTTTGCAAGGCTTGTGCGGGCGCGCAAAACCGCGCCAGTGCGCTGGTTTCTGTTGCTCGTCCCGGCCGCGTGGCTATTGCTGGAATGGACCAAAACCTGGCTGCTGACCGGATTCCCGTGGCTCAATATCGGCTATTCAACCATTGCATCTCCGCTCGCAGGGTTTGCGCCGGTGGGGGGAGTGTTGTTGTCTTCGCTGATGCTGGTGCTGCTGGCAGCCGGGTGTGGACTGGTGCTGACCGTGCGCCGGGTGCCAGTCACCATCGCATGCCTGGTGCTGGCGCTGGCTATCTTTGGCGGCGGCTTTGGTTTGCAGCAGATCTCCTGGACGCAACCCGACGGGCAGCCCTTGTCTGTCACCATGGTGCAGGGCAATGTCGCGCAGGAGAACAAGTTTCGCGATGAATTGCTCAGCGAATCGCTGGCCATCTACACCGACTTGAGTCGCAGCGGTGCCGATCTCGTGATCTGGCCGGAGACGGCAGTACCGACTTTCTTCTTCGAGGTCGACGGCTACCTCGATGACTTTGCCACGGCAATCGCCCGCAATGGCAGTACCGTGTTGTCAGGCGGGTTCGAAGTCAATGCCGAAGGCAGCGAATACTACAACGCGATCAAGGTGCTCGGTGGCACCGACGAGCAAATTTATACCAAGCGGCATTTGGTGCCGTTTGGTGAATTTATTCCGTTTCGCGGTGTGTTGACGATGCTGGCCGATCTGATCACCATACCGATGTCCGATTTATCACCCGGTCGCGGACCGGTAAAACCGATTGAAATCGACGGGATACACTACGGCATGTCGATTTGCTACGAGGATGCGTTCGGCGCCGAGATGCGGGTGCAGTTACCGCTGGCCAACGTGCTGGTGAATGTGAGCAACGACGCCTGGTTTGGCGATTCAATGGCGCCCCATCAGCATCTGGAGATGGCTGCCATGCGATCGCTCGAGTTTGGCCGGCCGATGTTGCGCGCCACCAATACGGGGATTACTGCACATATCTCAGCGCGCGGTGAAATCCTCTCCAGAGCGCCGCAGTTCCAGCAGTCTGCAATCGATGTAGAGGTGATTCCGCGCAGTGGTTCGACACCCTACGTGCGCGTCGGGGACTGGCTGGCCGTCGGGGCAGCCATGTTGTTGCTGTTGTTGTTTTTTGCGATTGATCAATGGTTCGGGCGTGAGAGGGCGAACGACTATGCCGGCAAAGACACCGCTGTATGAAAGCCATGTAGCGTCAAACGGAAAAATTGTCGACTTTTCCGGCTGGCAACTGCCGGTGCACTATGGCTCACTGATAGACGAACATCACGCAGTCAGGCAACGTGCTGGCGTTTTTGATGTGTCGCACATGACAATTGTCGATGTCGTCGGAAACGGCAGCGGCGAGTTTCTCAGTGTGCTGCTGGCCAACAATCCCGCCACTCTTGATGTGCCAGGCGCAGCACTCTACAGCTGCATGCTCAGTCAGCAGGGCGGCGTCATCGATGACCTGATCGCCTACTGGATGGGCGATGATCGCTACCGTCTGATCGTCAACGCCGCCACTCGTGAAAAAGATCTGCAGTGGATCAATCAGCAGGCAACGCCCTTCGACGTCCAACTCACCGAGCGACCCGAGTTAGCGATGCTGGCCGTGCAGGGGCCAGAGGCGATCGCGTTCAGCCTGGCGCAAATGCCGGCTGATGTCGGGCAAGCCGCCGCGAACCTTGAAAGATTTCAGGCCTGTCAGGTCGGCGACTGGTTTGTTGCGCGCACGGGTTACACCGGGGAAGATGGCTTTGAAATCGCGCTTGAGCCTGCAGATGCGCTCACGCTCTGGCGCGAGCTGCTGGCTGCCGGTGTGGCACCCTGCGGTCTCGGTGCGCGAGACACCCTGCGTCTGGAAGCGGGAATGAACCTTTATGGTCACGACATGGACGAATCTCATACACCCCTGACATCCGGGCTCGGCTGGACGGTCGGCTGGGAGCCGCCGCAGCGGCGCTTCATCGGCCGTGAGGCGCTCGAGGCGCAGCGCGGTGAGGTCACAGAGAATCTCGTCGGGCTGGTGCTCGATGGCAAAGGGGTGCTCAGAGAGGGACAAAAAATACTTGATGGCGAGCGCGAAGTGGGCACAGTAACCAGTGGTACGTTTTCGCCCACCTTGCAAAAGTCCATTGCGTTTGCCCGCCTGTCCAAAGACAGTGGCGACGGGCTGGAAGTACAGATCCGCACCCGACGTGTGCCAGTTACGCGCACCGCCAGGGTGTTTGTTCGAAACGGCAAAGCGGTGTTGCCCGCCAGTTGATCCGGTTGATCAAATGGTTGTCTGTCCGCCTAACTTGAAGGAATGAACACTAAGTGAACGTCCCAGAAGAATTGAGATATACGCCTTCGCACGAATGGGTGCGCATGAATGACGACGGTACCATCACGGTCGGTATCACCGATCACGCTCAGGAACAACTGGGTGATCTGGTCTTTGTAGAGACACCCGAAGTCGATGCCGTGGTTGAAGCCGAGGCGCCGATCGCAGTGGTCGAATCTGTCAAGGCGGCATCGGATATCTATGCCCCGATCAACGGTACGATTCTCGACACCAACGCAGCACTCGGTGAAGAGCCTGAACTCGTCAACACCGACCCTTACGAAGCTGGCTGGCTATTCAGCATGCAGCCTGCCGATGGCAAGGAATTCGAGCAATTGCTCGATGCCGAATCCTATCAGGCGGTCGTCAGCTCCGCCGAATAAGCCGGCTACAGCCAACCAACACATATGGAGGGAAGCGTGTCGGAACTGTTATTCAAAGATCGTCACATTGGCCCCAATACCGCTGACGTCGAGCGTATGCTCGAACAAATCGGCGTCACATCGCTCGATGAATTAATAGAGCGCGTGGTACCGGAGGCGATTCTGGATCGATCCGCGCTGGCGTTGCCGGCGGCTGTCAGTGAACGTGAAGCACTGGCGCAGCTGCGCGAACTGGGCGCGCGCAATGTGGTGGTCAAATCGCTGATCGGGCAGGGTTACTTTGGTACCTTTACGCCGCCGGTGATTCAGCGCAACGTGCTGGAAAACCCAGCCTGGTACACAGCTTATACACCCTACCAACCGGAAATTTCACAGGGCCGGCTGGAAGTGCTTTTTAACTTTCAAACGATGGTATCGGAGCTGACCGGACTGCCGATTGCCAACGCGTCGATGCTCGACGAGGCGACAGCGGCGGCAGAGGCTGTGTCGCTTTGCCATCGTGCGTTGCGTGGCAAGCGGCAGCGGCTGCTGGTTTCGCGGCACTGCCATCCACAAACCATCGATGTGATTCGCACCCGTGCCGAGCCACTGTCTATTGAAGTATGTCTGATCGACGAAGACGCCACGGTCGATGTTGATGACAGCGTTTTTGCGGTGCTGTTGCAGTGCCCCGACACGCTGGGCGTGGTGCGTGATAATCAGGCGCTGATCGATCGGGTGCACGATAAAGGTGCCATGGTTATTCTGGCGACCGATTTGCTGGCGCTGACGCTGTTGAAATCACCCGGTGAACTGGGCGTGGATGTGGCGGTGGGCAGCGCCCAGCGCTTTGGTGTGCCGATGGGGTTTGGTGGTCCACACGCGGCATTTTTTGCCTGCACCGACAAACACAAGCGCAGTATACCCGGCCGTCTGGTGGGGTTGTCTGTCGACAGTCACGGCAACCCGGCATACCGACTTGCGTTGCAGACACGCGAGCAGCATATCCGCCGCGAGAAGGCGACGTCCAACATTTGCACGGCGCAAGCGCTACTGGCCATGATCGCGACGTTCTACGCCAGCTATCATGGCCCGGCCGGGTTGCGTGCGATTGCACAGCGCGTGCGATCAATGACGTCACAGTTGTCACAGGCATTGCAGGCCGGCGGCGTGCGCACGATAGCGGGTGAATATTTCGATACGCTGGTGGTCCAGGTTCCAGGTGAGGCGCAGGCCACCCTTGCGGCGGCAATCGATGCCGGGTTCAATCTGCGTTTGATCGATGCCGATACCGTTTCGCTGTCGCTCGATGAAACCTGTGATCACGCGCATCTGAAAACACTGCTGGCGGTATTTGGCGTTACGGATGAGTTGTCTGATCAGCCGTGCCCGGCATATCCGGCGAGCCTGCAACGAACCACGTTGTTTTTGTCGCAGGCGGCGTTTAATCAGTACCACAGCGAAACCGAAATGATGCGCTATATGCAGGCGCTGTCGGATCGCGATATCGCGCTCAACACGGCGATGATTCCACTGGGTTCCTGCACCATGAAATTAAACGCGGCAGCCGAGATGGCCGCCGTCACCTGGCCCGAGTTTGCCGATATCCACCCGTTTGCACCGGCAGAGCAAACGCGCGGCTATGCCGAGTTGATTAAAGATGTCGAGTCGTGGCTGTGTGCCTGTACCGGCTACGATGCAGTCTCGCTGCAACCCAATGCCGGAAGTCAGGGTGAGTATGCCGGGTTGCTGGCGATTGCGCGCTATCACCAGAGCCGCGGCGAGGGGCAGCGCGACATTTGCCTGATTCCGCAATCGGCACACGGCACCAACCCGGCCAGCGCACAAATGTGCGGTATGCAGGTGGTGGTTGTAGCTTGCGATGATAACGGCAACATTGATTTGACAGACCTGGCTGACAAGATCGCCGCCTGCGAAGATCGGCTCGCAGCAATAATGATTACCTACCCGTCGACGCACGGCGTGTTTGAAGTGGCTGTGCAGCGTGTGTGCGAGATGGTCCACGACGCGGGCGGGCAGGTCTATATCGATGGCGCCAACCTCAATGCGATGGTCGGCCTCGCGCAACCGGGAAAGTTCGGTGGCGACGTCTCGCATTTGAATCTGCACAAGACGTTCTGTATTCCACACGGTGGCGGTGGGCCCGGAGTCGGTCCGATCGGTGTCGGCGAGCATCTGGCCCCTTTTCTACCCGGCCACCGACAAACCGGTGCCGAGCACGGTGTGGTTAGCGCGGCGCCCTGGGGCAGTGCACTGATCCTGACGATCACCTGGATGTATATTCGTATGATGGGGCCTGACGGGCTGCGCGCAGCAACAGAGCATGCCATTCTCAGTGCCAACTATCTGGCCAGTCGCCTCGCGGACGACTATCGCATCCTCTACAAAGGCGAGCAGGGGCATGTTGCGCATGAGTGTATTCTCGATACCAGAACACTGAAGGACGACGCAGGCGTCACCGTTGAGGACATTGCCAAACGGCTGATCGATTATGGCTTTCACGCGCCGACTATGTCGTTTCCCGTCGCCGGCACACTGATGATTGAACCGACCGAATCGGAGCCGCTGCGAGAGCTTGATCGCTTTTGTGATGCGATGGCGGGGATCTATCGGGAGTTTCAGGAGATTGCCGCCGAGCGCGTGCCCGCCGATGACAACCCGCTGCGCAATGCCCCGCATACGGCGCGGGCAGTCATCAGCGATGAATGGCAACATCCCTACTCACGTGAGCAGGCAGCTTTTCCGGCAGCGATCAGTGCTGATCGCAACAAGTACTGGTCGCCGGTTGGTCGGGTCGACAATGTCCATGGCGACAAGCACCTCGTTTGCACGTGTCCGCCGATGGAAGCGTATCTGGAAGTCACCGCTGAGGCAGATTGACCGATGTCAGCGCGAGAGGGGCTATGATGCTGAAGGCACTGACGCCGATGCTGTGCACCGACGACCTGGCGGCAACGGTTCAGTTCTATACCCGCGTGCTCGATTTTGAATGTGAATCACTGGATGATGAACTGGGCTGGGCCTCTGTCTGGCGCGATAAGGTGAATATCATGTTTGCCCATCCGAATGCGCATCAACCCTGGACTGGGCCTGCGTTTACCGGTTCGATCTACCTCTATACCGACGATGTCGACAAACAATGGAGCCAGGTTCAGCACCAGGTTGAAGTGTGCTATCCACCGGAGAGCTTTGACTACGGTATGCGGGAATTCGGATTTTATGATAACAACGGCTATCTGTTGAAATTCGGTCAACCGATAGCAAGCCCATCTTCGTAACGGACACCCGATGAAACTCTATAACTCAGTTGGCCCCAATCCGCATATGGTCAGAATGTTTATGGCCGAAAAGGGCATTGAGCTCGATATTCAGGATGTGGATATTCGCGGTGGTGAGAGCCGTCGCGAGCCATATCTAAGCACGGTGAATTCGCGTGGCCAGTGTCCGGTCCTGGCACTTGACGATGGCAGCCACCTGACAGAAATCACGGTTATCTGTGAGTATCTGGAAGAGAAATTTCCGCAGCCGTCGATGATTGGCACCACGGCTGAACGGCGTGCGCAAACCCGCATGTGGCTGAGGCGGGTCGATCTATCGATCTGCGAGCCACTGGCGAATGGATTTCGCGCCAGCGAAGGCTACGAAATGTTCAAGGATCGTTTCCGCGTGCTGCCGGAGGCCGCAGATGGTCTAAAAGCCATCGCGCAAGACAATCTGCGCTGGCTGGACGCCGATATGGCCGATCGCGAGACCATTGCCGGTGGCGATTTCTCGATCGCCGATATTCACTTGTTCGCCTTTCTCAAATTTGGTGCCGCAGTGGGGCAGCCGATCGACCCGTCGATGAAAAATCTCAGCGCCTGGTTTGAACGCACGGCAGCCAGGCCATCAGCGTCCGCCTGATGCTTTAATTAGCCTGGCAATCTAAAGCGTGCAGCGTGCAGCTGCTCGTAGAATGGCTGACACTCGTCGGCAATCTTTTGTTGCGCGGGTGTGAGATTGATCTCTTTCTCTCGATAGGGGCCGAACCCGGTCGACTTCTGCACATTCTCGTACCAGTAGGGTGCCCACACGCCATCAGAGTCACGCGCACCCGCCGGCCAGCTCAGCATAGCGCTGGAAAACGGCACGCCAGCGGTGTTGCAGATCGCTGAAAGCGTCGCGTGCGGGTCGCGCAGCACATCGTCGGCCGCAATAATCAAAGGCTCATCGGCTTGCTGTTCAGTCAGGTGTTGATACAGACGATGCTGTTGCTCAAATCCCAGATCTGCCGGCGTCAGATCGGGGCGTGCACGCGCGTAGGATGACACCACGGCCTCGGGCGTGCGAATCAGAAATACATTGACGAGGTTGTTAATCCACTCCAGTGACATATGGGGCAACAAGTGCTGAGTCATGTGTTTTTGGTAGTGAATGGTTTGCGTGCCATCGCTACCGCTGGCGCATTCGGCCGCCACGGTTTGCCAGTCTGTGGATTGCGATGCGATGATGGCGTCACGGCCCGGGTGATCGATACCCGTCGCCTGCAGGTAGTGCGCGTAAAAAGGCTCGTCTGTCACCCGCGTGTCCGGGCGGTTTTCCCAGGCTCGCATCATGGCAGTAGAGATGTTGCGCGGACCCGACCACATGCCGATCCGAACCACTGGCGCTGCTTGACCGCTATTCATGATGTCTTGTCTCCGATGAGCGAGTCGGCTGCGATCAGCCGGCAACCGAATGGCCCGGCCAGCGCGCACGATACTGGCGACCGGGTGCCGCGCCAACCGGCATGGCATAACATTGCCTGACGTTAATGCTCGCAGGCGTTCAGTACTAGAGATAATTGTCAGCTCGCGTAGCCAGTGGGCTGCGTACCAGATTCAACGGCATAGAGAACAATTGTGGAATATCGGAAATTCATGTGCATCGTTTGTGGCTGGATTTACGATGAGGAAGCTGGCGCTCCAGAAGACGGCCTTGAGCCAGGCACCCGTTGGGAGGATGTCCCGTTGAACTGGATGTGCCCCGATTGCGGTGCAACCAAGGAAGACTTTGACATGATCGAAATTTAATTGTCACTTGTGCCTTGCTTTTGGCGCGAGGTGAACTTTACTTACTGATTGACTGGTGTGACCGACGATTCGGGTCATTGCCGGAAATTCTCTTCCCGGGCCTGCGAGACTTATGGATCAGCGTACATCTTTGCTCAAGTTCATCATCGAAGAACAGCGTCAATATCCGAACGCGACCGGTGAATTCACAGGACTGCTGGCCGATGTGGTCACCGCCTGCAAGAAAATCAGCAGCCTCACCAGCTGTGGTGGTCTGGCCGAACAGGCGATGGGTACAGCGGGCTCCGAAAACGTTCAGGGTGAGACTCAGAAGAAACTCGATATTCTGTCGAATGAGATATTCATCGAGTCCACCGAGTGGAGCGGCAATCTGGCCGGTATGGCATCCGAGGAAATGGACGATTGCTATCCGGTGCCCGGTCACTACCCGCGTGGCAAGTATCTGATCACCTTCGATCCACTGGACGGCTCATCCAACATCGATATCAACGTATCGGTGGGGACTATTTTCTCCATCATGGTCGCGCCGGAAGGCACAGACACAATCGGCAATGCGGATTTTCTGCAACCAGGCACCAGGCAGGTGTGTGCTGGATACTGCTTGTATGGCACGTCGACAATGATGGTGCTGACAACAGGGCGAGGCGTGAATGGCTTCACGCTGGATCGCAGCACCGGCGATTTTCTGCTCACCCACCCGAATATGGAAATACCCGCCGACACTAATGAGTACTCGATCAATCAGTCGAACACGCGCCACTGGGAGCCAGCCGTGCAGCGCTATATCGACGAATGCCTGCAGGGGGCCGATGGCCCACTGGGCAAAAATTACAACATGCGGTGGATTGCTTCCATGGTTGCCGATGTGCATCGGCTGCTGTGTCGCGGTGGCGTGTTCATGTATCCAATGGATGCCAAGCTTCAGGCCAAGGGCCAACACGGCAAACTTCGACTGTTATACGAAGCCAATCCGATGAGCTTCATCGTCGAGCAGGCCCAGGGTTTGGCCAGCACCGGAAGGCAGAGAATCATGGAAGTCACACCAACCGAACTTCACCAGCGCGTGCCAGTGATTCTGGGGTCGCGCAATGAAGTGGAAAGAATACTGGGATATCACAGTTAACTCACCGGAGACCCCATTCTGGGAGAAAAAAACGCTGTCGCAAATGAGCGCAGCGGAATGGGAATCCCTGTGCGATGGCTGTGGTCGCTGTTGTTTGCAGAAACTGCGCAGCGAAGACGATGACACGGTGGTCTACACCCGGGTGGCCTGTCAGTTACTCGACACGCAAACCTGTCGATGCCGGGATTACAGCAACCGGCGCGACAAAGTGGCCGAGTGTATATCGCTGGATGCGGACAACCATGACGCCTTCGAGTGGTTGCCTGAATCCTGCGCCTATGTGCGAATTCGCAATGGGCGGGGGCTGGCAGACTGGCATCCGCTGGTCAGCGGTGATCCGGACTCTGTCCATCGCGCGGGCATTTCGGTGCAGGGGCAGGTGGTCAGCGAGACATGGATACATCCGGATGACATAACGTCCATGGTGATCGAGTTCGATCCCGATTAAAAAAAGTTCATCCTGCGGTAGTGGAAGAATTTCGAGTTACACTGGAGAGGTCAGCGATTGTTCGACAACGCGGCCCCTTTGACAGGGAATGTGAAGTCCGGACGTTGTTTGCCCGGCGTATGGCCATATTTTTTCATCAGCTTTAACAGAACCTGGAGCAACCGTGACAACAGCGGCCCAAACTCAAGAGCGCAGACGAGATCCCAGAGAAATTGTCGATGCGGTCGTCGAACAGCGCAAGAAAACCTTCGAGGCCTACTGTGTGCTCGGTGGTGTAGCAACCCCTGCACAAGCCGCCGATGGCGTCAAATCAGACATCACGCCGCTGGCGTTGAAAGATTTTCTGAACCAGATGGTCGACTACACTGCCACCGGTCAGTTCACCCTGTATCAGCGTATTATCGAAGGCAAAGAGCGCCGTGGTGCGGTGCGGGAAGTGGCTGATAAAGTGTATCCCTCAATCGGTGAGACCACCGACGCACTGGTCGAATTCAACGACAAGTACGAAGGTTACGATGGTGCGACCGACGATCAGCAGGCACTGCGTGACGACTTGTCGCGACTGGGTGAAGTGCTGGCCATTCGCGGCGAACTGGAAGATGAAATTCTCGAGGCAATGATCGGTCGCTAGCGCCCGATTGGCGACGCTCGACGGTATCGGGCGTCGTCGCAAGTCGCTACCCTGTTAGTCTCGCAGGTGAGCAACACTGATCGTGGTGGTACGGTCGTTGGCCGATGTTTGCCAACACCGGGTGGTGTTCAACTTTTCGATTCCCCAGCCATACTCAAGAGCACGCGTTGACTGAAAAACCTGGCCTGGTGCTACGCAAGAATGAAGAGCGCCGGCTGGAGGCCGGTCACCTGTGGGTGTTCAGCAACGAGGTCGACACCGCTCGTACGCCACTGACCGCGCACGAGGCGGGTACCCAGTTGCCTCTCTGGTCCAGCCGCGGGAAATTCCTCGCCATGGCGGCCGTCAATCCGCATTCGCTTATTTGTGCCAGAGTGTACAGCTACGAACGCGGTGAGGCGCTGGATGCAGATCTGCTGGGCAAACGCCTGAACGTCGCACTGCAGTTGCGCCAGGCGCAGTTCTCAAAACCTTACTATCGACTGGTCAATGCGGAAGGTGACTGGTTGCCCGGTCTGGTTGTCGATCGCTTCGATGATCATCTGGTCGTGCAAATTGCCACGGCTGGTATGGAGGCGCTGCTTTCGACGATTCTCGAACAATTACAGGCAATCTTGAAGCCGACGGCGATTGTGTTGCGCAACTCCATGGCAGTGCGCGAGCTCGAGCAATTGCCAATCTATGATCGCGTCGCCTTCGGGGCGGTGGCAGAGCCTGTCAAGGTTGTAGAAAATGGACTGAGTTATCAACTCTCGCTGCAAGAGGGGCAGAAGACCGGCTGGTACTATGACCATCGCGACAGTCGTCGCATGCTCTCAGGTTTTGCCAGTGAAAGCCGTGTGCTCGACGCCTGTTGTTATCTTGGGGCCTGGGGGATGAATGCACTGGCTGGTGGCGCGCGAGAAGTAATGGCCATCGACAGTTCCCAGCCCGCACTCGATGGTGCAAAAACTAATGCCGAACTGAACGGCTTTGCAGATCGCTGGCAGGCAGAAAAAGGTGAAGTGGGTACTGTGCTGCGCGCGCTGCGCGAACGCGGCGAACGCTTTGATATCGTTGTGCTCGATCCACCGGCATTTATCAAACGAAAGAAGGATCGCAGCAAAGGTATCCAGAAGTACCGCAGCATCAATTCGCTGGCGGTGCAATTGCTAAAGCCCGGCGGCACGCTGGTATCCTGTTCTTGCTCGCATCATCTGCCCGCCACGGACCTGCGCAACATCGTGTTGCAGGCAGGGCGTGATGCGCACGCCTGCGTACAATTGTTTGCCCAGCGCGGGCAGGGTAGAGATCATCCAATTCACGCAGCGATTCCCGAGACCGACTACCTGAAAGCGATCTTTGCCCGGTTTCTATAGCGTCTTTACCTTTGCTACAGATACAACGTTAGTGCAACAACTGGAGTCGCACTTATCCCGCCTGGTTGCTCTGTGCTAATTTCTGACGTTTGAAATCGATCGCCTCAGCCGCGGCGACCGCACTGATATTGACAATGCCGCGTACCGTGATGGCCTCGGTGGCGATATGTGCCGGCTGCTTCATGCCGACCAGCATCGGGCCGACTGGTATGCCATCGCCAAACACCTTAACCATGTTATAGGCGATGTTGGCAGCATCGAGATCCGGCATCACCATCAGGTTGGCCGGTCCGGAATATTTGGCGTTCGGGAAAATTCTGCTGCGCACGGAATCCAGTACTGCCGTGTCTGGATGCATCTCGCCCTCCACCGGCAGTTCGGGGTGATGTTGATGCAACAGGTCGCGCGCCTCGCGCATCTTTTGACTGCTGGCATTGTCGCGACTGCCGAAATTCGAATGCGACAACAGCGCGACCTTCGGATCAATGCCAAAGCGTTCGACCAGTCCGGCCGCCAGGGTGGCGGTTTCGGCAATGTGTTCGGCTGTCGGATCGACAGTGACGTGGGTGTCAGTGAGAAAAAACGTACCTTTCTGCAGGATCATCATGATCACGGCTGAGCAATCGCTTAGGTGTTCCTGCACGCCGATCACGCTTCTGACATAACGCAGGTGGCGGACATAGGCACCCTGAGTGCCACACACGATCGCATCGGCCTCACCATTTTTTACCATCAGGCAGCCCAGCGCGGTGCCACGTGTCCGTACGACGCCTCGGGCATAGGCAGGTGTCACACCCCGACGACCAGCAATTTCATGGTAGGCCTGCGCGTATTCGGCCTCTTTGTCGTTGTTCATCGGGTCGACGATCTGGAAGTCCACTCCAGGCTTGAGTCGCAGCTGATAGCGTTGAATCTGCTCGTTGATTACAGACTCGCGCCCGATCAGAATGGGTTTGCAGATGTTGTCATCGACCAGCACTTGCACCGCGTTGATGACCCGTTGTGATTCGCCTTCCGCGAATACTACGCGCTGCGGGTCGGCGCTTGCTTTCTCAAATACCGGCTTCATCACGAGCCCTGAGGCAAAGACAAACTCGGTCAGCTTCTCACGATAGCGGTTGATGTCGGCGATCGGGCGCGTCGCGACGCCGCTGTCCATCGCCGCCTGCGCCACGCGCAGCGGCACTGTTGTCATCAGGCGCGGATCAAACGGTTTGGGAATCAGGTAGTCGCGGCCAAAACCAAAGGGTGCGCTGCCATAAGCTGATGCCACCACATCCGAGGCTTCGCGTGTTGCGATCTCTGCGATCGCCTCGACGGCGGCAATTTTCATTTCCTGGTTTATACAAGTTGCGCCAACATCCAGTGCACCGCGAAAAAGAAAGGGAAAGCACAGTACATTGTTGACCTGATTAGGGTAGTCGGTCCTGCCAGTGGCAACGATGGCATCACCGCGTACCTCCTGGACCAGTTCGGGCATGATTTCCGGTACCGGATTGGCGAGCGCGAAAATCAGCGGGTCACGCGCCATGCTGGCAACGTTGTCCGGTTTGAGCACACCTGCAGCAGACAAACCCAGGAATACATCGGCGCCACCGATAACGTCACCCAACGCGCGCGCATCTGTGTCGCGAGCATAGCGCGCCTTGTACTTGTCCATTTGATCGTTGCGACCGTTGTAGACAACGCCAACAATATCGACAACCGTGACGTTCTCCTTCTGCAAGCCCATATCCACCAGTAGATCCAGACAGGCCAGTGCCGCAGCGCCCGCGCCGGAGCAGACCAGTTTAACGTCCGTCAACGATTTTTCGGCAAGCTTCAGACCATTGCTGATGGCCGCAGCCACACAGATAGCGGTGCCGTGTTGATCATCGTGAAACACCGGTATTTTCATTTGCTCGCGCAGTCGCTCCTCGATCTCAAAGCACTCTGGCGCCTTTATATCTTCCAGGTTGATGCCACCGAACGTCGGTTCCAGTGCCGCCACCGCGTTGACGAAGCTATCGACATCGGGCGAGTCAAGTTCGAGATCGAAGACATCGATACCGGCAAACTTCTTGAACAAAACCGCCTTTCCCTCCATGACCGGCTTTGAAGCCAGCGGGCCGATCGAGCCAAGGCCGAGCACGGCCGTGCCGTTGGTGACCACACCAACCAGATTGCCACGCGCCGTCAGCTCAGTGGCCTGTGCCGGATCGCGAACGATCTCCTCGCACGCCGCCGCCACACCCGGGGAGTATGCAAGCGACAGGTCTCGCTGGTTGAGCATATTGGTGGTGGCGCTGATTTCCAGCTTGCCGGGCTTCGGGTGGCGGTGGTACTGGAGCGCCGCGTCGCGCAGATTGTCCGTCATAGAGTGATTGCTGACTGTTTTGGAAAATGGGGGCAGCGGACGATGTGTTTCTCCCGGATCGGGATATCCAGCGCCTGCCGGGGCGGATCCAGCAGCTATTCTGCGGATTGAGCAAGATCGTGGCAAGTCCGGGCGGATATCAGTCGTACGCTCACGACCCGTGCCATAGTTGACGTTGCACCGGTTTGTGCCGCTGGATTGGGCTGACTACAATGCGCAAGCAGGCAACCGGCTCTCCGGTCGCCATGTTCTCCTGTTTCCCTCGTGCAGAGTCGCTCAACCATGAATCTGAAGCTACACCACATCAATTTCTCCACCACCAACGTCGCAGAGATGGATCAGTTTTATCGCGACGTTATCGGCCTTGAGACAGAAACGGCAGACCTGCTGCCTCCACTGGAGAAGAAAAAGGGCTACGCCGGCGACGTGGCATTCGTGACGGACGGTGCCATTCAGGTTCATCTCGCGCAAAAGGACGTACAGGCCGGATTCAAGACCGGGCAGATCGTCAATCCTGTCGTGCGCGGTCACATCGCCTATCGAACCGATGATATCGAGGCGTTCATGAAACATCTGGACGAACAGGGCATCGCCTATTCAGACTGGGGCAATACCGCAGTGAAGGGCTGGCGACAGTTGTTCTTCTACGACCCGGACGGCAATGTTATCGAGGTGCATCAGGTTGACGAAGACGATGAAGGTTAACTGTACTGCTCCATAAATGCTGCGACTCGCGCAAGTCCTGAACGGAGAGTCTCAGGATTGTTGGCATAACCAATGCGCACGTAACCCTCCATCTCCAGCACTGACCCTGGGGTAAACATCACACCGGTCGTTTGCAGTAGAGCGATGCAGAATTCTCGCGACGACATTGGCAGGTCGTATTTTAACAGCGCGGTGGTGCCAGATTGCGGTTTGACCCAGCTGATCTTCGGTTGCTGGTCAACCCACTGTTCCAGTATTTCCAGGTTGCCGCGCGTGATTTTATGACTGCGCTGCAGGACTTTTTGGTAGTTCTCAATAGCCATGGTGGCGAAGTGATCATCGATCATACCCACGGATATGGTGTCATAGTCGCGGTGCACTGCGACCATTTCAATCAGCCTGGGTGCTGCTGCAATCCAGCCCAGGCGCAAGCCTGCCAGTGAAAATGCTTTCGAGGTACTGGCGGTGCTGATGCCCTTGTCGTAGATGTCGGCAATCGATGTAGTCATCCCCGAGCCCTGCTGGTCGGTGCCTCGGTAGACTTCATCACACAGGACCCAGGCGTCTGCGTCTTTGGCAATGGCGGCGATGTCGCGCAGCATCGTCTCATCCATCAGTGCACCGGTGGGATTGTTCGGGTTGTTGATGGCGATCATTCGCGTACCCGGTACGGCCAATTCGCGCAAGGTATCGAGGTTGGGAAGAAATCCATCTTCTTCACGTAGATGCAGATGGTGAACATTGGCCCCGATGCTCGCGGGTATCGAGTAGTGCTGCTGGTAGGTCGGCACGACCGAGATGACGCGATCGCCGCTTGATACCAGGGTTTTGTGTACCAGCATGTTGGCGCCGATGGTGCCGTGGGTGACGACGATATTCTCCATCGTCTGTGAAGCGTAGAGTGCGGCAATTGCCTGTCGCAGTCGCTCTGACCCCTCTATTGCCCCATAGGTCATTTTCATTGGCAACAATTGCGACAGATCGTTGGAGTTCTGACCGGTGATTTCGAGCAGCTCTGCTATTGTCAGGCTCTCCACACAAGTTTCAGCGAGATTGTACTCGCAACGTGTCTCCCATTCGTTCATCCATATTTCAACGCCAAAAGGCTCGATGTGCATAGTGTTGGGCTGCCGCAGTAGGAGGTGAGTCAGGGTCAGCTGCGGTTATACACGATTCGACTGGCGTGCGCATAGTCAGACGATGCCGCCAGGCTCGGGCGACTGCCCGGTCCCGCGTAACAAACAGGTGCGCAATGCGGCGCGCACCCCGCGCTCAACGCGCGGGGTGAGTAACGGGTCTCGGCAGATCAGGGCTGATCGCGTTCGGCGAGCAGTTTTTCCAGATTGGGGTGGGGCACCAGGTAGTCGCCGATGGCGAGATAGTCGATATTACCCAGCAGGAACGCTCGAACCGCGTCGTCAGGTGAGCAGACGATGGGTTCCTCATGCATGTTGAAGCTGGTGTTGATCACCGACGGTATGCCGGTGCGGCTGTGGTAGGCCTGCAGTATCTTGTGAAACCCCGGGTTGGTCGTTTCGCTGACGAACTGCGGGCGTGCGGTGCAGTCGACGTGCACAGCGGCCGGACATTTTTCTGCCATGAATTCTGTGCAATCAAAAGTGATTGTCATGAATTCAGACGTCTTCTCGCAGCCTTTTGTGTTGTGGAACAGTTTGTCTGCTTCGCTGGCCAG
Source organism: uncultured Granulosicoccaceae bacterium (assembly GCA_964573105.1). Classification (GTDB taxonomy): domain Bacteria; phylum Pseudomonadota; class Gammaproteobacteria; order Granulosicoccales; family Granulosicoccaceae; genus CAKZSB01. Next base: position 50,645 of record CAZNIS010000031.1, read on the forward strand.
CACCGCTGGTGCGAACGGCATGAATTCGGTGCGACCGAGCTGGTGGTTAAGCCACAGGTTGACTTTTGCATCCTGGGCCGGATACAACACCGAGCGATTGCCCAGTGCGCGCGGGCCATATTCCATTCGGCCGTTGAAGCGGGCCACAATATGGTTTTTGGTCAGCAAGTCGCCGACGCTGTCCTCGATTGAATCGGGGCGCTCAATCGGCAGATTCTCCTTGCGCAATGCCGCTTCGATTTCATCGTCGCTGTAGTCTGGCCCCAGATAGACGTTGTCAATCGGTTTGCTGAAGTCATCGGGTTTGAATACCAGCATTGCAGCGCCACTGCCACAGCCGCCGTCACCCATGTTCGGATAGGCAAAGACGCTGTCGACGCCGTCGATTTCATGGATTCTCTGATTCAGTTTGACGTTGGCGTTGACGCCGCCGGAGACGGCCACATTGCGCTGTCCGGTCTTGCCAACCCAATACTCGCACACCTCTTTAGTCACCTGTTCAAGCACGGTTTGATAAGCCGCTGCGATATCGCGTTTGGCGAATCGCCGAGTCAGATCGCGGGCGAAGAAGTAGTTCATGCTGGCGCGAATTTTGATGTCGCCGTTTTCGATCACAAAGCGATCGCGCAACACGGGGCCCAGGATATCCGGATTGCCGTAGGCGGCCAGCCCGACGATCTTGCCCTCGTGGCGGCCCGGCTTAAAACCCAGCGCACTGGTGACCATTTCGTAGAACTGACCCAGTGAATTGGGGAAGGAGAATTTCTGCAGGCATTCGAGTCCGTCGCGATTGCCGATGTAGACACCACCGCAATTGCCCGAGCCATAGCCATCCAGAGTGACCAGCAGTGCCTCGTTATAGCCGCTTGCAAAGAAAGAATTGGCGGCATGCGTATCGTGATGGTTGAAACGCACCAGTTTGTCCTGCAGGCCATACTGCTCCAGCCCTTCTCGCAACTGGCTGGTACGCAGTTGGTGATCTGCACTGGCCGTCTTCAGCCACTGGTTGAAAAATCGCTTGTGCAGACGCCAGTCCCACGACGGGTTGGCGGCAGCCATTTTGTACAGCTGGGATTTCAGCAGTCCCTTCGACGGCATGAACTCATCGTTGGCGCTGTCGAGCCCGGGGATGGCAACACTCAGGTCTGGCTGGTAGTCGCCGGCGTTCAGTGCCTTGTATTTTGCCAGAGAGCTGCTGGTGCACTGCGGGTCGTGATATCGCTCGTCCTCGGCGGCCGCCTCGTTCATCAGCCGGGTTTCCTCGTCGCCGTCATAGAACGCATAGGCGACTGAGTCGATCTCCTCCGGTTTCCATCCGGTACGCTCAAACCCCATTTTCATTGCGCGATACGGGAATCCATCCTGCAATTTCACACGAGATAATCGCTCCTCACCGCAGGCAAAGACGATAACGCCGTCTTCCATGAAGGAGACGGTCGAGTCTTTGTCGAGTGGGCTAATCCCGATGACTTTCATGCTTGCTCTCCAGTTTCTGAGCTATTTCGCAGATGGTTGCTGGTTCGAATCCGGGTCTGCCGGACAGGTGTTCCATGACTGTATCGGCGGTCTTCCAGATTCGTTCGACTGCATCTTTAGTCCGCGAGTAGGGGTTGCCTCCGGTGTATAGGGATGAACTGTGAACGGTTAGGCAAATACATGGGACCTGGAAAGCTTCGAGCACGTCGATGAGCTGCAGCATATCGGTGGCGGGAGTGTCTTCGAAGTTCAGCCAGATGCGTTTGACAATGCCTGTGCGCTGCAGAATGCCAATCAACCGTAAGTGGCGCAGGGCTGAATTTTCGAACGAGTTCAACATTTTAGCCCACAGCTCGAAGTTGCGCCGAGTGAACCCGAGTGTGACGGGGAGTTCCCACAGCGCCGGCCCGGTGGGCGTGATCGGCGCGAGGCGATTCGGTTGGATGTCTCGATGTCGGTAGTCCGGCGCACCGTCGTCGTCCCACGCGGTGTAGGGCACCACTGATGCATCGGCGATAAACCCTTTTTGCTGCAGGAAGCGCTGAACGTCGGGTCCGGAAGAGTATCGCCCGCCCCTAAAGGACACGGGCTGGCAACCATTGGACTCGAACACACCCCAGTTCGTCTCTAGCTTGGCCTGAATGAGTGCGCCGTCCAGATTGGCCAGGTAAGACTCGCGAGCCCCATAGGGCACGTCTGGTTCGCAGGGTGGTGTCAGCCATGGATGAATGTGCATGCCCAGTTCCACATCGGGCTCTTCACTAATGCTGAGCAGAGTGTCACGGGTGACGGGGTTTTCCATCACCGACCAGTTTGTGAACCAGGTAGATCGCGCGCCGTGTCGTGCGCATAGTTCGCGGAACGCCGGAACCGCCTGAATATTGTCGAGCGAGTGCCGCTCCACCGGCCAGCCAGCCGACCAGTCCCATTCCTCTTCCGTGTCAATTGTTATAGCGTACTGAGTCAACGTTGGAATCGTCTTTTTGGTGCAGGTTGCAGTTAAAACGGAAATTATTCCGTTGCATTCAATCGACCAATTATGAAGATCTGGCGCGACTGGTACCGGAAATTGTCAACAGTTCAATGATGTCAAGTGGCTGACTTTACGCTTTGTGTGGACGTTGTATTGTTTTATTATAAATTTCCGGGCCATAGTCGATCGGGCACCAGATCCGGATGGACAGTTTCTCTTTTTCTGGCGAGATCGCAGCGTCAGCCCGTCGTCTCCAATCGAGCATTCACCCAGCAGGGCCTTGCCAACCATGTTTAGTCGCGACAACCCGGAATACACCGCACTGGATTTGCCTGACCGAGTCGATTTGTCTGCACAACAAATGCTGGACGCCTCCGCAGGCTTCCATGACAAAATGAAGCGCAGGCATTCGGTAAGGGATTTTTCAGACCGCCCGGTAGAGCGCGAGGTGATCGAAAACTGCGTGCGAGCTGCGGGAACGGCACCATCCGGCGCCAACCATCAGCCGTGGCACTTCGTTGCTATATCCGATCCTGCACGCAAGCACAAAATTCGTCTGGCCGCCGAAGAAGAGGAGCGCCGATTTTATCAGGGCGGTGCCGGCGATGAATGGCTTCGGGCCCTGGAGCCTATCGGCACTAACGAGCAAAAACCGCATTTGGAAATTGCGCCCTGGATCATCGTGGTATTTGCCCAGCGCTGGGGGCAATACGATGATGGCACGCGGTTCAAGAATTACTATGTACCAGAAAGTGTCGGCATTGCCACCGGATTTCTGCTGGCGGCACTCCATCATGCCGGCCTGGTCGCATTGACCCATACGCCGAATCCGATGAAATTTCTCAACACCTTGCTGGCCAGACCGGCATCGGAAAAACCCACCATGCTGATCGCGGTGGGTCATCCCTCAGCGGATGCCAAAGTGCCGCAAGTGGCGAAAATGAAAAAGCCACTCGACGATATTTTGACTGTCTACGAATAAACCGGCTTACTGCTGCAAGCCGGCCGCTACGCCGCCCTGCGAAAACCGAATAATTGCTCGTCCGAAATCGCAGAGGCGATGTCCGAGGGCAGGCACTCCTGCCAGTTGCCCTCGTTGCTCGGGATCTGTTCCAGCACTTGTCGCGAGTAGATTTTCAGCAATCCCGCGTCACTTGTTTCTATACCTACAATGAAGCGATTGTCCAGCAGGTGGCGATAAAGGTGCTTCAGGCGATCGTCCACCTCCAGTGTGGAAAGATCGCTGAGCTCGCCGGAAGGACGCAATTCCGGATAGACGAACAATCTCGTGTTGTCGGGGAAAAGCTTGCCGAATCCCTCCAGAATGCCGCCTTCAACACCGCTGTAGCGATCCTCGTTGAAGATGTCTCGCATGTTGACCATACCTAAAACTATACCGATCTGGCCGGTGGTGTATTGCCGAAAATAGGCGCGCAAAGAAAAATATCTCGTGTAGTCAGAAACCATCACACTGTAGCCGAGTGAATTCAATAGTTTGATCCGAATGGCGAGGTCCTCCTCGGGCACCTGAAGGTCGTGGCCGAGCGGATCGTTAAGAGAAATTTCGGTCAGTACAATGGTGTTACTTTCTTCCACAGAAGGCAGCTTGCTGAATCCCTTGTAACCCTGTTCGATCATGTCGACGTTGAGTTTGGTGACGGGTTTAAAGGACCCGCGTATTGTCAACACGTTCTTTTTGTACAACATTTCTGATGGCACAGCGACTGAGCCATCGGGTCTGAACATGATCGCGTGCGTCTTCTTGCTGCGGATTAAATGCAGGTTAATGGTACGATCGTCGATGTCTTCGAAGTAGGGGCCACGGAACATCACAGAGTCGATCTCAATCCGGCCTTTGGCGATATTGTCAGTCAGCGAGTGCACCAGTTGTTTCGGGTCTTCGAAGAAATAGAAGGCCCCGTAGATCAGATTGACGCCGATGACACCCAGTGCATCCTGTTGTGCCTCGGCGGTGCTGTCCAGCATTCTGACATGAATGATAATGTCAGAGGGCTCTGCACCGGGATACATCTGTATTCTGATGCCACACCAGGCATGACATTCGTTTTTTCGATTGAAGCTCTTGGCTGACACGGTGGCAGCATAAGAGAAAAAACGCGAGGTTGATGGGCGCGATTCACTGACGCGCGCGACCACCAGGCTGAACTCTTTTTCAAGCATCGCCTCGACGCGAGCTTTACTGACGTAACGCCGCCCCTCCTGAACACCGTATATGGCGTCGGAGAACTGCATGTCATAGGCGGAGATGGTTTTTGCGATGGTGCCAGCCGCAGCGCCAGCGAGGAAGAATTGACGGGCGACTTCCTGGCCAGCGCCAATCTCTGCAATGGTACCGTATTTGCGATCGTCAAGATTGACCCGCAACGCTTTGTTCATGGTGGTTCGAGTACTAACGTTCTTGTCCATAAGATTCTCCGCGTGGTGGCGCGCCAATTGGTCGTCGGTGTCCTTCCGAAATCGAGCGTGTTATCGCTAATCAGTATGTGCGGCGGGGTTGCGGGATTCTTTTGGTCTGATCTGCCTTCCCCTTCGATCTGTTGGCAGTGTGCCCATCATTGCATCGGGAATACTCACGAACGTGGTGGAACACCGCGTCAACCTGCAGCTGGTAGCAGGTTAAAGGACTTAAACTCGGTGACGTTAGTCTGAAAAGGACACAGCCCGTTGTAGATAGATAGCGGGCCACGGATCAGTACCCAGGGAAAGGAGAATGTATCGTGGGTCAGTCGTTACTCGTCGGTATTCTGGCGCGCATGTCGATAGCCAAAAAAGTCATGCTGCTGTTCGCGGTCAATCTGTTGGTTGCGGTGACGATTTCTGCGGTCTGTCTGCTTTTTTTGGCACTCATCCGTGGCGAATTGTTTCAGGTCGCGCATGAGGACATACCGCTGACGCAAAAGATCACCGCGCTCAGCAACAAACAGCTGGAACAGGCTGTCTATCTGGAACGTGCGCTACGATACAGCGGTCTGTCCGGGGATCGCGATAGTGCCGCCGAAAATTTGCGCAAATCGGTAGAGCGATTCAATCACTACGATGAGATGGTCGAATCTCTGTTGGCAGAAACGGTCGATATGATCAACGGATTCTTGTTGATCGATCACAAGCCTGAGGTCGTCGAGGAGTTTCGCTCAGTGCTGACCTCGATTGAAAGCATAGCGGTCGACCATAAGAAGTTTGGCACTTTGGCGCGCGAGACGCTGGCGCTGGTGGACTCTGGCAACACAGAACAGGCATCTCGCAGTATCGGCACGTTGGTGCAAATCGAGGAGAAGCTTGACAAGAAGGTGATCGAGGTGCTGGAGGAGTTTGCAAGCTTCACAGCTCGATCACTGAATACCGCTGCAGAGCACGAGGCGGACGCGATGAACATCGTCATGTTGGTATCCGTATTATCGCTGCTGCTTTCGTCGATTGTCTCGGTGTGGGTTATTCGAACCGTATCCAGGCCGCTTCGGGATGTAAAGTCCTCCCTGCAATCACTTGGTAATGGTGTCGTTGAAGCATTGCCTGAATTTCGTCCTGACAGTGAAATCGGCGGTATCTTTGATTCGATCGCACGTATAGGAGATAACCTGAACGCGATCAATCGTACGCAGGGTGCACTGTATCTTGATCTCGATGGACGCATGGAGTTTACCAACGATCAGTTCTGCGCCTTGCTTGGGCAGAATTCTGAAGCGTTGGTGGGCAAGGCATTTCAGAGTTTCATTGACTCATCGGTCGATGCCTGGCGTCAGAAATGGTTGAAAGCAAAAAGTGGCCAACCGTTTTCCATGGAGATTGCACTGAAGGGTACCGGTACAGAGCCTTGCTGGGTTCAGGCTACGGTGAATCCGATTCTGGGCGCGGACGGCATGACCCGGCGGGTGATTATTTACACGGTTGACATCAGCGAGGAGGTATCCCGGCGTCGAGAGATCGCGATGTTATCACTGGTCGCCGCGGAGACAGATAATCTGGTTGTAATTACTGATGCCCAGGAGCGAATCGAGTATGTCAACGATGGCTTCACGCGACTGACCGGCTACACTGCCGAAGAGTGTCTGGGCAAAAACCCGGGGCAGCTGTTACAGGGGAAGCAGACGAGCCAGCAAACGCGAGATCAGATCAGACAAAAAATTGAGTTACGGCAACCATTCTATGATGAGATTTTGAATTACACCAAAACCGGCGAACCCTACTGGGTGTCGATGGCGATCAATCCCGTGCTGGATGAGTCGGGCCAGGTTGCACATTTTGTTTCCATTCAGGGCGATGTCACTGCCAACAAGACACGCGCGATTGAAAACGAGCGCGGCATGTCTGAATCGGTTGCGGTATTAAATGCGCTGGCCCAGGGCGATCTAACGCAACCGATGACTGGCAAATACGAGGGCACTTTCAGAGAAATCGGCACTGCAGTAAACGACACCATCGACCGCCTGATTGGCGTGGTAAAAAGTATTCGCACGGTTGCCGGTACGGTCGATACGGCTGCACGCGAGATTGCAGCGGGCAACCTCAATTTAAGCAAGCGCACCGAGCAATCCGCCACCAGTCTGGATGAAATCACCAGTAGCATGCGGCAGATTACCGCCATCGTCGACGACAGTACCAAACACTCGAATCAGGCCAACGAGTTCGCTGCCGCCGCCCAGGATGAAGCCGAGAAGGGTGGCAAGATCGTGGGGCAGGCGATGACGGCGATGCATGAAATTCATCAATCGAGCAAAAAGATTGCAGATATCACCGGGGTCATCGATGACATCGCCTTCCAGACCAATCTGCTTGCGCTGAATGCCTCAGTCGAGGCGGCTCGTGCCGGTGAGCAGGGGCGTGGCTTTGCCGTGGTCGCCAGTGAGGTGCGCAATCTTGCAAGCCGTAGCGCCAGTGCTGCCAAAGAGATCGAGGACCTGATCAAGCGCAGTGTGCAACAAGTGGAAAATGGAGTGGAACTGGTGCAGCAATCCGAGAGCACGCTGGAGAGTATCGTCGGTCGAGTCGAGAAGGTGACTGATATTGTCTCGCAGATGAATTCGGCTAGTCAGCAGCAGTCCAAAACCACGCAGACCGTCCATCGAGCTATCATTGAACTCGATGATTCGACGCAACAGAATGCGGCACTGGTTGAGCAGGCTGCCGTGGCGAGTCAATCGACGACGCAGGAAGCAGACAATCTTATTTACCTGATTGACTTCTTCGATGTTCCCGACGAGTTGCCTTCGAATGTGACTGCGTTGCGAAAAACCGGGTAGTTGCCTTGCGCCACCGCGAATGTGCTGTACGCGAGTGAAAAACAAAGTGAAAGTCTGCATTCAGCCGTTGAATGACAAGCCTCCAGATGCAACCATAGGGTGTTTGGATAGTCATCAGGAATGCTCGGTATGGAGGTCACAGGTGCTCAAGGGTTACACCGGCTGATCAGATGTATTGCGGCGGCAGCGCTGCTTATGCTGAGCGCTGCCTGCACTGTGTCGCCAAAGGTCACTGTGGCGGTCGATGCGATCAGCGCAACCGCGGTAGCCGACGATCCTCGTTATGTACTGGTGCCCGTCGTCGCTGGCGTTGACGAATCCGATCTGCACTTTCGTGAATATGCAGAACATATCCACAATGCGCTGAAAGGTAGCGGCATGCGCCGAGCGGAGTCCGCGGAGCTGGCCAATGTGGAGATCGAAGTCAACTACGGGTCGTCTCCACAGCAGCGTCTGGTCACAGTGCCGGGGCTGCATAGGCGCGCGTCTTTAAATGACCGGCACTGTGTTCATCGCGATCCGCGCGGGCGATGCCGTCAGTGGCGAAGCCGGTTATTCTCCGATCGTTTTGACTTGTTTGATCGGCAGGTGGGAGATAATGTGCGCGTGCGGTCGTACTATCGGATTTTTCTCACCCTTGAGGCGTTTGACAAAACCGCTGTAGAAAAACGCAGCCCGCTGTGGGTCACGCGCGCGCGCATCGAAAGCAATCGATCCGATATGCGGCTAGCCATGCCGGCGCTGATCGAGGCCGCTGCCGACTACATCGGTGAGGACACGGGCCGCGAAGTATATGTAACGCTGGCCGCACGCCAGCGATAACTGGCGAAAGTGCCTGACACTCACTGACGAAACGGCAGCCGCAGCGATAGAATGGAGCCTGGATACCGGAGCTTGCCATGCCATCTCGCCGACGCTTTGCCCAGGTCGATGTTTTTACATCGCAGCCCACTCGCGGCAACGCATTGGCTGTGGTGATCGATGCCGAGGGCCTCGACGACGATCAAATGCAGACGTTCGCAGCCTGGACCAATCTGGCGGAGACCACCTTCATACTGCCGCCGGATGACCCGTCCGCTGACTACAAGCTCAGAATTTTTACCCCGACCAGAGAGATGCTGTTTGCGGGTCACCCCACCCTTGGCAGTTGTGCAGCATGGCTGCAGGGTGGTGGAGTCGCCCGGCGCGAAGGGCTGGTCAGGCAGGAGTGTGGCGTGGGCATCGTCGAGATCGATCACAGCGCAGAAGCGCCAGCTTTTGTCGCGCCACCCACTCGTATAGAGGTGCTGTCGTCACAGCGCGAGACTGATTTGACCGAGCGCCTGCAACTGGATCCATCGCGCATTGTCGCCGCGGCCGCGCTCGACAATGGTCCGCAGTGGCAGGTATTCGAACTTGCCAGTGCCGACGATGTGCTTCGGGTTGATTCATCGCGGGTCAGGTGGCCCGACTACAAGGCAATCGGCTTGATCGGCCCGCATCCGCCAGGGGCCGAGTGCGACTATGAAGTTCGCATGCTGGCGCCATCAAGCGGTATGAGTGAGGACCCGATAACCGGATCGCTGAATTCGGCGCTGGCGCACTGGATGTTATCCAGAGGGACACTGGATCGATCACTGGTGATTGCACAGGGCAGTTGCATTGGCCGATGTGGACGCGTGTACGTGACCCCCGACCCGACAGTCGAAGGACGGGTGCTGATCGGTGGTCACTCGCACATTCTGATCGAAGGATCCGTCGTCCTGTAGTGGCGGTCAGTCTGGTGGCATGGACTATGCCGCAACCAGCGATTTGCCCTGTCATCTGAAATCGATGGCGTATAATGGCCGCCCGCCAACTCGCCTGTGATTCGCAGGCGGGCAACGCAGCACTTTTCAGCCTGAGCCGATGAACCTGAACCTCTTCGATACCTACACCCGGCAGACGCGGGAATTCGTACCAATCAAAGCCGGTGAGGTGGGGCTCTACTGTTGTGGACCCACGGTTTACAACTATGCCCACATCGGCAACCTGCGCACCTACATTTTCGAAGACATCCTGCGTCGCGTGCTTGAGTACAACGGCTATGATGTCAGGCATGTGGTCAACATCACTGACGTCGGCCACCTGGTGTCAGACGGCGACGACGGTGAAGACAAAATGGCTGCAGGTGCTGCACGCACAGGCAAGAGTGCCTGGGAGATCGCAGAGATCTACACCGCTGCCTTCCTTGAAGATCTGCAACTGCTGAATATCAAGACACCGTCAGTCCTGTGCAAAGCTACCGATCACATCGCCGAGCAAATCGAGGCGATACGGCAGATTGATGAAAAAGGCATGTGCTACACCTGTAGTGACGGCGTCTATTTCGACACCAGCCAGGACGCAGAATATGGCCATCTTGCCCGTCTGGATATCGAGGGCTTGCAGGAGGGCGCCAGAGTTGACAAGGGCGAGAAACGCAACCCGACCGATTTCGCACTATGGAAATTCAGCCCGGCTGATGAACAGCGGCAAATGGAATGGGACAGTCCCTGGGGCAAGGGGTTTCCCGGCTGGCATATCGAGTGCTCGGCGATGGCGGCCAAGTATCTGGGACCGTTGTTTGATATCCACTGCGGCGGCAAGGATCACATACCAGTTCACCACAGCAACGAGATCGCCCAGTCGCGCGCCTGCTATGGCACCAATCTGTCGAACTACTGGATGCACGGTTACTTTCTCCAGACCGACAAACACAAGATGTCAAAGTCGTCCGGTGAGTTTCTGCGCACAGCGACGCTGATCGAGAAAGGCTATGATCCGCTCGCCTATCGTTTTCTTTGTCTGCTGGCACACTACCGCAGCGACATCGCCTTCAGTTGGGAGGGGCTCGATAGCGCGTCCACTGCCCTGAACCGTCTTCGCGACGCCTTTCATCGCTGGCCATCCGGCGGGCAGGTGGTCGACTCCCTGGCGGCGCGCTTTCGGGAGTATGTCAACGATGATCTCAATACCGCGCGCGCGATTGCACTGGTCTGGGAGATCGTCAAGGACGATACCCTCTCTGCAGCCGATAAAAGAGCCACAGTGGAACTGTTTGATACGGTGCTGGGGCTGGAACTAAACCAGTGGCAGCCGCCGCAGGCCGAAGCGATTCCGGATGACATCATGCAGTTGGCACAATCCCGACACGATGCGCGGCGCGATAAGGACTGGGCGGCGGCTGATCAAGCGCGCGATGCACTGGCCGAACGCGGCTATCAGGTGGTGGATACCAGTGACGGATTCGAAGTCAAGAAGTTGTAGCGGGCACCCGCTGTTGCGGGTGCCTGTTGTCAAAAACGGTTGTTAATAACGCCAGGCGCTCAATCTGACAGACCGGCGAGTAGGCGAGTCTGTTGCCAGACGGATTCCTCGATCGATACCTCATCGGGCATTTCGCGCTTTGAGCCCGGCAGGCGTGCATTGTCCTGCTGATCCACCGCTTCACTCAACCGCGCAATCCGCTGCCAGAAAACGTCACCCGAGAAGGTCGAAGGGTCGAGCAGAAAATAGAATTGCCCCAGGTTATGGGGCGGTCCGTCGGGTGACTTGATCGCTTTGACGTCCAGCGAATTGACACTGCCGGTCACCGCCGCAGCCAGCACCTCCGCCATCAGTCCAAAGCCGTAACCCTTGTAGCCGCCCGTGGAAACCAGAGAGCCTGCCAGCGCCGCTTTCGGGTCTGTGGTTGGCTCGCCTTTTTTATCGACGGCCCAGCCCAGCGGGATTTTTTCTCCGGCGGCTGCTGCCATGGTGATCTTGCCGAGCGCGATGGCGCTGGTGGATTGATCAAACTGAAAGCCGATGCCGCCGTGCTCTGCCGGTACCGACATGGCAATCGGGTTGGTACCCAGCACCGCCTGATTGCCGCCTGGAGGTGAGACCACAGCCGAGGCATTGGTAAAACCGATGCCGATCATGCCGGCGCGCGCAATCTGTGCGGTAAAGTAGCCCAATGAGGTACAGGTATGTGCATGGCAGATCGCGAGCGCACAAGTGCCGGCTTCTTTGGCCACTGATAGTGCCTCGGGCAGGCCGCGTTCAAACGCAGCCTGGGCGAACCCGGTTCCGGCGTCGACTTTGACACTGGCTGAGCGCGGCAGCGTCACCACCGGTTCAGCGGTGCCACAGACGCGACCACTCTGCAATTGCAGGCAGTAACTCTCCAGATAATACAAGCCGCAGATGATATTACCGGTCGCCTCGGCCTCCCGGACAGCAGATGCCACTGCAGCGCTAATCCATTCGGCCGCACCGTGCCGAGTCAGCGCCTGGTGCGTTGTTGATTCGATCTCATCGAGTGAGACGGTCGTTCTGGTCATACTGATGTCCGGTGGTCGATGGTTGCGTCGAGCTTACAGCAGGCCTTGTTCTTCAAGCACCTTGCGGGCGACTCTGAAGCATTCCAGCGATTGTGGTACGCCACAGTAGATGCCCACCACGTGAATAATGGCGCGTATTTCCTCGACTGTGACCCCATTGGTGATGGCGCCACGACAATGGATTTCCCATTCGTTCATTTTGCCCAGCGCCCCGATCATCGCAAGATTCATCATCGAACGCGTTTTCGCATCAATAGCGTCATCGCCCCAACCGAACCCCCAGCACCAGGCCGTCATCGCCTCCTGGAAAGGCCGGGTAAAGTCATCGGCGGCGGCGAGATTTTTCTCGACGTATTCTGCGCCCAGCGTGGCCTTGCGAGCGGCCAGCCCTTTTTCAAAGTGGTTGTTGTCTGTCATGGTTGCCTTCCTGTCTTTGCCGCAACGGCGTGAGGTTGTCGGGTGCGCACACGAAAGAATCGCAAGTCGTGAGCGACGCCCGAGTCTACACCCGGGCCAGGGGTAATTCGAGCCGGTCTGGATGGACCCGGTCTGGATGGACCCGGTCTGGACGAACCCGATCAGGGCGGCCCAGGATATAACCGACAGGTTGCCAAAATCGCTACGACGAATCCTGGTGAGTAGGCGAGCGGTTGGCCAGCTTGTGCGCCACCTGTACTGCCAGCAGCGATTCAAAGGCCACTTTCAGGCTTTCGCGTTTCTGCAGAAATTTGCCGAGCCTGCCTGCGTCCCAGCAGATGTACTGGCCGGGGCTGGTAAAGACTACATCTGCCATGTTTGGACTGCCGGTTAGAAAGTTGAGCTCACCGAGAAAACAACCGGGGCCACGATGCGCCAGATGCTGGTCTGCGGTGTTGATGCTGACAGTGCCGGCGTAGAGCAGGTAGAGCCGATTCGGTGACTCGCCCTGTCGGATCATACTGTCGTTGGTGTCGCTGTCGTGCCAGGTGGCGAGGTTCAATATCTCTACTGTCTCTCGCGGTGTCAGGTTGCGAAACACCATGTTCTTCAGATGCTGCTGTTGCTCGGTCATTGGCACCGTGCGACGCGAGTAGATCAGATGTGCAATGTTGACCAGATTGATCAGCACGAATGCCGCCTGCCAGAACAGTGCTGATAGCAGCACCTCTTGCTGAAAGATGAAGTAGGGGAAGGTCATCGCACCGGCGATGACGGATAAAACGCGCAGCCAGAAAATATCTCTAACAATATAAGCCGCGCAGTAACACAGGTTCGCGCAACTAAACAGGGCAATAGCAACCGTGGTGAGCATATCGATACTATCCGGGCGGGTGACCGTCGCCACCGAATTTATCTAACCGCTGCTTGCATCGCTTTCTGGCAAAGCTGTACTTGAAGCGGACGTCAGCCCGCTGTGCCGCTTGCGACCATGCGCCGGGCTATAGCGGTGTGGCTACAGGTTGAAGCGCCCGTCCGTTTGACGCATCCAGTTTTGCAGTGTTGCAATCGAGTGCTCGGAATCAACACCGGCAGCGGGATCGACAACCAGCGGGCCAGGTACGTAGCCACGGCTGCCAAGCCCTCGCTGCACAGATTCGACGAGGCCGATGTCTTCGGCGACAGTGGTTTGCAGATCCTGTTCGGCCAATGCGCGAATGGTTGCCGACTCCTCACCGTCGACAGTATACCAGCCGCGCCACAGCACAACCTGCCCGGCGGCGACTGTGCGCCAATGGTAAGTGTTGAGTACGTTGCCGGGATAAACCTGAAACGAAAACAGCGGCCAAAGGTACCAGGATGAATATTGACCGGCGAAGGCATTCGCGCTCAGATCGATCGGGTAGGTCATTTTGTCCAGATTCTGGCATTCCGTTGTGTGCCGCAGGCAATAGCCCTGCGGCTGAATGTCATAGGTTTCGGGTTTGACCACACCAGTGGCAAAGGTGCGGTGGTTCAGTTTGCAGTGATAACACTCAGAATAGTTTTCGACCGACACTTTCCAGTTGCAGGCCTCGGGCACTTCCACCCATTCCAGCGGCTTTAACTGTGCAATCTGCGGCACAAATTGCGCGAGTTCTTCGCGAACGCCCGGGAACCATTGGTCGATCGGTTTTGCCTGGGAATCCAGATTGACGAATACAAAGCCGTGTAATTCCTCCACCTTGACCTGGCTTAGGCAGATGTTGCTAATGTCCAGGCCGGGTACGCTTTTGATATTCGGGCCAGAGCGCAATTCGCCACTGAGTTTATAGTTCCATGCGTGATACGGGCAGACGATCAGCCGGGTGTTGCCCTGGCCGTCGAGCAACTGGTGCGCGCGGTGCTGACAAACATTATAGAAGCAGCGTATCTGCTCATCGGCACCGCGAATGCAAAAGAGCGATTCGCCAGCAATGTCAAACGTGAAGTAGTCACCGCCATTCTGCAATTGCGACACATGACCGGCAAACTGCCAGGTGCGCGCAAGCAGACCGGCGTTCTCAGCTTCAAATATTTCCGGCGCTGTGTAATAGTGGCCGGCCAGTGAAAGCGGAGGTTGTATCGAATCGGTCATGCGGATGTCTCCTGATCTTCGCGATAGATACCCAGTTGGTGGCGGCGCTCGTGAAAGCGCTGAATGTTGTCGATCACCGTCTGATCCGCGTCGGCGATAACAAAGGCGATCAACGATTCAAGCAATGCACTGGCGGCCACGATCGAGGTAAAAAACTGCGGTGTTTCGGTATGCACAACAAAGCCGTGTTCGCTGCCGGCCACGACTGGTGAGGCCGGGCTGTCTGAAATCCCGATAATGGTGACTCCTTGCCGGCGCGCGATCTCGACTGCGTCAACCACTTCGCTGCGATAGGGCTTGAACGTCATGGCGAGCAGAATATCGCCAGGCAGCGCGCGCGCCACGTCATCAATCGCCAGATTGCCGTTGGCCGGAATGGCCTGCACATTGTCGAGCGCCATGCCCGCCAGATAACTGAAATTTCGCGCCAGTGAGTAGTTCAGCCCGACGCCCAGTACCCAGGTGCGACGCGCTTGAATGATGGCATCGGCTGCGGCCTGAAGGGTCAGCGCGTCCGTCGATGCGAAGGTGTTTTCAATGTTCTCAATCGCGCCCGATACCATCGACGCGTACACCCCGCCGAGTTTGCCGCTGTGTGACAACGATTGCAGCCAGCGCGCGCGATCCTGAAAATTGGCCGGGCCACGCCGCACCTGCTCGCGAAACGGTTCGCGAAAGTCGTCGTAGCCGTCAAATCCGCAACTGCGTGCGAGGCGCACCAGCGTGTTTGGTTTCACCTGTGCCGCCTGCGCGACCTCGCGGATCGAGCTGACGCTGATATCCAGCGGATGCTCCAGCACCCACGCGGCCGCCTTGCGCATTTCGGGGCTCAAATGTTCCAGTTGGTCGGCCAGGTTGTCGAGAACGGCAGCAGTCTCAGTCATGAATTTGGTACATTCGTCCAATATGTCGTAGGATATCAAACAAATGTACTATATCCTGCAACGACTTGGCAAAGTCACAACACGGGAGAGTGGCCCATGGCTGGCAAACCGGTGCCGACAACGGCTCGGGTAGTGATTATCGGCGGTGGTGTGATGGGCTGCGGTCTGGCTTATCACCTGGCGCACGAGGGCTGGCGCGATATCGTGCTGCTGGAAAAAGCCGAGCTGACCTCTGGTTCTACCTGGCATGCTGCCGGCCAGATCACGCACTCCACATCGAGCTTTGGCCTCGGCAAATGTGTGGACTACAACATCGGTCTGTACGCTGGTGCGCTGGAGGCCGAGACCGGGCAGTCGGTTACCTGGCACGGTTGCGGTTCCTTCCGACTCGCCTACACCGACGATGAAATGGACTGGCTGCGCCATACACTCAGTGTCGCGACTGCACTTGGTTTTAACATCGAACTGGTCTCGCCCGAGCGCGTGCGTGAATTGCACCCGTTCTATAACGTCGATGGTGTACAGGGGGCGTTGCATACGCCTGACGACGGCCACGTCGATCCATCCGGTGTTACGCAAGCGCTGGCTGCCGGTGCCCGAGCGCTGGGTGCCACGATCATTCGTCGCTGCCGCGCAACCGCAGTTACACAGTTGACCAGTGGCGAGTGGCAGGTATCGACCGAGCAGGGTGATATTAGCTGCGAGCATGTCGTCAACGCCGGTGGTACCTATGCGAGACAGCTGGCTGAATCTAGCGGCATATTGTTGCCCATGACTTCGATGACGCACCATTATTTCGTCACTGAAGCCGTCGATGAGTTTTCACAACTCGAGCGAGAGTTGCCGGTCATACGCGATGATAAACAGGTGTCCGGTTATATCCGTATGGAGCAAAAGGCCGGCCTGATTGGTATTTACGAAAAGACCAATCCCAATACCGTATGGGAAGATCACTGCCCGTGGGA